>JAJVII010000049.1 GCA_022072085.1 Phycisphaerae bacterium
CGCCGGCGACTTCGCCGGCGCTCGGGCCGACCTGGCCGACGCCGCGTCAGCCGCTCCCGCCGACGTGAAGGTGCTGCGAGCGTTCGCGGTCGCCCAGGGCGAACTGGGCGATCTGCCCGGCGCGATGAAGACGGCTGCCCGGATCGAGTCGCCGCTGGACCGGACCTGGACCTGGTCGTTCGTCGCCGAGGCCTGCGGCGATCTGGCGATGGCCGAAATCTTCGACTGGTCCGCGACGGCTGAGAATTACCTGGTCGGCCCGCTGGCCCGCGACCCCGAAGGGTTGCTCAGGGACCATGAATCAGATTCTCCCGAGGAGATGATCGACCTGCTGGCCCGCGTGGCCCGCGACCTGGCCGGCAGCGTCAGCATGCTCCGCAACAAGAACGCGTACTGGCGAGAGCAGGAAGAGTGACCCCTCTACAGCTTCAACTTGAACTCAGGCTTAGAGCGTGTATGAAGACCTACACGGGATCGCGTTGGGCCGCAAGGGGCCCGGATGCAAGGAGCCGCGACCGTTGAGCCCCGTTCGCGCGGAAATCGACGTGATCGCCTCCCTGAGATGCGGGTCTCTCCCAGAGAGGAAGAGTCCGGAACATAGATCGCGCGGCGCACATCCCTGGCGGGCGGACAGGTGGCAGGGGGCGTTTCACGTGGCACATCGGCCGGCCGCGCGAATGTTCCACGTGGAACATGGTATCGCCGCGCCCTCCACCCCGGTTTTCGCTGCTTCTGCTTGCCTGCGCCTGCCTCCAGCGGATGTTCCACGTGGAACATTTCCCGGCCTGCCCGGGCGGACGATGTTCAGCGCGTTTTTCAAAACGCCCGATTTCCGCCCGTAAGTCGAGCATTCACGTTGCCGGCCGACCCGGAATTCAATGAACATCGCGCCGCGTCGGCTGATAGTCGAGCATCGTTTTCTGAGAACATCGATCGCTCCGCCCGACATCGTGGCGCCAACGGCATTTGCAGCCCACCGCGCGGCTCGGACTGGCGTTGAGCCCTCTCCCTTCGGAGGCAGAGGTCCCGGCCGACGGCCAGTGGGCAGGGATGAGCCCCGGGGCGGGGCGAACGTCAGCGACGCCGCCGCCTGCGGGCGAGCAGGGGCGCGACGCCCAGGGCGAGGATCGACAGCGTGGCGGGCTCGGGCACGGTCCCGATGGTGAAGACGTGGATGACCGCGTCGCTGGCCCCGGCGCCGGAGGTCGTGCTGGTCTCGCTGATGAACAGCCTGCCGGTGACCGGGTCGTAGGCCATGCCGGTCACGCCGGCGGCGTTGGTGTTGCCCGGCGAGAGGTAGGCGGTCAGGTCAAAGCGGGCAATGCTGCTGTTGGCAAAGGCGAAGATGCCGTCGGCGTCGGCGGCGCGGGCCGCGGCCACTTCGGTCGGGTCGAGGAAGGCCAGCGAAAGCGTGCTGGCGCCCAGGTTGCGCTCTCCCAGGACGATGAACCCGTCCTGCCAGTCGGACGTGCCCAGCGGCTGGACCCACTGGACGGAGGCATAGCCGTAGTTCCAGTTGGCCGAGTTGCTGTAGTCGCTCGGCCGAAGCAGCCGGGCGCCCGGCGCCGAGCCCGCAGTGTTGAGGCCGGTGCCGTTCTGCGGGGCGTTCAGGTAGAGTTCCGGTGCGCTGAAGTAGGTGGAGATGCTCATCGTGTCGTTGGCGGCCGGCAGGCCCGCCGCCTGGATGAAGCCCGCAGGCGCCAGGCACAGGCCGTTCAGGTTATCCACCTGGCTTCGGCCCATGTAGGTTTCGCCAGTCAGGTCCAGGTTCACGCGGGCAAAGCCGTTGGTCAGCCCGCCGCTCGCGTAGCCCGCGTAATAGACGTAACCGCCGCGGACCACGACGTCCCACGTCCGCGTGGCCAACGAGACCGGTGACATCAGAGTGGTGGCAGTCGGCACGTTGCTCCAAGTCGCGTCGGGGATGACGGGCGTCGGAACGCTGATCGCCGTCAACTGGCTGTAGCTGCCGCAGGTATACAACTCCTGGGTCGATCCGTTCTTGTAGTAGGACAGACCGCCATAGCTGCCGGGGTCGGCGCTGGGGCCGGGGCTGTAGAAGGCCCCGTCGTATTGGATCGTCGGCAGCGATGGGCCGCCGAATGCGGTCCCGACCGACATCAGGACTATCACCAGTGTTGCAGCCGGATTCAGTCTCATGTTCTCTCCTCTCGTGTGGCCGGACTCCGTGAACAGCAAGTGTCTCTCACGCCGATCCCTATCCCTCCGGCAACGTTTCCCCCTCGTCGAATCGCACACCGTTGCCGACGGAATTGCCCGCCAAAGCGCCGCGGCTTCATCACAGACTCAAGAGAAAGGACACGACTCCCCGGGATTTCACAGACGGCCGTCGCGACGGCCTGTGCGCAGACAGCCAGGAACCTGCATCCTCAGACCAAAGTGCGCAGCAAATAGCGTGCCAAACTCACTATCTGGAATCGCGAGAAATTGTGTATAATTAAGAAGACAAATATCAGTAACTTCCAGAATAAACGAGAAGAAGAATTAGTTAGCGACAAACTTCCCAACTTGCCCTATGTTGAATCTTCTCAACATCGGTGGCGCCCAATGTCGGTCTTCCGCAACATCCATTCCCGCCCGGCGCAAAGCATCTCCCGCCCCTCGCCCCCGCAGACCCCTGAGCAGCCGACCGCTCATGCTCGCCGCGGCGCTCGCGCACCCTGTCTTCAGGTCCGCTCCATGATCGTCCGGGATCGGGCCAACGGCATTGTCACTTCGGCCAACCGGGAGATCGCGTATCCCGAATGGCCGATCACGTCTTCAACTTCACTACGACGGTCGCGTCCCCTTTCAGGTCGGCCGGTCGGCAGCGCAACCGCCCGACCCGGATTGTCGCGCCGGGCAGCGGCTTGCGGGCCTTGATGCGCAGCTTCGCGACGCCGCGCGAGATCGCCAACGACTCCAGCGTCGCCGCCCGGCGGGCGAACTGCCAGCGGGCGATCTGTTCGCAGGTCCACCACGCGACGCCCAGCCGCCGGCCGAGCGCGACGTGCTCCGGCAGGTTCCGCCGAACGCTTTCGTCATGCGTGTGGGCCGGGTGGAAGAGCAGATGCACGACCCCGCCGCGGGCGACCGCCCGCTCGACGTAGACCCGCCCGAATTCCGCGGGACAGACGCGGTAGCCCAGGTCCTGCGTGTCGAAGCTGACCTCCAGCAGGTTCATCAGCCGCGGCGAGTCGGCTTCGTCGTCGATCGGACGCCACGGGTGGCACGTGCCGAAGGGCCAGCCGAGGTTGCCGCGCTTGCTGGGCCCACGGCTCTGGTCGACAAGGAAGCCCTCGCCTTCCAGCCAGCGGAAGAAGTCCAGGCGGCCTTCCCAGCGGGTGTAGTGGTTCTTGTTGCTCACCAGCCGGGCGCGGATGCCGGCGGACTTCATTCGCTCGCGCAGGCGGGCGAGCTGGCGGTCGAAGCTCTCGCGGCCCCACCGGTAACGCGGGTCGTCGGTCTGCACGTCGTAGTGGAACGCCAACTCGTGCCCCGCCGCGGCGATCCGGGCAAGCTGCTCGATCGGATACTCGCTCACCTTGCCGTCGTCGGTGCCGGCCATGGTGCACCAGCAGGCCGAGACGCCGGCCTCGGCGTCGGTGGCGATCTGCCGGTCCACGCCGGCCGGGTCGTGCAGGTCGCTGTCGTGGCTGATCAGCCCGACCGCGGGCAGATTGTCCGGCCAGGGGTCGAGCGTCACCAGCGGCGCGCCGGCCGGTCGGGCCAGCGACGCGATCGCCGACATCAGCAGCTCGCGGAGCAGATCCCCCTGCGGTGCGGCGAAGATCGGACAGAGGCCCTCGACGACGGTCTGGCGGTCGCGGTCCCAGTCCAGCATGATCGCGTCGTCGCACTTGAGGATGCCCTCGTCGATCGGCGCCGAGCCGTCGGCCGGCGGCGTGCCGTCGCGCACCACCGCGATGCCCTGCTGGATGTGCACGACCGAGCCGACGATTTCCGCGGCGATCAGCAGCGCCGAGCCTCGTCCGCGACGGATGCGCGAGGAGACCGCGACAGGGGCGGCCTTCGCCTCCCGCTGCTGGAGCGTGATGGGCGAGTCGGCCGGGCCGGCCAGCGCCGTCGCGTCAAAGACATGCAGCGGCACGGCCAACTCGCGGGCGAACGCCCGGCTGGCCGGGGCCAGCCATCCCTCCGCGACGGCGCGGCCCTCGCGGACATTGAACAGGGGCCCCAGCGTCCCGGGCCGACCCAGCGCCAACAGCCGGCCGCCCGCTGCGACGTATGCGTCCAGCGCCTCGGCGTCGTCCGCTGACAGGACGCCCGCGTCGGGGATCACCGCGACGCCGTGGACGGCGGGATCGAAGTCGCGAGCCCGGGCGACGCGCCGCCAGTTGAGCAGACCGGCCTGGGCGAAAAGCTCCTCGATGTAGAGCGATCGCGGCGATCGGCGCCAGAGCTTCGGCGAGCCGAGAACGCCGACCCAGGCCGTCTTCAGTTTCGCGGGCATGTTCATCTCTCCGGTTCAGGTTACCGCGGCTGCAGCCGGGCGGTCAGGTCGAGGGTCCGCCGCTTACGGCCGCGTTCGACCCGCAGGCGGGTGCCGCCGCGGCTGGGCAACAGTTCGACCTTGGCTGCCGCCCGGCCGGGCGCCAGCAGCGTCACCAGCGTCGCCTCGCTCAGCAGGCCCGCGCCCGTGCACCAGCGGAGCACGACGGGCCCGTCGGTCGGCGTGGTGGGGGCCATCTGCGCGGTGAACAGCCGCCCGGGCGTGTCGCAGCAATAGGCGACGCGCAGCGCCTGCCGCCGGCCGACCAGCAGGGCCCCGGCCTTGCCCGGCTTCGTCTGGGCCTGGGTGTGCATCCGGCTCTCGAACCGCGCGGGGAACTGCGTCTGGACGCGGTCGACGATGACGAAGCCGACGCCCGGGATCATCACGAACAGCCGGGCGGCGAAGCGGACCGCCGGGCGGCGGTCGCGGGTCAGGCCCATGGCCCCGGTGGCGTCGATACGAACGGCCGGGCAACCGGCGACGCGGAGGAGGCGGGTGGCCACCTTGCACGGAGCGGCGATGCCCACGCCGTTGACCATCGGCGCATTCTTGTGCATCGGGCCGATCTCCGTCAACTCGTATCGCCGCGGGCTGAAGGTGGTGTCGAGATATTCAGCCGGCGTGGTGTTGACGATCATCGTCTCGTCACCGACGACGCAGTGGAAACTGAGCAGGTCGTGATGCCCGTGGGGAACCTCGGTCGTGCCGCCGCGGATCGAAAGATACATCGACGGTCCGGGCATGCGGTCGGCCAGTATCGCCCAGTCCTGCCCGCGATAGAGCCGGGCGACATTGCGCCGGACGGCCGGCCGGCGGGTGCGGCGCGGGTGGAGCAGGAGCATCTCGGCGGCGTCGGGCCAGTGGTTGCGGGCGGCTGAATGGTTCCGCAATCCGTCCATCGTGCCGGGCAAATCGTGGCGGCCGAGACGCTCGGCCGCGGCGTAGTGGATCGGCTGGGCCCAGAAGGAATTGGCGTCGCCGAAGCTGGCTGACACGCCGTTGGGGCAGAAGTCCAGCGGCCAGGCGACGGTCTCCCGCATCTGCGGGATCCGCATCAGCGGGTGGGTCCGGCCGGTGGCCTGCTCGTGGCTGAGCAGATACATGAACCCGTATCGGAAGCCATAGCCCCAGTAGCCGACCCCCTCCGGCCAGGCGCCGCCGCTCTTCCGCAGCAGCTCGAAGAACGGGCGGATCGACCGCTCGACGCGGGCGAGCATCGCGTCGGCGTCGCGTCCCAGCCGCTCGCGCATCGCCAGCGCCAGCATGCCCGCGCCGCCGGCGCAGACGGTGTTCCAGTTGGTGTCGGCCTTGCCGAACCAGAAGCTGCCCGGCCCGCCGTTCCGCAGGAACGACGCGACCGGCCAGCGCCGGGCGATGGCGACCATCTCGTCGCGCTCGCCGTTGCTCAGGCTGTCGTGCAGCAGGTCCCACGCCAGCGCGAGCGTCGCGCTGTTCTCGCCGTAGCTGAGGTCGAAGACGGCGTCGGGTGCGGCGTCGCGGCTGCGCCAGGCGATCCAGGACCAGTACTTCCATCGCCCCATCTGCCGCACCTGCTCGACGGCGCAGTCGCGATAGCGGCGGTCGCCGGTGGCCAGCCAACGGGTGATCAGCGTGACGACGCGCGTCTGCATCTCGCGGGCGCGGATGAGCATCCAGTTGTGCGTGTTGCCGACGAACTCGAACCGCGGGGCGGCGACGATGGCGTCGGCATCGGCGGCGACGCGGTCCGCCGCCTCGCGGAGCGGCGGGGAAGTCGGCCTGCGGCGCAGGCGGGCGATCTGGTCGGGACCGATGTACAGCCGCGGATGAGGCCGAAGGGCTGGCAGCCTGGGCATGGGACCGATCTCCCGTGTGGGCCGGCTCAGCGGCCGGCGAGTTTGGCCTTGAGGATCTGCGACACGCGGCCGCCGTCGGCCTGGCCGGAGACCTGGGACATGACTTCCTTCATTGCCTTGCCGAAGTCGCGCTGGGTGAAGTTGTGCCCGGCGACGACCTGCTCGATCAGGCCTTCCAGTTCGGCGTCGGAAAGCTGCGCCGGGAGGAACTCGGCGACGATGGCGATCTCGCGGTCCAGGGCTGCCAGCCGGGCGACGTCGGCGGCCCTCTCGAAATCCGGCCTGGCCTTGACCAGCCGCTTGTGATAGGCGGCGACGGCCTCGGCTTCGTCGGCGTCGGCGGCGTGCAGTTGGGCGTTGTTGATCTCAGCCAGGATCATTCTAAGCACCCCCAGCCGCTCGCTTTCGCGGGCCTTGAGGGCCTCTTTCATCTGCCGCTGAATCTCGGGCTTGATGGCGCCGGCCATGGTTCACCTCCTGCCCGGGCATGCTACCGCGCCGCGTTTTCTGGTCAACGGCCACGCCGGTCGGTAGAATCGTGCGAGGTTCGAAGTCTGAGGTCCGACGTTCGACGTTCGAAGCCGGAAAGAGAGGACGCCGGGTTTCCCTCCGACTTCGCACGTCGAACCTCGAACGTCGAACCTTCTTCCCGAGGTGGCCGTGAAGAACCTGCTGATCGTCGCGCCCAACTGGGTCGGGGACGCCGTGCTGGCGACGCCGACGCTGCGCGCGATCCGCGAGGGGGTCGGCCCGGACGTGCGGATCGCCCTGCTGATCCGCGAATACCTCGGCCAGGTGCTGGAGGGGGCCCCCTGGTTTGACGAGGCCATCGTCTGGCCGACCGGCCCGGGCGGACGGCCGATCGGGGCGTGGCGGATGGCCCGGCTCCTGCGGGGCAGGGGGTTCGACGCCGCGGTGCTGATGCCCAACAGCTTCCGGTCGGCATGGACGGTGCGCCTGGCGGGGATCGGCCGCCGGGTCGGTTACGCCCGCGACGGGCGGTCCGTTCTATTGACAGACCGGCTCAAACCGGTAAAAAAGGGCGGGGCCTACGCGGCTGAGTCGATGGTGGTTTACTATGCCCGGTTGGCCGAGGCGATCGGTTGCCCCGTGCGCGACCGTCGCCTTGAGTTGTTCACCAGCCAGGCCGACCGCGACGCGGTTGACGGGCTGCTCGGCCGGGTCGAAGGCGACCGCGGCGGACCGCTGTTCGTGCTCAATCCCGGCGGGGCGTTCGGGCCCAGCAAGTATTGGCCCGCGGAGCGCTACGGCCGACTGGGCGACCGGCTGCTGGAGCGGTTCGGCGGCCGCCTGGTCATCAGCGGCGCGCCGCGCGAGCGGGAGACGATCGAGGCGGTGGCCGCCGCGATGAAACGGCCGGGCTTTCCGCTCTCCGAGCACCCGATCCCGCTGTCGGCGGTGAAGGAACTGGTGGCCCGGGCGGACCTGCTGGTGACCAACGACACGGGCCCGCGGCATTTCGGACTGGCGATGGGGACGCCGACGGTGACGCTGTTCGGATCGACCGACCCGGCCTGGACCGAGACGCACTGCCCGCACGAGCGGTCGGTGCGGATCGAGATGGATTGCAGCCCCTGTCAGAAGCCGGTCTGCCCGCTGGGCCATCACGACTGCATGGAGCGGATGACGGTCGAGCAGGTCGAGTCGGCGGCGGTGGAACTGATGCGGTCGGCCGGCAAGTCCGGCCATTGACTCCTGGGCGATTCATGGGAACGCGGCTGAAGATCGACAAGGCCTACCGTCAGCGCCTGGCTGAGGCGGGTCTGGACACCGTGCCCAAGGTGCTGGCCACGCCGGTGGCCGACCTGGAGGGCAGCGGCCAGCGCTACGCCCAGTACGAGGTGAACGGACAGGCTTCGCAGCCGACGCTCTACGTCAAGCGGTTCCATTACGCGGACTGGCCGACGCGGTTCAACTTTCTAGGCCGCTGCTTCTTCGGCCGATCGCGGGCTCAGCGCGAGTGGCGGCGGCTTCGGCTGATGCACAAGCTGGGCATCCAGTCGTCGCGTCCGCTGGCGCGGGGGGAGAAGCGGATTTTCGGCTTCCTGGTCGATTGCTACCTGGTCACCGAGGGCGTGCCGGCCAGCGACTCGCTGCGTGACTTCGCGGTGCGCTACTTCCACAAGGCCGCCTCGCCGCGCGGCCGCGAGCTGAAGCAGGCGATCCTCAGCCAGTTGGCCGACCAGATTCAGCTGATGCACTCCAAGCATTTCTATCACGGCGAGCTGACCTGGGACAACATCCTGATCCGCCCGACGCCGGCGGGCGAGTTTGAGTTCTTCTTCATCAACGCCCTGCGCGGTCGGCGGGTCTTCGTCCCGTGGAAGCGCGCCCGGCTGCGGGCCCGCGACCTGGCCGGCATCGACGCGGTGCCCGACGAGTTCATGAGCACCTGCGACAAGATTCGCTTCCTCAAGCGCTACCTCGACCAGGACGAAGTGAGCGACCGCCAGCGCGAGTGGATGAGGCTCATCCAGCGCATCGCCGGCGACATGTTCGCGTCGCGATCGACCTACACCACGGCTCGACCGGCCGAGCCGCCTTCCACCGCCAACCGGCAGGAAACCCTCGGTGTACACCATTGACCCGGGTTACGCGGATCAACTGGCCTGCTGGGGGCTGGACTACCTGGTCGGCGCGCTGGCTTTTCCCGCCCAGGTCGGCCGACCCGGGCAGATGCCCGTCTGGAAACGGCTGGGCAGCAGCAGCACGGAGCAGTGCTATCGCATCGAGCCCTCGCCCGACGAGGTCGCCCGCCACTACCGCCCGCTGTACTTGAAGGTCTCGCACCACGTCCCGCCGACGTGGCGATACGTCGGCCGGGCCAGCCGGGCGTCGCGCGAGGCGGCCAACCTGCGTGCTCTGGCTGGACTGGGCGTCCACTGCCCGCGGATCATCGCCCTGGGCGAGCGGCGCGAAGCCGGCCCGGCGATCATCACCGCCCCCACCGCGCCGCTGGCGATCGTCCTGCGGATGCTCGGACGCGACCTGCTGGTCGGCACGGCGCTGATCCTGACGGCCATCGAGCCCAGCCTGGACCTTGCGGCGTTCGCTGAGGCGCACTGGCGGGCCCCCGCCCAGGCCGACGACGCCCAGCGCCGCCAGATCGCCCGGCTGACCCAGGAACTCAGCGCCCAGCTCGTGCTGCTGCACGCCCGGCGGTTCGTGCACCGCGACCTCAAGTTCCGCAATCTGCTGGTCTGCTGGCCTCAGGGGCAGCGGCCCGGCGTGGACAACCTGCGGATCGCCTGGATCGACTGCCCGCGCGGCGGGCGGATGTTGCCCGGCCCGTGGCTGGAATACTGGCGCGTCTACGACCTCTACGAACTCGACCGCTACGCCCGCCGCTACCTGTCGCGGACGCAGCGGCTGCGTTTCCTGCGCGACTACCTGCTGGCCCTGGGCGGAACGCGGGCGCTGCGGCGGATGCACCGGCTGGCCCGGCGGGTGCTGGCCTACGACGAGCATCTCCGCCGAAAGAACGCCCGCCGCCGTCGCCGCTCCGGCGGCCCGGAAGAGCTCGCCGGACCGTGAATCGTGCTCCATCCCCGTCGCAGGCGACCGGGCCTGGCTGTGCGGTGAATTCACTTGACCCCCGCCGCCGGCGTGGCAGAATATGCTTGGTTGGTTACGGTTCCTTACTCTTAGACGGAGGCGACTGATGCTTGCGGCCTGCGAACATCGCGTGACGCGTCGCGCTTCCGTCGGGTGCGGACCGAACTAGCCGGACAACGTCCAGCCAGTCCACCGGTCGGCTGATCCCGCGGGGTCAGCCGATTTCGTTTTCCGCCATCCCGGCCGACGCGTCAGGACCCGGCGCCCGCGGCGCGCCCGTCAAGACTCTTCGATGCCCTTGGCATGGAGATGGCAATGACTTTTCCGAGACTTGAATCGCTGGGGCTGGATACGGCCCTGGTCCAATGGATCGGCGGGCTGGACGGGCCAACCGATCGCGTCCTGGCCCGCGTGGTGGCTGAGCACCGCGGGGCGTGGTCCGTCATCACCGAGGCCGGCGAGGCGCTGGCTGACGTCGCCGGCAGACTCCGCCACCAGGCCCGCTCGCGGGCCGACCTGCCGGCGGTCGGCGACTGGGCGGCCGTGTCGCCGCCCGTCGGGCCCAGCCGGGCGCGGATACACGCCGTCGCCCCGCGCCGCTCACGGCTGTCGCGGCTGGCGCCGGGGGGGCGCGCCGACGAGCAGGTGCTGGCGGCCAACGTCGACAGCCTGCTGCTGGTGGTCGGGCTCGACCGCGACTTCAACCTGCGGCGGATCGAACGCTACCTGTCGCTGGCCTACGCCGGCGGCGTCGCGCCGGTCGTCGTGCTCAACAAGGTGGACCTGTGCGACGATCCGGAGGCACGCATCGCGGCGGCTGAGTCGGTCGCGCCGGGCGCCGCGGTGCTGGCGATTTCCGCGGTCACGGGGCAGGGCGTCGAGGCACTGGGCCCGCTTCTGCGGGCCGGGCGAACGGCGGCCCTCCTGGGCAGCAGCGGCGTGGGCAAGAGCACGCTGCTCAACCGCCTTCTCGGCGAGGCGGCGCAGGCCGTCGGCGGCGTCCGCGAAAGCGACGGCCGCGGACGGCACACGACGACCGGCCGACAGCTCTTCATGCTCGCCGGCGCGGGCAACGTGATCGACACGCCGGGCCTGCGCGAACTGGCGGTCTGGGCCGACGCCGACTCGCCCGGCGGGGCGTTCGACGACATCGACTCGCTGGCGGCCGGCTGCCGCTTCCGCGACTGCACGCACACCGGCGAGCCGGGCTGCGCGGTGGCGGCGGCGCTGGCCGACGGCTCGCTGGACCCGTCGCGCTACGAGAACCATCTGCAACTGCGGCGCGAGCAGGAGTTCCTCGACCGCCGCCGCGACGCCCAGGCCCGCAAGGCCGAGCGCGACAAGTGGAAGAGCATCCACAAGTCGATGCGCAACCACCCCAAGCGCGGCTGGTGAGCGGGCTGGAGGAATCGCCGCGGGCCGGTCGATAAGTACCGGTGCGCCTGCACTGCGCCCCGCATTCAATCGCCAGGAAGAGAGAGAAGCGACCATGTCCTATCGAATCCGAGCGCTCACGACGCTGCTCTGCCTCGCGGCCGCCACGCTGGCCGGCTGCAAGAAGAAGGAAATGCTCCCCCTCATCGGCGAGCCCAAGGCCGACAAGAACTACGAGGCCCAGTTGCCGCCGGGCGAACTGGCGCTGCGCAAGATCACCGACCCGCGGCTGATCCCCGACTTCACCGCCGCCGCGGCGGCCGACCGGGCGTCGCTGCTGGCGTCGATCGACCGCAGCCTGGCCTGGCTGGCCAAGCCCTCCAGCAACTCGGCCTACCCCTACGGGCAGATCACGCACGACCAGTCGGTCGCGAGCCTGAAGGCGTTCGCGCAACTGCTCAATTCGCCGCTGACGCCCGAGGCCCTCAACAGCACGATCCGCGAGAAGTTTGACGTCTACGTCTCGGTCGGCTACGCGGATAACATGGTGGTCTTCTACACCGGCTACTACACGCCGATCTTCGACGCGTCGCTGACGCGAACCGAGAAGTTCCGCTACCCGCTCTACCGCAAGCCGCCGGGCCTGGTCAAGAAGCCCGACGGCACGCCGACCGTCGCGATGCCCGATCGCAGGACGATCGAGAGCAAGCGGCTGTATGACGGCAACGAACTGGTCTGGCTGAGCGACCCGTTCGAGAGCTACATCTGCCACGTGCAGGGGTCGGCCCGGCTGCACCTGACCGACGGGCTGATGATGACGGTCGGCTACGCCGCCAACAACGGCCACGTCTACAAGAGCATCCGCCCGGCGCTGGAAGCCGACGGCAAGATCGAGAAACGTGCCGGCTTGGCGGCCATGATCGCCTACTTCAAGGCCCACCCCGCGGAGGTCTACCAATACACCTGGACCAACCCGCGGTTCGTCTTTTTCGAGGTTGTGCCCGACGGCCGCCCGCGCGGCAGCCTCAACGAGCCGGTCACCCCCTGGCGGACCATCGCGACCGACAAGACGATCTACCCGCCGGGCTGCCTGGCGTTCGTGTCGGCTGACCTGCCGCAGCGCGGCGGCGGGGGCGAGGTCGTGACCGCGCCGTTCACCGGTTTCGTGCTGGACCAGGACACCGGCGGGGCGATCCGGGCCCCGGGACGATGCGACATCTACATGGGCATCGGCGCCAACGCGGGCCAACTGGCCGGCCACACGCGGACCGAAGGCCGCCTCTACTACCTGTTCCTCAAACCGGCCGCCGCCCCTGGACAGATCCTCCAACCCGCCCCGCCGCCAGAATCGCTCGTCCAGCCGTGAGCGCTTCGCCTCGAGCGACCCTCCCGGCGATCCGCCCGGCGAAGGCAGCCGGGAACTCACGGCGAGACCGTCCCGCCGAGTGCGCGGATGGCGTCCTGGATGGTCTTGCGCTCGGCGGACCGGGGGTCGGCCTTTCGGGCCGCTTCCTGCAACTGTTCGAGAACGGACTTGTCCCCGATGACTCGCAGGGCGATCGCAACATGGTCGCGGACCCGCGAGGACTTGCTTGTCAGTCCCTGGGCGATGGTCTTGGCAGCGGCCGGCAAGTCCGTCGCCCCGCCTTTGACTCCCTTGGCTGCGACCTCCATGAAGGATCGATCCCAGATGAAATTTTCGTCCAGGATGACGCCCGTCAGGTATCCCACCGCCCGGCTGTCCGGATTGCGGGCGAAGTAGGCCAGAATGCTGCTCATTACGGAGGAGGCCCGCTTGGGATCCCGGGTCAGCGTCAGGAAGGCGTCGGCCACGGCCTTGTCGCCCTTCTCAGCCAGGACTGACGCGGTCTGTTTGAAGAGCCCCTCGTCGTCGGATTGGAGCAGGACGGCAATCCGGCTGCACTCGGCCTGCCCGCTTTGGACCAGACCCAACATTTGTTGGCAGGCAGACCTGTGGACCTCGGGGTCCTTGTCCAGCATGGCCCGTTCTGCCCGGGCCACCCGTTCCGCGGGCGGCAACGCCCCGAGGCGCCACGCACCGGCCCGCCGGAAGTTCACGTCATTCTCGGCCAGCAACCTATCGATAATGGTCGGCAGAGCCGAGGAGGGAAGGCTCCCCACGGGCACGCGGCCGCGGAGGTCTGTCGTGTTGGAACCGGCAGCGGTCATCAACAGTTTGACGGCCTGGTAGAGCGTCTCCCCCTCGGCTCCGCTGGCAACCGCGGCATCGAACACCGCCTCGGCATTGGTCTTGTAGCGGGCTTGTTTGTCCGCATCCGTCATGTCCGCCAGCACCACCAGCAGCGGCTGGAGGGCGGCCGGGCACTTCGACTCCTTCAGTTTGTAGATCGCCTCGCGGGCGTGATCGCCGGTCAGGGACGCCACAAGCTGCGGCACGGCCTTGGGCACGTCAAGGTCGGCCAGTTGACAGGCGGCGGTCCAACGAATGGCCTCCGACTTGTCCTGCGTCAGCGCGACCATGCACTCGACCATGAGCTGGCGATCGCGTTTCACCCCGGCCGCCAGTTGAACTCCCCACCTCAGGAGGTTGATTGCGCTGAGCCGGTCGGCTTCGGGCAGGTCGGTCCGGAGAGCCAACGCCTGCAATCCGGCCTGCGGGATATTGCCATTGGAGCACATCATACGCAGCAGGGCCGCATCCTTTTCCTCCCGGCAGGCTCGCGTCATTCCTTCTGCATCAAGCACGCTGAGATACATGCTGCGCAGCGTGGGCTTGGCTCTCTCGCCGGCAACGTCAATCAGTCTGCGAATCGTTGCTCCCGCTTCCGCCGGCGCCACGCACGGGACATATTTCCCGGCCAGCCATACGTCCTGCGGCTCGTCGGGCCGGGTGGTGACATGGCCCAGGATGGCAGCACCGGCCCGTTCGCCGCCGATCTTCGAGAGGGCCTCAACGGCGGCCACAGCCACCGGCGGCGCGCCTGGCGGCGTAGTGGTCCAACCGAAGTAAGCCTGCTTCTGCCAGGCGGCTGTCCACTCTTTCGAGCGGGCTTCCCGGTCAACAACATCCGCCAGGGCTTCAACCGCTGACGCCAGTCGGATATTGGCCACCGTGGTTATCGCCAGCCTGGCCAGCCTGGCATCCGGATCAGAGATCGTCCGAATGAGCAGATCGGTTCCCTCCTTACCCAGGTTGGCCAGGATGCCCAGCTCGTACATGGCGCGCTCCGCGTTGTTGACGCCCACTCGCGCCGCGCCGACCAGTTCGAGATTGAACCGACAGTCGGCGAAACAACGGGCCATCAGCAGCCGGACCTGGCCATTGGTCGGGTTGGCTCTGACGGCCGCGTCCAATTTCACCAGCGCCGCTGCGTGGTCGCCGATTTCCATTAGCTTCGTAGCGTCGACCAGTTCATCCGCCCTGGCCACACCGGCGAACACCGTCAGTGCAATGCCTGCCAGAAACACCTTACGCCACATGTGTGAATCCCCTTTTCGGAGTGGTGCCCCGTGACGGCAATCTAGCACCGGCAATCGGAGGGAACAACAGAGAATCCGGAGCGGCGCACGAACTCGAGCCGAAACTTGACAGGCTGGATTCCTGTTATATACTTAACCACATGGTTAAGCGTCGTGAGGTCCTGGATGCCACGTTCGCCGCGCTGGGCGAGCCGACGCGGCGGGCCATCCTGGCCCGGCTGCGAGGCGGTTCGGCGTCGGTGAGCGAACTGGCTGAGCCGTTCGATGTGTCGTTGCCGGCCATCTCCAAGCACCTGAGCGTCCTGGAGCGGGCGGGCCTGGTTCGCCGCACCCGGCAGGGCCGCGTCCACCGGGTCGAGCTGATCGCCGGCCCGATGAAGGCAGCCGCCGACTGGATCGACGACTACCGCGGCTTCTGGGAGCGGCAGCTCGATTCGCTGTCGGACTACCTGGACGCGATGAACAAGGAGACCGACAAGTGACTCCCCTGGCCGCCGGCAGGCTGGTGATCGAGCGCGTCCTGCGGGCCGACCGCGAAACGGTGTTCCGCTGCTGGACGCAGCCGGAGCACCTGTTCCGCTGGTTCGCCCCGACGCCGGGCTACGCGACGCACATCGCCGAGGTGGACCTCCGCGTCGGCGGGCGATACCGCATCGGCATGCGGATGGGCCCGGGCTCGCCGGAGTACATCGTCGGCGGAGAGTACCGCGAAATCGTTCCGCCAGCCAGGCTCGTCTTCACCTGGCAGTGGGAAACCGGCGGACCCGGGGACAAGCAGACGCTGGTCACCGTCACGCTCGACGAGCAGGGCGGCGGCACGCGGCTGGTGCTGACGCACGAGAACTTCGACGACGCCAAGGCCCGCGACACCCACGCCGAGGGCTGGAGCGGCTGCCTGGATCGGCTGGTTGAACTGGTCGAGGGCCTCTGAGCCCGCAGGAAGGGAGCATCCATGAAGCCATCGTTGCTCAGGACGATCGTGGCCGGCCTGGCCGGCGGGGCGGCGCTGAACGCGAGCATGGTGCTGACGTTCCGCCTGCTCGGGTTCGGCTGGAACGGGCACGGCATCCTGATGGACCCCGAGGTCCAGAGCGCCAAGCTGATCGGCGTCTGGTCCGGCGAACCGGTGCCGATCGTGGTCAGCAGCAACCCCGCGCCGATCGTCGTCGGGCTGATCCTGTTCGGCCTGCTGCACGCGTTCTTCTACCGGATGGCCGCGGTCGCCTGGCCTCGGGGCATCGTGCGGCGGGCCGGGCTGTTGGCGTTCGCGGTGTTCACGTTCAGCTTCCTGTTCTGGGAGTTCTTCACGCCGTTCAACCAGCTCCACGAGCCGGTGAAACTGATCGGCCTGGAGTTGGTGTTCTGGGCGATCATCGCGCTGGCCGACGGGCTGGCGATCGCGGCCGTCATGGAAACCGGCCCGCGCGGGTCGGCGGAGGCGAAGAGTTCATAGCCACAGATGGACACGGATCGGCACAGATGGGGGAAGAAGAGATTGCCCAGACGGGGGGCAGGGCAGGCTGTAATGGCCTGTGAGAGCCTGCGTGGGCCTGTATTGCAAGTCTTTGGGCGACAATTTGTTACAGAACAGCCCGGCCGATGCGATCTGACGCGTCCGGCCGGGTCGCCTCGACTCCGGGTCGACCAGATCGGCCTCGTCGGCCCTGCGCAAGCGGCCACCCCTTAGAACGCAATCGGTACGTTGACGTGTCGGCGGGTCCGGGCCGGCGGCGTTGGGCTGCGGCCGGCGACCCGCTCGCGGTCTCGCGGACCGCGGCCCGGGCGGGGACCTGCGCGGGGGCGGGCAAATCGCGGGCGAAATCTTGACGGGCAGGGGAGTTGGGGCTAAACTGGCCGACCCGGGTCAGCCGGGCGTGACGGGATTGACAATGCGGGCGTGTACCCAAGTGGCCAAAGGGGACAGGCTGTAAACCTGTTGGCGCAAGCCTTCGGAGGTTCGAATCCTCCCGCGCCCAATCCCGATTTGAGATTGAAGATTGGAGATTTCAGATTGGCGGACCGGGCGTTGCCCAATCTCAAATCCACAATCCGAGAATCTGAAATGCAGCGTGCGGGTGTAGCTCAATGGTAGAGCTCCAGCCTTCCAAGCTGGCCATGCGGGTTCGATTCCCGTCACCCGCTGTGCGGCGGGCAGGCCTGGAAAGACAGAGCGGCGGCGGCAAGCGGGACGGGTGGAAAGGGCCTCTGGCGGGGCTGAGAATAGCGATTTGCGGCGTTTGAATTTGATTGACAGACCCCCCGCCAGCCGTATAATCCAGAGTTTCGCCGCGGGAGCAGCGCATCTTCAGGGCGGTGCCAAAGATAGTCTGCCCCCTGGCTGCCCGTCCCACCAGGCGACTGCTGCTGTAGCTCAGTGGTAGAGCGCGTCCTTGGTAAGGACGAGGTCATGGGTTCAACCCCCATCAGCAGCTTTCAGTCGTAGCAGGAAGAGCGGCCAACGTGGCGCAAAGGTCGGTCCGGGATCACGACGGGCCTGCCGGTCAACGAACATCGTGACGTAGAGACGAACGAACGCACGGCATACCGCCCGCCTGTCGCGGGACGGGGAGATGGACAAGGAGTCAAGAGGATGGCCAAGGAGAAATTCGAACGGACCAAGCCGCACGTCAACGTGGGCACGATCGGGCACGTCGACCACGGCAAGACCACGCTGACCAGCGCGATCACCTTCGTGCAGGCGGCCAAGGGTCTGGCCAAGGAGAAGAGCTACGATCAGGTCGCCAAGGCTTCGGAAAGCGAAGGCCGCCGCGACCCGACGAAGATCCTGACCATCGCGACCGCTCACGTTGAATACGAGAGCGACAAGCGTCACTACGCCCACGTGGACTGCCCCGGCCACGCCGACTACGTCAAGAACATGATCACCGGCGCCGCCCAGATGGACGGTGCGGTGCTGGTCGTGTCGGCCGCTGACGGTCCGATGCCGCAGACCCGCGAGCACGTGCTGCTGGCCCGCCAGGTGAACGTGCCGGCGCTGGTCGTGTTCCTGAACAAGGTTGACCTGGTCGACGACGCCGAGCTGCTGGACCTGGTCGAGCTGGAAGTCCGCGAGCTGCTGAGCAAGTACGACTTCCCCGGCGACGACGTGCCGGTGATCCGCGGCTCGGCCCTGGGTGCGATGAGCAACCCGACCGACGCGGCGGCCACCAAGTGCATTCAGGAGCTCATGGAAGCCCTGGACAGCGCGATCCCGCAGCCGGTCCGCGAGACCGACAAGCCCTTCCTGATGCCCGTCGAAGACGTGTTCAGCATCAAGGGCCGAGGCACCGTGGGCACCGGCCGAATCGAGCGCGGCGTCATCAA
The DNA here is from genome assembly GCA_022072085.1 of Phycisphaerae bacterium. Taxonomy (GTDB): domain Bacteria; phylum Planctomycetota; class Phycisphaerae; order JAJVII01; family JAJVII01; genus JAJVII01. Next base: position 18,088 of record JAJVII010000049.1, read on the forward strand.
GGTCGGCGACGAGGCCGAGATCGTCGGTCTGCGCGAGACCCGCAAGACGGTCGTCACCGGCGTCGAGATGTTCAACAAGATGATGGACGAAGGCCAGGCCGGCGACAACGTCGGCTGCCTGCTTCGCGGCGTGGAGAAGGACGAGCTGGAGCGCGGCCAGGTGCTGGCGGCCCCGGGCTCGATCACTCCGCACACGAAGTTCGAGGGCGAGGTCTACGTGCTGACCAAGGAGGAAGGCGGGCGTCACACGCCGTTCTTCAGCGGCTACCGTCCGCAGTTCTACTTCCGCACGACCGACGTGACCGGCAGCAGCAAGCTGCTGGGCGGCGCGGAGATGTGCATGCCCGGCGACAACATCACCATGGAAGTCGAGCTGGGCAAGCCGATCGCCATGGAGCAGGGCGTGCGTTTCGCGATCCGCGAAGGCGGCCGAACGGTCGGCGCCGGCGTGGTGACCAAGGTGCTTCAGTAGGTTGAGACGACCCCAGCCCGTCCGGGCGACCCCCGGACGGGCTGTTTAAGTTTGATCGAGTTGGGAGCCGGCGACGGCGAGGTGAGCAGTCATGCGTGAATACGTCTGGCTCGAATGCAGCAGTTGCGGAGACCGCAACTATCGTACGCCGGTGAACGTGACCGGCGGCGTGCCCAAGCTGGAACTGAAGAAGTTCTGCAAGCGAGAGCGCACGCGAACCGTGCACAAGATCCGCCGCAAGTAGCCTCCGAGGCCGCCCGGGCCGATCGCCGCCCGGGAAGCTGAACAGACAAGACGGTTCGGTCGTGGGGAAACGGAAAGCCCGCCGGACCCGACAAGACGCCATCCCGCGAGGGAGAACGGACCACACGCCAGTAGCTCAATTGGCAGAGCAGCGGTCTCCAAAACCGCAGGTTGGGGGTTCAAATCCTCCCTGGCGTGTTGAGGACAGCACCCGGCTGATCGGGTGAGCGAAGGAACAGCCGCCCCACGTGGGCGGCGGTGTTTTCAGGTGAGCCGCGAAGTACGAACGAAGGGCCGGGCCGCCCGCGGGCCCCTGGACAGGACGACAACGCCGTGTTCGCGATCTACAAGAAAGGTCAGGGCAAGTACACCCGACTGCTGACCATGATCGGCGGCGGGGTCGTTGCCGTGCTGGGCGGGCAGTGGCTGTGGACGCACCCGCTGGCGTACTGGCGCGGCGGGTTCAAGCTGATGATCGCGGCCCTGATCGTGGCCGCCTGGATCCTGCTGGGTCTGTGGCTGAGCTTCCTGGTCAGCTACGCCAAGCCCAAGACCGGCGACTTCTTCATTGCCACCGAGGGCGAGATGAAGAAGGTCTCCTGGTCCAGCCGCAAGGAGATCATCGGCTCGACGCAGGTGGTGATCTTCACGCTGGTGTTCATGGGCGTGATGCTGTTCGTGGTGGACGTGTTTTTCATGTTCATTTTCGACATGATCGGCGTGCTCAAGGGCAGCCCGATCAAGTCGATTTTCACCGGAGCGGGCTGACCGGTCGCGGGCGTCGAACCTGAACAGGCAGGAAGGAAACGATGGCCAAGCAGTGGTATGTGCTGCGAGTCGCCTCCAACAAGGAGGACCGCGTCCGCGAGACGCTCGATCGCAAGGTAAAGATCGAGGGGCTCGGGGAGGTGGTCGGCCAGATTCTCGTTCCCACCGAGCGGATCAGCCGCGTCCGGGGCGGGGTCAAGAAGGTCGTCGAGCGCAAGCTCTACCCGGGCTACGTCTTCATCGAGATGGAGATGGAGGAGAACGGGTCGATCCCCGAGAAGGCCTGGTTCCTCATCAAGGAAACGATGGGCGTGGGCGACTTCATCGGCGCCGAGGGCAAGCCCGTGCCGATGCGGACCGTGGACGTCGAGAAGATGCTGGCCGAGGTCGACCGCGGCAAGGGCGAGTCGGCGTCGTTCAAGATCGAGTTTGCGCCGGGCGAGATGGTCAAGATCAAGGAAGGCCCCTTCGAGGGCTTCGAGGGACACGTGGACCAGGTGCTCGCCGACAAGGGCCTGATCCGCGTGATCGTCACGATCTTCGGCCGAGCGACCCCGGTGGAAGTGGAATACTGGCAGGTGGAAAAAGTCTAGCGCCCGACCCCGGACCGCCGGCCGGGCGAGGCGCGGGAGCCTGCGGTGAAAGGCGACCTGCTCGTAGCGGCGATCAACTGGGTTCTGGGGCTGTGGTACGTCGCCTGGATCCTCAGTTCGGCGTGGGGCTGGCGGCGGGAGCGATCCAAACGAGGGCCCGCATCGCCGGGGCCCTGGCCGAGGCGGATGATCGTCATCGGGTTGATCGCCGGGGCCGTGGCCCTGCCGCTGGGACTCCTGCTGTGGGCGACGCGTCTGTCGCGTCATCACAGCAACGAGCTGGTGCTGGCCGGGCTGGTCTACCTGCTGACGGGCCTGCTGCTGGCGATCCGCCGGCGGCAGGACGCGGGCCGGCCGGGCGGCCGGGCGGCGTGAAACGAAATCGAACCGGGGGATGCGAACGGAAAGATCGGACACCGATAAGTCGGAGCGAGAAAAGACGTGGCTAAGCAAGTGACGGCGAAGATCAAGCTTCAGGCGGCCGGCGGGCAGGCGACTCCCGCCCCGCCGATCGGCCCGGCCCTTGGACAGCATGGCGTGAACATCGGTCAGTTCATCCAGCAGTTCAACGCCGCGACCTCCAGCTACAACGGCACGACGGTGGGCGTGGAGATTTCGGTCTACCAGGACCGGACCTTCAGCTTCATCATCAAGAGCCCGCCGGCGTCGGTGCTGCTCAAGCAGGCAGCCGGCGTCGCCCAGGGCTCCGGCGTGCCCAACAAGGAGAAGGTCGGCAAGGTCAGCCGCGACCAGGTCCGCCAGATCGCCCAGACCAAGATCAAGGACCTCAACGCGTTCGACCTCGACCACGCCTGCCGCATCATCGAAGGCACGGCCCGCTCGATGGGCATCGACATCGAAGGCTGAACGAACCGGGCCGCGACGGCCCGATCATCCGGCGGCGGACCGCCGGCGCCTGACCACGGGCGAACAGCAGTGGGAGTGTCGCCCCGCACGACGGGGCATCGCACGAAAGGATCTCGCAGATGGCCGTTCACGGAAAACGCTACAACAAGAGCCTGCCCAAGGCGCCCACGACCCCGGTGTCGCTGGAGGACGCGATCAAGGCGCTGCGCAGCTTTGACCAGCCCAAGTTCGACCAGACGGTCGAACTCTGCCTGTGGCTGGGCATCGACCCCAAGCAGGCCGACCAGGCCATCCGCGGCGCGATCAGCCTGCCCAAGGGCATCGGCAAGAGCTACAAGGTGATCGCCTTCGTGCCGGCCGACATGGCCGACGCCGCCAAGGCGGCCGGGGCGATCGAGGCCGGCGAGGACGACCTGGTCAAGAAGGTCAACGACGGCTGGATGGACTTCGACGTCGCGGTTGCTCACCCGCGGGTGATGGGCAAGGTCGGACGGCTCGGCCGCGTGCTGGGCCCCCAGGGCAAGATGCCCAGCCCCAAGAGCGGCACGGTGACCGACGCGATCGAGGGCGCGATCCGCGAGTATTCAGCCGGCAAGATCGAGTTCCGCAACGACGCCGGCGGCAACCTGCACACGGTCGTCGGCAAGCTGAGCTTTTCGGACGCCGACCTGCTGGCCAACATCAACGCGTTCGTGGACCACATCAAGCGGATGCGTCCGGTGTCGGCCAAGGGCGTCTTCATCAAGAAGGCCACGCTGTCGGGGACGATGACCCCGGGCGTGCAGGTGACCGTGTAACGAAAATCCAAGCCCCGCCGCTCGCGGCCGGGATAGACAAGGACCGCAAAGATGAGCAAGCAAGTCAAACAGTTGATCTGCGACGAACTGGTGCAGAAGTTCCGCGACGTGGACGCCTGCATGGTCGTCGACCTCACGCCCCTGGACGGGCTGACGGCCAACGCCCTCCGCGGCGAGATGGCCAAGGCCAACATCCGCATGATGATGGTCAAGAACTCGCTGGCCAAGCGGGCCCTGGCCGATCTGCCGCTTGCCCCGGTCGGCGGGCTGCTGGACGGGGCCTGCGCCCTGGCCTGGGGCGGCGACTCGATCGTGGACATCGCCAAGCTGCTGGTGGACAAGGCCAAGACCCTGCCGCTGACCATCAAGGGCGCGGTGCTGGAGGGCCAGGCCCTTGACGCCGCCGCCGCGACCGGGCTGAGCAAGCTGCCCAACCGGGCCGAACTGATGTCGATGGTTTCCGGCCAGGTTCTCAGCCCCGGCGCCAAACTGGCGGCCGCCGTGCTGGGACCGGGCGCCGCGATTGCCTCGATCATCAAGGGGCGCATCGAATCGCTGGAGAAATCGGAACCCGCGGCGGCCTGAGGGCGCGCCGGCCCCACGCACGGGCCGGAGCGATGGACCTCGGGACCGTCGATCAGAGCGTAGCGTAGAAACTGGCCGATTCGGGTCGCTTCCAACCCGCACCGGCCGTGTGATCGAAAGCAAGAGTCAACCAACGAGACCGTATGGGCCGGCCCGAATGTGATCGGGATCGGGCCGACCGGTCGGAGGAAGTAAGCAATGTCCGAGACGCGTGAGTGGAACACGACCATCAAGACCCTGGGCGACGGCATCGTGGCGCTGAGCCTGCTTCAGGCCCGCGAACTGGCCGACTACCTCAAGGAAGTCCATGGCATCGAGCCGGCAGCCGGCGGCGCGGTGGTGATGGCCGGCCCGGCCGGCGGCGCCGCCGAGGCAGCCGAGGAGAAGACCACGTTTGACGTGATCCTCAAGGCGGCCGGCGACAAGAAGATCCAGGTCATCAAGGCGGTCCGCGCCCACACGACCCTGGGTCTGAAGGAAGCCAAGGAACTGGTGGACGGCGCGCCCAAGCCGGTCAAGGAAGGCGTGACCAAGGAAGAGGCCGAGAAGGTCAAGAAGGAACTGGAAGAGGCCGGCGCGACCGTCGAGCTGAAGTAGCAAGCCCTGCCCAACCCGCGCCCGCCCCGGCGCGCGTTGACGTGCTCGGGGATGGGCCAGGACTGTGGACAAAGCAGCGTCGGCGGAAGGGCGGATCGGCTGCCCGCCGCCAAGTCGTTTCGTCCAAAGGATTTTGGTGCAGCGGGATGACATGCTTTGTTGAGGCGATAGGATAGACAGATTCGCCCCGGTCGCGGTGCGCCGCGACCGGGGCGTTCCTGCTGAACGTCCGGGAGTGAACGGCTCATTCAGGTGAGGCCCCAGACCATGATCAAGATCTCCGAAATCCGCAACTTCAGCAAGCTGGGCGACGCCCTGCCGGTCCCCAACCTGGTGGACCTCCAGACCGTCAGCTACGACCGCTTCCTCCAGAAGGAGGTGGCGGCCGACAAGCGGGTCGATCACGGCCTGGAAGGGCTGCTCCGCGAAATCTTCCCGATCGTCAGCTACGACGAGAAGATGAAACTGGAGTACATCGACTACGATCTGGACAAGCCTCGCTACACGCCGGACGAGTGCCGCGAGCTTCGTCTGACCTACGGCATGCCCTTCCGCATCCGCGTGCGCCTGGTCCGCGGCGACACCGACGAGATCATGGAAGACCAGATCTACCTGGGCGAGATCCCGATCATGATCGGCGGCGGCGAGTTCATCATCAACGGCGCCGAGCGCGTCGTGGTCAGTCAGCTCCACCGCTCCCCGGGCGTTGACTTCGTGATCGACAGCCAGGAGGGCGACCGCCCGCTGCACGCCTGCCGCATCATCCCCGAGCGCGGCTCGTGGATCGAGATGAACGTCAGCAAGAAGGACGTGCTGACGATCCGCATCGACCAGTCGGCCAAGGCGGCCGCCACCACCTTCCTCCGCGCGATGGACGAGAAGCTCGGCGGCGACGCGGCCATCATCAAGGCCTTCTACAACACGACCGACGTGAAGGTCGGGGCGCTCAAGCCGCAGATGTGGGCCGCTGCCGACATCGTCAACTCCGAGGACGGCGAGGTGCTCGTCGAGGCCGGCCACCAGATCGGCGAGGCCCTGACCAAGATTCAGGCCAGCGCCGTCAAGACCGCGACGGTCATCGACAACATGACCGACCCGCTGATCCTGAACACGCTGGCTGAGGACACCGCCCGCAGCCACGAACAGGCGTTGCTGCGGATATACGCCCGCCTGCGTCCGGGCAACCCGCCGCAGGAAGACAAGGCCCGCAAGCTGTTCGCCGAAAAGTTCTACGACACCAACCGCTACCGCCTGGGCAAGGTCGGCCGATTCCGGCTGAACCGCAAGTTCAAGCAGAACGTGAAGGAATCCGAGATGTGCCTGCGCGGCGAGGACTTCGTCGCGGCATTGAAATACATCCTGCGGCTGCGGGCCGGCGAAGGCTACGTGGACGACATCGACCACCTGGGCAACCGCCGCCTGCGGACCATCGACGAGCTGGCGACCGAGGAGCTGCGCAAGGGCTTCCTCAAGCTTCGCCGCACGGTCCAGGAGCGGATGAGCCTGAAGGACCCCAACGAACTCGGCCGAGTCGCCGAGCTGGTCAACAGCAAATCGGTCAGCAGCGCGATCGACTACTTCTTCGGCCGCGGCGAACTGAGCCACGTCGTCGACCAGACCAACCCGCTCAGCCAGCTCACGCACGAGCGGCGTCTGTCGGCGCTGGGACCGGGCGGCCTGAACCGCAAGCGGGCGGGCTTCGAGGTCCGCGACGTGCACATCAGCCACTACGGGCGCATCTGCCCGATCGAGACGCCTGAAGGCACGAACATCGGCCTGATCAGCTCGCTGGGCATCTACTCTGCGGTGGACGCCTACGGGTTCCTCATCACCCCCTACCGCGTGGTGGAGAACTGCCAGGTCAACGGCAAGACCGCCTGGCTGCGGGCCGACGAGGAGATGGAGGCGATCATCGCCCCGGCCGACGTCGTCGAGGAGCACAAGCTGCCCAAGAACGACTCGGTGCTGGCGCGGGTGCACGGCGACCTCAGCCAGGCGCCCGGCAAGGAAGTGCAGTACGTCGATATCTCGCCCAAGCAGACTGTGGGCGTGTCGGCGGCGCTGATCCCGTTCCTGGAGCACGACGACGCCAACCGCGCGCTGATGGGCAGCAACATGCAGCGGCAGGCCGTCCCGCTGCTGAAGACCGAGCCGCCGATCGTCGCCACCGGCATGGAGAAGCCGGTCGCCGAGAACAGCGGCATGGTCGTCCGCGCCCGCAAGGCCGGCAAGGTCACCTTCGTGGACGCCCTGCGGATCGTCATCGACGAGAGCGACGAGTACGAGCTGCGCAAGTTCGTCGGCCTCAACGAGCGGACCTGCCTGAACCAGAGGCCGATCGTGAAGGAAGGCGACCGGGTCAAGAAGGGCCAGATCATCGCCGACGGCGCCGCGACGCACGCGGGCGAGTTGGCGCTGGGCCGCAACGTCCTGGTCGCGTTCATGCCCTTTGACGGGTACAACTTCGAGGACGCGATCGTCATCAGCGAGAAGCTGGTGAAGGAGGACACCTACACCTCGATCCACATCGAGGAGTTCGAAGTCGAGATCCGCGAGACCAAGCTCGGCCGCGAGGAGTTCACCCGCGACATTCCCAACGTGTCGGAGAAGGCGCTGTCCAACCTGGACGAGTACGGCGCGGTGCGCATCGGCACGCGGGTCGGCCCGGGCGACATCCTGGTCGGCAAGGTGAGCCCCAAGAGCAAGACCGAGCTGAGCCCGGAAGAGAAGCTGCTGCGGGCGATCTTCGGCCGCGTCGGCGAGGACGTCAAGAACGACAGCCTGGAAGTGCCCGCAGGCACCGAGGGCATCGTGATCGGCGTCAAGCGGTTCAGCCGCCGCACGCACCTGAGCGACGCCCAGAAGCGACAGCTCGCCCGCGACATCAAGGAGTACGAGTCGCAGATGAACGGGCGGGTCATGACCGCCTTCCGCCAGATGGTCCACACGGTCAACGAGGCCACCGGGCAGGAACTGATCGACCCGAGTTCCCGCCAGAAGGTCGGCCAGAGCGACATCGAGGAGGTCATCCTCGAGCAGATCGAGACCTTCAACCTGGACTGGATCAAGCCCAAGACGCGCCGCGAGGACGCCGAGAAGGTCTACAACCAGCACTGGCCGCGCATCCGCGAACTGATCGAGGAGCGCAACCGCAAGGTCGCCCAGATGAAGCGCGGCGACGAGCTGCCCAGCGGCGTGCTGGAGATGGTCAAGGTCTACCTGGCCACCAAGCGGGCCCTGTCGGTGGGCGACAAGATGGCCGGCCGGCACGGCAACAAGGGCGTCATCGCCCGCATCGTCCCGCAGGAGGACATGCCCTACTTGGCCGACGGCACGAGCATCGAGATCCTGCTCAACCCGCTGGGCGTGCCCAGCCGAATGAACGTCGGCCAGATCCTCGAGACGCACCTGGGCTGGGCGGCCGCCACCCTCGGCCTCCAGGCCGTCACCCCCGTGTTCGACGGGGCGACCGAGGACGAGGTGAAGGCCTATCTCAAGCAGGCCGGCCTGCCGTCGCACGGCAAGGTCCGCCTCCGCGACGGCCGCACCGGCGAGCCCTTCGAGCAGGAGACGACGGTGGGCTACATCTACATGATGAAGCTGCACCACCTGGTCGACGACAAGATTCACGCCCGCTCGACGGGCCCCTACAGCCTGATCACGCAGCAGCCCCTGGGCGGCAAGGCCCGCACCGGCGGCCAGCGCTTCGGCGAGATGGAAGTGTGGGGCCTGGAGGCCTACGGCGCCAGCTACCTGCTCCAGGAGCTGCTCACCGTCAAGAGCGACGACGTCGAGGGCCGCACCAAGATCTACGAGTCGATGGTCAAGGGCAACAACACGCTGGAAGCCGGCACGCCGGTTTCCTTCGACGTGCTGTGCAATGAAATCCGCGGGCTGGGCTTGAACATCCAGCTCGAGAAGAAGCGCGTGATCTGATCGCCGCCCGCGGTCCGGCCCGGTCCTGAGCGGCCGGGCGCCGGTCCCTCGGCGGATGCGGTGAACCGAATTTGATCGAAGGCGCCAAGCCTTTGCTCTAACGGGAGCACGACCGATGGTTGAGAACGTCTACGATCGCATTAACGACTACGGCAGTGTTCGCATCGGGCTGGCCAGCCCCAATGACATCCGGAGTTGGAGCTTCGGCGAGGTCAAGAAGCCCGAGACGATCAACTACCGCACGTACCGCGCCGAGAAGGACGGCCTGTTCTGCGAGCGGATCTTCGGACCCGAGCGCGACTGGGAGTGCTTCTGCGGCAAATACCGCGGGACCAAGCACAAGGGCATGATCTGCGACCGCTGCGGCGTGAAGGTGACGCACAGCCGCGTGCGGCGGAAGCGGATGGGCCATATCAACCTGGCCGCCCCGATCGTGCACATCTGGTTCTTCAAGGCCGTTCCGTCGCGCCTGGGCACGCTGCTGGGCATGAAGACCGCGGACCTGGAGAAGGTGGTCTACTTCCAGGACTACGTCGTCGTCGAAAACGGCGAGACCCCCCTGAAGAAGCGGCAGGTCCTGACGGAAGAGGAATACCGGGCGGCCGTCGAGAAGTACGGCGACGGCAGTTTCAAGGCCGAGATGGGCGCCGAGGCCATCAAGCAACTGCTGGCCGGCATGGACCTTTCGCGCACCGCGGTCAAGCTGCGCGAGGCCCTCAAGAAGACCAACTCCAAGCAGAAGATCAAGGACATCACCAAGCGGCTCAAGATCGTCGAGGCGCTGCGCAACAGCAACAACGACGCCGGCTGGATGGTCATGGACGTCGTCCCCGTGATCCCGCCCGACCTGCGCCCGCTGGTGATGCTCGAGAGCGGCAACTTCGCGACCAGCGACCTGAACGACCTGTACCGCCGCATCATCAACCGCAACAACCGGCTCAAGAAGCTGATGGACCTCAACGCTCCCGAGGTCATTATCCGCAACGAGAAGCGGATGCTCCAGCAGGCGGTCGATGCCCTGTTCGACAACGGCCGATGCCGCCGTCCCGTGCTGGGCAGCTCCAACCGCCCGCTCAAGTCGCTCACCGACATGATCAAGGGCAAGCAGGGCCGCTTCCGCGAGAACCTGCTCGGCAAGCGCGTCGACTACTCGGCCCGCTCGGTCATCGTCGTCGGCCCGGAACTCAAGCTCAACCAGTGCGGCCTGCCCAAAAAGATCGCCCTGGAGCTGTATCAGCCGTTCATCATCCGCAAGCTCAAGGAGCGCGGACTGGCTGACACCATCAAGAGCGCCAAGCGCATGCTGGAGCGCAAGGACGAGGAAGTGTGGGACATCCTGGAGGAGGTCATCCACCAGCATCCCGTCCTGCTCAACCGCGCCCCGACGCTGCACCGCATGGGCATCCAGGCGTTCGAGCCGGTGCTGATCGAAGGCAACGCCATCAAGATCCACCCGCTGGTCTGCAAGGGCTTCAACGCCGACTTCGACGGCGACCAGATGGCCGTCCACCTCCCGCTGTCGATCGAGGCCCAGGCCGAGGCCCACGTGCTGATGCTGGCGACCAACAACATCTTCAGCCCGGCCAACGGCAGCCCGATCATGAGCCCGTCGCAGGACATCGTGCTGGGCATCTACTACCTGACCTGCGAGAACGAGGGCGAGCCCGGCGAGGGCATGAGCTTCCGCAGCGCCCACGAGGCGCTGATGGCCTACGACCGCCACGTCCTGGGCATGCACGCCCGGATCAAGGTCCGCGTCAGCCCGGGCAAGACCATCGTCGAGGGCGACAAGAGCTACCAGCCCGAGCCGGCGACGATCACCACGACGGTCGGCCGCCTCATTTTCAACGACGTGCTTCCGGCGCAGATGCCGTTCTACAACTACCCGCTCAGCCAGAAGGGCACCTCGCGGGTCATCAGCGACAGCTACCGCATCTGCGGCCGCGCGGTCACCATCGAGCTGCTGGACGCGATCAAGACGCTCGGGTTCCGCAACAGCACGCTGGCCGGTCTGAGCTTCGGCGTCGAGGACATGCACATCCCGGCCCGCAAGACCGACATCATCGACGCCGCCCAGGCCAAGGCCGACCTGATCGACCAGCAGTACCGCGCCGGCGCGATCACCGAGATCGAACGCCGCAGCAACATGCTGGACGTCTGGGTCCACGCCCGCGAAGAGGTGTCGGCCGAGATGATGAAGGGCCTGGCCGCCAGCGCCCATGACGGCTCGGTCTACCTCAACCCGATCTACCTGATGAGCGACTCGGGCGCCCGCGGCTCGGTCGACCAGATCCGCCAGCTGGCCGGCATGCGAGGCCTGATGGCCAAGCCCAGCGGCGAGATCATCGAGACGCCGATCAAGGCGAACTTCCGCGAGGGCCTGACCGTGCTGGAATACTTCAGCTCGACGCACGGCGCCCGCAAGGGACTGGCCGACACGGCCCTCAAGACCGCTGACTCGGGCTACCTGACCCGCAAGCTGGCCGACGTCGCCCAGAACGTCGTGATCACGCAGCACGACTGCGGCACGATCCACGGCGTGACCAAGCGGGCGATCTACAAGGGCGAACTGATCGACGTGCCGCTGCGCGATTCGATCGTCGGCAGAACGGCCCTGGAGGCGGTGGTCAACCCGATCACCGACCAGAAGATCGTCGGGGCCAACGAGATCATCACCCGCGAGATCGCCGAGAAGATCGAGGACCTGGGCCTGGAGGTCATTCGCGTCCGCAGCTCGCTGACCTGCGAGTCGCCGCTGGGCATCTGCGCCCTGTGCTACGGGCAGGACATGAGCACCGGGGCCCTGGTCGAGGAAGGCATGGCCGTCGGCATCATCGCCGCCCAGAGCATCGGCGAGCCCGGCACGCAGTTGACGATGCGGACGTTCCACACCGGCGGCATCGCGACCCGCGAGGTCATGGAGCACGACATCCGGGCCGCCCAGGCCGGCACGATCGAGTATCGCAACCTCAACGCCGTGCCCAACCCCGAGGAGACCAAGCACTGGGTCGTCCTCAAGCGCCAGGGCGAACTGGCGATCATGGACGCCAAGAACCGCGAACTGGAGAAGTACAAGGTTCCCTACGGTGCGACGCTGCTGATCGAGAACGGCGCGAAGGTCAAGGCCGGCCAGCAACTGGTCAGTTGGGACCCGCACCGCGTGCCGATCCTGGCTGAGGTCGGCGGCTTCGTCCGCTTCGAGGACATCGAGGAAGGCGAAACCGTCCGCGTCGAGCAGGAAGGTTCCGGCGGGCGCAAGCGCGGGGCCGGGGCGGCTGCCCGCCTGGTCGTCATCGAGCACAAGGGCGAGAAGCACCCCCGCATCGTCGTCGAGGACAAGGACGGCAAGATTCTCGACTTCCACTACCTGCCGGCCAAGGCCCGCATCGAGGTCCAGCCGCAGCAGAAGATCGACCCCGGCGCCCTGCTGGCCCGCCAGCCGCGCGACGTCACCGGCACGCAGGACATCACCGGCGGCCTGCCGCGCGTCACCGAACTGTTCGAGGCCCGCAAGCCGCGCGACCCGGCCGTCATGACCGAGATCTCCGGCACGGTCACGCTGCGTTCTGACAAGCGCCGCGGCAAGATGACCATCATCGTCAAGAGCGACTCGGGCATGGAGAAGGAGCACCACGTCCCGCGCGACCGGCACCTGCTGGTGCACGCGGGCGACTACGTCGAGGCCGGCGATCCGCTGATCGACGGTCCGCTGGTGCCCCACGACATCCTGCGGATCAAGGGCGAAGAGGCTCTCTACAACTACCTGCTGGACGAGGTGCAGGCCGTCTACCGCGCCCAGAATGTGCGGATCAACGATAAGCACATCGAGATCATCCTGGGCCAGATGACCCGCAAGGTCCGCGTCGAGAGCCCGGGCGACACCGACTTCCTGCCCGGCGAGGTGCTGGACAAGTTCCGCTTCCGCGACGGCAACGAAGACCTGGCCAAGAAGGTCCGCATCGTCGAGCCCGGCGACACCGGCCTGGACGAGAGCGCCCTGCTGGACAAGAGCGAGCTGGACGAACTGAACGCGACGGCCGAGGCCGACGGCAAGCAGCCGGCCAAGGGCCGCAAGCCCAAGGCGTCCACCGCCCGCACCCTGCTGCTGGGCATCACCAAGGCGTCGCTCCAGAGCGAGAGCTTCATCGCGGCGGCCAGCTTCCAGGAAACGACCAAGGTGCTCACCGAGGCGGCGCTGGCCGGCAAGGAAGACACCCTGATCGGCCTGAAGGAGAACGTGATCCTCGGCCACCTGGTCCCGGCCGGCACGGCGTTCCGGCCCTGCCTGGCGATGCAGATCAAGCACCTGGCCTCGCCGCCGGCCAGCCCGGGGCAGGTCAGCGCGATCACGCCCGAGGAGATCGCCGCGGCCGAGGCGCTGCAGCCGTCGGCGGGCGACTGATCGGAAGGCGTCGGTCCCCGGGTATTCGACCGGGGTCTGGGCGCCTGAACCTCTGGAATCGTCGTTTTCGGCTTGCTTGGATCGGCCTGGAACGATACATTAAGCGGTCTGTGTCTGAACCGGACCGCGGAGTAACAGACGGAGCCTGACGGATGCCGACGATCAATCAACTGGTGAGAAAGGGCCGACGCATCGTGGCCCGCAAGACCAAGGTGCGCGACTTGGAGAACAGCCCGCAGAAACGCGGCGTCTGCCTTCAGGTCAAGACCATGACGCCCAAGAAGCCCAACTCGGCGCTGCGAAAAGTGGCCCGCGTGCGGCTGAGCAACGGGCGCGAGATCACGGCCTACATCCCCGGCGCGGGGCACAACCTCCAGGAGCACTCGATCGTGCTGGTGCGCGGCGGGCGTGTCCGCGACCTGCCGGGCGTGCGGTATCACATTATCCGGGGCGTGCTGGACTGCACCGGATTGGCCGAGCAGGAAGGCTGGGGTCCCCGCCGCCAGGGACGCAGCAAGTATGGCGCCAAGAGGGGCAAGTAAGAGTTCGCAACACGAGTCGGCCCGGGTGACCGACGGGAATCGAGAGTTCAGATATGCCAAGACGACCGACAGCATCGGCAGCGACCCTCAAGGGCGACCCCCGCTACGGCAACAAGATCGTCGCCAAGTTCATCAATTGCCTGATGTGGGAAGGCAAGAAGACGGTGGCCGAACGCATCTTTTACGATGCGATGGATATCGTCTGCACGAAGATCAGGGATGTTGACCCGGTGCAGATCTTCGAGACGGCGGTCGCCAACGTGCGTCCGTCCATCGAGGTCCGCTCCAAGCGCGTCGGTGGCGCCAACTATCAGGTGCCGATGCAGGTGAACCGGCGGCGGCAGCAGTCCCTGGCGTTCCGCTGGCTGATTACGGCGGCCCGCGACAAGAAGGGCAAGCCCATGGCCGTCCGCCTGGCCGCCGAGTTGGCCGATGCCTACAACAACACGGGAGCCGCGGTGACCACCAAGGAGAACGTGCACCGAATGGCCGACGCCAACAAGGCCTTCGCGCACTTTGCCTGGTAGCTTCCGACAGCACACGCCGCCGGTGACCCCGAGTTGCCGGCGGCTATTTTTTTTGCCCCATCGAGCGGGGGCGAAAAATACCCGATACTCCGGGCCCGCGAAAGTCCGATAAGATATTGAGCCCCCCGGCAGAACTCGACGTGAACATGCCGACGCGGCGAAGACCGGGGTCACCGACGTGACCCGGCCTGGTCACTGTGGTGATTCAGGTCTCTTCCAGATTCCCCGATTTCGGATCGCCCGCGGGAGCCGCGAGGCGAGCGAGGATTTCATAAGAAGCGAAGTGACCTGATGGCACGCGACCTGAGCAAAATCCGTAACATCGGCATCGCCGCCCACATCGACGCGGGCAAGACGACGGTGTCCGAGCGAATCCTGTACTACACGGGCAAGACCTACAAGATGGGCGAGGTGCACGAGGGCACCGCGGTCATGGACTACCTGCCCGAGGAGCAGGAGCGCGGCATCACCATCACCGCCGCGGCGACGACCTGCCCGTGGAAGGGCTACACGATCAATCTGATCGACACGCCCGGGCACGTGGACTTCACCGTCGAGGTCGAGCGCTCCCTGCGCGTGCTGGACGGGGCGGTGGCTGTGTTCGACTCCAAGGAGGGCGTCGAGGCCCAGAGCGAGACGGTCTGGCGGCAGGCGGCCAAGTACAATGTCCCGGTGCTCTGCTTCCTGAACAAGATGGACAAGCCCGGGGCCGACTTCAAGATGTGCGTTCACGACATCGAGGAACGCCTCGGCGCCAACCCGGTGCCCGTGCAGGTGCCGATTTTCGAGGACCACCAGTACATCGGCCTGATCGACCTGGTGAAGATGGTCGAGGTCGTCTACAGCGGCGAGGACATGGGCGCCAGCTACCAGGAGATGCCCATCCCCGAGCGGTTCTCGGAGATGGCGGCCCAGTACCGCCGCGACATGCTGGAGAAGATCGCCGACTTCGACGAAGAGCTGATGGATCTCTACGTTCACGAGAAGGAGCCGTCGGTGGAGGTGGTCCGCCGGGCCATCCGCGCCGGCACCGTCAGCCACCGGGCCCAGCCCGTGCTGGTCGGCACGGCGCTGAAGTACCGCGGCGTGCAGTTGCTGCTGGACGCGGTGACCTACTACCTGCCCAGCCCGGCCGACGTGCCCCCGGTTTCCGGAAACGACCCCAAGAGCGAGGAGAAACTCACCCGCTCAGCCGACCCGGACGCGCCGCTGTCGGCGCTGGTCTTCAAGATCAGTTCCGACAAGCACGGCGACCTGTTCTACACCCGCATCTACAGCGGCACGCTCAAGAGCAACACGCGCATCTGGAACCCCAACCGCCGTTGCAAAGAGAACATCACCCGGATCTGGGAGATGAACGCCCGTGAGCGGATCCGCCGCGACGTCGCCCAGGCCGGCGACATCGTCGCCCTGGTCGGGCCCAAGGAGGCCATGACCGGCGACACGCTGTGCGATGAGAAGGATCCGATCGTCCTGGAGAGCATCGAGTTCCCCGAGACGGTCATCTCGATGTCCATCGAGCCGCGGCAGTCGGCCGACAAGACCCGGCTGGCTGAGGCCCTCCAGATGATGGCCCGCGAGGACCCGACCTTCACCCGCCGCATGGACGAGGAAACCGGGCAGATGATCATCTCGGGCATGGGCGAACTGCACCTGGAGATCATCACCCACCGCCTGACGCGCGACATGGGCGTGGACGTCAAGGTGGGCACGCCGCGGGTGGCCTATCGCGAGACGATTACCAAGACCGCTGAGGCCGAGGGCAGGTTCGTCCGCCAGACCGGCGGGCGCGGCCAGTACGGCCACGTGCACCTGCGGGTCGAGCCGCGGGCCCACGTGCCGGGGGCGCCGGCGATCGAGTTCGAGAGCGAGATCGTCGGCGGCGTCGTGCCGCGCGAGTACTGGCGGGCGGTCGAGAACGGCGTGAAGGAGCAGGCGGCCAGCGGCGTGCTGGCCAACTATCCGCTGATCGACCTGAAGGTGACGCTGTTCGACGGGTCGTATCACGAGGTGGACAGTTCGGAGATCGCCTTCGAGCAGGCCGGGGCGATCGCCCTGCGCGAGGCGGTGCTGCGGGCCGGTCCGATCCTGCTCGAGCCGGTGATGAAACTGGAGGTCGTCACGCCCGACGATTACGTCGGCGTGGTGAACGCGGACCTGTCGTCGCGGCGGGCCCAGATCGTGCAGACGCGGCATCACGGCAAGACGATGCACATCGAGGCCGAGGCCCCGCTGGCCGAGATGTTCGGCTACTCGACGACGCTGCGGAGCATCACGCAGGGCCGTGCGGGCTACTCGATGGAGCCCAAGACCTACCTGCGGGTCCCGGCAGCGGTCTTCAAGGAGATCATGGAGGTCGTTTAGCGCGGGGGGGCCAAGGGGGGGCAGGGGACCCCAGCCTCAGGCGAAATGCCGGGAAATTGGCCGGTTTTCAGGCCCGGCCAAGGCGGCGCCCGCCCGGCCGGCGGCCCAACCTGTGCCGCCGGTGGGGGGCTGACCCCCGCTGACAGGGCTGAAAATCGCGATTTCGGTTGGAATTTTGTTGACGGGCAAACAAGTTTTGCTAATCTTGCTAATCTTCGTCCAATCTGATCGGGCGAAGTGGGTCTGTCGTAACGCGGGTTGGTAAGGCATGGAAAATCAACGCATTAGAATTCGGATGGAAGCCTACGATCACCGGGCGCTGGATGCGTCGGCCAAGGAGATCGTGGAGCAGGCCAAACGAACCGAAGCGCGGGTGCATGGTCCGATTCCCCTGCCGACGAGAATCGAGCGATATACGGTGCTTCGCAGCCCGTTCATCGACAAGAAATCTCGCGAGCAGTTCGAGATGCGGACGCACAAGAGGGTGATTGACATTTATGAGCCGACGCCGCGGACTGTCGAGGCGCTCAACCGCCTGGTGGTGCCGGCCGGCGTGTTCATCAAGATCAAGGCCTAGGCGGTCGGGCCCAGTCCCCTCCGCGGGCGAAGTCTGGCTGAAGCGGCTGAGCCCGGCGGAGAACCAAGAGACCGCCGCAAGAGTGAAATAAGTTGTCGGCTGCCTTGATCACCCGCCTTCGGCGGGGGCCGGCGACACAGTGGACGAAGACGGGCTACGAACCAGCGAAAGCTCATCGGTTCGACCCGGGCCGGTCCGGACGTTCGTCGGACCACAGGCTGACAGTAGAAGGGCAAGAGCAATGGCGATCGCGATCCTCGGCAGAAAGGTCGGGATGACCCGGTTCTACGATGAGCAGGGCGTTTGCCACCCCTGCACCGTCGTCCAGGCCGGTCCCTGCACCGTTTTGCAGGTCAAGAGCGACGAAACCGACGGATACCGGGCGGTGCAGATCGGCCTGGGCGTCCGCAAGCCGCATCGGGCGACCAAGCCGATGATCGGCCATGCCGCCAAGGCCGGCGTCGCGGCGCCCGAAGCCGTTCGCGAGTTCCGCCAGAACGACGGCGACCCGCAGTTGGATGTCGGCGGGCAGATCACCGTGTCGGACTTCTCCGAGGTCCGCTGGGTGGACGTCACCGGGACGACCAAGGGCAAG
The DNA here is from genome assembly GCA_022072085.1 of Phycisphaerae bacterium. Lineage (GTDB taxonomy): Bacteria > Planctomycetota > Phycisphaerae > JAJVII01 > JAJVII01 > JAJVII01. Next base: position 35,953 of record JAJVII010000049.1, read on the forward strand.
GGCTTCGCCGGCGTGATGAAGCGGCACAACTTCGGCGGTCAGCCCGCCAGCCACGGCACCGAGCGCAAGCACCGTTCGCCCGGTTCGATCGCCAGCCACGCGACCAACCGCGGTTTCAGCGGTCGGCCGAAGAAGGGCAAGCGGATGGCCGGGCAGTTGGGCAACACCCGCTGCACCGAGCGCAACCTGCGTCTGCTGGGCGTGGACGCCGAGAAGAACCTGCTGCTGATCCGCGGCGCGATCCCCGGGGCCAACGGAGGCCTGGTGACCGTCCGGACCAGCCGCACGAAAGGCGCGTAGTCTGAGTCGAGGTTCATCCAGCCGCGACGATAGCGGAGCCCGCCTGGGGCGGGAGAATGAAGATGATTGAGGTTCAGGTATACAACCAGCAGGGCGAGCCGACCGGCACGCTGAACGTGGATGAGGCGTCGCTGGGCGGGTGTGTGCGCCGGGCGCTGCTCAAGCAGGCGATCGACGCCTACCACGCCAACCAGCACGTGGGCACGGCTGCCACCAAGAGCCGCGGCATGATCGCCGGTTCGACCCGCAAGCTCTTCCGCCAGAAGGGCACCGGGAACGCCCGCATGGGCACGATCCGGACAAACCTGCGGCGCGGCGGCGGCGTGGCGTTTGCCAAGCAGGCCCGCGACCCGGGCAAGAAACTGACCCGCAAGATGCGAACGCAGGCCCGCAACTCCGCCCTCCTCTCCAAGCTCCGCTCCCAGGACGTTCTGGTCCTCGAAACCCTGAAATACGATTCGCCCAAGACCAAGCCCTTCGCCCAGTTGCTGGGCAAGCTGGGCGTGGATCGAAGCTGCCTGCTGGCGCTGGACAACTACGACACCAACGTCTACCTGTCGGCCCGCAACGTGGATCGGCTCTCGGTCTGCCTGGGCGAACAGCTCAACGCGTACGAACTGCTGCGTCACCATAAACTGCTGATCACCCGCCAGGCGTTCGAGCGCCTGACCGGCGGCGGCACTGAGGATTAGGGATCAAGGCGATGGATGCGCGCGAAATCATCATCCGGCCCCTGGTCACCGAGAAGGGAACCCACACGTCGGGCGACGCCCGGAGGCGGGCCTACCCGTTCGAGGTTCACCAGGACGCCAACAAGGCCCAGGTCCGGGCTGCAATCGAGAAGATCTATTCCGTCCGCGTGATGGAGGTTCGCACCGCCAACATGCACGGAAAGTTCCGCCGCCAGGGACAGTGGATGGGACAGACCCGCAACTGGAAGAAGGCGGTCGTCAAGCTGCATCCCGACGACCACATCGACCTGTTCTAGCGGGACCGAGGCGAGAAATCGGACGATTGGCCAGGTTCAAACTCCGGCCCGATGATGAAGGCCGGGGGCAGATGAAAGTGGAACGATGGCGATCAAGCGATATAACCCGACCAGCGCCGGCCGACGCAACGCGGAAGTCAACGACTACGCTGAGCTGACGCAGGGCAATGCGCCGGCCAAGGGTCTGCTCCGCAAGGGGCGCAAGACCGGCGGACGCAACAACCAGGGCGTGACGACCTCCCGGTTCCGCGGCGGCGGAAACAAGCGCCGCTACCGGGTGATCGACTTCCACCGCACCAAGGACGACGTCCCGGCGACGGTGGCCAGCATCGAGTACGACCCGAACCGGAACTGCCACATCGCCCTGCTGCACTACGCCGACGGCGAGAAGCGCTACATCCTGGCCCCGGTCGGACTCAAGAAGGGCAGCGCCGTGATCAGCGGCGATAAGGCGGAACCGCAGGTCGGCAACGCCATGGTCCTCTGGCAGGTCCCCCTGGGCTACGAGGTCCACAACGTCGAGCTGATCCCCGGCCGCGGCGGTCAGATGTGCCGGTCGGCCGGCACGGTGGCCCGCGTGTCGGCGAAGGAAGGCGACCACGTTCACCTGATCCTGCCCAGCGGCGAAGTGCGGATGGTTCACCGGCGCTGCCGGGCGACCATCGGGCAACTGGGCAACGTCGAGTATGCGAACATCCGCGTGGGCAAGGCCGGCAAGACGCGTCATCGCGGCCGCCGCCCGCATAACCGCGGCACGAGCATGAACCCGGTCGACCACCCGCTGGGCGGCGGTGAAGGCCGCAGCGGCGGCGGTCGGCACCCCTGCTCGCCGACGGGTCGGCTGGCCAAGGGCGGCCGCACCCGCAACCGCCGCAAGTCGAGCACGCGGCGGATCGTCCGGCGTCGTCGCAGCGTGCGTTACGGGATCGTCAGCAAGTGAGAGCGAAAGTAACGAGGTAGACCATGGGTCGTTCGCTGAAGAAGGGACCGTATGTCGACGCCCGGCTGCTGGCCAGGGTCGAGAAGATGAACCAGACGGGCGCCCGGGACCCGATCAAGACGTGGCGCCGCTCGTGCACGGTGGTGCCGGAGTTTGTCGGGCACACGTTCATGGTGCACAACGGCAAGATGTTCCACAAGGTCTTCGTGACCGAGGACATGGTGGGGCACAAGCTGGGCGAGTTTTCCCCGACCCGCGTGTTCCGCGGCCATACGTCCGCCCGGGCCAAGGAAGAGGCCGCCGCTGCGGCTTCGTCGTAGGTCGCCGGTCAGGCCGGGACCCGGATCACAGAGGTCTAACTGTAAAGTGGAATCGGAACCATGCCCTGGCAGAGCACACAACGGTTCGCCAAGATCACGGCCCGCAAGGCGCGCCTGATCACGGACATGATCAAGGGCTACAAGGCCACCTATGCCCTGGAGCTGCTGGAGTTCACTCACCAGCGCGGCGCCCGGCTGGTGGAGAAGGTCCTTCGCACCGCGATGGCCAACGCCGACGAGCAGGGGCGCGTCGACCTGGACGACCTGGTGGTCAGCGGCGCGTGGGTCAACGAAGGCCCGACGATGAAACGGTGGCACCCCAAGGACCGCGGTCGGGCCCACCCGATCCTCAAGCGGACCAGCCACATTACCGTCGCGGTGGACGTGGAGTAGCGAGTCAACGCAGCGGGGCCGGTTGCCGGCCCGGATGAACGAGGTAGGTATGGGTCAGAAGACGTCGCCCACGGGATTTCGGATCGGCATCACCGAGGACTGGCGCAGCCGGTGGTACCCGCCGCGCAAGAGTCTCTACGGCGAGCTGCTGGTCGAGGACGAGAAGATCCGCCGCTACATCGACGAGCGGCTCAACCGCCAGCCTCCCTACGCGGCGGTGAGCAAGGTCGAGATCGAGCGGACGGCCAACGAGATCAAGGTGATGATCTTCACCGGCCGACCCGGGCTGGTCATCGGTCCCAAGGGGGCCGAGGTGGACAAGCTGCGGGAGAGCCTGGAAGAGCTGACCGATCGGCGGATCAACGTCTCGGTTCACGAGATCAAGAACGCCGACCTGAACGCCAAGCTGGTGGGCGAAGCGGTCGCCGAGCAGCTCGTGCGGCGCAGCTCGTTCCGCCGGACGATGAAGCAGCGGGCCGAGGCGGCGATGGCCGCCGGCGCCCTGGGCGTGAAGATTCAGTGCTCCGGCCGACTGGGCGGGGCCGAGATGAAGCGCAGCGAGACGACGATCATGGGCTCGATCCCGCTGGCGACGCTGCGGGCCCACGTGGACTACGACACGTCGGAGGCCCGGTGCACCTACGGAGTGATCGGGATCAAGGTCTGGATTTACAAGGGAAGCTACGGCGCGGAAATAGAGGAGAACCCCAGCGATGGCCATGATGCCAAAACGCGTCAAGTACCGAAAGGCGCAAAAAGGGCGAATCCGCGGAAGGGCCAATCGCGGTAACACGGTGGCCTTCGGCGAGTTCGGACTTCAGACTCTGGAGCGCGGGCGCATCTCGGCGCAGCAGATCGAGGCCGGGCGCGTCGCGGTCACGCACCACCTTCACCGTGAAGGACGGGTCTACATCCGCATCTTCCCGGACAAGCCGGTCTCCAAGAAGCCCCTGGAGGTCCGGATGGGCAAGGGCAAAGGCGAACCGGACCACTACGTCGCGGTCGTCAAGCCCGGGACGGTGCTGTTCGAGATCGGCGGCGTGGAGCAGGACATGGCGGTTTCGGCGTTGGCCCGCGTGGCCCACAAGCTGCCGGTCAAGACCCGCCTGGTCCAGCGCCGTCACACGATGTAATCGGACGGGAACAAGCATGAAGATCAGCGACACGCGAAACATGAACGACCAGGAGATCGACCTGGAGATCGAGCGTCTGCGGGACCAGCTCTTCCACCTGCGGGCCCAGGCGGTCACCGAGAAGTTGCAGGACCCGACGCAGCTTCGCAAGGCGCGGCGGGACATCGCCCGTCTGTTGACGGTCAAGCGTGAGCGGGAATTGAACCAGGGCGCGGGAAAGGCCGCAGAGGCGTAAAGGCACATGGAACAGGCACAGGCACAGACAGGGCAGGACGGATCCCGACCGTTGCGTCGGCGTCGCATCGGCGTGGTCCTCTCGCACAAGCGGGACAAGACGATCAAGGTGCGCGTGGAGTTCCAGACCGAGCATCCGACCTACGGCAAGCAGATCCGCCGGCGGATGACCATCCACGCCCACGACCCGCAGAACGAGGCCCGCGAAGGCGACCGCGTGCAGTTGATGGCGTGCCGTCCGATCAGCAAGACCAAGGCCTGGCGACTGGAGAAGATCCTCCAGGCCGCCCCGCGCAGCGAGTAGGCGCAGAACGAGGGTTGTGAGCGATGATTCAGGCTGAAACGTATCTGGACGTGGCCGACAACACCGGCGCCAAACAGGTCCAGTGCATCAAGGTGATGGGGCAGCACTCGCGTCGCGGCAGGTTCACGCGAGGCGTGGCCGGCGTGGGCGATATCATCGTCGCGGCCGTCAAGAAGGCGCTGCCCAGCGGCGAGGTGAAGAAGGGCGAGGTCGTGCGGTGTGTGGTCGTGCGGACCCGCAACGCGACCCGGCGAAGCGACGGCAGCTACGTCCGGTTCGACTCCAACGCCGCGGTGATCATCGACCTCAAGGGCGAGCCGCGCGGCACCCGCATCTTCGGCGCGGTGGCCCGCGAGCTGCGGGAGAAGAACTTCATGAAGATCGTCTCGCTCGCCAGCGAGGTGGTCTGAGGATCCAAGCCCTGCCGCCTGCGGCTGGGATGGAGAAAGCGACGATGAGGATCAAGAAGGGCGACTTGGTGGAAGTGAGCGTCGGACGCGATGCGGCCCGCAGCGAGGGCCATCGCGCCCGCGGGCGGGTGCTGTCGGTGGACGAGGCGTCCAACCGCGTCACCATCGAGGGCGTGAACCTCGTGTACAAGCACGTCCGCCCCAGCCGCAAGAACCCCCGGGGCGGGCGTCTGCACATCGAGCGCCCGGTGCACCTGTCCAACGTGATGCCCGTGTGCCCCAAGTGCGATGAGGGCGCCCGGGTGGGATACCGCGTGAACGACGACGGCAGCAAGGAGCGCGTCTGCCGCGCCTGCGGGACCGGCCTGGGCCAGGTCCGCAGCGCCGGGAAATAGTGAAGACCAGGAATGGATAGAGCTATGGATCGCCTCAAGGAAAAATACGTCAAGCAGGTCGTGCCGGCCCTCAAGCAGGAACTCGGCCGCGACAACCTCATGGCCATTCCCCGCCTGGTCAAGGTGGTCATCAGCATGGGGCTGGGCAAGGCCAAAGAGAACAAGAAGATCATGGAGGAGGCCGTCACCCACCTGACCGTGATCTCCGGGCAGAAGCCGCTGGTCTGCCGGGCCCGCAAGTCGGTCAGCAACTTCAAGCTCCGCGAGGGCAACGAGATCGGCCTGAAGGTCACGTTGCGTCGCCAGCGGATGTTCGAGTTCCTGGATCGGCTGATCTCGGTGACCATCCCCCGCGTCCGCGACTTCCGCGGGCTGGACCCCAAGGGGTTTGACGGGCGGGGCAACTACAACATGGGACTGACCGAGCAGAACGTGTTCGCGGAGATCGACCCGGACAGCGTGGAAACGGTGCTCGGCATGAATATCTCGATCGCGACGACGGCCGGCGATGACGCGTCGGCCCGGCTGCTGCTGACCAAGTTGGGCATGCCGTTCCGGACGGAGAACTGAACCATCCACCGACGGCGGCAAGCCTGGAGGAAATATGTCGACCAAGGCCCAGTTCAACAAGATCGGCAAGGCGCCCAAGTTCCGCAACCGCGTCCGCAACCGCTGCCAGCTCTGCGGGCGGCCCCGGGGCGTCTACCGCAAGTTCCGCATCTGCCGCATCTGCCTGCGGAAGCTGGCCCTCCAGGGCAAGGTGCCGGGCATGATGAAGGCGAGCTGGTAACAGGACCCGGACCCGTCCGGCGGGGCCGGGGCAAATGAGACTCAAAGCAGAAAGCGTCGAACGAGCATGAATGACACTGTCGCCGATATGCTGACGCGGATCCGCAATGCGGTCGCCGCCGGCCACACGAAGACCGACATCCGCCGGTCCAAGATCTGCCTGGGCATCGCCCGTGTGCTCAAGGACGAGGGATACATCCAGGACTTCAAGGAGGTCGACGACGACCGCCAGGGCCTGATCCGCGTCTACCTGAAGTACGGCCCGCAGGGCGAGCGCGTGATCCAGGAGATCGCCAGCTACAGCAAGCCCGGTCGGCGCGTCTATCGCGGCGCCGCGAACCTGCCCCGCGTGCTCAACGGGCTGGGCATCTGCGTGGTCTCCACCAGCAGCGGCGTCCTGAGCGACCGCCAGTGCCGCGAGAAGAAGGTCGGCGGCGAGGTTCTCTGCATCGTCAGCTAGCAGCGCACCGCAGTGCGAGGAAGTCGGATATGTCACGAATCGGAAACAAACCCGTCCCGGTGCCCTCGGGCGTGACCGTCAAGGTCGCCGGCGCCTCGGTGTCGGTCAAGGGCCCCAAGGGCGAGCTGGCCACCGCGGTCCCGCAGGGCGTCTCGGTCGCCTTCGACGAAGCCAAGCGCGTGCTCGTCGTCACCCGCGCCTCCGACGCCAAGAAGCACAAGGCCCTGCACGGGCTGGTGCGGGCGCTGCTGGCCAACAACGTTCACGGCGTGACGGTCGGCTACACCAAGGGGCTGGAAATCGTCGGCGTCGGATATAATGCCCGGGTTCAGGGCAACAAGCTGCTGCTGACCGTGGGCTTTGCCAACGTGGTCGAGCGCGTGATACCGGTCGGGGTGAAGGTGGAACTGCCCCAGCCGACCAAGATCGTCATCAGCGGTCCGGACAAGCAGGCGGTCGGGCATTTCGCCACGGACGTCCGCAAGGTCCGCCCCCCCGAGCCGTACAAGGGCAAGGGCATCCGCTTCGACGGCGAGGTCGTCCGCCGCAAGCCGGGCAAGGCCTTCGCCGGCGGGGCGCCCGCGTAACGCGATCGGACCGATGGGTTCCAGTTTGGCTCTTGGGATTCGAGTTGAGACATGGATCGTAACAAGGCAAAAGTCAGCAATCGTGGCCGGCGTCGCCAGCGGATCCGCAAGAAGGTGTTCGGCACGCCGGACCGCCCGCGGCTGAGCGTGTTCCGCTCCGGCCGGCACATGTACGCCCAGATCATCAACGACTCGACCGGCGTGACGCTGGTGTCGGCTTCGACCCGCGACAAGCTGCTGGCCGAGCAACTGGGCAAGACGGGCAACCGGTCGGCGGCCGGCGCCGTCGGGCAGGCGATCGCCGAGCGGGCCCGGGCCGCTCACATCGACAAGGTGGTCTTCGACCGCGGCGGGTATCGTTACCAGGGCCGCGTGAAGGAACTGGCGGACGCCGCCCGCAAGGCGGGGTTGAGTTTCTAGCGAGCAGGCCGGGCGGTTGCAGCCGCCCGGCGATTGGGTGAGCAGTCGCCCGGATCGCACAGGAGATGCAAGTGTCGCGCGAACGTGAACAGAACGAAGAACAGGGCCTTCAGGACATCGTCGTGAAGATTTACCGAACGGCCAAGGTCGTCAAGGGCGGCCGTCGGTTCAGCTTCGGCGCCCTGGTGGTCGTCGGCGACCGGCGCGGCAACGTCGGCATCGGATACGGCAAGGCCAACGAAGTGCCCCCCTCGGTCGAGAAGGGCATCAAGGAAGCCAAGAAGCAGATGCAGACCGTGAACCTGGCCGCCCACACGATTCCGCACCAGGCGATCGGGCGCCACGGCGCCAGCAAGGTCGTGCTGGTCCCGGCTGCCCCGGGCACCGGCGTGATTGCCGGCGACAGCGTTCGCGCGGTGCTGGAACTGGCCGGCGTGCACGACGTGCTGACCAAGGCCTACGGTTCGACCAGTCCCAAGAACCTGGTCAAGGCCACCATGAACGCCCTGCTGGGGCTGCGGACGCGGGCCCAGGTGGAAGAGCTGCGAGGAGTCAAGCTGTCATGATGCTCCACGATATCACCGCGGCCGTCGGGGCCAGCAAGAAGCACCGCCGTCGCGGCCGGGGAACCGGCAGCGGGCGCGGCAAGACCAGCGGGCGCGGCCACAAGGGCCAGCTCGCCCGGGCCGGCTCGCGGCAGCATGCTCTGAAAGAGGGCGGCTCGATCCCGATGTACCGCCGCCTGCCCATTCGCGGCTTCTCCAACTTCGGCTTCACCACCGAATACCAGGTGGTCAACGTCGCGGACCTGGAGCGGCACTGCGAGGACGGCGCCGAGGTCACCGTGGCGGCGCTGGCCCAGGTGGGCCTGGTCCGCTCGGCCCAGGCGAAGCTCAAGGTCCTCGGCGACGGCAAGCTGAGCAAGAAGCTGACGGTGACGGCCGATCGGCTGAGCGCGTCGGCCAAGCAGAAGATCGTCGACGCGGGCGGGACGGTGACCGAGCTGTCCCCGGCGCCCAAGCCGCGCGTCAAGGTTCAGCCGCCGGCCCCCGCAGCCCCCGCTGAGCCAGCCAAGGGGAAGAAGGAAAAGGGCAAGGACAGGGGCGGCGAGTCGGCTGAGGGCGAGAAGCCCAAGAAGCAGCCCAAGCCCAAGAAGAAGGACGAGGGCGAAACCGAAACCGCGAACTGAGAACGGCGTAACCGAGCCATGTTCAAATCGTTTCTGAACATCTTCAGGATCCCGGAACTTCGCAACAAGTTCCTCTTCACGCTGGCGATGCTGTGCATCTACCGGGTGGGCTTCCACATTCCCATCCCGGGGATCAACCAGATCGAGCTGCAGAAGCAGTTCGCCAACATCGTCGGCGACGAGAAGAACCCCGCGGGTCGGCTGATCGAGTATGTCGGTCTGTTCACCGGCGGCAACCTCCGCCAGGCGTCGCTGTTCGGGCTGGGCATCATGCCCTACATTTCGGCGGCCATCATCTTCCAGCTCCTGGGCACGGTGGTGCCCTCGCTGGAGAAGTTGCAGAAGGAAGGCGAGACCGGACGCCAGAAGATCAACGAGTACACCCGCTACCTGACCGTCGGGCTCTGCGTGCTCCAGGCGATCTTCTACGTCAGCTACCTCAGTCGATCGCCGGACCTGGTCTATCCCGAGTACAAGGGCCAATTCTCCTTCTGGATGATGGGCATCCTGGGCATGACCACCGGCACCATCTTCATGATGTGGCTGGGCGAGCAGGTCGACCAGTACGGGCTGGGCAACGGCATCAGCCTGATCATCATGGCCGGCATCGTCGCCCGCCTGCCGCAGGCGGTGGCCGAGTCGGTCCGCCGGTTCAACGCCAACCAGATGGGCTGGGACAGCATCCTGATGCTGGTCGTCAGCTTCATCTTCGTCGTCGCCGGGTCGATCCTCATCACCCAGGGCCAGCGGCGGATTCCGATCCAGCAGGCCAAGCGGATGCGCGGCCGGCGGGTCTACGGCGGACAGCGACAGTACCTGCCCCTGCGGGTCAACCACGGCGGCGTGATGCCCATCATCTTCGCCAGCTCGCTGATGCTGCTGCCGACCTTCCTGTTCAGCCAGCTGAGCAAGTGGTTCAACTACGAGTTCACGCGCGGACTGGCCGAGGCCTTCACCGCGGGCAACTACATCTACGAACTGACCTACGTCGTGATGATCTTCTTCTTCGCCTACTTCTGGACGACGGTGCAGTTCCAGCCGAAGGAGATGGCCAACCAGCTTCGCGACTACGGCAGCTTCATCCCCGGGCTTCGTCCCGGTCGCCGGACGGCTGAGTATCTCGAGCAGGTCATGGGTCGGATCACCTACGTGGGCGCCGCGTTCCTTTCGGTGATCGCGGTGATCCCGTCGCTGGCGGCGAATCTCATGGGTGTGCCGTTCAGCGTGTCGGCGTTCCTGGGCGGCACGGGTCTGCTGATCATGGTGTCGGTGGCGCTGGACTTGATCCAACGGATCGAGGCCAACCTGGTCATGCGCAACTACAGCGGGTTCCTCGGCGAGAAGGGCGCGAAGATCAAGGGCGCGTACGTGTAAGGGAGCAGGTCGATGCGGCTGGTTTTGCTGGGTCCGCCCGGCGCCGGAAAGGGCACTCAGGCCCAGGTGCTGTGCAAGGACAAGGGCTGGGCACACCTGTCCAGCGGCGACATCCTGCGGGGCGAAGTGAAGGCCGGGACCGAACTGGGAGCCAAGGCCAAGGCGTTCATGGACGCCGGCCAGCTCGTGCCAGACGACCTGGTCGTCAACATGATGGTCAGCCGGATCGCCCGGCCCGATTGCGCCGGCGGGTTCGTGCTGGACGGTTTTCCGCGGACGGCGGTGCAGGCCGAGGCGCTGGACAAGGCGCTGGCCCGCAGCGGCCGACCGCTGGACGGGGTGGTTTCGCTGGAGGTCCGCGACGACGAGGTCGTGCGTCGCATCTCCGGCCGGCGCACCTGCCCGCAGTGCGGCGCGATCTATCACGTGCAGACGCTTCGGCCGAAGGTCGACGACGTCTGCGACCGGTGCGGACACCGCGGGCTGACCCAGCGGGCCGACGACCGGGAAGAAGTGGTCGGCCAGCGGCTGGTCGCTTACCGCAGGCAGACCGAACCGCTGATCGAGTATTACCGGCGAGCGGGCCTGCTGGAGCAGGTCAGCGCCGAGCAGCCGATCGACCAGGTCAGGGCCGAGCTGGATGAGGCGCTGGGGCGCCGCCAGGGAGCGGTTGGCGGGGCGTCGGCCTGACGCGAGGAAGCTGCGTTGCAACCGAAGGCGATCCAGCTCAAGAGCGACCGCGAGATCGAGTTGATGCGGTCGGCCGGTCGCCTGGTCAACGCCGTGCTCGGTCGGATGCGTGAAATGGTTGCCCCGGGTGTGACGACCGGGGAACTGGATCGCGAAGCGGAGCGGATCATTGTCGAAGGCGGCGGCGAAGGGTTGTTCAAGAACTACCCGAACCACAAGCCCGGCGGTCCGCCCTTTCCCAGTGTCATCTGCGCCTCGGTGAACGAGGAAGTGGTGCACGGGATTCCCGGCCGGCGAAAGCTGGTCGAGGGTGACATCATCAGCATCGACTGCGGCGTCCGGCTGGCCGGGTATTGCGGCGACTCGGCGGTGACGCTGGGCGTCGGACAGGCGTCTGAGGACGCGACGCGGCTGATGGAGGTCACCCGCCGCACGCTGGAGCTGGCGATCTCGATGCTGGCGCCCGGGCGGTTCTGGAGCGAGGTCGCCAAGGCGATGCAGGCGTGCGTCGAGGACGCCGGGTTTTCCGTGGTGACCGAGTATGTCGGCCACGGGATCGGCATGCGGATGCACGAGCCGCCCAAGGTTCCGAATTTCTGGAACCGGCACTGGGTGGGCGAGGATTTCGAGTTGCGCGAGGGCATGACGCTGGCGATCGAGCCGATGGTGAACCTCGGCCGAGCCGACGTGAAGAATGCCCGCGACGAGTGGACGATCCTGACGCGAGACGGGCGCCCGTCGGCGCATTTTGAGCATACGGTGGCGGTCCGGGCGACGGGTCCGGACGTGCTGACCGACGGACACTAGGCCGGGCCGGGTTGTGGCCCCGCGGAAGAGGTCCTAATGCCCAAGCAGGACAGCATTCGGGTGGACGCCCAGGTAGTGGATTCGCTGCCGAATGCGATGTTCAAGGTGAAACTGGAGAACGGCCACGAGGTGCTGGCCCACGTCAGCGGACGGATGCGAATGAATTTTATCCGCATCCTGCCCGGTGACACGGTGACGGTGGAGTTGTCGCCGTACGACCTGACGCGCGGCCGGATCGTGATGCGTAAGTAGCGCCGGGGCCGTTCCGGAGTCCGGTCGCCGCCCGCCCGTCGGTCGGCCGACCCCTGTTTGTCGGGAAGCGATCATGAAAGTCAGAAGCAGCATCAAGCGGATCTGTGAGAACTGCAAGATCATTCGCCGTCGGGGCGTGGTGCGCGTCGTCTGCACCAATCCGCGACACAAGCAGCGGCAGGGCTAAGAAGCGGGCCCGGCCCAAGAGGTGAGCTATGCCACGTATCGCAGGCGTCGACATCCCCAACGAGAAGCGCGTGGACATCGCGCTGACCTACATCTATGGCGTCGGGCGGTTCAGCGCCGCGCAAATCTGCAAGGAAGCCGGCATCGAGCCGTCGACCCGCGCCAAGAACCTGACCGAGGACGAGGTCGGCCGCATCGCCGGCATCCTCGACCGGTCGTACCAGATCGAGGGTCAGTTGCGTCGCCGCATCGCCGCAGACATCGCCCGGCTGCGCGACATCAACTGCTATCGCGGGTTCCGCCACCGCCGCGGGCTTCCGGTTCGCGGCCAGCGCACCCGCACCAACGCCCGCACCCGCAAGGGTCCGCGCAAGACCGTCGCCGGCAAGAAGGGCGTGACCAAGTAGCGATCCGTCGGCCTCGGGCCGATCACTGAAACGAGGAACCAGCAGACATGGCCAAAGGCAAGCGGAAAGTCCGTCGCAGCGTCGCCAAGGGCATTGCCCACATCAAGGCGACCTTCAACAACACCATCATCACCGTCACCGATCCGGACGGCGAGGTGGTGGCCTGGCGGTCGGCAGGCACCATGGGCTTCAAGGGCGCCCGCAAGAGCACGCCCTTCGCTGCCCAGCGGGCCGCCGAGGAAGTCGCCTCGCAGGCCAAGCGCATGGGCATGCTAGAACTGGAAGTCCGCGTCAAGGGACCGGGCAGCGGCCGCGAGAGCGCGATCACGGCCCTCCAGGCGGCCGGGCTGAAGATCACCAGCATCGAGGACGTCACCCCGCTGCCGCACAACGGGTGCCGTCCCCGCAAGAAGCGTCGCGTGTAAAGAGGATCCAGCCGCGACCGTGAGGTCGCGGAGTCGGACAAGCCAAACGAATCGAGGCATAGACCCGATTATCGCGGAGGTCGCGGAGCTAGATGGGTAGATACAACGGTCCAGTCTGTCGGTTGTGCCGCCGGGAAGGCATCAAGCTGATGCTCAAGGGCGCCCGCTGCGAGTCGGCCAAGTGCGCCATGGAACGCCAGTGGCGAAACAGCCCGCCCGGCATGCACTCCTGGCGGCGCGGTCGTCAGAGCGAGTATGGCCTGCGCCTCCGCGAGGTGCAGAAGGTCAAGCGTTACTATGGCCTGTTCCACAGGCAGTTCATGCTGACCTTCCGCGACGCCGAGCGGATCCAGGGCAACACGGGCGAAATCTTCCTCCAGCTCCTGGAGCGGAGGCTGGACAACGTCGCCTACAAGATGGGTCTGGCGCCCAGCCGCAAGTCCGCCCGCATGATGATCAGCCACGGGCACCTGCTGGTGAACGGCCGCAAGGTCGACATTGCCAGCTACCAGGTGCGTTCGGGCGACACGCTGACGGTGAAGGACGCGGAGCGCAGCCGGGCGTACGTCAAGGCGGAGATGGAACTGGCCGGAGGGATCACGCCGCAGCCGTGGCTGAGCTTTGACCCGTCGCAGTTGACCGGCAAGGTGCTCGCGATGCCGACGCGCGACGACGTGCAGATCCCGGTCGAGGAGCAGTTGATCGTCGAGTTGTGCTCGAAGTGAGCAGCGGGTCCGGCCGGGCCGAGAGAGAGGGGCAGGCGGCCGGATGAATTCAGTCAGCAGGGCCTCGCCGGGCGAGGCAGAGGCGGTCCGCCGGGCTGCCGGAGCGATCCAAATTACGGAGGCCTAGAGCCATGCGTATTCGATGGCGGGGATTGGAACTGCCGCCGCAGGTGGTCCTGGACAAAGAGGTATCCACCGACACCTACGGCCGGTTCGAGATCGAGCCGTTTGAACGCGGATTCGGGACCACGGTCGGCAACAGCCTGCGCCGTATCCTCCTGAGCAGCCTGGAGGGCGCGTCGGTCTCCTGCATCAAGATTGCCGGCGCCGAGCATGAGTTCACCAGCCTCCCGGGCGTGCTCGAGGACGTTACCGAGATCGTCCTGAACATCAAGAGCCTGGTGATCAAGATGGAAGAGGATATGCCCCGCAAGTTGACCGTCAAGGTCGACAAGAAGGGCGAGGTCACCGGCGCCGACATCCAGACCGACGCCGCCGTGACCATCCTCAACCCCGACCAGCTCATCTGCACGCTGACCGAGAAGCGCAAGTTCGAGATGTGGCTGGAGGTCCGTTCCGGACGCGGCTACGTCACCGCCGCCGAGAACACGCGGCCGGACCAGGAAGTCGGCGCGATCCCGGTCGACTCGGTCTTTTCACCGGTCACGCGCGTCCGCTACACGACCGAGGACACCCGCGTCGGCCAGCGGACCAACTTCGACAAGCTCATCATGGAGATCTGGACCAACGGCACGATCGGCCCGGAAATGGCCCTGGTCGAGGCCGCCAAGATTCTCCGCAAGCACCTCAACCCCTTCGTCCAGTATTTCGAGCTGGGCACTCAGGTCGCCGTCAAGACCGGCGATCTGGACGCCAGCCAGGTCGACGAGGGACGCGAGGCCAAGCTCAACATGAGCATCCACGAACTCGACCTCTCGGCCCGGGCGACCAACTGCCTGGAGTCGGCGGACGTCAACACCGTCCGCGACCTGGTCGACCTGACCGAACGCCAGCTCCTGGAGGTCCGCAGCTTCGGCAAGACCTCCCTGGACGAGGTGAAACGCAAGCTGGCCGACCTCGGCCTGGCCCTGACCCGCGAGGAACCGGGCGAGGGCGAGGAAGAGGAAGGCGAACTGACCGACGCCGAGCCGGCCGACGGCAACGGCGAGACCGCCGACGAGGAGTGACCGGGACCATCGCCGCCGGGTTGTCCGGCGCGTGAATGTTGAACGACGGCAGGAGCGACGCCCGGTGGCCGGCCCTCGGCCCCCGGCGGACAGACAGGATTTCAGTCATGCGACATCGCGACTATACCAAGAACCTGGCCCGCACGACGTCTCACATGATGTCCATGCGGCGGAATCTCGCCAGCTCGCTCTTGCAGCACGGCAAGATCACCACCACCTTCCAGAAGGCCAAGGACGTGCAGCGGTTCGTCGAGCGGCTGATCACGCTGGCTCGCAAGAACACCCTGCACGCCCGCCGGCAGGTCCTCTCGCGCCTGCACGACCGCATCATGGTCGCCGGCCACGACCCCAAAGAGGATCCCAACGTCAAGCTGAACAGCCGCGAGCAGGTCGTCGGCGGACCGACGGTCGTGCAGAAGCTGTTCAACGAGATCGCCCCCTCCTACGCCGACCGCTCCGGCGGCTACACCCGGATCGTCCGGCTGGCCCGTCGGCGGATCGGCGACGGCGGACAGCGCGTCGTCCTCCAACTCGTCGACCCCAAAGAGGCCCCGCGGACCAAGTCCACTGCCGTCACCACCCGCAAGCGCCGCGCCCGCGCCCGCTACGCGATGGCTGACAAGGTGGCCAAGGCCTCGTCGCCCGCCCCGTCTGCCGACGCAACGCCCCCCCAGGCCGACGAACCGGCTGCCGAGCAGCAGCCCCAGGCCGACGCCCCCGCGACCGACGGCCCGGCCGAGGAAAAGTCCGAATAACTCTGCCGAGTTCCCTGATTTCCACCCCCCCGGCCGCCTTGGCTGGGGGGTTCTTTGTACGCTTTGGCCCGCATGATTCTTGACCTGTTCGGCTGGAGCCGATAGACTGGTTCCATTCAGCTCTGTGCGTCCGGGGTTCCTCTGCAAGGCGGTGTCTGGCGTGTGGTATGCGGTCCAACTTGCCTTCCTGATCGCCTACACCGCGCTGCTGGTGCTGCTGGCCATTTACGGCGTTCACCGCTACCACCTCGTCTATCTATATTACAAGAACCGCCGCAAGGTGGACACGCCCAAGGCCTGCTTCGCCGAAGCCGACCTGCCGCGCGTCACCGTGCAGTTGCCCATGTTCAACGAGCTGGCCGTCGCCCGGCGGATCATCGAGACCACCTGCGCGATCGACTACCCCCGCGACCGGCTCCAGATCCAGGTTCTTGACGATTCCACCGACGCGACCGTCGAGATCGCCGAGCAGACCGTCCGCGAAATGGCCGCCGCCGGCCACGACATCGTCTACCTCCACCGCGAGAACCGCGTCGGCTTCAAGGCCGGCGCCCTGGACGAGGGCCTCCGCACCGCGACCGGCCGATTCGTCGCCATCTTCGACGCCGACTTCGTCCCTGAGCCCGACATCCTCAAGCGGATCATCCACTACTTCTCCGACGACCAGGTCGGCATGGTCCAGGCCCGCTGGGGCCATATCAACCGCGACGACTCGATGCTGACCCGAGGCCAGGCCATCTTCCTCGACGGCCACCACATCATCGAGAACACCGCCCGCAACCGCGCCGGCATGTTCTTCAACTTCGCCGGCACCGCGGGCGTCTGGCGCCGCGAGGCCATCGAGGACGCCGGCGGATGGCAGCACGACACGCTCACCGAGGATCTCGACCTGAGCTACCGCGCCCAGCTCGCCGGCTGGCGCTTCGTCTATCTGCCCGACGTCATCAGCCCGGCCGAACTGCCCCCGGAGATGCTGGCCTTCAAGCAGCAGCAGTTCCGCTGGACCAAGGGCGGCGTGCAGACCGCGCTCAAGCTGCTGCCCCGCGTGCTCAAGAGCCGGCTGCCCCTGCGCGTGAAGATCGAGGCCTGGTTCCACCTCACCGGCTGCTTCCTGCACCTGGGTATGGTGATGCTGGCCCTAATGCTCTTCCCGGCGTTCTGGATCAAGCTGTCGCCCAGCAGCGGGCTGCTTCGGTTCGTCTCGGCGATGATCGACTTCGGCCTGTTCCTGCTGGCGACCTGCTCGGCGAGCACCTTCTACATGTGCAGCCAGCGCGAAATTTTCCGCACCTGGCGCGACAAGCTGAAGTACCTGCCGTTCCTGATGAGCCTGGGCATCGGCATCAGCGTGAGCAACTCCAAGGCCATCCTTGAAGCCCTGTTCCGCCGCAAGAGTGACTTCATCCGCACGCCCAAGTTCGGCGCCTCCAGCCGCACGGATCGCTCCTACCGGCAGCTCGTGCAGCCGCAGGCCCCGGCCGCCCGCCGCAGGAAGATCAACTGGGTCCCCTGGATCGAGTTCGGCATGGGCTGCTACATGGCCGCCTGCGTGGCGATCTCGATCGCCCGGGCCAACGCCGTCACGATCAGCCTGCCGTTCCTGCTCATGTTCACGTTCGGCTACTTCTACGTCTCGCTGACGTCGTTCATGAGCACCTGGTCGCGACAGGCCTACGCCGAGAGCGAGTCGGCCCCGGCTGTCGTCCCCGCCGACGGCGAGGAGCGTTGAGGGCGTCGGGGTTGACAGTGGCGCGGCTGTCTTTATAATGATCGTGCTGCGGGGCGGGCACTGACCGGCCCCGCTGCTGTTTGCCGACTGGACTGGAGTCTCGGTGATGCACCGGGGGCGTAGCTCAGTTGGGAGAGCGCTTGCATGGCATGCAAGAGGTCGAGGGTTCGACTCCCTTCGCCTCCAGTCACGAAAAAGCCCGGCCCAGGCCGGGCTTTCTGCATTTAGGGACACATGGCCCAGCCCGGATCGGAACCGCCCATCCATCCCGGCTGAAAGAATGGCTCGCGATCTGCTCTGTTGAGAAGTCTGTGTGTAGGTGCAACCGCGGGCGGTTGCACCTACACTAGACACGGCAAGCGCCGTCGCCCGAAAGCGCACGCTGACGACGCCAGGCTCGTCCTCGTCGGCTGGCGGGCAGGGCGGGCGGCCTGCGATCCGCAATGGAGCATGCCATGATGCGATCCATCGCAGTCGGTCTCGCGATCCTGTGGCTGGCATCGCCGTCGCGGGGGCAGGTGGAGTGCCCGCGCGTGCTGTCCGAGCACGTGGCCGACACGACCGACCTGGCTCGCTTCCGCAACTTCGCGGCCTGGAAGGACAAGACCGGCAACGCGCTGGCCGTCGCGGTCTGGCAGTATCTCTGCGACAACCGGACGGGCCTCTACCACATGAACGAGGTCTGCGACGGGCCGGACCCGTCGTCGGAATACGCCACCGTTCGCGACCCGCTGAAGATTCTCAACGTCTACGGCGTGGGCTACTGCGGCATCTTCGGGCCGACGACCGCGGGCATCTACAAGGGGATGGGCTTCCCCGACGCCCGCTCGTTCGGCGTGGTTGACTACAGCCACAACGCCACCGAAGTCTTCTACGACAACGCGTGGCACTACCTCGACGTGGACCTGCGCGGGGCGCTGCTCAAGGCCGACGGCACGGTGGCGTCGCTGGCTGAGGTCCGCGCCCAGCGCGGCCTGTGGACCAACCCGCCGGTGAAGGTGTCGCCCTTCTTCCCGCACGATCCCAACCGCGGCCGCATCTACGACATCTACCACAAGAGCCAGATCAACTTCGACTACCGCTGGTTCCAGATGGGCCACACGATGGACTTTTCGCTTCGCCCGGGCGAGAGTTTCACACGCTGGTGGCATCCGCAGGGCGGACGGTGGCGGCAGCTTCCCTCCTACGCCAGGAGCGCCTGGCTAATGAAGCTGATTGAGCAGCCGCCGGCCGGCTTCAAGTCCAACCACGCGGATTTCTCGGTCTGGACGCAGGGCAACGGCCTGTGGCACTACGCGCCGAACCTGGCGGCGGCGTCGAGCGACTTCGCCCGCGGCGTCTACAGTTCCGCAGGCCTGGCGCCGGGCCGGGAGGGCCTGACGCTGACGGCTGCGCACGGCCAGGCGGTTTTCGAGGTCTTCACGCCCTACATCATCGTGCCGAAGGTCAACGCGATTGCCGACCCCGACGATGACACGGACGCCGCGACGCTGACGCTGGACGCCGCGGCGGCCGTCGCGGTGGCTGTCTCGACCGATCACGGCTACACTTGGCGGGAGGCGGCGACGTGCCAGCCAGGCCGGTCGACGCTGGACCTGACCCGCTGGGTGAAGGGAACCTATGGCTACCTGATCCGGCTGTCGGCCGACGGCAAGGCCGGCGACGCCGTCGTCCGCTCGCTGGCCCTGGACACCTGGGTGCAGTGCGCCCCGGCGGCCCTGCCGCGGCTGGACAAGGGGGTGAACCATTGCAGCTATCAGGCCGGCGACCGCTACGGCCTGGTCACGCGCCCGACGATCTACGCGCCCGACTTCACCGACCGGGCCGCGCTGGCCCAGTTCGTCAAGGAACTGCCCGCCGCCTACACGCCCGATAAGCTGAGCAGCCGCTGCCGCGGCGACGTCGTCGCCCGCTTCGACGCGCCGGCTGGGCGAAAGATCAGTTGGCTGACCGTCGGCGCGGCCTTCACGACCCACCAGAACGCGGCCGCTGCCAAGACCGACAACCGCATCGCCTACGCGGTGGGCCAGCCGACGGGCTTCAAAGAAGTCTACAAGGCTGACGTGCCCGCGTGGGTCAACCACTGGCGATACCAGTGGGACCAGGACATCCGTCTGGACGCGCCGGCTGACACGGTCTACGTCCGCTACACGGGCAACCCCGCGGTGGATCAGATCCGCGCGACGCTGCACTGCGTCGCGGCGGCCGATCAGCCGACCGACACGGCCGTCGAGATCACGCACGCCTTCAGGATCGGCGGCAAGGTGATTGAGAAGACCGTGGCGATGGATCGTCCAGGCGACTACACGATCCAGTGTGACGGCGATCCGGAGAACGTCTTCGTTCGGCTGGCTGTGCCGTCGTCGAAATGAGAATACGCCGGCGGGCGGCCGGCCCGCGGCTCAGTCGCTCCTGGCTGCCGGTTGAGTTGTCGCCGCGACGCGCTTCATGCGGTAGATGCCCTTGTACATCTTCGAGTCGAACGTCGAGTAAAACTCGGTCACGGTGACGTAGCCTTTGTAGCGATAGATGCCGCCCGAGAGCAGGCCCAGGTCCTTCTCGCCCTCGAACAGCCACTTGCCAGGTTCCCTGGTCACGCGGAGCGTCACTTCGGAGTCGTGCGTCAGGACCTTGAAGAACGTGGCGTGGAACTTGGCCCCGTAGGAGGACTCGTCGATGCGGCGGACCGTGCATTGCAGCGTGCCGCTGTCGTCGCCGGACTGGGTGGACCATTGGCCTGCCCACTGGCCGATCATCAGGTCAGCCGGCGCTTGCGGCTCGCTCACGCCGGGCGCCGCGGCCGGGTTGATCGTCGTCTGCTCCGGTTCGCAGCCGAGGCGGCAGCCGTAACCCGCGTGGCTGAGCGCCGCGCCCAGGGCGATCAGCAGCGCGACGGGCGCGCCCGCGGCGATCCATCGCCTGCGTCTGCTCCGGGATTGAGCGGTCTTCGGCATGCGGGGGGGCGACTCCCGTTCGAGGCTGACCGGACGCGGCCGACCTGGGACCACCCCGGGCCGACGCACCGTCATTATCGCCGCTGCCGTCCTTCCCGCAAGGCCGCGACGCGCCGGCCGACGACGCCCGGAACCCTCTGGTCGGCCGCACGTAACCTGATACGATCCCTGCCGGGGCCCAACGCCCGACCGGAGAGCGATCATGCTGCCGAGCAAGGAACACCTGCGCCGCGTGCTGGGCGAGGTCATCGTCGCCAAGGCCGCCCAGGGCTACGTCACCGCCGGGCTGAACAAGAAACTGGCCCGCCTTCCCGACCGCTACGACGCGCTGGGCGACTTCGCCCAGCGGCTCGAACAGCTCGATCTGCGGGCCGACTGGCCTTACCTCGAGCCGGAGGCCTGGCCGAAGATCGTCGCCCAGATGGATCGCGACCGGCCGCTGGGCCCGATGGCGGAGATCAACCCGAAGCGCGTCGCCCCGCGGGTCGAGGCTGCCTTCCTTTCCTCGGTCGCCGGCTGCATCCTGGGCAAGCCGCTGGAGGTGAACCCGACGCTGGCCGAGATTCGTGCCGCCGCCGAGAAGGCGGGCGTCTGGCCGCTGGACGACTACGTCCCCGGCGCGATGATCGACGCGATGCCGCGGGCCCACGGCAGCCGGGCGACCTGCGCCCGCGAGGCGATCCGCTTCGTCGCACCCGACGACGACATCAACTACACGATCCTTGGCATGCTCGTGCTGGAGCGGCACGGCATCGGCTTTGCGCCGGCGAACCTCCGCAGCCTTTGGCTGGAGAACCTTCCGATCGGCATGACCTTCGGGCCGGAGCGCAAGGTTCTGCTGGATGCGGGGCAGTGGTCCTGGTCGGGCATTGCGGGCGAGCCGCCCTACGCCGACTGGGTCCGCCTGTTCAACCCGAAGGACGAGTACTGCGGCGCGCTGATCCGCGCCGACGCCTACGGCTATGCCTGCCCGGGCTACCCGGCGCTGGCGGCGGAACTGGCGTTCCGCGACGCGAGCTTCACGCACCGCCGCACGGGCGTCTACGGCACGATGTACGTCGCCGCCGCGATCGCCGTCGCCTTCACCCGCCCGCGCGATCCGCTGGAGATCTTCGCAACCGCCCAGCGGTTCATCCCCCGGCAGAGCCGGCTGCACGAGATCGCCGACGACTGCCTGTCGATCGTCGCTGACGCGAAGGATTGGCTGGACGCGTACGAAAGGATTCACTTCAAGTACGACGAGTTCTGCCACTGCCGCATCTACCAGGAGATCGGCACGATGATCAACACCCTGCGCTTCGCCCAGGACATCGGCGACGGCATCTGTAAGCAGGTGGCGCAGGGCAACGACACCGACAGCTTCGGCGCGACGTGCGGCTCGATCCTGGGCGCTTACTTCGGCCGCGGAGGCCTGGAGGACCGCTGGCTCGCCCCGTTCAACGACGACCTGCGGACGACGGTCGCCGACTTTCACGAGGGATCGCTGTCCGCGGTGGCCGAGCGGATGGGCAAGCTTCCCGCAATCATCAAGCCGCAGTGGCAACTCCGCGACGACGTGCGCAAGCAGAAGAAGTGATCGTTTCTCCCGGGCCCCCGGCGAGCACGCCCCGTCGGCTGGGCGTGCAGCCGGCCGGCCGAGGGCCTGACACGCCGGGCAGGCCGGGATAGACTAATCGCATGGACCAGCGCAAGCGGGAAATCCGCGACGAGATTCGTCGGCGGCTGGCGGCCGTGTCGGCGGCGGAGATGGCGGCGGCGGCGGCGGCGGTTGCCGACCGCGTCATGGAACTGTCAGCCTGGGCTGAGGCCCGCGTGCTCATGGCGTTCATCTCGCTGCCCGGGGAGATCGACACCGCGCCGATCCTCTCGGCGGCGCTCGCCTGCGGCAAGCAGCTCATCGTGCCGCGGGTGGACTGGGCCGGTCGGCGGATGCAGGCCGTCGCGATCGAGTCGCTGGACGAGGGGCTGGCGGCCGGCCGATACGGCATCGTCGAGCCGACCGGCGGGCTCGAGGTCGAGCCTGAGGCGATCGACCTGGTGCTCGTGCCGGGGCTCGCGTTCGACGCGGGCGGCGGGCGGCTGGGGCGGGGCGGGGGATTTTACGACCGCTTCCTGGCTGGCGCGAGCCTGCGGGCCGTGGCCGCGGCACTGGCGCTGGAGTGCCAACGTTGGCCCGAGCCCTTGCCGCTGGGCCCGCAGGACATGCCGGTGGACCTGCTGGTGACCGAGCGGGGGGGGCATCCCTTCACACAACGCGGGCGCGACGTGATCGGGACATAGCCAGCGCGGGGCACGCCAACTCACTTCACTGACTGGGCGGCGCGACGAATCGGAAGCTGGCGACGATTTCGTCCAGATCGGATCGCTGCGGTGAGCCGATGGGCGTTGCGGCCCAGACGATCCACGCCTGGCCGCCGCGGGCGAGCAGGCCGACGCGCAGCTCCGTTGGGACTCCGTTGCGCGAGACCTGGAGGCGGAAGTCGGCCCGCGTGCCGCCCAGCCCCGCGTCAGCCGACTGCGCCGGGCGCAGCGGCGTCGGCGTGCCATAGGCCTGCTCGATGGCGCCCAGCAGGGCGTCGGCGAGGTTGCTCCCGTCCGGTTGCGTGGAGGGAAGGGCGGCGTGCCAGACCTCCACGCGCGGGGCGAGCGGGTCGCCGCGGCGGGCGGCGGTGAGGCCCTCGGACGTGGGGTAGATGGCGAAGCAGAAGCGGTCGACGATCGTGGCGACGGCGTCAGGCGGCTGCGGCCGGGGGGCGTCGGCGGTCGGTCCCACGCCGTCGGGCCCGAAGCGGACCCAGAGGCGCGAGTCCGGGTCGTAGTAGATGCGGTCGCGTGCCGGCAGGCCGTGCCGACGGTCGAACAGCCCCCAGCCGAACCAGACA
Organism: Phycisphaerae bacterium; assembly: GCA_022072085.1. GTDB lineage: Bacteria > Planctomycetota > Phycisphaerae > JAJVII01 > JAJVII01 > JAJVII01. The sequence continues at coordinate 59,188 of JAJVII010000049.1, forward strand.
GCCAGGCAGATGGCGGCGAAGATGAGCGGTACGACGGCCCAGCGTAGGATGCGCATGGTGGGCTCCTGACCGACTTCAACGTTCCGTTGCACGTCGTCGGCGCTGCGTTAGAATACCCGCTCCGTGGGCGAGGAGCGAGGGACAATGGCCTGGGCCGACTGTCACAGCCTGCGATCGGTGCTCACGCTGAACAACCGGGCGGCTACGCGGCCGGACCACCCCTGTGCGGACCTGCGGACGCGGTACCTGGTGATGGACCGGCCGCGGGCGTGGCGCTGCGTGCAGACCTGCATCGAGCGGCTGGGCAAGCGCTGGCGGATCGAGGACGAGACGCCGGCGTCGGGGACGTTTCACATGGCCTGCCGGTCGCGCTGGCGGATGTTCACCGACGACGTGAAGGTCTCGCTCTGGCCGGCAGAGGCCGGCAGCGGCAGCATCGCGGTGGACCTGATGAGTTCCAGCCGCACGGGCCGATGCGACTTCGGCCGATGCGCCCGCAACATTGTCGATTTCTACCGGGCACTGGAGGCCTACCTCCAGCTCGTGCCGGGCAGGAACAATGGTTCGACGTTCGATGTTCGACGTTCGGGGTCGGAGGAGGACAAGGGACAGGCCGCCGGACCGGATTCGACTTCGAACCTCGACCTCTGAACGTCGAACGATCAACAGAGGAGCCAAGGATGTCATCGCAGGACCGTTACAGCGCGATCAAGGATGTTGACCCGGAAGTTTACCAGGCGATCCTGAACGAGACCGGCCGCCAGCACGATACGCTGGAGCTGATCGCCTCGGAGAACCATGTCAGCCTGGCCGTCATGCAGGCGGCCGGGAGTTGCCTGACCAACAAGTACGCCGAGGGCTACCCGGGCAAGCGCTACTACGGCGGCTGCCAGTTCGTCGACGTGGTCGAGCAGCTCGCAATCGACCGGGCGCTGAAGCTCTTCGGCGCCGACCACGCCAACGTCCAGCCGCACTCCGGCAGCCAGGCCAACGCGGCCGTCTATCTTGCGGCCCTGTCGCCGGGCGACACGATCCTCAGCCTGGACCTCGCCCACGGCGGCCACCTGACGCACGGCATGAAGATCAACCTGTCCGGTCTGCTCTACAACATCGTCCACTACGGCGTGGACCCGCAGACCGAGACGCTGAACATGGCGACCATCGCCGCGCTGGCCCGCGAGCACAAGCCCAAGCTCATCATCGCCGGGGCGTCGGCCTACCCGCGTGTCTTCGACTTCGACGCCTTCGCGTCCATCGCCAGGGAGGTCGGCGCCCTGCTGATGGTGGACATGGCCCACTTCGCCGGGCTGGTGGCCGCCGGCGAGCACCCCGACCCCATGCCGATGAGCGACTTCGTCACGACGACGACGCACAAGACGCTGCGCGGCCCGCGCGGCGGCATGATCCTGTGCAAGGCCGACTGGGCCAAGAAGATCAACTCTCGCGTCTTCCCCGGCACGCAGGGCGGGCCGCTGATGCACATCATCGCCGCCAAGGCCGTCGCCTTTGCCGAGGCCCTCAAGCCCGCGTTCAAGACCTACCAGCGGCAGATTCGCCGGAATGCCGCCGCGCTGGCCGACGCGATCATGTCCCGCGGGCTCAAGCTCGTCAGCGGCGGGACCGACAACCACCTGATGCTCGTGGACCTTCGGCCGAGCCACCCCGACGCCACCGGGGCCGCGGCTGAGGCGTGGCTGGGCCAGGCCAACATCGTCGTCAACAAGAACATGATCCCCTTCGACCAGCGCAAGCCGGTCGAGACCTCCGGCCTGCGGATCGGCACGCCGGCCCTGACGACGCGCGGGCTGACCGAGGGGCACATGAAGACCGTCGGCGGCCTGATCGCCGAGGTCATCAACTCCAGCGGCGACGAGAAGGTGATTGCGAAGGCCAGGGCCACCGTCGCCGACCTGTGCAACCAGTTCCCCCTTCCGGGTTGATCGCCCTCATCCGCCCGCCGGGCCGAGCTTGTCGCCGGCGTGCTTGAGGTGGCGGTCCATCCAACTCACCAGCAGCGCCCGTGTCTGGGCGGTCATCGCGTGGCCGTCGCCGAAGACGAAGAACGCGTGGTTGGCCTGGGCGTCCAGCAGGCGATAGAGTTCGGCCAGGTTCACGTGCAGGCCGACGCGCTGCGACTGGGCGGCGAAGTCGGTGTCGTTGATTGCGAAGACCTCCAGCAGCGGGCGCGGCGCGATCAAGGCCATCATCTCGTGGAAGTCGCATTCGACCCGCTCGCCGGCCAGCAGCCGCGGGCGAAGCTGCGGGAAGTAAACGTACCAGTGGTCTCGCGACCAGTGCAGCGGCGCGGGGTTCTGGTTGATCGTCAGTCCCGCGCAGTGCGGGAACGCTGCCCGCACTCGGTCGTCGACGGCCGCCAGGAAGATCGTGTTATGCCCGCCCAACGAGTGACCGGTGGCGCCGATCCGCCCGGCATCGACCTCTGGCAGCCCGCACAGCACGTCCAGCGCGATCCGGTTCTCGAAAGTACTCTTGCCGCAGGCGCTCCAGTTGGGGTGGCGGGCGTAAAACTCAGCCGTGTCGTAGGCCCGGGCGGTCTTTGGCCGCCGCGTCGCGCAGCAGAAGTGCTCCGGCGAGAGCGTCACGTAGCCTGCCCTGGCCAGCAGGCGGGCGAAGTCCTTGCCGTCGATCCGCCCGTTGCCGGGCTCGGGCTCGTCGGCAGAAGGCGGCAGGCCAAGCGTCTGGCGGGCGCCCCAGTTGGTCGTGCCGTGGATGCAGAGCACCGCAGGCCGACCGCCCGGGGGCGCGTCGCCCGCGGGGATTGCCAGGTAGGCGTGGGCCCGCTCGTCGGGCTCGACGAAGTAGCTGATCCGCCTGATCGCAAAACCCTCGGCGTCGGTCCACTCCTCGTGCACCCGCACGTCCAGGTCGTGTGGTCGTGGCGGCGCGGCCTCCATCCGCAAAAGGGCGAGGAATCGCTCGCGCACCTTCTCGCGTTTGGTCGCCCAGTCCGCCGGCGTATCGACGCCCGCCAGCAGATCGTCCCAGGGCGTGACTACCGGGTCCGGGGTCCAGTTGGGATGGCTCGGTTCGTTCATCGGTTCCTCCTGCCGCTGGTTTACCGCGTCGTCCGGATTCCTGCAATGAGGCATTGCTTGCATTGCCCGCGCGGCAGCGGTTAGTCTGGGCGCATCATCGCAAGGAGCACGCCATGAGCGCTACCGCCGCGGAGATTCGCCAGTCGCTGTCGGGCCTCGATCCCGTGGTCCTGCCCGCGTCGACTGACGGGAAGGCCATGTGGCCCGAGCAGGTTCGCCGCCGCATCCACGCCGCCAGCCGGCGAAACACCGCCGCCTGGGAACAGGTCAAGGATCGCGAGGCGTGGGAGAAGTTCCGCGACCAGCGGATTGCCGCGTTGCGCCGCTCGTTGGGGCCGAGGCCCGACCCGCCAGGCCGATTCGAAGTTCACATCGCCTCGACGCTGGACGGCGACGGCTACGTCGTGCAGAACATCTGCTACTGCCCGCGGCCGGGCGATCCGATCACGGCCAACCTCTACCTGCCCCAGCCGCAGCCGGCGGCGATGCCCGGCGCAGTCATCTGTCACAGCCACCACCGGCCCAAGACGCAGAACGAGCTTCAGGACATCGGCATCACCTGGGCCCGGCTGGGGGCGGCGGTTATCGTCCCCGATCAGCCCGGCCACGGCGAGCGGGGCCAGCAGCCCTTCGGCGGGCGGCAGGACTACTACTTCCGCTACCAGCTCAACATGCAGCTCCACGTCGCGGGTCTGAGCCTGATGGGCTGGATGACCTGGGACCTCTCCCGCGCCGTGGATGTGCTGCTGGACCACGTTGGTGTCGATCCCGCGCGCGTCGCGATGCTCGGCGCGGTGGCTGGCGGCGGCGATCCGGTCGCGGTCACCGCGGCGTTCGATCCGCGCGTCACCTGCGTCGTGCCGTTCAACTTCGGCGGGCCGCAGCCGGAGACGCAATACCCGCTGCCCGAGGGCGTGGACGCGTTCAACTTCTGCGGCCGCGCCTATTTCGACGCGACGCGCAACCTGCCGCTGTCGGCCCGCGACGATTTCCTGCCGTGGGTCATCGTCGCGGCGGCGGCCCCGCGGCCGCTGGATTACGCCCACGAGTTTGCGTGGGACCGCGAGCGCGACCCGGTCTGGCGGCGGCTGGGCGAGGTCTACGATCTCTACGGCGCCCGCGATCGGCTGGACGCGATGAACGGCTGGGGCCGCGTCACGCTTCGCCCGCCCGAGGCCAGCCACTGCACCAACATCGGACCGGCCCATCGCGAAAGACTCTACCCCTTTCTCCAGCGGTCGATCGGCCTGCCGACGCCGCAGAAGGAATCCGACACCCGCTACGAACCCGAGCAGCTCGTCTGCCTGCCGCCGCAGTTGAAGTCGAAGCTGCGGGCCAGGCCGATGCGGCTGATCGCCCGCGACCACGCCGCCGCCGGCTGTGAGCGACTGGACGGCGACGCCCTGCGGCAGCGATGGGCCGAACTGCTGGGCGGTGTCGAGCCGGCGGCGGTCCGCGTCGCGTCGCTGACGAGCGAGGCGCGCGGCCGCGTCACGGTCAGCCGAGCCGTGCTGGAAGTCGACGAGGGGTTGTCCGTGCCGCTGTTGCTGCTGGTTCCTGCCACCCCGGCCCCCGGCGTCGTGGTGACCGTGGCCCAGCAGGGCAAGGCCGCGCTTCTCGAGGCCCGGGCCGACGACGTGGCGGCTCTGCTGGCGGCCGGGCTGGCCGTCTGCCTGCCGGACCTCCGCGGCACGGGCGAGACCGCCCCGGGCGACGACCGCTCGCGGTCGGGCAAGTCCACCGACCTGTCGCTGGACGAACTGATGCTCGGGACGACGGCGCTGGGCGGTCGGCTGGCGGACCTGCGGACGGTGCTCGCCTGGCTGCGGACGCGCGAGGACGTGGACGCGCGTCGGCTGGCCCTTTGGGGCGACTCGCTGGCGCCGACGAACGCAGCCGACCTGGTCGATCCGCCGCAGCCGGGCGATCGCGACGAACGCTCGGGCCAGGCTCCGCCGCCGCAGCCGGCGCAGGCAGAGCCGCTGGGCGGGTTGCTGGCGCTGCTGGGGGCGTTGTTCGAGGCGGACGCGGGGGTCGTGCTCTCGCGGCGCGGGCTGACGAACTTCGCGACGCTGCTGGACACGCCCTACGCCCACCTGCCGCACGACGTGATCGTGCCCGGCGTGCTCCAGGCGGGCGACGTCGCGGGCCTGGTCGTCGCGCTGGGCGATCGCCGCGTGCTGGTCGAGGGCGCCGTCAACGCCCGCAACATCGAGGTGACCCCGCTGACCGGCCAGCCCCCCTCGACCTGGCTGATCCACGCGATGAACGCGGCGGCTGAGTGACGCGGGGCCCTGCGGTCACTCCGGCACGCCGAGCAGCGCGGCGACGCCTTTCCAGGCCTGCTGCCGCGTGGCCTCGAACCGGTCGGCGTCGTCCTGCTTGCCGCTCTTGAGGCAGGTCGCCAACTGCTGGCTCTGGCGGATCAGCAGATCATACAGCCCGACAATCTGGGCGACGGCCTTGTGGTCGTCGTCATCCAGGCCGGGCAGTCGGCCGACGGCGGCCATTCGGTTGCGGCCGGTCTTCAGCAGCGGGTCGATGACGGCCAGCAGGTCCTGGACCTCCTTGACGGTGTAGAGGTCCTCCTCGCTTGCGTCGGCGAGCATCCCCAGCGTCAGGTAGGACTGGTAGAGGTTGGCGGCCGCCAGGCTGCCGACCGTCTGGAGCAACTGCGTCCGCACGTCGGTTGTGTCGGGCTGAGAGGTGGGCGGCGAGACAGGGGTTTCCGCCGCGGCCAGGGCCGGCGCTGCGGCTGCAAGCATCAGACCCGACAAGCACCACGGGAGCGTGCGAGGCAATATTCCGGGCATGGCTGACCTCGTGTTGGCGGAATGGAAGCGGGCCGGTCCAGCGACCGGCCCGGAAAGCCTGCTCCTCTGAATTATCGTGCGATGCGGAGCGACTCAGAGCGGCGTGTTGCCGCCCGAGGGGGCGCCGCTGCCGGCGGGCCTCTGTCCGCCACTGCGATGCCCGAAACGCCCGCCCACGCCGCCCGAGCCAGTCTGGGTGCGGGGCGTGCCCTTGTCCTTGTCAACTCCGGGCGCCTTGTCGCCGTCATTCGACTGGCCATGCGGGCCCCCTTGGCCGAAACCCTTGCCTCGCGGATGTTGGAAATTGCCCTGGCCCAGCCCGCCGCGATGGTTTCTCCTGGCGAATCGTTTGGCCGCGTGCAGCTTGTGAATCCGGTCGGCCAGGGCTGTGCCCCTGATTCCCTGGTGGGTCCAGGCCTTGACGCAGTCGCCGACGCCCTGGTTCAGCGCCCCGGCTGCCTTCTGAGTCTGGCCAACTCCAGCCTTGGCAGTGTCCCTGGCAGCCCCGGCCCAGCGGCCATGTCCGCCCGCGGCGCCCTGATCGGCCTCTGCCGGGCTGGCCCAGGCGATCAGGACAGCCGATAGCAACGCACCCGCCAAGCGCCCTGCTGACTTCATGGGATTCTCCTGCATTTCCAAAGTGTTGAAACCGTCCGCGGCCGCCAGGCCGCCGGGAACCCGCCCGACACGGAGAATATTGTACTAATGTCTACATAACAAGACAAGGGGGCGTTTCGGCATTGGCCGGTCCGTCAGCCGATGTTCACGCAGACCAGCTTGGCCAGCAGGCGGAGGGCCCCGCCGAGTCCGCCGGATTTCTCGGTGACGATGAACGCGTAGCTGCTGATCACGAACAGCATTGTCATGGCGATCCACAGCGGCCGCAAGACGGGGCGGTCGGGCCAGCGCCAGTTCCATCGCCGCTTCAGCCGCGTCCAGGCGACCCAGGCCGACACGCCGGCGGCGTGGTAGAGGCCCCAGCCCAGCCAGTTCGGCGAGGCGCCGTGCCAGACGCCGATGGCCGTGAACGTGGCGAGCACCGCCAGCCAGGGGCTGCGCGCCAGGCCGATGATCGGCAGGTAGATGTAGTGCATGCACCAGCCCGAGAGGGTCATGTGCCAGCGTTTCCAGAAGTTGCCGATGGTCGGGGCCAGGAAGGGGAAGTTGAAGTTCTCCATGATGCCCAGCCCGAACAGCCGGGCCCCGCCGATGGCGATGTCCGCGTAGCCCGCGAAGTTGAAGTAGGCATAGAGGAACGCCCAGCCCAGCCGCCACCACGGCGTCAGCGGCGTCAGCAGGCGGAGGTTGACCAGCATCGGGTGAATCTCGATGTGCTCCAGCCAGTAGCCCGCGATCAACTCGCCCAGCACGAATGTCTTAATCAGTCCGACGATGATCCGCGTCAGGCCGCTGACGGCCAGGCTGCCGTTGAACCGTTCCCGCGCGTTGGCGACGAAATGGTCCAGCCGTTCGATTGGGCCGGCCGGGTAGATCGGCAACAGGAGCATGTAGAGCAGGAAGCGATCCAGCCGGATGTCGGCGAAATGCCCGTGCCACGACTCGATTGCGAAGTGGATCAGCTTGAAGGTGAAGTAGGAGATGCCCAGCGGCAGCCACCAGTGGCGGATGGGGCCGACCAGCCCCATGGCCGCCAGCGTCTGCGGCAGATACTTGAACGCCGCCAGGCAGCCCAGCAGCGTGCAGATCAGGGCGGCCAGGACGCGGCCGGCACGCCGCCGCCCCGGCGCCAGCCCCCGCGCGGCGAAGAAAAAGACGAGCGTCCACGCGATCAGCATCGCCACCGAACCGGCGTCGACGGTCAGCAGGTAGCCGGCCGACGTCAGCGACAGGAACGCCGCTCGCCAGCGGACCGGCAGCAGCCAGTAGACGACTGCCGATCCGAACAGGACGATCCAGAATGTCGCAGTGGCGACCATCGGACCTCAGAAGCCGACGTAGCGGAAAACCTGGGCGCCGACCTCGGTGCCGTAGATGCGGAGGATTGCCAGCAGCAGGCCGGCGCCCAGCACCAGGGCCTGGATCGCAATGCCCAGCAGGCGGAATGCCTTCACGGCTTGGTCTCCTTGTCGATGTTGGCCAACAGCGGGATGAGCCGATCGGCCAGTGCTGCCTGGTAACGCTTCATCGCGTCAGCGCGGCCCAGGTGGAACCAGTCGACAAAGTCGTCAGCCGTCAGGCCGGCCGCTTCGGCCAGGTCCCAGCGCGGCGCGCCGATTCGTTGGGCCATCGCGGCGAGTTGCGCGTCGAAGAGAGCGAACGTCTCGGGGTTGTCGTCGCGGATCAGCGGCTGGATCGGTCCGAAGTTGAGCACGATTCGCATCCGCCGGTGCGCGGCCAGCCAGCCGAGATGCTGCTCCAGAGAGGCGAAGGAATCCGGCGCGAGGCGGGCGTATTGGGACAACCATCTGCGGGCGTCCCGGCGGTAGAAGTCCCACATCGCGGGGTTCCACGCGGGCTGGCCGATGAAGTGATGCCTGAGGGGGCGGCGCGGACCGGTCACGAAGTTGGCCAGGCAGATGACGCGGGCGGAAACGAAATCGCTATGGTCCAGGAACCAGACCCCGAAGCGGCGGGGCAGGGCGATGCCGGCGCGCGACGCCTCATCGTCCAGCAGCAGCGAGTCGAGCCCGAGTCGCGGCTGGCGCAGAAAGCGGCGGTAATGATCCCGGTCGCGGCACATTGTCATCGGGCCCACCGTCACCACGGCAATGGCGGGGGCTCCGGGCGGACACTGCTCGGCCAGTGCTGTCATCTCGTAGTAGCTCAGATCGCCAGCCGTCAGGTCGTAGACGCGGACGCTTCGCCCCGCGCGGGCGCTCAGCGCGTCGGCAAGTTCCCGCGGGTCCCAGAGCGATTCGCGGAGGTTGCTCGTCCCCAGCAGGAGGACCGTCGCGTCGCCGCTGCGATCCTGCGAGAGTTGCATCGCACGCGCCGTCAGCAGGCCATACTCGTCGCCGTTGGCGGCCATCAGGTAGCCGGGGTCGATGCGCGCCAGGTGTGCGGGCGTGATTGTCACGCAGGCCAGCAGCAACAACAGCGGAGCGATGACCAGCGTTCCGACCAGTCCGGCCAGCGACGGCTGCGTCAGGCCGATCCAGAACTCGCGGGCACCCCGGCGGAGTCTCGACGAGACCTGCGGAGTCGGTGTTGCGTCGGGCAGATTCATGCCTGCGGACCCTTGGACCGGCAGAAGGCGAGGATCCTTGCGACCGAGTCGAGGTTGTCAAGCCGGACCTCGCCTGGCCGGATGCGGAAGCCCCCGCTTCTTTCGAGGAACGCGACCAGGTCGACCAGTGCGAACGAGTCGATTACGCCGCTGCTGATCAGCGGGGCGTCATCGTCGGGCAGGCGGGCCATGTCGGCGCGAAGCACATCCCGCAGGTAGGCCCGCAGCGAGTTGCTGTCGATCGGCGTCGTCATGGTTTCCCCTCCCGGGCCCGGCAGGCCTCGATGACCGTCCAGCGGTCCGGCTTGCCGTTGGGCGACTGCGGCATCGGCCAGTCCCAGACGTGGAATCGGCGCGGGACCATCTCGGGCGAAAGGTTCCCGCGGCACCAGGCGGACAGGGCGGCTTCGTCCACCGGTTGGCCGTTGCCCGGGCCGACGGCCACGTGGACGACCTGGCCCATCCTCTCGTCCGGGGCGCCGAACGCCACCGCCTCGCCCACCAGCCCGCTGCGGTGCAGGGCGTCCTCCACCTGTGTCGGGCTGATTCGAACGCCCGCGCACTTGATCAGCGAATCCCGCCGTCCCACAAACCAGAACACGCCGTCGCGATCGCGGCGGACAATATCGCCGGAGTGGAACACCGCTTCGTCCCCGATCAGCGGGCGCAGGTGCGGATTGGGCTTGAACTTCTCGGCTGTTGCGGCCGGGTTGTTCCAGTAGCCCGGCCCGTTGATCGGCCCGCGCTGGATCAACTCGCCTTCCTCGTCCGGCCCGCAGAGCCCGCGGTCGGGGTCCACCACGAACAGTTCCACGTTCGGATGCGGCAGGCCCATCGCCCCCATCTTGGCGAGAAACATCCTGCTCGGCAGGCAGGTCGTCGTGATCACCTCGGTGATCCCGAAGCCCAGGAAGACCGCCACTCCGCGGCGGGCGAACATCTCCCCCATCGCCTCCAGCACGTTTGGGGGCAGGGCCCCGCCGCCGTTGGCCGCCAGGCGGAGGTCGGGCATCTCCCGCGGCTCGTCCATCAGGTAGCGGATCAGCGGCACCCAAACCACCGGCGTGGTATGGACGATGGTCACGCTCTGGCGGACCGCGGCGTCAACGATCTCTGCGGGCAGCATCACGCGGTGCATTACCACGGTCCCGCCACTGCGGAACATCCAGAAGACCTGATTGATCGCCAGGCTGAAGCTCAGCGGGTTGAGCAGCAGCAGGCGGTCGCCCGGATTGGCGGGGCGGTTGGAGGCGAACGCGTCGGAGGCGGCGATCCAGTTGCCGTGGGTCAGCATCACGCCCTTGGGCTGGCCCGTGGAACCGGAGGTGTAGATGATGCTGGCCAGGTCGCGAGGCCCGACGGCGACCGTCGGCGCGGGTGCGTATGCCTCGTCGGATTGCAGCGTGGCCATCCGCTCGTGAGCCGGAGGCGTTCCGCGGACCAGGACCGCGGACAGGCAGGGGGACAACTCACCGGCCGCCAACTCCGCCGCTCGCTCGGGCTCAGCCAGCAGGACCTTCATCCGGCAATCGCCGACGGCATGCACGAGCTGGTCAAGCGTCTGTCGCGGGTGAATGTTGACGAAGACCGCTCCCAGCCGCAGGACCGCCAGCATCCCGACCAGTTCGTCGACGCTCTTGCTCAGGTGGACGCCGACGCGATCGCCGCGGCGGACGCCCAGTGCGTGCAGCCGGGCGGCCTGCGTCTCGACGCGGCTGACCAGTTGGCCATAGCTGACAGTCAGATTGCCGTCAATAATGGCCGGTGCGTCGGGGGTGACAAGGGCCCGCGCACCGATCATGTCATGTATTGAGCCGGGAGGCATGGTCGGCCATTATATGGGTTCGGTGAAGAGACGGGCAAGCCCGCCGGGCGGCTGAGCTCGCGGCAGATGGCATTCAACTTCAGGAGTCCACGCGATGGCCAAGCCGGCCAACCACAACTACTACGAACGGGTCTATGCGGGCGTGCTGGGCAAGGTGATCGGCGTTTACGTCGGCAAGCCGTTCGAGGGCTGGAGCAACGAGCGTATCGAGCGCGAACTGGGCGAGGTGTGGTATTACGTCCAGGAACGCCTGAATTACCCGCTGGTGATGGCTGACGACGACATCTCCGGCACGTTCACCTTCCTGCGGGCGATGCCCGACCACGACGCATGGGCCGACGTGACGGCCGAGCAGATCGGCAAGGCCTGGCTGAACTACCTCATCGAGCACCAGACGGTGCTCTGGTGGGGCGGGTTGGGGGTGAGCACGGAGCATACCGCCTGGCTGCGGCTGGCGGCGGGCGTGCCTGCGCCGCGGTCCGGGTCTATCGCCCTCAACGGCGCGACCGTGGCCGAGCAGATCGGCGCCCAGATCTTCATCGACGGCTGGGGCATGGTCGCCCCGGGCGCCCCGAAGCTGGCGGCCCGCCTGGCCGGCGAAGCCGGACGCGTGTCGCACGACGGCGAAGCCGTCTACGCCGCCCAGCTCGTCGCGGCCATGGAGTCGGCTGCCTTCGTCGAGTCCGACATGGACAAGCTGCTGGACATCGGCCTGGGCGTCATCCCCGACGGCTGCCTGATCGCACGCATTCACCGCGACGTCCGCGGCTGGGCGGCAGACCACGGCGACGACTGGCGCAAGACGCTGGCGGACATCCAGGCGAAGTACGGCTACGACCGCTACGGCGGCGGATGCCACGTCGTGCCCAACCACGCGGTGATGGTGATGGCCTGGGCCCACGCCCCCGACGACTTCCAGCGGTCGCTGATGATCGCCAACACCGCCGGCTGGGACACCGACTGCAACAGCGGCAACGTCGGCTGCCTGATGGGCATCAAGGACGGACTGGCGGGCATTGCGGCCGGGCCCAACTGGCAGCAGCCGTTCGCCGACCGCCTGCTGATCCCGACGGCCGAGGGCACGCACGGCGTCACCGACTGCCTACGCGAGGCCGACGCGGTGGCTGCGTTCGGCCGGCGCGTCATGGGCTGGGACGCCGTCGAGCCGCCCAAGGGCGGGGCGCGGTTCCACTTCTCCCAGCCCGGCGCGCTGCACGGTTTCATGCCGCTGCGCGAAGTGCGCACCGACGACAGCGTCCGCGCCGTCAACCGCGGCGGGCGGCTGCGCATCGAGTTCGACCGCCTCGCGCCGGGCAAGCCGGCCCGCGTCGTGACGCCGACCTATCTGGACCCCGATCAACTCGCCCGCGGGCGGTCCGGCAGCTACGCGATGGCCGTCGTGCCCACGCTCTACAGCGGGCAGGCCGTGACGGCGACGGTGTCGGCTGACGCCGCCAACGCCGCGCCGGTCACTGTCTGCCTGTTCGCGCGGGCCTACCGGCGCGACGACGCGTCGCCCTCCGCCCACAAGGCCCGCCTCGGCCAGCCGGTGCGGTCCGAGCCCGTCCTGCTGCCGGCTGGCGGATCGCACGCGCTTTGCTGGACGCTGCCGGACACCGGCGGCTGGCCGATCGCGGACCTTGGCATCGAAGTCGACGGACCGGCCGGCGCGAGCGGCGCGGTCGAGGTCGACGCCGTCGACTGGTCCGGTGCGCCGGCGATTGCGTTCGACCCGGTCCTGCCCAAGGATCCCGGCCAGAGCAGCGTACTCGGCTGGATTCTAGACACCACGTTGAACTTCCGCTACGCCTGGGGCAAGGGCTTCCACCTGGTCGCCAACCACCGCCTGGGCACGATGCACACGGGCACGCGCGAGTGGACCGACTACGCGGTCGAGGCCCACGTGTCGGTGCGGCTGGCCGACGCCGCGGGCGTCGCGGCTCGCTACCAGGGGCTGAGGCGATACCTGGCGCTGCTGATCTGCCCGGGGACGGGCCGAGTCGAGTTGGTCCGCCAGTTCGACGACGAGCGGCAGGTGCTGGCGACGGCCGAGCGCGGATGGGCGCTCAACGAGGCGCATCGGCTGCGGCTGGAGGTTCGCGGCGGGCACGCCCGCGGCCTGGCCGACGGCAAGCCGCTGTTCGACGCGGCTTTCGAAGGCCTGGCCGATGGCGGCGTGGCCCTGCTGGCCGATCGCGGCAGCGCGACCTTCGACGCCCTGCGCGTGACAGAAGTGCAAAGTGCCAAGTGCTGAGTGCTATGTGCGGAGTGCGAACAGGGCATGGCGTCTTCCTTCTTCACTCAGCACTCAGCACTTTCGACTCAGCACTTTCTGAATAGGGCGGATTTGCCGATTGTTCCGGATTTAAGTTAAATGGGGGCCTCGTCTGGACGATGGCAGAAGCGGCTGCAGCCTGGGCTGCATGGCCGATTCGGTTTGCCATCGCCGACGGAGCCTCGCCATGATCGCGGACGACGACCGCAAAGAGCATTCACCCAAGGTTTTCACGACCGGCCAGGTGGCACGTCTGTGCAACGTGGCCCCGCGGACCGTCAGCAAGTGGTTCGACACCGGGCAACTCCGCGGCTACCGCATCCCCGGCAGCCGCGACCGGCGAATCCCGATGGACCAGCTCGTCCGGTTCATGAAGGCCCACAGCATTCCCCTCAACGGCCTGGACCCCGGGCCCGGGCGAATCCTGCTGGTCGACGCCGATCGCGAACGCCGCGGGCTGATCCACCGTGAACTGGAACGCTCGGGCTTCACCGTCGAGTCGGCGGGGTCGGCGTTTGAGGCCGGCATGCTCGTCGAGCGGTTCAAGCCCCACGTCGTCGTGCTGGACATGGACTCCCCGTCGCTGTCGTCTGTCGATCTGGCGGCGGCTATCCGCTGCGAGCCCAAGCTGACCGGCACGCGCCTGGTCGCGTTGGAAACGCCCGAAAACGGATCGCCCTCGGCGGCGATCCCGCGAGGCGGATTCGACGGTCGGCTGGCCAGGCCGTTCTCCATCCCCGACCTGTGCGACCTGCTTCGCGAAGTCTGCCGCTGATCGATCACCGGTACGCGGAACCCCGAATCCTCGATTCCGGGCTTGGCCAAGCCCCGAACCGACAAGGCCCAGGGGAGTTCGGCTGGATCACTCCAACGCACCACGATCAACGCGGATTGCGACCGGGTGGGCCTGGAAAGCCTCTGTGGATGCTTGCCCCCGGGCCTATTATGGGCTATGCTTTCTATGGAGGAAGGCGAGCTCAGCCGGGCGCCAGATCATCGGATCCCTCGGTATCATCATTCGACTTTCTGCCCATTCGGCGCCTGCGCCAGCAAACCCTCCCCGGCTGAAATCGGCATAGGCTTCGGCTGTTCCCCGCTGCGTTCGGGCGGAGGGCCGGCGTCGCGCTTGGATCGCCGGGGCATCCCGGAGTAAGGGATGTCCTGACTGGAGCCGGGAAAGAGGCCTTCCAAGCAGCGCCAAGCAGGGAAGGAGGTGTTAACTCAGGTAATATGTAGCACTTGCAACGAAGTTGAGAATTTAGCGATTTGAACTTGACTGGTCATACAGCGGCTGATAACATCGGCTCGCAGTAACGGGCGCTGGGTCAAATACAGAATCAGGCGAACGTTTTCATATTCGGTCAGACGTTCACCGGTCTCAATATCATCTCCGCCTGAGCGACCTTCCGCCCCAGAAAGTTGACGCGCATGCTGGTTGTTGCGCGGTCGGCGGCATCAAGGAAGATGCGGTAGCCTACCATCCAGGCCGCTTCAAGGACGCAAGTCGGCTGGTGATCAGTCTTGTGCAATCAGTGCAGGCGTGACGGGGCCCGGCTTTGTGCCTGGGCGCTGCCATGCCCGATGGTTGGAGCTACACCCGCCGGGTGTTCCGGCGGACCAGCGGTCTATGTCCCCCATATTTCTTCTCGCAAGGAGAAAGCAGTAATGCGCAAGAAAGCATTCACTCTGATTGAGCTGATGGTGGTCGTGGCCATCATCGCTCTGCTGATCTCGATTCTGTTGCCCTCGCTGGGTCGGGCCCGCGAGGCGGCTCGTCGAATCAAGTGCGGCGGCAACCTCAACAACATCGGCAAGAGCCTCAAGACGTACCAGAGCTCCGATTCCAAGCAGTCCTTCCCGATGGTCGCCGTGGGCAAGCAGAACGACGGGACCACCGCTGCTCCCGCCGGCGCCGCCGCGGCCGACACCGACGGCAGCCTGTGGCTGCTGGTCAGCACCGGATCCGTCTCGCCTGACATCTTCATCTGCCCCAGCGACGGTGGCGCCAACAACGTCGTCGCCTTCAGCGACGACATCGCATCCAACACCAACAACCCGTTCCCGCACACCGACGATCACGGCAAGATCCCCACGTCGGGCAGCGGAACCTACCGGTCGCTGAGCTACAGCTACCAGTTCCCCCAGGGCAGCAAGGGCAAGCCCGGGAACGACGCCGTCGGCAGCGCCACGAAGTTCGCCATCATGGCCGACCGCGCTCCGCTTCAGACCAAGATCACGCTGCTTCTCGCGGCTTCGGCGACTGACGTCGAGACCGCCAAGGCGTGGCTGAACGATTCGACCAAGGTGAGCGACAAGAAGACCGTCAACAGCCCGAACCACAACGGCGATGGCCAGGAAATCCTCTTCCAGGACGGCCATGTCGAGTGGGCCGCTCACCCCTGGGTCGGCGTCCGCGACGACAACATCTACACCAAGGGCGGCGCCGCCTGGACGAGCGCCATTGCGGATCGTCTCGTCGGCGCCAAGGCCGCGACCTCGACCTACGTCAAGGATACCGACACCCCGATCGACGATCAGGACTCGTTCCTGCTCAACTGCCGTTGGGGCGTCTCTGAGACGATCGACTAGTCTCGGCTGGTTCGTCTGATCTGAACGCAAATGCCCGTCGCTTCGGCGGCGGGCATTTCTCTTGCGCTCTCCCGGCCCGCTCACCGTCGTCCCTGCTGTCCGCGGCTTGCCCTTTCGCAGCCGTCCGCGAGCAGGCCGCCCGTTCCTGCCCGACTTTCGATCAAGTGGAATCCCGCGTCTGGCCGATATTCCAACCAGTTTTATCGGACGCAAACCCGTCACGCCCTCGGAGGCGAGGTGCCGGCCATGGTTCGCAAACTGCTTCTACTGCTTGCTTTGCTGATTTCGTTTCTGGGCGGCTGCGTTTCTCCCCCAGCCGACACGCACCTTCAGAGTCCCTACCCGCGTATGCGCGTCGTGGCCATCGCGCCGTTCATGAACCAGTCCGGCTCGCCGTACGTTGATCCGCTGGCTGTCAGCGACATCTTCTTCAGCGAACTTCAGATGGTGCAGGGCTTCCAGGTGCTGCCGGTCAACCGCACGCTTCAGGCGATGGCAGCCCTGCGGATGCAGGCGGTGAGCGGTCCGGACGACCTGCTCAAGCTGGCTGAGTTCCTGGGCGCCGACATGGTCTTCGCCGGGGCGGTGACGGCCTATAACCCCTACGACCCGCCCGAGGTGGGCCTGGCCGTCCAGCTATACAGCCTGCGCGGCCGCGACGCAGCCGGGCAGGGGGGGCTGACTCCGACGGCCCTGGAGCGGTCGGGAAGGCCGTTTCCGGTCGATCCGGACCTGTCGGGTGCGGATCCCCGCCGACCGGCCAGCCAGTTGAACGAAATCTATAACGCCGCCCACGAAATTGTTCAAAAGGAGGTCCGGGAATATGCCGAAATACGTGGTGCGGCGGACAGCCCGTACCGGTGGCAGCTTTACACCAAGTCGATCAGCCACTTCATGAGGTTCTGCTGCCACGAGGCCGTCAGGGACCTGCTCCGCCAGGAGTATTACCGCCAGGCGCTGGCCGACCAGGCCCGGGAGGCCCAAGCCGTCCAGACGCCGCAGGCGAGCGACCAGGCATACGGGAGCCGACCATGAACGACCGCTGCCGACAGATTTCGCTGGTCAAGGGGTCGCAACGATACGTGTTCCGCTATTGCGAGGGCGACGAGCCCAACGTGCTGGACGCCTTCCGGACGCTGGCCGGTCGCAACGAGAGCGGCTTTGACTGGTTCGACGCGGCGGTGCTCTGCTTCAAGATGGCCCGGCGGCTGGAACGCGAACTCGACCGCGAGAACGCGGCCAGCGAACCGCCGGCCAAGGCAGCCGGCTGAATGACCCACGGCACGCCCCCTCTGACCCGGGGGCGCGGAGTTCGAAATTGATCAACGGACCTTCGCCATCAGCGGACCATGCCATGCACGCGAACCATCTGAATCACCCGCTGGTCTCGGCCTTCGTGGACTACCTGCGCTACGAGAAGCATTTCAGCCCGCATACGCTCAAGAGCTATGCCGGCGACCTCGAGCAGTTCTGCCAGTTCCTGCTGACCGGCAACGGCAGGCCCTCGGCGGCTGACCACGCCGACTCCGACGGTGGCGTCGCGACGGCCGTCGCCGCCCCGCCGCGGCTGGCCGAGGCCCTTCGCCAGATCAACCCCAACACCGTGCGGTCGTTCCTGGCTGAGCTTCGCAACCTCGAATACTCCCGCGCCTCGACCGCCCGCAAGCTGGCGACGCTGCGCAGCTTCTACAAGTTCATGCTCCGCCGCGGCGAGGTCGCCATCAACCCCGTCAAGGCCGTCCGCACCCCCAAGCAGGAAAAGCGCCTGCCCAAGTTCCTCGAATACGACCAGGTCTCGCGGCTGCTGGCCACGCCCGACACCGCCGACTGGATCGGCGCCCGCGACAAAGCCATGCTCGAAACGCTCTACTCCACGGGCATCCGCGTCAGCGAGCTGGTCGGCTTGGACCTGGACGACGTCGACCTCGACGGACAGGCCATCCGCGTCCGCGGCAAGGGCCGCAAGGAACGCCTCGCCCCTGTCGGCTCGACCGCGGTCGAGTCGGTCCGCCAGTATCTCCAGATGCGCGGCGGGCAGGGCTTCAACGGGCAGTCGGACCCCGAGGCGCTGTTCGTCAACAAGCACGGCCAGCGGCTGAGCACCCGCTCAGTCCGCCGCAAGCTGGACAAGTATCTCGTCGCGGCCGGCCTGGACCCGACGCACATCAGCCCGCACACGCTGCGGCACAGCTTCGCGACGCACATGCTCAACAACGGCGCGGACCTGCGCAGCGTGCAGGAGTTGCTCGGCCACCGATCGCTCTCGACCACGCAGATTTACACGCACCTGACGACCGCGAAGATCAAGGAAGCCTACAACGCTGCCCACCCCCGCTCCGGCGGCAACGGGAACGGCAACGGCCAGGGCCCGCACCACGGATGAACCCGGCCGTCCAGTGAACAATGATGCAGTCGCGACATCCGGGCCCCCCGCCCGGATGTCGCCTTTTACCGCGCCCCCAGCGTCACCTTCAGTTGCAGGTCGTGATCGTCACGGCGGACCTTCAGCGTCACCGTGTCGCCCGGTTTGGCCTGGCCGACCTTGGCCAGCAAGTCGGCGAAACTCGCGATCGCCGTGTCGTTCCAGCCGACGATCACGTCGCCGTCTTTCAGTCCCCCCTTGGCGGCTGGGCCGTCCGCCTGCACGTGGGTCACTGCGCACCCGTGGCCGTCGCCGGACGGATCGGGCACGATGCCCAGGTACGCCCCCGGCTCCCCTCGCGGCTGGACGAAGATCATCCGCTCCGGTTCGGCCCGCAGCGACGCGATCAGCCGATCGGTCACGCCCAGCAGTTTCACCGCCCCCTCGCCGTTGATCCGGTCGGCGGTGTCGGTCACGTGATGCGCGTCCTTGTGCATGCCGGTGAAGAAGAACGCGACGGGAATCCCCCGGCTGGCGAAGCTCGACTGGTCGCTGCCGCCCGCGCCCGAGCCGCCCACGCGAAAGGCGATGCCGCTTCCCTCGGCCGCTGCTTTCACGTGCGCCGCCCAACCGGCCGACGTCTCCCCGCCCAGCACCCACGCCTGGTCGTTCTTCATCCGCCCGATCATGTCCAGGTTCACCATCGCCGCGACCTGCGCCACGCGGATGCCCGCCTGGTCGAGATGCCCGGCCAGGTAGGCCGACCCCAGCAGCCCCACTTCCTCGCCGGTGAAGCAGACGAAGAGCACCGAGCGACGGTCGGCCGGTGCGGAGTCGGCCTTGTCGGATGCAGCCATCCGCCGCGCCAGCGTCAGCACGCCGGCCGAGCCCGACGCGTTGTCGTCGGCGCCGCAGAGGTAGATCGGCGTGCCGTCGGGCTTCTTCTGGCCGCTGGCGCCCAGGTGGTCGTAGTGCCCGCCGACGATGATCCACTGGTCGTCCAGCTTGCCGGCCCCCGGAAGAACGGCTGCGACGTTGTGCACCGTGCCCATCCGCGGCGACAGATCGGCCTGCCCGGTCAGCGTCACGCCCAGGCTCGCCGGCTTGAGCGTGCCGGCGTCGGCCTGCTTCTGCCAGTCTGCGATGGCGGCCGCCGGGCTTTCGCGCCCCGCGGCCCTGACGATCCGCGCCAGCAGCGCCGAGCTGATCTGCATCACCGGCATGCCGCCGACGCTCGGGCCGACCGTCGAGTCTGCCGTGTGCAGGCCGGCTTCCTTGTCCGGGCTGGGCGGGTTGACCAGCAGCAGTGCCGCTGCGCCTCGGGCCTGCGCGTGGCGGGCCTTGATCGTCAGACCGGCTGCCCGGGTCCACTCCTCCTCCTTGCCCGTCCAGCGGCTGTGCCCCGCGGCGTCCTGCGGCTCGAAGCGGAACGCGACGAGCACCTTGCCCTTCAGCGCGTCGGCCGCCACGCCGGCGAAGCTGTCGTACTTGCGCGTCGGCTCGTCGATGCAGTAGCCGACCATCACCGCTTCGCCCTCGAACGCCCGGCTGCCCGAGAAGCCCAGCACGTTGAAGTCCGCGCCGGCGCGGGCGTCGAACTTCGCGTCTCCGCCGCCGACGCTCAGCGCCGCCTTCTTCACGTCCATGCCCAGGCGGATCTGGAGCGGCTGGAGGTAGCTCCTGCCGCCGTCGAACGCCGGCCGCATGCCCAGCGACTCGAACCGACCCGCGACGTAATCCCTCGCCCGCACGATCCCCGGTGTCCCCGGCGCCCGGCCCTCCATCTCGTCGGACGCCAGCTTCCGCACGATGGCCAGGTATTGCTCAACTTCGCTGACCGGCCCGGCCGGCATCGGCGTCGCTGCCGACGGCGCGACCGGCGTCGGTGTCGCAGCCGTCGCCGGTGCGCAGCAGAGCCAGAACGCCATCAGCGACAGCAGCGCGAAGCGGAACGGTTTCATCGGCGGCTCCGTGAATGCGGAGAGGAGGGCGTCACTATCAGCCGAACGGCCGGCGCCGCTCGCGATTGCACGTCGCCGCCGGCGTGCGACCCGTGCAGGTCTTGTCGGAAGCCCCTACCCCATGAAGAACAGCCCGGCCACGGCGCCGGTCATCAGGCAGGCGAGCGTCGCGGCCAGCAGGGCGCGGGGGGCGACGGCGGCCAGATCCTTCCGCCGCTCGGGCACAAGCCCCGCGATGCCCCCCACGAAGATGGCCAGCGACGCGACGTGGGCGAACCCGCACAGCGCGTAGCTGATGACGATCCGCGTCCGTTCGGGATGCGCGAACTGGCCGGCCTTGAGCATGACGTCCAGGTCCTGGTAGGCCTTCACTTCGGTTACGACCAGCCGTTCGCCTAGCAGCCGGCCCGCGAGTTGGGCGTCCTGCCAGGGCACGCCGATCAGCCAGGCGATCGGGCGGAACGCGTAGCCCAGCAGGTTTTCCAGCGACCAGTCGAACGTCCAGCCGGTCTGGTGGTTGACCAGCCCGCCGACGCCGTGCAGGGCGAGGTTGAGCAGCGCCAGCAGCCCCAGGAACGCGATGAGCAGGGCGGCTACGCCGACCAGCAGCTTCACGCCGGCCATCGCCCCGTTGATGATCGCCTCGATCGCGCTCTCTTCGCGCTGGTAGTGCAGGGCGACGGTCCTGCCGAGCGTTTCGGGCTGCCCGGTCTCGGGCAGAAGCAGCTTGCTCATCAGGATGGCCGCCGGCGCCGAGATGATCGACGCGCTGATCAGATGCCCGGCGATGTCCGGGAACTCCGCGCCCAGGAAGCTCACGTAGAGCCCGAGCACCGTCGAGGCGATGGTTGCCATCCCGGCGGTGAGGATCGTGCACAGCTCCGAGCGGGTCATGCCGGCCAGGTAAGGCCGGATCGTCGTCGCTGACTCGACGCCGACGAAGATGTTGCTGGCGGCGCAGAGGCTCTCGGCCCCGCTGACGCGCATCAGCCGCGTGAACAGCCACGCGAACCCGCGGATGGCCCACTGCATGATGCCGTAGTAGTAGAGCAGTTGCATCAGCGCCGCGAAAAAGATGATCAGCGGCAGCGCCTGCGTCGCGAGGATGAAGCCCACCGAGCCGGGCCTGCCCGGGCCGACCGCCAGCGGGCCGAAGACGAACTCCTGGCCGCTGTTGGAGGCTTCGAGCACCTTGAAGACCGCGCCGTTGACCCAGCCGAAGACACCGCGCGACCCCGGCGCCAGGAACACCAGCCCCGCGATGCCGAGCTGGAGGGCCGTCCCCCAGACCAGCACGCGCCAGTTCACCCGTCGCCGGCCCTTGGAGAGCAGCCAGGCGGCCAGGATCAGCGTGACCAGACCGGCCAGGCTGAGCAGGTTGTAGCGGTAAGCGCCCACGGCAAGGATTATCGTCGCACTGCTCCGCCCGTCAATCCCACGCCCGTCGGGCCGACGCAGGCCACAGAATGCGTTTGGCCGGGGGCCAAGGGGTCTGGCAGGCGATCGGCCGGTCTGCCCCTACCCCGATACCCCCGGACGCGGCCGATGCGGCCAATCGCGTTGGCCGACCTCGGCCACAGCAGATGCAGGGAGTTACGGGCCAATGCAGGGGAATACAGAGCGCTGAGTGCTGCTTGCTGAGTGCGGAGTGCGGAATGAAGACTGCCTCGGGATCGTCTGCGTCCATCTGTGGTGATCAGACGCTTTCGGGCGCGAGGGGGGCTCAGTTGGCCACGCGGCGCATGTCGTAATTCTGGACCAAGCCCTCGGAGCCCTCTCCCTCTTCGATGATCTTCAACTTCATGGTGTCGCCCGACAGTCCGGCGGCGAACTTCATCGCGTAGGTGCTGCCCTCGATGGCCACCGTCCCCGACGCCGACTGGCCGCTCACCGAGCCGTCGAATCGCCAGCCTTCGTTGCCGCGGAGGCTGTGCCCGGTCAGACGATTGCCCTGTTGCTGAAACGTCAGCGCCAGCGGCGTCTGTGTGTACCCCGTGCCGGTCCAGTTGCCGGCGAACGAGGCAGCCGCCGGCGGCGTCGGCTGCGCCGGGTCGGGCGTCTGCGGTGGGGGCGCGGCACTTGTGCCGATCGTCTGCGGCGCTGTCGCCCGGCGGAAGCTGAGAACCGACTTGGCGCCGCCTTCACCGATCAGCGTGAAGGTCATGGTGCTGCCGCCGATGAGTGCGGCCCGAAAGTCCCAATAGGTCCCCTGGCCCTGCGAGACGACGCGCCCGCTGGCGCCCAGGCCCTCAACCGCGCCGTCGATCGTGTACGTGTCGGCGGCTGAGCGGGCTGAGCCGGTGAGCTTGTCGCCGTTGAGCGCAAGGGTCATTTCGACGGCCTGCCCGTCCGCGTCCGTGCCGGTCCAGTGGCCGGCGAAACTGGCGACTGGGGCCGTCGGCCCGGTCGGCTGGACGGGCTGGACCGGTCCGGCGGCGGGCCCAGTCGGCTGGACGGCGGGCCCAGCCGGTTGCACAGGCTGCCCGGTCGGCCCGGGCTGGGCGGTGTTGTTGCCGCCGGCGACGGCCCCGCCCGGCACGTAGGCAGGGGTCGAACTGCGTCGGGTAGACCTGTCGGAGCAGCCGGCCAGCAGCAGGGCGGCCAGGGCGACGGTCGCCGCGGCCTGCGCGGGGCGAAACCGGCCGGTGGAAGAGCGGGTTGCGATGCGCATGATCTTGCCTTTCGAAGGAACCAGCGGAGTCGGCGCGATGAAGTGACGGACGAGCCCCAGGTCCCGTCCGCGTAGCGTCGGACCAGCCGGCGCCAACGATAAACGATAGGTCGCCCGTCGGCGAAAGACAACGCGGCGTCGTGGAGGGGCAATGTCGAATGACGAATGGAGAATGTCGAATGAGTAGCGAATCGCGAATGCCCTGTGCGGCATCGCCGGCGTGGATTGACGGCCGACCTGCGGCGGCGTCTAATGGATGCTGCCAACGGCAATTGCTCGTTGCGGAAAGGGGAATAGGGGATGAGGGCCGCAATCCACGTTGCAGTGTCCTTGTTGCTCATGGCCGGGCTGGCGCGGGGGGAGGATTTCTCCGTCCACATCGAGCGGCTGGCGGACCTGGACAACGGGCGGCCGGCGCCGCAACTGGCCTTCGACAGGGACCGGGTGCGCCCCGACACCCAGCCGGACGGCAACATGCCCGAGAACCGCTTCGATGTCTACGCGCGGTTCAAGGATTTCGGGCGGGTGCGGCTGGGCGAGACGCTCGAAGCGGGGCCTTCGGCCGGCGGGCACTGGCCTCGCGGCAAGGTCTTCAAGTCGGGCCTCGTTGATACCGGCGGGATCAAGTCCGGCTGGGTCCGCAACGCCCCCGACCTCTTTATCATCGCCTGGACCGACGAGCCGGACGGGCGGGGCAACGAGCCGGTCTTCCATGAGTCGATGGTCCTGCTGCGGCTGGCCGACGGGCGGGCGGCGGTTCTGATGCGGGCCAGCCGGGCGATGAACGTCCGTCGGCAGGACATGGGGTATCCCGGATTGGAGTCGGCCTTCTATTCGTTCGACAAGGCAGGCGACCTGTTGGTCGAACGGGTGACCCGCACCGCGGAACTGGGGTCGGATCGGCCCGGCCTGCTCCTGCACCGGGAGCGCGGCCCCGACGGCCGCGACGCCTATTCGGCCTCGATCCATGAAACGGTGCTGCTCTGTTATCGCTACGCCGACGGCCGACTCACGCCCTGCAAGGCCGACCTGACCTACCGCGCCCAGGCCGGCGACGACTTGGCGGACATCGCGCGGTTCTACCTGGGCCCGTTTGCCGACGCGCGGAACCTGCTCGTTGCGAACAGGGGGCTGTTCGCGAATCTCAAGATCGATGCCGATCATCCGTCCGCGCGCCTGTCGGACGGGCAGGCGGTGGACATCCCTGTCCCGGATGAACGGTTGTTCAGGCAGTACAGCGGCGAACTGGCGGTCCCGGCTGATCGGCACGGGGGTTGAGAGTCTCTCCGTGGGCCGGCGGACCGGGGCAGCTGCGCCGCGGAGACTCGGGTCAGTGGGAACTCATTCGCGAAGACCAACTGCCGTCTGGCGACAAGGTTTCCGCGAAGCCGATGCTCGACTGGTGGACGGGATGTTCCACTGGCAGGTCATTCCGCCAGGTCAACGCGTCCTTGATCGATCCGTCTTCTGCGTAGTAGGTCCATGTGCCTTCTCGGTGTCCCTGCTTGTAGCTCAGTTCGGCCAGCGGTCTTCCGTCAATTCGGAAATAAACCCACCGGCCGTCGCGCAGGCCGTCGACGTAGTCGCCCTCCCATGCCTTGTGTCCGGACCGATCGCTGCAGACCCAGTGTCCATGACGCTTGCCGTTCAGGAGGTCGCCCGAGAAGGACCACAGCCGCGGCAGGACGATCTTCTCGAAGAGCTGCCTGGGGGCGTGGGTGTCGAGGATCTTCAGTTCCTCGTCGTTCAGTTCGAGTTCCACGAAACGGCCGAACGGATCGGGGGCCAGCAATCGCCCGGTCGGAGAATACTCGATCTTCCTGTCGTCGATCGTCAGGCTTCCGCCTTTGTCGGTGCTCCACAAGTAGTTGTAGCTCGGCGATGGGTTGTTCGGCTCGAAGTCACTGGTGGCCGTTGCCAATGCATAGAAGACCTCCTTGTTGCGGGTCTTCCAGACCAGAAATCCCATGTGCTGGAACGGCTCGTCGGAAGGGAAGGACGCGAAGCCCATTTCCTCGCTGGTGAGTTCATGGCGGCCACTCCAAAGGTGGACCCCCAACGAGATGTAAGATGCGGCAAGCGCGATCGAAATGACGACCCCGCCGATGATCAGATTCCGACGTGTCAGCCAGGCTCTGAATCTGCCCATGTCGATGTGCTCCCCTTGAGACCCTGAAGTGCGACAGAGTTGCTCCGCTCTCTCGGCAGCCTAACCTCACGCACGTCCATGTGCAACCTCTCGGGCAGGCTGACTGGCGGTCCAAGAAGGCGTCTGAACCGCGTTCACGAGACTTTCAGGACGATCTTGCCGAACTGGGCGCGGGAAAGCATGTGGCGGTGGGCGGCCGGGGCCTGCTCCAGGGGGAAGGTGCGGTCCACGACCGGGGTCAGGCGGCCGGCGGCCAGCAGGTCCAGCACGCGGTCCAGCTCCGAACGCGTGCCCATCATCGAGCCGATGATCTGGTGCTGGCGGAAGTACAGCTTCTGGATGTTGAATGACACGTCGCCGCCGCCGGTCGCGCCGCAGGTGACGAGGCGGCCGCCGGTGGCCAGGCAGGCCAGGCATTGCTCCCACGTGCCCGCCCCGACGTGATCGACGATCACCTCGACGCCCTTGCCGCCCGTCGCGTCGAGCACCTGCTTTGCGAAGTCGGGATGCTCGGCGTAGTTCACCGTCACGTCCGCGCCCAATTGGCGCCCGCGGCCGAGTTTGCCCGCCGTCGAGGCGGTCGTGATGACGCGGCCGGCGCCGGCGAAGCGGGCGATCTGGATGGCGGCTGACCCGACGCCGCTGCCGGCGGCCTGCACGAGCACATCCTCGCCGGGCTGCAACGCCGCCCGCGTCACGATCATGTGCCACGCGGTCAGGAAGTCCAGCGGGACGGCGGCCCACTGGGTCGGCGTCAGGTTGTCGGAGATGGGGATCACGTTGCGGGCGTCGGCGACGACGAACTGGGCGTATCCGCCCTGCACCTGGAATCCGAGCAGTTGGTACTGCGGGCACATCGAGTCGCGGCCGGCGGCACAGTGCGGGCAGTGGCCGCAGCCGAACCCCGGGGCGACGATGACGTGCGTCCCGACGGTCGGCCCGCGGACGCCGTGGCCCAGCGCGTCGACCTGCCCGCAGACGTCGCTGCCGAGGATGTGCGGCATGGGGATGGGGCGTCGGCCCATCTGGCCGGCGCGGATCCAGAGGTCCAGGCGGTTCAGGGCGACGGCGTCCACGCGGACGCGGATCTGGCCCGGGCCGGGCTCGGGCGTCGGCAGGTCGGCGGCGTGCAGCACGTCCGGGTCGCCGGGCTGGTCGAAGATCATCGCCTTCATGAGACGGCCTCCATCGGCGTGCAAATCAGCCTTCCCCGGCGCAGTCTATGCGCTGGCGGGGGGGAGTTCCAGCGTCGCGGGGTCCCATCGAAGCCGAGGGGGCGGGACCGTGTGGCCGACGCCCCCGCCCTCGCCATCTTCGATCGGGGCCTGGCGGGCGAGGCTGCGTCAGTGGGCGGCCTTGGCCTTGAGCAACTTGCCGACGACCTGGCGGAGCACGACCGGTTCGATCGGCTTGTCGAGATAGGCCTCGGGCGCCGAGCCGTAGTACTCCTTCATGTCCTTGCCGGAGAACTTGATGCCCGTCCGTTTGGTGACGGCGGTGAGCATGACGACGGCGGTGGGGGCGAGCACCTTGTCGCGGCGGATGCGGTCGAAGACCTCGAAGCCCGTGCAGCCGGGCATCTGGACGTCGAGAATGACGACGGCGGGCTTCTCCCGCTGGATGAGCTGCCAGGCCTGCTCGCCGTCCTCGGCGGCGATGACATTGCAGCCGGCGTCGGCCAGCGCCTCGCGGACGAGGTCGATGCACGCGGGCTCGTCGTCGGCGATCAGGACCTTGGGTTGGGCGGTGTCACTCATGAGGGCTCTCCTGTAGGGGGTTGCTCCGGCGGCCGAAGGGGCAGCCAGAATACGAATCGCGTGCCGCGTCCGGGCACGCTGTGGAATCGGATGTCCCCGCCCATCTCCCGGATGAGCTTGCGGGTGACCGGCAGGCCCAGCCCCGTGCCGCGCCCGCCCTTGGTGGTGAAGAATTCCTTGAACAGCCGGGCGGCCGTCTCGGGCGCGATGCCCTCGCCGTCGTCGGCGACGCTGACTGTGAAGCGGTCGCGGCCGGCGCCGCGGACCAGCCGAATGCGGACGCGCCCGCCCGGCCCGCAGGCCTCGATCGCGTTGGACACCAGGTTGAGCAGGCACCGGTAGAAGTGCGTCGCGTCCAACTCGACCTCATCCAGGCCGGGGCACTCGACGCAGGCGACGGCGATGTCACGCTCGGCGGCGCGGTCGGCGACCAGGCGGCAGACCTGCCGGGCCAGGTCGTTCACGTCGGTGGGGAAGGGGCGGGGCTTCGCGTCGCGGGCCAGGGCGAGCATGTCCAGCACGAGATGGCCGAGCATGTCGTTGTTGCGGCGGACGACCCGCCAGCCCTCGCGGACCGTGGGAAAGTCGTTGCCGCCCATCGCCCGGTCGATCACCGACGAGCCCGAGCGGATGCCGTTGAGGATGTTCTTGATGCAGTGGGCCAGTCCGCTGACGGTCTGGCCGACGGCGGCCATCCGTTCGCGGGCGACAATCTCGTCGTGGAGGTGGGCGTTCTCCAGGGCCAGTCCGATCTGGGCGGCGAGCACCTCGGCCAGGCGGAGATCGGCGGCGTCGAAACCACCGGGCGTGCGCTTGTTGATGACCTCCAGCACGCCCCACATCCGCTGCGTGCTGCGGATGGGCACGCACAGGACGTTGCGGGTGGTCATGCCGGTCGTCGCATCGACGGCGTTGTACTGGCGGGGGTCGTTCTGGGCGTCGTTGACGATCAGCGGCTGGCCCGTGCGGGCGACGTAGCCGCAGATGCCGGCGTCGGGCGGCAGGGGCAGGCCCCGGATATGCTCGCCGGCGGGCCCCTCGGCCACGTAGAAGTGCAGGGCGCCGCTGTCGGGGTCGATCAGCAGGATGCTTTCGGCCTCGGCGCCCATCAGCCCGCCGACGACGTGCAGGGCCGAGCCGAGCACGCGCGGCTGATCGAGCTTGCCGGCGAGCACGCGGCTGACGGCGAGCAGGGCGTCCAGTTCGCCGTGGGGCCCAGGCCCGGGCGGAGGGCGCAGATCATCACGTGCCTGTTCCGATGGAGCGGTCACCAAACCCCTTCCAGCCGATGGGCGGCGCGTCGATTCACCTGGGATGCACAAGACCGAGGCCCCATTATGCCAACGGGCTGCGGGATTTCAACCGGGGCCTGGGAGCGATGCGGCGTAGCTTTCAGCCGATGGAGGCGTTAAACCTTACAGGGCACCATTTGCCGGGGCGGCGGGCCTTGACCCGGAAAGGGCGACCGATGAGGAATTGCCGAGCTGCGCTGATTGCGGCGATCGCTCTGGTTCAGATCCTGCCTGGCAGCACCCGTGCCGACGGCCTCGAGGAGGTGCAGGCCGGGCGGCAGGAGGTCTTCGAGTTCACCGGCAGGCCCGAGGGTGACGCGCGCCGGGGCCGACCAGCCGGACAGGTTCATCATCACCTTCGCCAGCAAGGGATGGTGCGATGCGACGGTGACGGTCGAGGACGCCGGGGGCAAGGTCGTGCGGCGGCTGGCGTCGGGCGTGCTGGGGCCCAACGCGCCGCAGCCGTTCCAGCCGAATTCGCTCAGCCAGAAACTCGTGTGGGATGGGAAGGACGACCGCGGCCAGGTCATCGACAGGCCGGAAGGATGCGTGGTCCGCGTCGGGCTGGGGCTTGCGCCGAGGTTCGAGAAGCCGCTGGACTACTCGCCCTACCGGCACGTCGGGCGGAACGGACCGGTCATCGCCGCGGCGCCGGAGGGGGTCTACGTCTACGAGGGCGACATCGTTGACAGCATCCGGCTGTTCGACCACGAGGGGAAGTTCCTGCGGACGGTCTATCCGTTCCCGGCCGACAAGCTGGAGCAGGTGAAGGGGCTGCGCTGGCGGAAGGCGGCGCAGGACGGGCTGAGCGTGCCGTTCCTGGAGGGCTTCTACCAGGCGACGTTCTTCGACAGCGGGCTCAACTCGGGCTGCGACCGGGCGACGGGCTTCGGTGTGACGCACTTTCCCACGATCGGCAAGTACTGGGCGGAGGACGCGCCGGACTTTCCTGCGGCGACGGCGCTGGCTGTGCGCGATGGGCATATCGCGCTTGCTGGCCCGCTGGGCGTCGACCGGATGGCGACCGACGGCAGCACGGGTGGAATGGAACTGAGCGGTCCGCGGCAAGACTTCGAGGCCGCGGAGGTCCAGCTCTACGGCCAGCGGACGCAACTGCGTCTGTCGCCGCGGTCGGCGGCGCTCAGCCCCGAAGGCCGCTGGCTCTATCTGACCGGCTACCGATGGGGCGATGAGCATGAGTACGGCTATGGCGGGCGCCGCTGGATGCACGGGGTGATCCGTGTCCCGTTCGCCGGCGCCGACAGCGCGGCCAGGCCGGGCGTGTTCGCCGGAAGCGGCAAGCCTGGCGAGGCGCCGGGGGGCGGCCCGGACGATCTGAGTTCACCCGTGGCCGTCGCATGCGACGCGCGGGGCAACGTCTACGTCGCAGACTACGGCAACAACCGCGTCCAGGTATTCAGCCCCGAAGGCAAGCTGGTCGAGAGCGTGCGCGCCCGGCGGCCGGCAGACATCTCGGTCGACCCCAGGACGGGCGATCTCTACGTTTTCTCCTGGCTGATGAAGTGGGACTCGCCCGAGTCCAACTGGAGCAGCAAGGAGCGCGTCGAGGCGACCCTGACGCGGCTGGGCCCGGCGGTCGAAGGCGGCCAGCGCAGGCAACTGGCAACCTGCCCGCTTCCGTTCAACGATTACCAACCGACCTATCGCCAGTACTTTGAACTGGGCGGGATCCAATACCGGGCGGTGCTGGACCCGTGGGCCGACCGGCCGACCGTCTGGCTGGTTCCGGGCGTCGTGTGCCAGCCCGCCAACGCCGGGCAGCGCGACGTCTCCTGGCAGCGCGGCGCGATCAAGGTTGCGGTGTTGGACAGGAGCGGACTGACGGTCTGCAAGGACTTCGCGGCCGAGGCGCGCAAGTCGCTGGCCCGCGACGCGGTGGCGGGCAATCACGGGCAGTATCTCTCGGTGAACCCGGCCACGGGCAAGCTGTACGTGCTGGCCGGCCGTGTGGCGGCCGACGAGGTCATCGAGATCGATCCGGACAGCGGTCGCGAGCGGCTGGTGGAACTGCCCCACACGGCCGACGAGATCGCCTTCGACCTGGACGGGATGATCTACCTGCGGACGCCGACGATGATCACCCGTTACGATCCCGAGAACTGGCGCGAAGTGCCGTGGGACTACGGCGAGCAGCGGAAGGGCGTGGGTGGGCATCACGGCCGATCGGCCGACGTGATCGGCGGCCTGGTCCTGCCCGGCGCGCCGCCGTGCGAACCGTCGTCGACGCACTGCGGCGGGTTCGGCGTTTCGCCGCGCGGGCACGTGGCCGTCCAGTGCTGGAACGGACAGGCGTTCTCAGCGGGCGCCGACCGGCGGGAAATGAGCGGTATCGCCGAATTGGGCAAGCGATACACGCCGCGGCTGTATCCCGGGCGCCAGCGCTGGGGCGAGATCCACGTATGGGACCAGCACGGCAAGCTGCTTCACGAGGACGCCGCGCCGGGCGTGACGATCACCGACGGGGTCGGCATCGACCGCAACGACAACCTGTACGTGATGGCCCTGCCCGCGCGGACGCCGGGCGGCAAGGATTTGTTCAACCCCAAGACCGAGACGCTGATGAAGCTGCGGCCGGGCAAGTGCAGGGTCATCACTTCCGGGGCTGCGACTCCGGCTGGGCCGGAGGGGGTGCGGATTCCTGTGCCGCTGGGGGAGGGGAGTCCGCCCGCGGGTCCGACGGACATCGCCGGGGCTCACCAGGCGGCGGCGTGGGTGCAGGGCGCGGACTGGATGTTCGGCGGGGTGGGCTTTGCCAGCCGAGGCGACACCTGCTGGAACGCCCGCGCGGCGCTGGATCTCTACGCCCGGTCATACGCGCCCGAGCCGGACCGGTTCAGCGTGGCCGTGCTGGACTCGGCGGGCAACGTCATCGTGCGAGTGGGGCGGTACGGGAATCCGGAGGACGGCCGGCCGCTGTCGGCCGACCCGCATGCGCCGGCGGCTCGCATGATGGGCGGCGACGAGGTCGCATTGATGCACGCGTGCTATGTCGGCGTGGACGGCGGCCGGCGGCTGTTCATCTTCGATGCGGGCAACAGCCG
Organism: Phycisphaerae bacterium; assembly: GCA_022072085.1. Taxonomy (GTDB): domain Bacteria; phylum Planctomycetota; class Phycisphaerae; order JAJVII01; family JAJVII01; genus JAJVII01. Next base: position 90,187 of record JAJVII010000049.1, read on the forward strand.
CATCGTGAGCGTTCGCCTGAGCTACAAGGTCACCGGGGCGGCGACACTGCCGCCGAAGTGAGGCGGGATTCGATCATGCGACGCTGAGGCGCCGGGATCAGTTGCCCGGCTTGGCGGGCGGATTGGCTGGGGCCTTAGCCGGCGGCTTGGCGTTGGGGTCGGGCGGAGGGGCCGGCGGGACCAGTTCGACGACGCCCATCTGGGCCTTGCCGTCGACGGTGAGCAGCACGAGCTTGCCTGGCCAGGTGGGCACGTGGCGCGTGCCGGCCAGTTTCTCGCTGTCGGCCTTGAGCTTCTTGGCGTTGGTCTCGATGTCCTTGATCTGCTTCTCGACCTTGTCCAGCTTCCGCTTCTGCTCCATATAGACCACCACCCGCTGGGCATCGCGGGCGTTGGCGGCCGGGTCCGTGCCGTTGGTCCGGGTCAGATCGATGCCGCCGGCGCCCAGGCCTTCCAGGTCGCGTTCCAGGGTAGTCTTCTCGCGGCTGAGCTTGTCGTAGTCCTTCTTGTACTGGGCCATCTGGTTGCGGTTGTCGGCCAGCTTGCGGTCCAGTTCCTGGTTGTCCTTGACGTATTTCTGACAGGTGGCCTCGGGCATCCACTGGGCGCCCCAACGAACCTGTCCGACGTGCTGGCCGGCCTCGTGCAGCCGATCGACCAGCAGGTCGCGCTGCCGCGTCGCCTCGGTCGCGCCCAGCCCGCTGAAGCCCGCCTCGGCGACCATCAGCAGCACCTGGTCGATGTTGTCCAGGACGACGTCGCAACCGTCGCCGGGCAGGTTGGCGGCGGCCCGCGCCAGGTTGGACAGCGCGATGTCCCACTTCTTCTGCGTCGCGGCCACGATGGCGATGTTGTTGCGGCTGGGCACATGGTCGGCGTCGATCTTCACCGCATCGCCCAGGGCCCGGCCCATCTCCAGCTCGCGCTTGGCGTCGTAGTAGCGCTTCGACTTGCGGAAGGGGATGTCTACGCGATAGGGATGGGCTGCTGCGGCGTCGTCCAGCAGGCGGACGGCGGCGGCCAGATCGGCGGCGGCGTCTGATTCGGCCAGCAGCTTGTCGGCCTTGGCTGACCGCTGGGCGACCTCGGCGGCCGGCAGCCAGTCCGGCCCGAACCGGACGAGGTCCTGATCGACGCGCTGCTGCCAGAGGTCGGCCTGCTGGCGGGCGAGGTCGGCCAACGGGCCCTCGGCGTGCTCCTTGAGGAAGACTTTCCACAGGGCCAGGCCCTCGGAGGCGGTCTTGACGCGGTCGGCCTGGCGGCTGGTCTCGGCAAACCGTGCCTGGGCCTGCGGGTCCGACGCGGCAACCGGGTCGTCGTCGGGGCGGGACGCGGGGCCGGCGGCCGGGGTCTCGGGCGGGATGCCCTGGTCGTCCTTCTCGATACGGCTGACGCGGCTGGAATGGATGCGCACGACCCCCATGTTCGTTTCGACCACGACGGTCGCGGCGCCGGCGCGGGAAGTCACCTTGCCGTGAAGCACGCTGCCGTTGTACAGGTAGATCGAATCGGCCCCGGCGAGGGACGCCCAGAACAGCACGCAGGCGAGAGCCGACAGCAGGGCCGCCATCCGGTATTGCATGGATGACCTCACAGTTGCAGCGGGCGCCCACGCGCCCTGTCATGGGGTTAAACCCGTCCGGCGGTCCGGGGGAGTCGGGCAAACCGGCGCCGTCCGGCTGCGATCGACCCGGCCGGGCCGAGGTGGCGGTAGCGGCCTCGGCGCGGACGATCAGAGAGGCTGATTGCTGCCGGGTCCGTAAATGATATCGCCTTCGGGCAGGCCGGCCTCGACCTTGAACGACTCCAATTCCCCGCCGTTGTTGTCCATCAGGATCAGTTGCCCGGGATGGGTCGGGAGCTTGAGGTCATTGATCAGCGGATAGTTCTTCAGCCGAATGCTCCTGGTGCCGGCCGTGTCCCGGCGGGCGACGGTGTTGCGGATGTCTTCCTCGTTCTTGCGGATCTTGGCCTGGAGATCGTCGTCGTATTTCAGGCGTGCCTTGTACTCCTTCTCGTCGATCCACCGGTCGCCCCAGAGCCATTCGCCGACGTGCTGGCCTCGCTTGTGGATGCCGTCGATGATCTGCGACTCGCGTACATCGCCCATGGCCCGGGTGGTGGCCAGCGACACCCGCACGCGATAGCGCCACTCCTCCTCGGTCAGGGCGTCCCAGTAAGGGTCCTTGTGCCGCCAGCCCCATGCCTCGCAGACCAGCAGCTTGTCGGGCACCAGGCTCTCCTGCCACAGGAATAGCGCCTGCCCGTAGTTCTTCAGCGCTGTTTCGTTGCCCCTGACCGCCGCGGCCCGGCTGAGGTTGGTGATCGCCACGCCCCAGTTCTTGTCGCGGGCGGCGATGACGCCGACGTTGTTGCGGGCGATCTCGTTGTCCGGCTCGATCTTCAGCACGTCGCCCAGGGCCTGGGCATAGTTCCGCATCCGCTTGGCTTCGTAGTACAACTGGGCCTTGCGGAACGGGATGTCGGTGCGATAGGGGTTGGCATCTGCGGCCTTGTCCAGCAGAGGCATCGCCTCATCCAGGCCCTTGCCGGCGGCCTGTTCGAAGAGGCGGCTGGCCAGTTCCGTCCGCTCCTGGACGTCCTTGCGCGGCAGCCACTGCGGACCGAACCGGATCTGGTCTTTCTCGGCCCGCTCCTTCCAGACGCCCAACTGGCGCGTCGCCAGGTCGGCGACCGATCCCTTGGGAACCTTCTGGAGGAATTCTTCCAGCAACTTGAGTCCGACGACGCCCTCGGACGCCTGGTCCAGCGCCTGGGAAGTCTGGGACCACAGATCGATCTCTTCCTTGGTGTTCCTCTCCACGGGCTTGGCCGGTTCCGTGCTGCCGCTCTCCGCGTCGTCGGTCTTGACGATCTGCTTCACCTGGCTCTTCTGCAACCGCACGGTGCCGAACTTCGACTCGACGATCACCACCGAGGGGTTGTCCGACGGCATGATCTTGCCCGTGACGACGCGGCCGCCATAGAGGTGAACCTCGTCGCCGGCGGCTGACGCCGACAGGAGCAATCCGACTCCCGCCAGAACGGCGACACGCAGCAGGTTGCTCTGAATCCTCATGGGCGTCCTCCCTTGGAAAAGCCAACGCCGATCCTGTTGAACGTGAAAACGATCACGCCTGACCCCGGCCTCGGATGCTTCAGATGTAATGCGGAATCAACCCCGTTCCCCGGCTGCTGTCCCGCCCTGGCCGACCTGGCCCCACGATTGCCGCGGGCGTCGGCATCGAGCCGGGCGGTCGCACGAATGAGCCCAGCTTCATACAGGATGATCGGTTCGGGCGGTCCTGTCAAGTCGCAGGCGTCCATCCGGCCTCTTCCAATCGTTCGCAGCCTTGTTAGACTGTCCGGCTGTCGCCGTTGTGATCACCCGCACCCATTGGAGACCCTCAGGATGGCAACCGCAGGCAAACCCGTCACCGTCGGCATCGTCGGACTCGGCCGCATCGGCTGGAGCCATCACGCCAAGACGCTGGCCAAGCGTCCGGAATACAGGATCGTCGCCTGCGTGGATCCGCTGGCTGACCGCCGCAACGAGGCGGCTGCGGAACTGGGCTGCGCGACCTTCGCGGACTTCGAGTCCTTCCTGCGCGACAGCGACGCGGAGGTGGCGGTCATCTGCACCCGCAGCAACGATCACTGCCGGCACACGGTCGCCGCCCTGGGGGCCGGCAAGCACGTCGTCGTCGAGAAACCGATGGCGATGAGCGTCCGCGAAGCCGACCGCATGATCGCCGCCGCCGCCAAGGCCCGTCGCGTGCTGGCCGTTCACCAGAACCGTCGCTACGGCGAGAACGTCCGCTTCATCCGCGAGGTGATGGACAGCGGCATCCTGGGCAATGTCTTCTGGATTCGCTACAGCGGCCAGAGCTTCGTGCGTCGCAACGACTGGCAGCAGCTCAAGAAGTTCGGCGGCGGCTACCTCAACAACAACGGCGCCCACTCGGTCGACTTCGCGATCCAGTTGCTCGACAGCCCGGTGGCCGACGTCTGGGGCGACCTCAAGCACACCGTCACTGCCGGCGACGCCGACGACTTCCTCAAGGTCATCCTCCGCGGCCGCAACGGCCGCCTGATCGAGGTCGAGCAGTCCTACGCCTGCGCCATCGCCCCGCCGCGATGGCTGGTGGCCGGCACCTGCGGCACGCTCTCCAGCGTGGACGAGAAGACCGCGACGATCCGCCACTTCGACCCCAAGGCCGTCAAGCCCATCAAGATCAACCCCGGCGTGCCCGAAGGCCGCCGTTACGGCAACGACGACAAACTGCCCTGGCAGGAGAAGCAGATCCCCTTCGAGCCCAAGGGCGCCGAGCCCGACTTCTACGCCAACCTGTTCAAGGCTGTCCGCCGAAAGGGCAAGCTACTGATCACCCCGGAGTCTGTCCGCGAGCAGATCCGCGTGATGGACGCGGTCCGCAAGTGCGCCGGGTGGAAGATGTAGAACGTTCCGACGCCCGAACGATCCGAACGGAATCCGCGGCAACCTGTCTGGCCGATGCGGGTTTACAGGTTGGCCTTTCGAATGGACGCCCTGCGCCCACAACAGGAGGACATCGACATGACCGACATGGCTTTTCGCCGGCACGTGAGAGGATGGGTCCTGGCAGGGATGGCGTCGGCCTGGTTGGCCTGCGCGTCGATGGCGTCGGCTGCCGACTGGCCCGGCTGGCGCGGGCCGAATCACGACTGCGTCGTCCCCGGCGAGCAGACGAAGGTGCCGGCCTGGGAGGCCGCCGGTCCGCTGAAGGTCTGGGAGAACCCGGTCGTCGGGTCCAACAACAAGGGCGGCCTGGGCAGCGTGGTCGTCGCGGGCGACCGGTTGTACCTCTATGGCACGCCGCTGTTCATCGAGCCCATCGAGGAGCGGACGCTCGAATACTGGAATGCGCGGCGGCTGGGCTGGAACCCGGCCAAGCTGCCGGACGATCTGCTCAAGGCCGTCGAGGCCGCCCGCATCAGCGAAGAGCGGTCGAAGCTCACGGGCAACGACCTAAACGAATGGATCAAGAAGTTCATGGACGAACGTCTGTCGGCCGACGCCCTGGACAAGTGGGTCAAGGAGGCCAACGACCCCAAGGTGAAAGCCGACAACCTCAAGCGGCAGTACGGGGAGGTCATCGTCGATCGGCTGAAGCGCGGCGACAAGGCCTGGCCGCTGGATGTGCTGGACAAGGTGGGCTCGATCGCCAACAAGCCCTTCAAGGACCAGGCGGCGCTGGACAAGTGGCTGGACGACAACGGCATTACCGGCGACATCCGCAAGCAGGTGCTGTCGGTCATCCCGACGACCCGGCCGCGGGCCGAGGACACGATCTACTGCCTCAAGGCCTCCGACGGCACGCTCGTCTGGAAGAAGAACTACCCCGGCGCGGTGCGGACCTACGGCTCCAGCAGCACCCCCTGCGTTGCCGACGGGCGGGTCTTCGTGCAGGGCTCCGACGGCGTGGACTACTGCCTGGACGCCAAGGACGGCAATGAGCTTTGGACCTATAAGGGTCCCGGCGGGGAGAAGGACTCGTCGTTCCTCGTCGTCGAGGGGCTGGCCATCGCCCAGAACGGTCCGCTGACCGCCTTCGACCCGGCCAAGGGCACGGTTGTCTGGAAGCAGGACAAGGTCAACACGAGCACCAACACGCCGACGCCGTGGGTCGTCGGCGGCAGGACGCTGCTGCTGTGCAACAGCGGCCGCGGCCGACAAGTCGCCTGCGTCGAAGCCAAGACTGGCAACATCCTGTGGACCTGCCCGGGCGGCAGCGACTCGACCGTCGCCCTGGGCGGCGACATGATGGTCGTCTTCACCAACCCGATGATGCTGGGCTATCGCATCACGCCCGAGAAGGCTGAGAAGGTCTGGGAGACCAAGGTCGGTGGCGACCGCGGCGCCAGCCCGGCGATCTGGAAAGACCACGTCTACTTCGGCCAGAATGGGCAGGTCGTCTGCCTGAAACTGTCCGACGGACAGGCCTGCTGGACCGGCAAAGAGGATGTCTGGGAATATATTTCGGCGGTGGTCGCCGACGGCAAGCTCGTGGTGGTCGGCCACGGCTGGTTGAGCCTGGTCGCGGCTGCGCCGGACAAGTTCAATCTGCTGTCGAAGGTGAAGATGCCCGTCGCCGACTGCACGACGCCTGCGTTCGCCGACGGCAGGATGTACATCCGCCTGCGCGACAGCGTCGCCTGCTATGACCCGTCGCAGTCGGCCCCCGCAGCCGCCCCGGCGGGCAAGGGCAAGTGAAGTCTTCTTGGTAAGGTCGCTTCAGTGACCCGGGCGACCGACTGGCCTGTTCCCTACCGGGATGCCCACAACAGGCCGCGGCGGGTGATTTCTTTGGCCTCGGGAACGTCGAAGTCTTTGGCGACGTGGCCCAGCGAACTGTAGAACACCCTGCCGGCGCCCCAGCGGCGTTTCCAGACCACCGGCATCACGGTCCCCTGAATCCACGGCGTGCTCTTCTGGCGGAAGGTCGTGGTGGCCAGCACCTCGTTGCCCGGGTCCACGTGCATGTAGTACTGCTCGGAGTGCATCGCGAAGTCGGACAGGCCCGCGACGATCGGGTCGTCGGGCCTGGTGATGTGGACCGTGTAGTCGATGATGTTCTCGGGGTGGGCGACCCACTGGCCGCCGACCATGAACTGGTACTCGGTGTTGTTGCGGAAGCTGTCGCCCATGCCGCCGTGCCAGCCGCCGATGCCCACGCCCCCGCGCACCGCAGCCAGCAGGCCCTTCTCCTGCTCCCTGGTGATCGTGCCCATTGTCCAGACCGGGACGACCAGGCTCAACTCGGCCATCATCGCGACGTCGAGATAGGCGTCCAGGCTGTCGCGGACCGTCACTTCCAAGCCGGCCGCCTGGAGGAGCGGCGCGAAGACGTCGACGCATTGCCTGGGCTCGTGGCCGTTCCAGCCGCCCCAGACCATCAATGCCTTCTTCATCGTGAAGCCCTTTCGAGGTTCAGTCCAGTTGTCCGACCGGCAGGCCCGGCGGCAGCGGCGCCGGCGGGGTGCAGGTGGTCTTGAGTTCGATGCGGCGGCCGCTCTGCTGGCTGGCGTCGAATGCGGTCATGATCTCCAGCACGTGGGCGGCCAGTTCGCCGCTGGCCCGGTGCGGGCGGTTGCCCAGGACGCCGGCGGCCAGGTCGGCCACGCCGATGCCGCGGAGCACCCGGTCGCTGTGGGTCAGGGGGATATCTTCCCACTGCTTGGTCCAGGCCTTGAAGAGCTTCACCGGGCCCATGAAATGGTTGGGGTCGGGCACGGACAGCGACCCCTCGCTGCCGTGCACCTCGATCCGCGGCAGCGTCGCCTCCCAGAGGTCGAAGCTGGTCACGATCGTCGCGACGGCCCCGTTGGCGAACTCGATGTTGCCGGCGACGTGGGTGTTCACCTCGACGTCGACCACCTTGCCCTTGAGCGGCTCGCTGGTGATGGTCCGCGTGGGGAAGCTCTTCACCGCCGAGCCGATGACCGCCCGGGCCGGGCCCAGCAGGTTCACCAGGCCGGTGATGTAGTAGGGCCCCATGTCGAGCATGGGCCCGCCGCCGACCTTGTAGTAGAACTCCGGCGCGGGGTGCCAGCGCTCGTGCCCGCGGCAGGTGAAGAAGGCCATCGCCGCGACCGGCTGGCCGATCGCTCCGGCGTCGATGAGCCCGCGGGCGGTCTGGCCGCCCGCGCCTAGGAACGTGTCGGGCGCGCAGCCGACGCGGACGCCGGCGGCCCGGGCAGCCCGGAGCGTCGCGGCGGCGTCCGCGTTGTTCAGCGCGAAGGGTTTCTCGCAGTAGACGTGCTTGCCGGCGGCGATGGCGGCCTGGTTCACCTGGGCGTGGGCCGCCGGGATCGTCAGGTTCAGCACGATGTCGATGGACTTGTCAGCCAGCAGGGCGTCAACGGACAGGGCTCGAAGGCCGTGCTCGGCAGCGGCCCTCCCGGACCGGTCGGCCAGGAGGTCGGCGCAGGCCGTCACGCGGATGACCTCGTAGGGCCTGGTTCCCTTGAAATATGCCCCGCTGATGTTCCCGACCCCGACGACGCCGACGTTCAGTGGCCTGCTCATGTGCGCCTCTGTCCGATGATGCGGGTCCGGCCGTTCATCCAGGACGGGAGGCGATTATAGCCGGGCCTTTGCGCGCGGCAACAGGGGCGCTAAGGCGCCGCTGCTGCCCCGCCGCCGGGTCCGCCGCCCGGCGTCGTCTTGACGCGTGCCAGCGTCATTGGCCGACCGGTCCCCCCGGGCGGGTCGATCGTCAGCGTCAGCGCGTCGGCGGCGAAGTCGGCCTTGAACGGCGACTCCTGCTGTTGGCCGAAGAGGTGCTGCTTGCCGCTGACCTGCATGCCGTCGATCTTGCCGATCAGCGTGTGGACCTTTGGCTGGGCCGGCCCGTTCTCGAAGACATAGAGCAGCAGCCATTCCCGGTCGCGCAGCGCGGCGACCGCCAGCGGCAGGGCGTCGCTGCCCGTCGTCTCGTAGACGCCCTGGAGGTCGCTGGTGAAACGCAGATCGCTGTGGTGGTAATCGCGGCGGAAGACATAGATCGACGGCTCGTCGCCCTCCTTCCAGGTGATGCTGAGACTGATGTCGCGTTCGGCCAGCTTGCCGGTGACCGCCAGGCGGCCATCGGTCACCATGAGGCTGCCGGTCAGGCCCTCGGGTCCGACGGTGGCCGTGAAGGGATAGAATTCGGCTGCCTTGGTCGCGTCCGTCCCCGCAAAGGCAACTTCCCCAACGACGGCGTTACCATATTGTCGCAGCACCATCCCGCGGCTGTGGCCGTCGTCGGTCAACCAGTAGAAGGCCCCGTCATAGGGCCCGCCGCGCGAAGCGGACGATCCAGAACCGCCCGATCCGTGGTGGCGTGCCTCCTTCTGGCAGCCGGTGGTCAGAATCGACAACCCCAGCGCGAACAGGCCGGCCCACAGCAGGTGCAGTCCCGTTCGCCCGCGACGCCCTCGCAATCCGGTCATTGCCAGCATGGTCGGACCCTCGATAGAAGTGGCTGTCCGCATCAACGCCCGATCCGGGGGGGATTCTGCCGGAACCGGCGCAGCCGCCCGAAGAAATCGCGCGAGGTGAATATCTCTGGAGATGCGGAAATGATAGCGCCGTCCCCGGTTGCAGGCAAACCGTGCGGACGAACCCAGCCGATGTCGATTATCGGACGTTCCGGGCGGTTCAGCGGGCTGCCAAGGCCGGCTTCCGCCGGCGGCCCGGCGGAGGGCGGGGGAGGGGAACCGTGGCGGGATTATTGCTTGACCGTCCGGGGCGGCGGGGGTTATGATCTGCGGCTCGATATTCGGGAACGCTCGAAGCACCGGGGCCGGGGCGACGAATCAAAGGCGCACCGGCGGTCAGGCCGCCCCGCGGCAGGCCTGATCGAGCCTCAGCACGAGCCACCGTGGACCGCGGCCCGCCCGCGCCGGTTGTTTCATCCGGCACGCGTCAGCCCTTTTCATCGGTAGCTGCTGATCCCCCGCGAACGGATTGGGGACGTCTGTAAGACCCCGGGGTCTGGCTCGCCTTTCGCCGGCTTTGAGGCGAAAAGCGTGCCTGACCCCCTCTCTCAGGGGTCTTACAGAGGTTCCATTTCGCAACCCGGTGGTGTAATTGGTAACACAGCAGGTTTTGGTCCTGCTATTCCTGGTTCGAGTCCAGGCCGGGTTGTCTCGAACGCGGAAGGTGAAACCGAAGAAGGATTCACCACAGAGACGCAGAGGCACAGAGAAGACGGTCTGAATCGATAAGAAAGACAGTTCTCTTCTCGGTGTCTCTGTGCCTCAGGATTTTTCATAATCACGCTGCGTTCTCTAACTGCTGCTGCGAGAAGGACTGATGAGCGAAGAAGACCATGATCTTCAGGTCCACCCACCGACGCGTTCGCCG
>JAJVII010000047.1 GCA_022072085.1 Phycisphaerae bacterium
TTCTGCCGTAGACTGACTCATGGTGGCGTACTCCTCTGCCCGCGTGGGCGGTTTGGTGGTTATCTGCAAGACAACCAGAGTACGCCGCCTTTTCATTCCCTCATCAACAACTTTCGGTTATACCTCCTTCCTGCTGGGCGTGTGGGTATTGCTCGCTCTCTGCCGGCCGCTTAGATGTCCTTGCTGCCACCGAATCAACCTCTTCCGCCGCCGCAAGACGGGACAGCCTCGTTTACACAAAGATGCCGAAGGATTGCTGCTCTATCGCGAGCGAGACTGCCTTTGCAGTCGCTGTGGGCGACCCTACGTCGTCATTTGGCATGATTTCGACGGAATATCGTCCCGGCCAAGGGAACCCGATCCTCCGCGATAAGACCGACGTTCATTGCCCCGCCGCGAAAAGTTCTAACCGTGTCCAGCTTTCCCGACTTAATGTAGGTTACGCTGACTTCGTATGTTACGAAGACCCGCCAAAGGCGGCCAGCGGTCGTAACCCGAGGCAAAGCGCGAGTACAGTACTCGCCAAGCTCAGGGAGACGCCGCTATGACCACCGCCGCCCGTTCCAAATTCGTCCCGAAACTGCGACTGCACAAGGCGTCCGGCCAGGGTCTTGTCGTCCTCAACGGCCAGACGATCTACCTCGGCAAATACGGTGAACCACAAACCGAGGAACGCTACCACCAGAAGCTTGCCGAATGGCTGGCCGCCGGGCGACAGCTTCCCGTCTCGCCTAGGCAGTTGACCGTCAAGGAACTGCTCCAACGCTTCCTGAAACACGCACAGAGCTACTGCCGACCGCACCGCCAGGGCGACCGATGAGACGGCCAAGAACACCAAGAAGATCGTTCAGTGAATGGACGATGAGGACACGTTTGACTGATGCTGTGATTCAGAACCCGAACCGACATGACATGAGTGTCAGGATGAACCACCCGAGCCCCAGCAATCCGAATCCCAGAGCGGCCGCACTGGTGGATCTGTGCCGCAAGCCAATGCCGATCAGGAGACAGCAGAATGCAAGGACCGTCAGCGAGATTGGCCACATGCTGGCAGCAATCAGCGCAGGCATCGGGAATGTCCGGCCGAAGACTTCCGTTAGGCCGTCTCTTCCGTGCCAGAGCAGTGAAAGGATGAAGCTCGCTCCGACGAAAGCGGCCACCATGAGAAGGCCCGCAACGACGGGGCTGCTAATCGCTCTTTCGGTTGGATTCGCGGTCATGGCTCTTCGGCATAGCAGTCAATAGGTAACAGGGCCATCCCATGCCGATCACAGTTGGGGAAAAGCCTGACAGCGACCAGCTTACCACCGGCGACAACGCCGGGCTAGAGTTGACCTACATCATCCGCGGCATGGCCAGCACGTGGGATGCGTCGGCTCACCCTCTCGCGGGTCGACGGCACCGTGTTCGACATCACGGCGTTCACCTTCAAACTGCTGGCGAACACGGGCGGCGCCGGGGCCAGCCTGGAAATCATGCCACTTGTGGGCGGCGAAGACGCGTTCAGCGACCCGCTCTATTTCGACGCGACCGGCTACTACGGCAGCACCTTCTCATACAACACGTCGCCGAACTACCTGGGCAGCACGGCGCTGCTGACGGGCTACGACACCTACAAGATCAGCCTCTATGTCGACTTCGCATTCACGAGCCTCACGCTCGAAGGAGCGCCCGTTCCGACGCCGGAGCCATCGAGCCTTGGCCTGCTGGGCTTGGTCGGCGGGGGCCTCATTGCCCGCAGGATCGCCCGTCGCCCGAATTGACCACGATGTTCACGGCAAGAGTTTGCCCGCCTGGGCACGACGTCCGGCTGCTGCCGGAAGGTCAAGCTTCGCTCGCCTGCTGGCGATCCGACGGGGGCGCAGCAACACGCCCCTCCGTATATAGGGTCGCGGCCGGGGGAAAATGGGACTTACGAAAGCCGCGTAAACCGGGCCGATTCCGGCCGACGGCCCATCCGCCGGCCCGGCCGGCGGTTGGCCCGGGGAAAAATTCTCGGAATTTCGGGCGGATTTTCGCAGGCGTCTTCAGGCGGCTCCCTCGGCAGATACAGGCCAACGCAGGCTAATGCAGAGCGACGCGTCGCGAGTCGGCTGGTGATGCCGGGTCGGGAGGCGGGTAAGATCGGGCCTGAACTTCGAGACCGCCACATGGCAATCGATCGGCGACATCCCGTTCGGCCGTTCCAGCCGAGGCTCATCCGCGAGTTCCTGGGCGGGCGGCGGTGTGTGAAGGCGACGCGGCTGCGCGGCGGGCGGAGCAACAGCAATTATCGCGTCGCCCTCGACGACGGGACGTCGTGCGTAGTTCGGCTCTTCAGCCGACCCGACGGGGCCGAACGCGAGGCGGCCGTCCGGCGGCTGGCGGCGAAGGTCGTCCCCGTGCCGCAGGAACTGGCCCGCGGAACCGACTGGGCGGTCTTCGAGTTCGCGCCCGGGCGTCCGCTGGCGGATTGCCCCGGCTGCACGGCGGCGGCGGCCAAGGCGCTCGCTTGGATCGCCTCCGTGCGGCTGCCGCGCGCCGGTTGGATCGGCGCGGACGGGGCGATACGGCCGTTCGACTTCGGCGGCGGGCGGAGTTTCGAGGCGTCCATGTTCGCTCGGCGGGCCGTGCGGGCGCTGCTCGGCCGGGAAACGATTCGCACGCTGCGGGCGATCCTGTCGGCCGAGGCGGAGCAGGCCGAGGGACGCGATGACTTCGGCGTTCGCCTCGTGCACGGCGACTTCAACCCGACAAACATCCTGGTCCATCGTGGGGCGGTCAGCGCGGTGCTCGATTGGGAATTCAGCCACGCAGGCTCTCCGTGGATGGACATCGGGAATCTGCTGCGGCACACGCCGGCGAAGCATCGCGGCCTGATCGCGCGGGGCCTGCGAGCGGGCGGGATCGACCTGCCGGCGGACTGGATACGGCGGGCCGAGTTGGCCGACCTCGGGGCGCACCTGGAGTTCCTGGAGTCGGCGCGCTCGAATGCTTTCAAAGGCCGTTGCGTGCGATGGATCAAGGCGTTGGCTGCGCGATACGGGTGACAAGGCGGCGCGTCGCGTGGTTGAAAAGGTGGGGAGCCGCCGGTATGATGCCCGAACTTTGGGTTGCGCCGGCACGGCGAGATGGGCGCATGAAAAGAGGATCCGAGCTCGCCGTAACTCGGACCCTCAAGCCAGGCTGTCCGCTCCATCGGAGCGGAGACCCACAGCCTTACTGAAACTATCGGCCGATTCGTCGGGATAGTTGAATTCCGTGAACGGGAAAATCGGCTGCCGCATCGTCACGCCCTCGGCAACGTGACGCGCGGCGGCAGACAGCGGATTATCGGACGCCATGACCCGACCCATTGCGAAGTTGGCGCTGGAAGACGGCACGGTGTTTCGCGGCCAGGCCTTCGGGGCCGCAGGCACGCGAGCCGGCGAAGTCGTGTTCAACACCTCGATGACCGGCTACCAGGAGATCATCACCGACCCGTCCTACGCCGGGCAGATCGTGACAATGACCTATCCGCTGATCGGCAACTATGGCGTAGGCGTCGAGGACGAGGAGTCGCCTCGGCCGCAGGTCGAGGGCTTCGTGGTGAAGGAGCTTTCGCCGATCGTCAGCAACTTCCGCGCCAGCGAGTCGCTGTCGGACTACCTGGCCCGCTACGGTGTGGCGGCGATCGACGGCATCGACACGCGGGCCCTGGTCCGCAAGTTGCGCGTGCAGGGCGTCATGCGCGGCGTGCTCTCGACCGACCCGGGGAACCTGGACGACGAGAAACTCGTCGCCGACGCTAGGATCCTGCCCAGCATGGCCGGCGCGGACCTCGTGAAGGTCGTCAAGCCGGACGCGGCCTACGACTGGGGCGATGGGGCCGGCTCGCCGTTCGCCTACGCCCCGCGGCAGCGCGAGGCGGAGTTTCACGTCGTCGCGATCGACTGCGGCATCAAGCAGAACATCCTGCGCAACCTCGTGCAGGCCGGCTGCCGCGTGACGGTCCTGCCCGCGGACGTGACGGCCGACCAGGTGCTGGCGGGGCGGCCCGACGGCATCTTCTTCTCCAACGGACCGGGCGACCCGGCAGCGGTGGGCTACACGATCGAATTGGCCCGCGGGCTGGTGGGCAAGGTTCCGATCTTCGGCATTTGCCTGGGCTGCCAGATGCTCGGTCTGGCGTTGGGGGCGACGACGTTCAAGCTGAAGTTCGGCCATCGCGGCGGCAACCAGCCGGTGCTCAACATCCCGACCGGGCGGGTCGAAATCACCAGCCAGAATCACGGCTTCGCGGTCGAGGAGAAGTCGCTCCAGGCCGTCGGCGGGCGGATGACGCACGTCAACCTGAACGACCGCACGCTGGAGGGCTTCGTGCACGCCGAACTGCCGCTGTTCGCGGTGCAGTATCACCCCGAGGCCTCGCCCGGACCGCACGACGCGACCTACCTGTTCGACTGCTTCGTCGAGGAGATGCAGACGGGCCGACCGCCGACCGCCGAGTCGATGGCCGCCGCCCAGGATCGCCTCAAGTAGACCCGTCCCCGCCTGACAACGAGGGCTTACGATGGAACCTGTTCGCCTGGGCGTGATCGGCTGCGGCGTCATCGGAAAGAAGCACATGGACTCCGCGGCCGGCGCCGATCACATCGATCTGGTCGCGGCGGCGGACCTGGTCGAGGCCAATCGCGTCGAGGCGGCAGAGAAGTTCAGGCCGCGGCGGGTCTATGCGTCGGCTGAGGAGTTGCTGGCCGACGGCGAGGTCGAGGCCGTCGTGCTCGCCCTGCCGACGATGGTGCGGACGAAGCTGGCCCTGGCGGCGCTTTCCAAGGGCAAACACGTCCTGCTGGAAAAGCCGGCGGCCATGAACGCGGCCGACCTGCGGCGGATCATGGCGGCGCGGGGCAAGCTGACCGTCGGCTGCTGCTCGAGCCGCCCGCAGTTCAAGGCCCACGTGCCGATAGTGAAGGAACTCATCGCGTCGGGCCGCCTGGGGCAGATTCGCGAGCTGCACGTCCGCTGCCTGGGCGGATGCGGGGCCAAGCCGGCCAAGCCCGGCCCGGCCTGGCGGCTGCGGCGCGACCTCAACGGAGGCGGCATCCTGGTCAACTGGGGCTGCTACGACCTGGACTACCTGATGGGCCTGACGGGATGGACGCTGCGGCCGCGCGTGGTGCTGGCTCAGGCGTGGGCGGCGCCTCCGGCATTCGCGCGTCACATTGACCCGACCTCGGACGCCGAGACGCACTTCACCGCGCTGGTGCGGTGCGAGGGCGGCGAGGCCATCTCCATCGAACGCGGGGAGTTCACCGCGACGGGCAAGCAGAACGGCTGGCAAATCGTCGGCGACGCCGGGTCGCTCGACCTGACGATGGTCAGCGACGATCCCATCCGCATCACCCACTATGCCGCCGACGCGGAGAAGGGCGCGACCGAGCGGGTGATCTATGACGCCACGGAGGGCTGGGGCGAGATGCACGCGGGCCCGGTGCGCGACTTTGCCGCGGCCATCCGCCAAGGCCGCGAGCCGCTGACTGGCCTGGAGCGGTCGCTGACGCTTCAGCGACTCACTGACGCGATCTACGAATCGGCCCGCAGCGGGTCGGCGGTGACGATCGGCTGAGGGGAGGAACCGCCCAGACGCCAGGGGGAAGACGCCAGGGACGCCAGGCGGAAGTGAGAATCGGCGGGGAGGGAAGTCGTCGCGCTGACGCTCGCTTGGAGCCGCCCGCCTGTCGGCGGGGTTCACTTCAATTGATGTTCGAGCTGCTTGAGGAATCCGGCCATCACCGGGAGCGGAAGCTTGGCGATGCGCGGCTCGGGGACCGGGTCGGCGGTGAGCAGGGCGATGGCCTGCATGGCGGCCGGGCGGTCGGCCTTGAGCTGGCCCGCGACGGCGTTGGCCTGTTCGAGGTTGCCCTTGGCCATGTGGACGAGGTAGGCGATCAGCAATTCTCGGGGCGGGGCGGGCTTGGCGCCGCCGGGCGAAGCGGCTGGCAGGGCAACGCCGCCCTCGCCGTGTGGGTCGTCCACGAGCGAGGGGTCGGCCTCGTCCGCGGGCTGGCTGCCGGCCTGGGCGAGGAACAGGTCGTGCTCGGCGGCCAGGTCGCGGGCGACCTTGTCGGCGAGCTTCTTCTCCTCCTTCTCGTCCAGCGGGGCGAGGTCGAGTTCGTCAGCATCGGGCGCCGGGACATAGACATGCTGCTTGCAGGAAGGGCAGCGTCCCTTCTTGCCGCCGGCCGCGTCGGGGGCGGATATCTTCGCGCCGCAGTGCTCGCAATGGAACTGGATGGGCATGCCTGCCGTCCCTCCTATTCGCCGATGACTTTGACCAGCACGCGCTTGGTCCGGCGGCCGTCGAACTCGCCGTAGAATATCTGCTCCCACGGGCCGAAGTCGAGCCGGCCCTCCGTGACCGCGACAACGACTTCGCGGCCCATGATCTGCCGCTTGTGGTGGGCGTCGCCGTTGTCCTCGCCGGTGCGGTTGTGCTGGTATCGCTGCGGCGACGGGTCGTAAGGTGCAAGGGTTTCCAGCCATTTCTTGTAGTCGGCATGCAAGCCCGGCTCGTCGTCGTTGATGAACACGCTGGCGGTGATGTGCATCGCGTTGACCAGCGTCAGGCCCTCCTTGACGCTGCTGGCCTTGACGACGCGCTCGACGTCGGGCGTAATGTTCACGAAATCCATGCGGGCGGGGACGTTGAACGTCAGGTATTCGGTATGCGATTTCATGCGCGGTCCCTCGCGGGTGCGGCCCGATCACCCGATGGTAACGCGCCGCGGAGGGCGGTTCAACCGTGCTGCTTGCGTTTGCCGCGGGCCTTGGCGCGGCGGCGGCGGGAGAGCTTGGGCAGGTCGGCGGCGCTCTCGCCGCTGCGGGCTCGGAAGAGCAGCCGCATCGGCACCTCGGGGAAGGGCAGCGATTCGCGGAAGCGGTTGAGCAGGTATTTCTCGAAGGCCGGCGTGACCCGGCGCGGGTCGTTCATGAACGACACGATCGTGGGCGGGCGGACCGCGACCTGCGTGGCGTAGTAGATGCGGGCCTGGCCGCCCTTGCTCATCCCCACGCCGGGCCCCTGGGCCCCGCTGATCTGCTCGATTACGGCGTTGAGCTGCCCGGTGCCGACGCGCGTGCAGGCCTGGCGGAACAGCGACGACGCGAGGTCGAGGACCGACTGCACGTTGCGGCTCTCGCTCGCGGTGGTCAGCGCGACCGGGGCGTATTCCAGCCCGGGCAGCACCTCGGTGAGGTAGTCGGCGTAGTCGCCGCTGTCGGCGCGGTCCTTGACCAGGTCGTACTTGTTGATGACCAGGATGACCGGCTTGAACTGTTCGGTGATGTACTGCCCCAGCCGCTTGTCCACGCCGCTGACGGGCACGGTCGCGTCCATCATGAACAGGACCACGTCGGCGCGGCGGATCGACCGCTGGGCGCGGTGCAGGCTGTAGAAGTCCACGTCGGCCTTGACGCTGCCGCGGCGGCGGACGCCCGCGGTGTCGATGGCCAGGAAGCTGTGGCCGTCGCGGACGAAGCGGACGTCCACGGCGTCCCGCGTCGTGCCGGCGACCTCCGAGACGATGACCCGCGGGCCGCCGGCGATGGCGTTGATGAAGGTGCTCTTGCCCGCGTTGCGCTTGCCGACCAGGGCGATCTTCATCTCCGGCTCGGCGGCATCAGCGGCGGACTCCTCCTCCTGCCCCAGCCCCTGTTCGGCCAGGTGCGCGGCGATGCGGTCCATCAGTTCCGCGATCCCGCGTCCGTGCTGGGCTGAAACCTGGAAGGGCGTCCCGAAGCCCAGGCGGAAGAAATCGGCGGCCAGGTTGTCCTGGGCCGGGGCGTCGATCTTGTTGACCAGCAGCCAGGCGGGCGTTGCGCCGTGGCGGTTGCGCAGCAGCTCGGCGACCCGCTCGTCCAGCGCCACCATTCCGTCGCGAGCGTCCACCACGAACAGCACCAGAGCTGCCGACTCGATTGCGTAGGCGATCTGGGCCTCGACCTGTTCGGTGAGGTTGTCGCTGTCCTCGATGCCGTAGCCGCCGGTGTCCACCAGCTCGAAGTAGCGGTCGCGGTGGTGACAGATGGTGCTGACGCGGTCGCGCGTGATCCCCGGCGTGGGGTCCACGATGCTGATCATCCGCCCGGCGATGCGGTTCAGCAGCGAGCTCTTGCCCACGTTCGGACGGCCGACGATGGCGACGACTGGCAGCATGGGGGTCCGTGGTTAGTGGCTAGTGGTTCGTCATAGGGGCAACTCGACGCGGCGGCCCGATCGCGACGACTCGTAGATTGCCAGGATGATCTCGACGGCCTTGCGGGCCTCGGGGCCGCTGACGGCGGGCGGGCGGCCGGCGTGGATCGCCTCCATGGCCGAGGCGAAGCAAGCGGTGTGGCCCGCATGGCTGATGGCCGCCGGGTCCGACGAGCCGCCGCTGGTGGCCTCCTTGGCATACCGGGCGCGGACTTCGGCATCGCCGGTGGCCTCGTCGGCGAACTGCCAGGTCGTGATGGTGTCCTCGACGCAGAAGACCGACCCGCGGTCGCCGGAGACTTCCAGACGGCGGGCAGTCCCGGGATACATGGACGTCGCGCCCTGGATCAGGCCGAGGCATCCGTTGGCGAATTCGACCACGGCGCCGGCGGTGTCCTCGACTTCGATGTGCGGATGAGCCAGCGTGGCCACGCGGCCGCTCACCGCGACGACCGGGCTGCCTACGATCCATTGCAGGGCGTCGATCGCGTGGATCGACTGGTTCATCAGCGCCCCGCCGCCGTCCATCCGCCAGGTGCCTTTCCAGCCGCCCTTGGCGTAATACGCGTCGGTCCGCCACCACGGGCAGTAGGCCGATGCGAAGGTCAGGCGGCCGAACCGCCCGGCGGCGACCGCGGCCTTAACCAGCAGGTTGACCGGGCTGAAACGGGCCTGGAAGATGCCGGCCAGCACGGTGCCGGCCTTCTGGTGCGCGGCGATCATGCGGTCGATGCGCTCCAGCGTGATCTCCATCGGCTTCTCGCAGACGACGTGCTTGCCCGCGGCGGCCGCTGCCAGCACCGGCTCCATGTGCGCGCCGGACGGCGTGCCGACGGTGATAACGTCGACCTCGGGGTCGGCTATGAGGGCATCCACGTCGGTGAAGCCCCGGCAACCGTGCTTGGCTGCGAAGGCGCCAACGCGATCGGCCACCACGTCGGCCGCCGCGACCAGCCGGGCGCTGGGCAAGTCCGCGATCGCCCTGGCATGGAACTCGCCGATCATCCCCACGCCGATGATGCCGAAACCGCAGGTCTTCTCTGCCATCCGTTCACCCGTTCACTTCTTCAAACGCAGCCATCGACTGCGGAAGGCGTCGCGCAGCCGCTCGTCGAACGCCAACGGCGGCGCCGCTCCCATGTCGGCCTGGCGGAGGTCCCGCTCCCTCACGCTAGGCCGGCGGCTGATGCGCGACGACAGGTTGAGCACCTGTGCCAGGATGCGCTGATGGAAACGCGTCATGCGAACTTCCGCTGAATCGGCTCGCCGACGGACGCCTGCACCTGCTCCCAGGTCCGGGCCCGGCGGTCAGCCGCGGCAGCGAAGCCCTGCGAGTCGGTCACGCGGGCCGCCTCGTTGAACTCTGCGACGATGCCCGTCCCGGCCACCACGTTGATCCCGCCGTGGTAGGCGTGATCGAGCAGGTATCGCGACATCGCGTGATCGCACTCGGCCGGGTAGATCAGGCCGACCTGCCAGGGGGCTCGCCAGCCGTTGCAGCAGCCCAGCGCGATGCGGCAGCGGGCCGGCGGCGGATCCTTGCTCAGCAGGCTGCGCAGTTCCTCGAAGTCGCTGCGGGCAGGAGATTCGCTTTCGCGGCCGAAGAACATGCCGGCCTCCAGGGCCAGCCGCGACGCGGGCACGCCGGCCAACTCGATTCGGCCGTCGGGGCGCGCGTCGTGGATGCGGTAGACCTTCAGCCGGTCCCGCCACGCCTCCTGCTCGACGAACATCGCGACCTCATCGGCGGTGTAGCCGACGCCCACGCCGGCGTCGCGGAAGTCCACGACAAACAGGTCAACGTATCGCTGCGGGTCGCTCAGCGGCGGCAGCTTGAGTTTCGGTTGCTTCTTCCCGGCCATCGTCTACCTCACCTTCAGCCTGGCGAATCGCCGCTTGCCCACGCGGAGCACGTCCCCCGTTTGAACCGCTGCCGGGGCGTGCGGGTCGTTCTGGCGGGCGTCGTTGATCGCGACGCCGCCCTGGCCGACCAGGCGGCGGGCCACGCTCTTGCTCTCGGCGAATCCGCACGCGACGATCAGGTCGGCGACGGTTGCGCCGGCGTCGACTTCGATCTCGGGCATGTCGGTCGGCTGCTGCTTCTGGACGAACATGCGGTCGAACTCGTCGCTGGCGGACTGTGCCGTCGCGGGGCCGTAGTATTGTCCGACGATGTCGCGGCCGAGCGCCGCCTTGGCCTGCCGCGGGTTGGCGAGCAGGCGGCGGATTTCCTCGGCGGGCCGGAGCGTCAACAGCGTGAAGTAGTTCTCCAGCAGCGAATCGGGGATGCTCATCACCTTGCCGAACATGTCGTTGGGCTGCGCCGTGATCGGGATGTCGTTGCCCAGGCTCTTGGACATCTTCTCCGTGCCGTCGGTGCCGACGAGGATGGGCATGACCATGACGATCTGTGGGAGTTGGCCGACCTCCTCCTGGAGCCGCCGCCCGACAAGGTTGTTGAAAGTCTGGTCGGTGCCGCCCAACTCGATGTCGCTGCGGATCTCCACCGAGTCCTGGCCCTGCATGAGCGGGTAGAGGAACTCGTGGACGCTGATCGGCTCGCCGGCCTTGTAGCGTTTGGCGAAGCTGTCGCGCTCCAGCATCTGGGCGACGGTCATGCGGGCGGTCAGGCGGATCACGTCGGCGAATGTCAGGCCCGCAAGCCATTCGCTGTTTCGGCGGATTTCAAGCCGCTCGGGCGATGTGTCGAGGATTCGGCCGGCCTGCTCGAAGTAGGTCGTCGCGTTTGCCTCGATGTCGGCTTCGCTGAGCATCGGGCGGGTCTTGTTCTTGCCGGTCGGATCGCCGATGCGGGCGGTGTAGTCGCCGACGATCATGACGGCCTTGTGGCCGAGATCCTGGAACTGGCGCAGCTTCCGCAGCACGACCGAGTGGCCGAGGTGCAGGTGCGGGCTGGAGGGGTCCAGGCCGAGCTTGACGCGGAGCGGGCGGCCCTGTGCGGCGGCTTGGGCGAGTCGGGTGCGCAACTCGTCTGCGCTGTAGACGGCCTCGCAGCCGCGGGTCAGGATTTCGAGTTGTCGGTCGATCGATTCAGCCACTCTGATACCTCGCCTCCTGTCGAACGCACCATTTTGCCATGTTCGGCCTGATCCTGCAACCGCAGTTACGAATCGGCAGGGCCGTCGCGCGTGTAGAGGAACCATCGCTGGCGACGGCTGCGCCTGCCCCGGCCCGGGGGGGCCTGACGGGTGAAGTATATCTCCCAGACAGCCCCGTCGGACATGCGAAGCTGATAATAGTGCCGCCGCAGGTAGAGTTCGCCGACGCCGCCCTCACGCTGCGACTTCTTCCACGCCCGCATCACCTCGACGATGCGGTGCTCCTGCTCTCGCCAGCGAAAGCCCGACGGCAGGCCGGGCTCGCCGCGTGCCATGGCCGAGGCGTCGAACGTCCCGGGCAGGGCCTCGATCGGTTCGCTCACCAGATCGGCCATCGAGCCTCCGTCGATCAGTGGGAGAGCATGTAGATCGCCAGGTTGACCGCATTAAATGCGAAGTGGGCGGCGATGGGGGTCAGCAGCGAGCCGGTCTTCTCGTAGGCGTAGCCGAGCATCAGGGCCAGCAGGAAGATCGCCGGCATGCTCTCGGGCACCCCCATGTGAACCGACGCGAAGAGCAGGGCCGTGACGACGATGGCGGCGGCGCTACGTCGGGATCGCTGCCGCGGGGTCAAGGGACCGGCCTGTCCCCCCATCGTCGCCGGGTCGGGGGGGGCGTCCAGGTCCGCGGGGGGCTGCTCGCCCATCGCCCGGGCCCGGGCCACGGCGGCCTTGGCCTGAAGCTGTTTCAACTCCGGCGGGTAGAGCGAGAGCGCCATCGAGGGCCAGCCCTTGGGCGGCATCATCTGCGTGAAGAAGCGGACCATGAAGCTCTGGAGGACGCCGCGGAAAAGCATCTCCTCGGCGATGGGTGCGGCGATGGCGGCCATTGCCAGGCCCAGCGTCATGAGCGCCGGGTGGGCCGGGGTCAGCGTCTGGAACAGCGGATGCTCCGGCGTCGACCAGCCCATGTGCTTGAAGAAGCGGTCGGTGGCCACGTTGGTGACCTGGATGATCGGCAGGATCACTGCCAGGCAGACGATGCCGAACTGCATGTCGCGGCCGGCCGACTTCCATCGCAAGCCGAAGCCGCGCGTCCGGTCGGCGAACGCCGCTGAGGCCACCGCGACGATCAGCGGAAGGAGCATGAGGATGCCGGCCATGCGGCCGAGCATCGCCCACAGCAGGCTGGAAGCGCTGTCGTCCCGGATCAGGCCCAGCTTCATCAGGGCCATGATGACCACGTCTGGCAGGAGCAGGAAGACGAGCATGATGAACAGCACGGTGGGGAACTGGAGATAGTTCGGCCGAGCAGGGCTCTGGGCCAGATCGTCCAGGCCGCCACGACGCTGGATGCCCCACGAGGTCAGCAGCAGCACGCTGGCGATCAGCCAGGTGAACATGATCGGGTAGAGCGCCCGCTCGATCGCGCCGGGCTGCCCGGCCGGGGGCCGGGCAGCGGAATTGGCGGGCTGCGTTGCGGCCGGCTGGGTGTCCGTTGGTGCCGAAGTCTGCGCGAAGAGAGGCGTGGCCGCCAGGACAAGAAGGCCGGACACGATGGCGACGGCCATCAGGCGGCCGACGGTACGGCAGGGCGGCGTGTTTTCGGGTGAGTCAGGCATAGGCCGCGAGCCTACACGCCCCCGTGAGGGAAGTCAATTTGCGACGGGTTCGCGACTCCGGGCGCGGAGGGAGGACAGGGACGATCCAACGACGCCGGGGCCCTTCCATTTTCGCCGGTCGGGAGTATGATTCTGCACTATGAGCCAACCCCAATCGAAGCAGAAGACGGAACGGTCAGCCGCATTGTTCGAGCAGGCCCGGCGGGTCATCCCCGGCGGGGTCGATTCGCCGGTGCGGGCGTTCGGCGGCGTGGGCGGGACGCCGCGGTTCGTCGCCCGAGGGCAGGGGGCCTACCTCTTCGACGCCGACGGCAATCGCTACATCGACCACGTGAGCAGTTGGGGTCCGCTGATCCTCGGCCACGCCGATCCGCGCGTCGTCGAGGCGATCCGCGCCGCGGCCGCCAACGGTTCGAGCTTCGGTGCCCCGACTGAAATGGAGACGAAGCTGGCTGAGGCCGTCTGCGGCTTCTTCCCCTCGATCGAGAAGGTGCGGTTCGTCAGCAGCGGGACCGAGGCAACCATGTCGGCGCTGCGGCTGGCTCGGGCGGCGACGGGGCGCGACCTGGTCATCAAGGCCCGCGGCGGCTACCACGGCCACGTCGATTCACTACTGGTGCAGGCCGGCAGCGGGGCGACGACGCTGGGCGTCCCCTCGACGCCGGGCGTGCCGGCGGCCGTTGCGGGCACGACAGTGCTGGTGAACTACAACGACCTGCCGGGCGTCGAGGCCGTCCTCAAGGCCCACGCAGGCCAAGTTGCGGCCATCATCGTCGAGCCGGTCGCGGGCAACATGGGCGTCATCCTGCCGGCCAAGGGCTACCTGGCCGGTCTCCGCCGCCTGTGCGACACCCACGGAACGCTGCTGATCCTGGACGAGGTCATCACCGGCTTCCGCGTCGCGCTGGGCGGGGCCCAGGAACTCTACGGCGTGCGGGCCGACCTGACCTGCCTGGGCAAGATCATCGGCGGCGGCCTGCCGGTCGGGGCCTACGGCGGGCCGGCGAAACTCATGGATCAACTCGCCCCCGACGGGCCGGTCTACCAGGCCGGCACGCTCTCGGGCAATCCGTTGGCCATGGCGGCTGGGCTGGCGACGGTCAACGCGCTCAAGGCCCCCGGCGTCTACCCGCGGCTGGAGATGCTGGGGCGTCGGCTGGGCGAGGGGCTGGTCGCGGCCGCGGCGGCGGCGGGCGTGCCCTTCACGCTCAACCGCGTCGGCTCGATGATGACGGGCTTCTTCAACGCCAAGCCTGTAACCGATTATGCGACCGCGACGGCCGGCGATGCGAAGATGTACGCGCGCTACTTCCACGCGATGCTCGGCCGCGGCGTCTACCTGGCGCCCAGCGCCTACGAGGCGATGTTTGTCTGCACCGCCCACACCGATGCGGACATCGAGGCGACGGTCTTCGCAGCGGGCGAGTCGATGAAGGACGCCGCCAAGGGGTGAGACGCGAGCCCCGAGGAGTGAAGATTCAACGCCCGGAGACGCTGTGCTCCGGGCGTTCTCATCTGCATGGCAGGAGCATCTACCCCTGCCGGCCGTGCCTGCGTTCCCAGACTTCTTCGGCTTCGGGCTTGCGGATGTAGACGGGGATGGCGTCCTGGGGGGCGGTGAACTCGCCCCGGCAGGCCATCGCCCAGCCGATGCGGCAGACCGACTCGGCCCGGGGCGGCCACAGGTCGCGCGGCAACTCGATCACGTCCGGCCCGACGGTCAGCGCGTCGCGGTGGTAGTCGATGCCCTCGCCCAGCAGGTGCAGGGGACGCGGGGCGGCGGCGAGCATCTCGGCCGGCGTCCGCAAGGCCACCGGCAGCACCTCGGCCAGCGGCCGCCCCGGCGCGGGTCGGCTGAAGACGGCGGTGTAGATTTGTTCCCGCTTGGCGTCCAGCACGACGGCCAGGTGCGCCACGTCGGGCGGGGCGTTGGCAGCCAGCACATGGACCGTGGGCACGAGCACCAGCCGGCAGCCGACTGCCTTGGCCATGGTGCGTGCGAAGGTGATGCTGATCCGCAGCCCGGTAAAACTGCCCGGGCCGGCGGAGACGTAGATTTCGTCGATGTCGTCGCTGCGCCAGCCCAGCTCGGCCAGCGTCGCGTCCAGCGTGGGCAGCAGTTCGACGGCGTGGCGCCGCTGCTGGGTGAAGGCCCGGCTGGCGAGGATGCGGCCGCCCTGGCTGACGGCGATCGAGCCGAGACGGCTGGAGGTCTCGACGGCCACGGCGCGGGGGCGGTTGGTGTCGCTGGGCATCGGCGGAGGCCTTTCGTCCAAAGCGGCTGGGACTGTACGGTCAGGGCAGGCCGATTGTCAAGGTAAGCGGCGAAGGGGGACACAGATTGGACAGAGCGGATGGATTTCACGGGACCGAGGATTTTCCAACAGGCGTCTCGGCCAACTTCTCATCTCTCCGTGCAATCCGTCCGTTCCGTGAAATCCGTGTTCCGCATCCGCCCGTCAGCCGAGTGCCTTGAAAAACGGTTGACACCCAATGCGGGCCTCTCTAGCATAACTTTCCTGTCCGAAATGTCTGGGTCTGGCCTGCGGAAGTGAGCTATGCTGGCGATCGTTTCAGACATCCACTCGAACCTCGAAGCGCTCCAGGCGGTGTTCGCCGATATCGACCGACGGGGCATCGAAAGGGTCATTTGCCTGGGCGACGTGGTGGGCTATGGCCCGGACCCGCTGGCCTGTCTGGACCTCGTGCGGCAGCGCTGCGCCGTGACTCTGTGCGGCAATCACGACCAGGCGGTGCTGCTGGAGCCGAACAATTTCAACCTCGGCGCCGAGCGAGCCAGTTACTGGACCCGCCAGTGCCTCGAAGACGAGCCGGACACGGCGCTGCGGAAAGCCCGGTGGGATTTCCTGGGCAATCTGCCGGTCAAGCACACCGAGGGCCGGATGCTCTTCGTTCACGGCTCCCCGCGTCGCCCGGTGAACGAATACATCTTTCCCGACGACGTGTTCACGAATCCGACGAAGATGGCCCACATCTTCGAGCGGATCGACGGGGTCTGTTTTGTCGGGCACACGCACGTGCCGGGCATCTACACGCCGGAGCCCGACTTCTACGAGCCTGAGGAGTTCAGCTTCAAGTCCGACCTGGGCGGGGGCGAGCGGCGGGTATTCAACGTGGGCAGCGTGGGCCAGCCTCGCGACCGCGACCCGCGGGCCTGCTACGTGGTGGCCGACGAGAACAGCATCGAATTCGTGCGGGTCGAGTACGACTTGCAGACCACGTGCGAGAAGGTGAACAAGATCCCGGCGCTGGACAATTTCCTGGGGATCCGCCTGATCGACGGACGATAGACCGCGGCACGGGCGGGGCGCCCGCCGACCGCCTCCGATTTCCCACAAGCTTGCAAGGCTGCTACCTTGAACAAGAAAGACTTCTGGATCGCATTGCTGGCGGGTCTGGCCGCCATGGTCCTCTGGTGGCAGATCGCGCCGAGGTTCTTCCACACTCCGCCTCAGCAGCCGACCGAGCAGACGGCCCCGCCGGACGCCGAGTCGCCGGCTACGACCACGCAGCCGGACGTCCCAATCACGCAGGCGAGCGGGGAGCATGCGCCGGTTACGACGACCCAGTCTCAGCCTGAGGTCTCCGCGGCTGCGGAACTCAAGGCGTTCAAGCCCGGCGACGCCCAGCTCAATCCGGACCTGACTCTCGGCAGCGTGGACCGTCCCGATGACCGCAAGGCGTCCTACTTCTGGATGTCGGCGACGATCGACCCAGCCGGCGCCTCCGTGGCCCGCGTCGAACTGACCGACCACTACCGCACCCCTGCGCGCAAGGAGCACTACGCCGTGCTTGGGCCGGAGTTGGACGCCGGCCTGCCCGCCCATGCCTTGGCGACCGAGCAGGTCGTGATCGACGGGGTCAAGGTGTCGCTGAACGGCGACGTCTGGGGCGTCGTCAGCCGATCAGCTGTCGCGGATGGCAAGGAGCAGAGCGTCACGCTGGCGACCGAGATCCGGAGCGAGGCGGCCCGGATCCTGCGCATCGAGAAGACCTGGGCGCTGGCCAAGGACACGTTTGAACTCCAGATGCGCCTGACGCTCGTCAACGACGGCGGCAGGGAGCGGCAGGTTTCAGTTTCCAGCACCGGCCTGCCGACGCTGGAGCAGGAAGGCGAGCAGAGAGACGAGCGAATGGTCTTCTGGGGCGAACTGGCCAAGGATCATCAGACCGCCACGGTGAAGCCCAAGAGCCGCTCGGACGTGATCAAGGAGAGCGAGAAGGACCTCAAGCTCGGCGGGACGCACGACGAGACGGGCCTGGTCTGGGCGGCCAGCGCGAACCGATTCTTTGTCGCGGCGATTCGGCCGCTGGACCCGCGGCAGAGCCCTGCCGACCTGACGTTCTACGCCCGCCGCCTGGGCAGCGACGCCGCCAAGGACCGATTTGAAATCTGCTTCACCAGCAGCGCGATGACGCTGGCTGCCGGCAAGAGCGAGACGCTGGCGTTCAGCAACTTCATCGGTCCAAAGGACCGGGACCTGTTCAGCACCGTGGACGCCTACAAAGCGATGAACTACTCGGAGCTGATCCAGTACGGCTCCTGCTGCTGCGCGGGCAACCTGCGCTGGCTGGTCAACGTGCTGCTCTGGCTGCTGGACGTCCTGTTCCTGGTGGTGCACAACTACGGCATCGCGATCATGATCCTGGTGGCGGTGGTCCGCATCCTGCTGCACCCGCTGACCAAGAAGAGCCAGATCACCATGGCCCGCATGGCCAAGATGGGGCCCAAGCTCGAGGAGATCAAGAAGAAGTACACCGACAAGAGCGAACAGCAGAAGGCGATGGCCGAGTTCTACCGGGAGCAGGGCTTCAACCCGGCGCTGGGCTGCCTGCCGATGCTGCTCCAGATGCCTATCTGGATTGCGCTGTGGGGCGGGCTCAACTCGGCCATCGAACTGCGGCACGCGCCCTTCTTCGGCTGGATCAACGACCTGTCGGCGCCCGACGGTCTGTGGGCATGGACCACGCCCGACCGGGCGGCGCACATCCCGATGCTCGGTCCGGTCTATGCCCTGAACCTGCTGCCGATCCTGCTGATGATCGCAATGTTCTTCCAGCAGCTCCTGACGCCCAAGCCGACCACCGGCCCGCAGGCCAAGAACCAGAAGTTCCTGATGTACTTCATGACGGTCTTCTTCGGGCTGATCTTTTACACCCTGCCCAGCGGCCTGACGCTCTACGTGATGGCCTCGACGGCCGTCGGCGTCGGCGAGCAATACGTCATCCGTAAGCACATTCGCGAGCAGGAAGAGGCCGAGGCCCGGGGCGAGGGGCCCGCCGGCCAACGCAGGGCCGCCGCCGAGAAGGCGAAGGCCTCCCGCCAGCCAATCCGCGACCGCCGCCGGCGATAGCGCCGGGCGGGGGCGTGAGGGGAACGGAGGGAGAGGGATTCGAACCCCCGTGACGGTTTCCCGCCAAACGGTTTTCAAGACCGTCGCCTTCAGCCACTCGGCCATCCCTCCGGGGGCAACGCCCGCAATTCAGTTTGTCGGCTTGCTTCCCGGTGCGGACTCGCCGGGTGGCGGGATTGTAACCTGCCGGCCCCGGGATGGCCAGATCATCTGACCCGCGTTCTCCGGGAGCACGCCACCGAGGGGTTGGGAGGGCGGCGCCCAGGGCTGCGCCAGCCAAGATGAATGCGTCGGGGACAGGAGTTGTGAAGTCATTGCTGAATACGGCGGAAGAGGTCAAATATCGCAAGCTGTGTTATTATATTAAAAGCATGCGTCATAACGAGATAGGACCTATTCCGCGACATGGCTCCGAAGCGACGGATCCTGTAGGGGAATTCCTGACTTTTCGCGCGAAAATCGTTTGACTTCGTCTAGATTTATGTAATCATAACATAGAGCCCAAGAGGGCGCAGAACCGACGATCCAAGGCCTGGTGTTCCCGCCTGACAGACGAGTGCCCCCCCTCACTCGTCTTCCGAAACACCAGGCTTTTTTCTTGCGCCGGCGGCTTCCACGCCCAGCCCCGTCCGCCGCCAGCGCCGGGCCGCTTACTTGAGCTTGGCCGACACTTCGGCCGCGGTGGCGAACACCCGGGCCGTGTCCTCCTGCCAGTGGGCATAGTCCCTGGCGGCGGCGCGGTCATAGCCGTTGTTGATGCGGCAGATGTTGATGCGGTCGATCCAGAGCTGCCGGCAGCGGGCGGCCAGGTCGGCGCCCAGCTTGTCGGGGCGGTTGTCCACTGCGTCGGCGATCACGATCATCGCCTCGGCCTCCTGGAGGCCCTGGCAGAGCATCTCGAACCGCTGGGTGGTGATGGGCCCCTCGGGGGCGTGCCAGGCGAGTTTCATCACTGTCGGCCGACGCTGGGCGCAGCTCGACTGCGGCCAGCGGTTGTAGACGTCATCGTAACTTCGCTTGCTGGCGTCCGGGAAAGCCCAGAAGTCCAGGCCGATGCGTCCCACGCCGCGCTTGCCCTGGTAGAGCGCCCGCTCGGGAGTCAGGTGGAACCCCATCGGCGAGAGCGGGTCGAAGTCGCATCGGAAATAGGCGGCGGCGGGGCAGACGGCCTGGTCCCAGATCTTCTCGATCAGCTTGGCCGGGTCCTGGATCGTCATCCCGTAGCAGTGCTCGTGCAGCACGACGTTCGCACCGGTCCCGCTGCCCAGGCCGTAGGGCGCCTTGGCTCGGCTGGCGCTGTGGCAGCCTCGCATCCAGCCCATGTCCGGGGCGATCTCGGCGAACATCTTGAGCACCTCCGCCGGGGCGGTGCTGTCGCTGAGGATGCCGATGGACAGGGCCTTCTCCAGGCCCCGCTTCTTCAGCCGGGCCCGGGCTGCGGCGACAAAGTCGCTCCAGAACTTCTTGCTCTCGGCCGTCGCGAAGACGGGCACCTGCATGTGCGTCTTTTCGCCGGTCTTGGGGTCCAGCACGGTGACCGTGTTGGGGTCGTCCACCTTTCGAGAGCTCCACCCGCCGGCGTGCCAGATCTGGAGCACGACGAAGGTCGGATCGCCGACCCACTTCTGGTAGAGGTCCATGTAGCGGTCGAAGACGGTGAAGTCGTAGTCCCATGTGCCGTCAGGCGTGCGAATCCAGTAGACCCAGCCGTCGTCGTTGCCGAACTGCGTGCGGTCGACCACCGGAATGTTGGCCAGGTCGTTGCCCACGCGGCCGAGCAGCCGCAGGCTCTGTTCGACCAGTTTCCAGTGCTCCTCGCTCCACATGGGGACCTTGTAGGCCATCGACTCGGACGTGGGCGACACGTAGACCGTCATACCGGTGCGGAACTGTTGCGGATCGGGCAGGACGAAGTCGGCCACATTAAGTTCGACCGGCACGACGGTCGGCTGCGCCAAGCCCGTCGCGATAATCCGCAGTTCGCCCTTGTAGAGACCGGCTGCGGCGTCGCGCGGCACGTTTACGCGAATCCAGACGGGCTGGACCGCGCCGCCGCCGCCCTTGTCCACCGGAACCTCTGCCGGCGCCTTGGCGGTCAGGCCGTCGTAGCAGTAATACCGTCTGCTGCTCTCGATCCGCGTGGCCCCGTCGGTGAGAAGGGCGTAACTGACATCGACGGCTGACGCGGGTATGACGCCGGCTGGGCCCTTGAGGTCAGTCACCGAGGCGACCAGTCCGGCGATCGGGGCGTCGCTGCTGGCAGCCACGGCGGCGTTGAACGCGCCGTTGCGGGCGGCCTGGATTGTGATCGGGCGCAGCGCGTCGTTCGGATCCCCGTAGTAGTCGGCCGAAAGGCGGTCGTGAATGTCGACGTTGCGGAGGAAGAAGCCCTTTGGCCGGGCGACGTTCGGCGTCACGCCGCCGCCGGCGACCGCGAGCGTGACGTTTGAAAGCTGAACCGGCCACCAGCTCGAATGGATGTTCTGCTGGCTGAACCACTGGAGGGCGACGGGGTGATAGTCGCTGCGGTGGACGGCGACGGCCAGCACGTTGGCACCCTTGACCAACGCGTCGGTCGGCAGGCGGAATGCGGCCGACCGGTCATGCCGCGCGTCGCCGGTAAGCTTTCCGTCGGCGTGGGTGGCGAGCATCTTGCCGGCTGCATCAACCCAGGCGGCGTCAACGTAGGTCCGGGCGGGCGTAGCCGACGTGAGCGGCCCGTCGGGCATGTCCTTGCGGGCGACCTCCTTGCCGTTAAGGTAGACCACGACGCCGCCGCGATAGTCCAGGGAAAGATAGAGTCCCTTGGCCGCCGACGGGTCGGCCACCGCGAACGTCCCGCGCAGGGCGATCAGCCCGACCTGGTAGTAGCCGCCGGCGAAATAGGCCAGCGGGTTGCGAGGCCAGTCCACGTCGTTGAACTCCGGCTTGATCCAGCCGTCGGGCGGCGGGGCGATTTCGAGCTTCTCGATATCAGGACGGTTGGTGAACGGGACGTCATGCACGGGCAGCAGGCCGGGGGCCGAGGAGTCGGGCCGGACGGCCTTCATGGCCTCCAGCGGCACAATGGGCCGTCGCCAGGAAACCCGCCACCGCCAGTAGCTGTTGTTGTTCAGGACCGCGGCCGCGTCCTGGGGAACTGCCACGCCCTCGTCGGCGACGGCGGGTTGGGGCTGACCCGTCCAGACCGCGAGGAGCATCGTCATCGACAGGCAGACAACGGCGAAACTGCGCATAGAGCGTTCTCCTGCATTCGTGATTCATTCAGGTTGGTCGTTGGCTGGGCTCTCAGGAGCCCACCTTTACTTTCCGGGGCAGGTCCTTGGTGAGATACCAGAATACGTATGGGGCGTTTCGGAGTTCGTTGCCGAAGCTCTGGCCCAGGCCCCAGTCGCGCTTGATGTCGCCGACTTTGCCGATGCGGTCGAAGGCCTTGGCTCCGTACTTCGCGTCGTCGGTCTGGGCGCCGATAAATGCGAACGCCTGAAGCGTGCTTTCGGCGTAGTCGCCCAGCGACAGGCAGTGGTCCACCTGGAGCTTGAGGTGCTCCAGGCCGGCCGGGTCGCCGGTCTTCTCGACGTACTCGCGCATGCCCTCCATGCCGATGCCGCCTTGCCAGTGGCGGCCTTTGGCGATGCGCGCCCCCTTGTCCAGCTTGTCCATGTACCACTTCTCGAACCAGGTGAAGCGGTCGAGATACTTCTGCTCGCCCGTCGCCTGCCAGGCGTAGAGCAGGGCGAGCGGCCCATGCCCGAGGCTGCGGGGCTCGCCGAAGCCGATGGCCCCGTTGTTAGCCGGGTCCAGCGCGAACCGCGCCGACACCAGCCCCACGTCCTTGGCCCGGCGGGCGCCAGTCAGGTAGAACCGCTCGAAGTGGGAGCCGTTCTTGTAGTGGTTGAACGTCGGGCTCTGGTAGATGCCCCCGTTCTGGCGGATGTGCATCGTGCCGTCGCAGTAGCGCGACGCCCCGACCATGTGGGCGTCCGGGCTCCAGCACATCATGTCCAGGTCGCCGATGTGCTGCTCGGCCTGCTCGGCCAGGTCGAAGTAGTCCGGGTCGCCCGTCCGCGCCCACTGGAGGAACAGGGCGTGCGGGTAGTCGTAGTAGCCGTTGTCCCAGGTGACGTTGTAGTCGTCCGGGTCGCCTCGCTGATCGCGGATGAAGTCGATCGTGTCGCCGAAGTTGAACATGCCGTAGCTGTCGTAGTCGCCCCACTCCAGGTCGCGGTGCTTGATGATCCGGCCCAGCGTCGTCCGCAGGTTCGTGTCGTAGGCGGCCACCTTGGCCCACGCGGCGTCATCGTAGAGTTCCCGCGTGCTGGAGGCCAGCCGACCGAACGCCTGCGTCTTCTCGCAATACCAGCTCGGCGGGGCCCATGCCCGCAGTGGCGACTGGAGGCCGGCTTGGGCCCCGGTCAGCCGGGCCAGGTCGCGCGGGCCGTGGAAGTCGAGCAGCACCTCGCTGGTCTTGCTCATGCCGGGATAGTAGTGGGCCCGAACGCTGTGCGGCCGCTCCAGCAGCGGCGGCTTGGAGGCCATGTTGGCCTGGAGCATGACGGTCAACGTTGTGCCGCCGACCTTGATCGCCCGGGGGTAGGTCTGCCAGAACCAGCGGATGCCGGCGGCGACGCCCTTCTGCCCGTCGCCCAGGTCCAGCCAGGTCGCGGTGAGGGCCTTGGCCTTCTCCTCCTTGCCGTGGACGACCAGTTCCTGCCGCTTGCGGAAGAACTCGCCGCGGTAGACGATCCGCTTGCTGTCCAGGCTCTGCACGCAGCAGTCAGCCAGGCCCGCCTGCCAATACTTCGTCACGGTCTGCTCGGGCTTCTCCCAGTCGTCGTTCCAGGCAGGGAACTCGTCGGCCTTGCTGTCAGGCCCCAGCGACTTGCCGTCGCCGACGCCGACGGCCCAGGTGGTCTTGCCCGCGTCGAGATTCAGTGGAAGGACGAACCAGAAGCGGTCGAGCGGCACGCCCTCGGCGATCGACTTGCCCTGTTTGCACTCCAGGCTCCAGGCGATCCGCACTTGGCCGCTGCCGGCGAATGCGGTAATTCGGCAGACGAAGTCCAGCAGGTGGTTGCCGCCCTCCATCTCGTCGGTCGAGACGTTCTTGCCGGTCAGTTTGATGACCGCCCGGACCGGGCCGGACTCCTCCAACTCCATCGTCACGTCGGGGTCGGCCGCCGGGCTGAAGCTCTTGTATGCCGGCAGGCCGTTGCCGCCGTGGAACAGCCGGATGTCGGCTTTGCCCGGCGCCAGGATCTCCTGCGAGTAGTTGCCCGCACCGGCCGGGTCGATCCAGGCCCCGTCGATCAGGTTGAAGCCCTGCCGCTTCACGACGAATTTCAGGGCCCCGGTCGTGACGGTCGCGACGCCGTCGGCCATCGCCACCTGCACCGGCTGGGCCGGCGCGACGTTGCCGCCGCCGTCGGTCAGCCGGTAGACGGCCTTGTCGTTGGCCTTGACCGACGCGAGGAAGGAGACCAGAACCCACTTGGCCGAGGCCTTGGCGTTGTCGGCGCCGGGGTGAGCGTCGTACCACCGCGTCGCGACGTCGAACTGGGCAGGCACGGTCTTGCCGTCGGGGCCAATCAGCGTCAGTCGGCTGGTGTCCGCCATCAGGCCTTCTGGCAGGGGGACGCCGGAAACGACCGGTTCGTCGACTCGGTCGACGCCGGCCCGCTCGGTGAGGGTCAGGGGCACATCCAGGGCAGCCCGCGCCGGACCGGCCGAGAGGATCAGCAGAGCGACCAGGGCGACGGTGCATCGGCATGCGGTGCGCATGGGGACTCCTTGAGTTCGTCAGTGTGTGTGTCGGCGATGGATTTGTACGGTGCGGAATGACATAGTCATTCAAACCAGCCGGGCCGAGGAGGTTGCGAAATAACCGTCGCGTCCAGTCGCGAATCGGGTTACTAGTGTAACGTGCTTCCGGGCGGCGTTCCAGCGTGCGGGCCGCCGGCCGGAGCGATTTTGCGTGAGGCGAGAACATGCGAAAAGCGATCCTTGCAGTCCTGCTCCTGGCGGTCGGTTCGGCCATCGCCCGCGGTCAGAGCGTCCGCGGCGTCTGGGTCACCACCGACTGCTCGGCGGACACGTCGAGCACCAAGGCCATCGTGTCCGACTTGGCCAAACCGGGCATGACCGACGAGCAGAAGGTTCTGGCCATCTTCAACTGGTACCGCCGCGTCGTCTACCCGCACAACTACCTGCTGGCCGATCGCCGCGACGTCCTGCGGCAGATCAACAGCTACGGCAATACGCTGTGCGGGTCGCACGCGGCCAACCTCGGCTGGCTGATGCGCGAGGCGGGCTTCAAGACACGCTGCACCTTCATTCGCGGCGGCGGGCACACGTTCATCGAGGTCTTCTACGACGGCGGCTGGCACGCGGTGGACCCCGAGACCGATTTCGCCGTCTGGAGCCGCGGCGAGAAGCCCCACCTGATCAGCATGGAGGAACTCAAGGCCGATTCGACGCTGCTGGACAACGCCGAGGCCGAAGGCCGGGCCCGGCCGTGGTTGTTCAAGGCCATGAAGTTCCCCTGGGCGGTCCGAAAGACGATGGCTGACTATTGCGACAAGAACCATCTGGATAAGGCGGCGATGCAGTGGTCCAGCAGCGTGCTCAAGGGCGAGACGATCAAGGATTACTTCGTCGAGGGGGTCAAGACGCTGAAGTACAGCGAGGTGAACGCGACCTACGGCGGGGAAGTGAGCGACCCGGACCTGATGAAGATCGAACTCCGGCCGAACGAGCGGCTGGTCCGACGCTGGAGCAACGAGGGGCAGGGGGCCTGGATCGGCGGGGCAGGCTTCGAGGGCTACCCGGCCATGCTGCTCTACGGCGGCGGCGCCGACGAAAACGACGCGGAGGTCTTCCCGTACGTCGAGCCCTATCGGCAGGACAACTACGGCATGCCGGCCTTGCCGGTGGACCGCTGTTACCGCTACAGCGGCAACGGCCACCTGGTCTGGCAGCCGACGCTTCAGCAGCTCGCGGCGGCCGGCGGCGTGAAGCTCGACGGCGCCGTCATCGATCGCGACGGCGGGCCGATGCGGGCAGCCGATGCGTCCAAGCCGGGGACGGTCACCATCCCGTTCCGCTCGTCGTATGCCCTCATCGGTTGCCGCATCAAGGCGACGTGGGCCGGCGGGCAGGCCGGGCGACTGGCGATCCTGGCCGGCAAGGAGGCCCGCGAGATCGCTCCGTCCACGCAGCCGGACGAGGGCGCAACGGAGTATTCCGTCGGCAAGGCCATCAACGGAAAGTACGCCTGGAAACTCCAGATCGAACTGCCCAGGGAGGGCGGCCTGAAGGCGATTGCCTTCGACCACACCCTGGCCAACAACTGGCTGGCGCTGCCGTACCTCCAGCCGGGCGAAAGCACCGTCCGCGTGCGGCTGGACAACCCCGAAGTGCTCAAGCAGGTCGAGTTGTTCGTCAACTACCGCTGGGCCGACGGCGAGGGGTGGAAGGACGAGCACTCCGAGACGCGCGAGGTGACCGGATCGCCGTTCGAGTTCAAGCTGAACGCAGTCGGGCCGAAGTACCCGCGGATGAAGGAACTGACCCTCAGTGTCCGCCCGCGATAGGACGATCGGCAAGGGCCAGCACCTCGTCGGGTGTGGCGGTACCGGTCTGGTTCAGCTTACGCACGGTGACCGCGGCGGCCAGGTTGGCCAACTCTGCCGCCTCGATCGGCGCGGCCCCTGCCGCCAGCGCCGCGACCAATGCCGCCGCCGCCGTGTCGCCGGCGCCGACTGGGTCGATCGGCCCGTCCACCGGTACCCCCGGCGCCAGCGCTGCCCCGCAGGCGTCAGCCACCACGATGCCGCGATCGCCGCAGGTGACGAACACCGGCTTGTCCGTCCGCTCGTGCAGTCGCCGGGCGGACGCCATGACCGCGTCGGTGTCCGAACCGTCGGCAGACGCGTCGCCGAGCATCCGGGCGGCCTCGGCGGCGTTGAGCTTGAGCATCGCCGGCGGGAATCGGCCGGGCTGGTCGCGGCTGTCCACCAACAGCAGCGGCCCGCCTTGCTCGACCAGCCGGGCGAGCCCCGAGATCGTCCGCTCGATCCACATCGACCGCGGCAACTGCTGATTCACGATGACCGCGTCCAGTTGGCTCCAGGCGGCGCCAAGCTGCTCCAGCAGCCGGGCCGCCGACTGCTGGTGAAGGACGTTCTGGCCGCCGAAGTCGATCCGGTCGCCCTCGACGCCGCGGGTCAGCGGCTTGCAGTAGGTCGGCGTGTCCCATGCAGCCGATTGGGTCACGATGTCGTCGGGGCTCACGCCGATGCCCGCCAGCAGCCTTACCATCTGCCACCCGAAGGGGTCGTCGCCCAGGACACCAAACGCCCGCGGATGGGCGACGCCCAGGGCGGCCAGGTTGGCGGCCACGTTGCCGGCGCCGCCCAGGCCGTATCGCTGCGATGCGACGGCGTGGACCGGTCGGCCGGTCTCGATCGACACGCCGCCGGCGGCCACCTCCATGGTCCAGTAGGCGTCCAGGCAGAGATCGCCGACGACGGCGACGCGGACGCGGGCCAGGTCGGCCAACAGGCTGCGGATGCGTTTGGGGTTCATGTTCATCCTCGGGTTCGGCTGACGGGAGCATATCGGCGGCGGCTGCGACGTCAACCCCGCGCCGCCGGCGGCGGCTTTGCCCTTGCCGCAGGGTGAAAAACGGCTAATCTTCGGGTGCAACTCGATCAGGCTCGTCCGACCGGCCGTATCGCCAGTTCATGGAGGATTGAATGGTCAGGCTGACTTCAGCATTCCCAGCGGTCTGGACGTGGGACCCGCGGATCATCATGCCGCACGTGAAGGAACTGCTCAACTGGGTCGACGACATCGCCTGGGGCCCGGTGATGATCGTGCTGCTGGTGGGCACGGGGGTCTATCTGACGCTGCGGCTGGGCCTGCTGCAACTCCGCGGCATGGGGCACAGCCTGGCCTGCATCAGCGGCAAGTATGACGACCCGAAGGAGAGCGGGGACATCACGCACTTCCAGGCCCTGGCGGCCGCCCTGTCGGCGACGATCGGCACGGGCAATATCGCTGGCGTCGCGACGGCCATCGCCTCCGGCGGGCCCGGGGCGGTCTTCTGGATGTGGGTGACGGCCCTGGTCGGCATGGCCACCAAGTTCACCTCCTGCTCGCTGGCGGTGCGGTTCCGCAAGATTCACGAGGACGGCTCGGCCAGCGGCGGGCCGATGTATTACCTCTCGATGGCGTTCCCGATCAAGTCCGTCGGCAAGGCGCTCGCGTTCCTGTTCGCGATGTTCGCGCTGATCGCCAGCTTCGGCATCGGCAACATGACCCAGGCCAACTCGGTGATGGACGGCCTGCGACTTGTCATCCAGGATCGCCTGCCGGCGTGGTGGATGCAGGAAGTGCCGCTGCTGGGCATGAAGGTTCACCTGTTCAAGTTCGTCTTCGGCGGGGTTCTGGCATTCATGGTGGGCATCGTCATCGTCGGCGGCATCCGCCGCATCGCCCGCGTCGCCAGTGCCGTGGTCCCGTTCATGTGCGTCGTCTACGTCGCCGGCTCGCTCTGCCTGCTCGTCCTACACTGGCGGGCGCTGCCGGGGGCCTTCGCGATGATCTTCCGCTATGCCTTCACGCCTTACGCGGTTGGCGGCGGAATGCTGGGCTTCACCGTAATGCAGGCGATGCGTTACGGCGTGGCCCGCGGCGTGTTCAGCAACGAGTCGGGCCTGGGTTCGGCCCCGATGGCCCACGCCGCCGCCAAGACCCACGAGCCGGCCCGCGAGGGCTTCGTGGCCATGCTCGGCCCGTTCATCGACACCATCGTCATCTGCACCATGACGGCGCTGGTCATCCTGGTCGGCCACGTCTTCGGGACCACCGATCCGACCAGCGGCAAGGCGTTCACCGGCGCCGCCCTGACCGCTGAGAGCTTCCGCGAGGGGCTCGGCACGCCGGGGCGATGGATCGTCAGCTTCGGCCTGGTCTTCTTCGCCTACTCGACGATGATCAGTTGGAGCTACTACGGCGACCGCTGCGCGGAATACCTCATGGGGCGGCGGGCGATCCTGCCCTATCGCATCATCTACACCGGCGTCATCCTGATCGGGGCGATCGGCGCCCTGGAGGTCATCTGGACGCTGGCCGACATCTTCAACGCCCTGATGGCCATCCCCAACCTGATCGGCCTGCTGGCGCTCTCCGGCGTCGCCGTCGGGTACACGCGCGACTACATCGCCCGGCTGTGGCTGGGCCAGCTGACTGTCCCGAAACGCGACTCCGACGCGGGGGTTTAAGCTGAACTGAGCGACGACCGGACCGGCCCGATCATATCCGCCTGGCCCCGGCGGGCCAGTGAGCCACACAGGAGATTCCCATGAAACTCGCGTCCTGTTTCGCATTATCACTCTTGCTCTGCCTGACGCTCGCGGCGTCGGGTTTGGAGCTTCCTATCACCGTGACCGAACCGGCCGGCCTCGACCGGCAGGCTGAGCCGGTGACCGGGGGCATCCCGCTGCCGGCTGGGCAGTTCAAGCCCGGCGACGGGGCGACCTTCGGCCTGTTCGACGAGCAGGGCCAGCCGATCCCGCTCCAGGTCAGCGAGCACGTCATCGGCTCGCATGGGGATGTCAGTTGGATCCTGCTGGACTTCCAACTTGACCTCAAGGCCAACCAGACGCGGAAGCTGACCCTGCGCAGCGGCGTGAAGCCGGTGGCCCCGCCCAAGGCGCTGACCGTGCAGCGGGACGCCGAGGGCGTCAGCGTCGACACGGGGGCTGCGCAATTTGCCATTGCGGCCACGAAACCGTTCAGCCTGTTCGCGACGGCGTCGGCGGGGGGCAAGCCCGTGCTGGCCGGCGGCCAGATCAGCTACACCGACGCCTTCGACGGCAAGACCTACCTGGCCGGGACGCCCGAGAAGATCGAGGTGGAATACAGCGGTCCGATGCGGACGACGGTCCTGGCGCAGGGCCGCTTCGTCGGCGATGACGCGAACAAGTTCCAGTACATCGCCCGGGTGACGGCCTGGGCCGGTCACAGCGAAGTGTATGTGAAATACGCGCTGGCCAACAGCAACCCGGACCACTACTGCTATCGGTCTGTCAAAGAGTCGCGGGTCGAGTTGAAGCTGGTTGGCACTGTGAGCGGCACGATCGTCGGCGCCGGCAAGCCGGTGGATGCAGTGGCTGAGGCCTGGATGAACCAGACGTCGCGGGCCGTGCGGCCGGTGACCGACAACGAGGAGAGCGTGGGCACCGCCCGCTGGTTGCAGAACGCCCCCGGCGGCGGCGCCAAGGCGATGGCCGGCGACAAGGAACTGTGGTCCAGCAAGGGCAAGGGCGATGTGGCGGAGGGCTGGATCGTCGCCAAGACCGCGGCTGGCACGATCGCGGTTGACGACCTCTATTTCGTGGAGGATCCGCCGCGGCAGTTGGCGGTGGCCGGCGGCCGGCTCGTGCTGTCCGGCGTCGCCGATCCGCTGGAGGGCGCCCAGCGTCCCTTCTCCGACGGCAACCGATGGCTGTTCGACTGCTCGCACCTCAGCTCGGAATACGTCATCGACCTGGCGGCCTCGACCGACGCCGCGGCGCTGAGTGCGGCTGCTCGGCGCCATCGGCGCACGCTGTTTGCGATGACCGAGCCGTCATGGTATTTCGACACGGCCCAGTTGCCCTGCGGCGAGTTCGGCACGCAGGCCGACGAGATCAAGTGCTACGGCGAGTGGGACTGGAAGTTCCAGCAGAAGGACATCCCGACGCGCCCGGGCGGCAAGCTCGGGTTGATTCCGCGCTGGGTGGCGGCCGACGACAACCATTACACCAGCGAGGAAGACGCGCTGGACGCGCTGCTGCTGATGTACCTGCGCACGGGTCAACGGAGTTTCCTGGACGGGGCCCAGGCGTGGGCAAACCACTTCATGGACCTTCAGACCTGGCGGACCGACGGCTGGCGATATCGTGACGGCGGCGTCTGGTGGCTCAAGCAGGGCGGCAAGGGGCCGTTGGGCAATCACCCGCAGCGGCCCAAGGACCCGGTCACCGGCCAGCGCGATAACCTCTACGGCGTGTGGAAGGGCGAGAAGCCGTTCGATGCTGCGTCCCGCGGCGACCTCTACATCCTGGCCAAGGCGAAGGCCTGCTACTGCCACAACTGGGGCGAAGGCCTGGTCGAGTGGTTCATGCTCACCGGCGACCGCGACGCCTACGACTCGGCCATCGACACCGTCGAGCAGAACTACGACACGCAGGTCCGGGCTTTCGGCAAAGCGCCGGGCAAGCCGGCGGCGTTCAGCCGCGATTTCACGCGGTCATGCTACCTGACCGACGCGACCCGGCTGATCGCCGCGAAGGACCCCTTTGTCGTCGAGGCCAGCGACTACCTGACCAACGTCTTCCTCCAGCGGCCGGACCGCGAGCCGCGGGGCCATCTCAACGGACCGTCCAAGGTCGACATGGCGACGATCAAGTCCATGACCGGTCCGGGCGGACTGGCTGAGATGCAACGGCTGGGCGTGACCGTGGACGAGAAGACCGGCGAACTGATTGATCCCAAGAGCGGGGCCCGGTGGAAGCCGCTCGTCGCGCCGCACATCTGGATGTACCCGCCGTTGTCGCGTGCGATGGAGATCTACTTCCGCATCACCGACAAGGAGGACGTCCGCGACTGGATGATAGCCTACGGCAACTTCGCCGGCCGCGTGCTCTATCAGCCCAAGCACGGCAACCTGGACTACGGCAGGATGCTCGTCGACTTCCCGCTTAAGGGTATCGCCCAGGACTTCGCCAGTTGGAACCTGCCGGCCGGCACGACGAACGGCGAGGGGACCTACGTGAACGAAACGGGCAAGACTGTCCCGATACTGATCAACGGCTACCTCGGGACGTTCTATCCCGACGTGGCGGCCCGGGGCTACTACTACAGCGGTGAGCCGCTGCTCAAGCAGCGGGCATACGACTTCTGGTTCGCCAGCAGCCATCGCGGCTACAACTCGCCCAAGCTGTCCAACGTCGGCGGTGTGGCCCGCTGGGTAAACCTCAACAGCACGCACGACGAGACGGTCTGCTTCACGGGCAAGACCTTCTGGATTTGGGCCCACTCGCGCACAGACGCCCAGGCCCCGGCGGCCGTCACCAACCTGGCCGTCAGCGTCGGCGGCGGCAGGGCGACGGTGAGCTTCACCGCCCCGGCCGACGCGGGTGGCGGCAAGGTGGCCGAGTACCAGCTCAAGTGGTCCGACAAGCCCATCGTGGACTACGAGGCGTTCCTCAAGGACTGGGCCGCCAACACCGACGCGGACGTGACCAACTGGTTCCTCGCCCACAACGTCGCCGGCGAGCCGACCCCGGCGGCTGGCGGGAAGGTCAGCTTCACCGTCGAAGTGCCGGCCGAGGCGAAGTATTTCGCGGTCCGCAGTTTCGACGACAGCAGCAACCGCAGCGCAATCAGCAACGTCGCGGAGGCGAAGTAGAAGCGGCGGCCGCACTCGCCCCGCATCGCGCAAGAAGAACGCCCAGGGGGAATTCTCCCTGGGCGTTTGAGTTCCTGGGCCTCGGCTTCCTGGGGCCAGGGCAGGGCGGAGTCCTGCACGCCTATATCGACTTGGCGACTTCCGCGACGACCTTCTCCATCGCGGTGCAGACGCGGTCGGCCTCGGCCTCGGTGAGGCAGAGCGGCGGCTGGAGACGGATGACGTTGTTCCACGATCCGCCGGCGCCGACCAGGACACTGTGCTTCTCGCGGAGGGCCTTGCGGACGGCAGCCGTCTGCTCGGCGGCCGGCGTCTTGGTCTTGGGGTCGGTCACCAGTTCGATGCCGATCATCAACCCCTTGCCGCGGACGTCGCCGACCAGCTTGCAGGAAGCGGC
The DNA here is from genome assembly GCA_022072085.1 of Phycisphaerae bacterium. GTDB lineage: Bacteria > Planctomycetota > Phycisphaerae > JAJVII01 > JAJVII01 > JAJVII01. The sequence goes on from JAJVII010000047.1 coordinate 32,127, forward strand.
GAACTTCCTGAGGCGGCCCATGATCTGCTCGCCGCGCTTGGCCGAGTTCTCGACGAGCTTCTCGTCCTTGAGCACCGCGATGTTGGCCATCGCGGCTGCGCAGCTCACCGGCGAACCGCCGAAGGTCGAGAGGTGGTCGCCGGGCTTGAAGGCCTCGCTGACCGGCTCGCGGGCGATGAACGCCGAGAGCGGGAACCCGTCGGCGATGCCCTTGGCCATCGTCATGATGTCCGGCTCAACGCCGAAGTGCTCGATCGCGAACAGCTTGCCGGTCCGCCCGAAGCCGCTCTGGACCTCGTCGCAGATGAACAGGATGCCCTGCTCGTCGAGGATCTGCTTGACGTACTTGAAGTAGTTGGCCGGCGGGACGAGGATGCCGCCCTCGCCCTGGACCGGCTCGGCGATGAACGCGGCCACGTCGCCGTAGGTGTGATACTTGAGCGTGTAGCGCAGGTTCTCGGCATAGGCCTGGGCGCAGTCCTCGTCGTTGGTCGTGCCGAACTGGCAGCGGTAGGGGTCGGGCCCCATCGCGAAGCTGACGCCCGGCATGTACGGGCCGCCGCCCTTCTTGCGGGCCCAGTTGCCCGTGATCGACAGCGTCGCGTAGCTGCGGCCGTGGAAGCTGTGGGTGAGGGCGACGACCTCCTTGCGGCCGGTGTGCTGCTTGGCCAGCCGCAGGGCGCCTTCGATGGCCTCGGCGCCGCTGTTGGACAGGAAGCTCTTCTGGAGTCGGCCTGGCGTGATGTCGGCCAGCACCTTGCACAGTTCCGCCGCCCGCGGGTTGTAGTAAACGTAGGTGCAGCAGTGGACAAGCTTGTCGATCTGCTTCTTGGCCGCCTCGATGACCTTGGGATGGCCGTTGCCCGCGTTGGTCACGGCGATGCCGCTGAAGCAGTCGAGGAACTCCTTGCCGTCGGCGGCGACGTAGGTGCAGCCGTGGGCCTCTTCGACGACGATCGGCACGAAGGCCGGCACCATGGAGGTGATCATGTACTTTTCGTAGAGCTGTTTGGCGTCTGACATCTTCAAGCCTCTCGGTGAGAATCTCCGCAAGTCCGTGCGTGTGCGTTTCGACTCGAGTCGAAGCCGTTACGTTATCCATCCCGGCCGCCGCGTGCAAGCCCCTCCCGCTGCGGGGCGACGGGGCCTCTTGCACAATCCGCGCGGGACTCTAGAGTATTGGGGTTCATTTTCACCGGGAGAGGCAACCGCCATGAGCAATCTGGTCAAGTTTGCGGGCAACGACTACCTCGGCCTGGCCGGGCATCCGGACGTCATCGCGGCGCTGGCCGACGGGGCCCGCCGATACGGCATCAGCGCCACCAGCTCCCGGATGGCCGTCGGCTGGACCGAGGCCCACGCGAATCTCGAAACCCACCTGGCCGATTTCATGGGGACCGATGCGGCTCTCATCATTGGGGCGACCTACATCGCCGGGGCCGTCGTCTACGGCGTGCTGGCCGACATGCTCGGTCGGCCGGTCGTCTACCTCGACGAGACCGCCCACACGACGCACAAGCTGGGCACGCGGGCCTACGGGCTGGAGGTCCGCACGTTCCGCCACCTGGACCCCGACGACCTGGCCCGCCAGCTGGAGCGGCACGAGGGGCCCCCGCCGATCATCGCCAGCGACGGTGTGTTCAGTATCAGCGGCGAGGTTGCCCCGCTCGACCGCCTGGGCGAACTGGCCCGCCGCTACGGCGCGACGCTGCTGGTCGACGAGGCCCACGGCGTTGGCACGCTAGGGGCGACCGGGCGCGGCGCGTGGGAGCTGATGGGCCTGGACCCCGCCGGCGTGATCGTGATCGCCAGCATGAGCAAGGCCTTCGGCTGCGGGGGCGGGTTCATCGCCGGCCCGCGCGAGGTCATCGACCGCTGCCGGCGCAGCCCCGACGCAAACGCCAGTTCGCTGCCGCCGCCGCCGATCTGCGCCGCTGCCGACAAGGCCCTGGAGATGATCCGCACTCAGCCGCAGCACCGCCGCCGGATGGAGGCCAACGCCCGCGTGATGCGCGACGTGCTGGCCGAGAACGGCGTGGGCGTCGTCGACGACCGGCATCCCATCGTTGCGATGCTCTTCGCCGACGAGTCCGAGGCGGCGGCGATGGCCAACCGCTTCCGTGAGTTCGGCCTGTGGCTGCCCTATTTCAAGTATCCCTCCGAGCCGCGGCACAACATGCTCCGCGGGGCCGCCCGGGCCGTCTACACGCCCGAGGACCTGGAGAAGTTTGCACAGGCCGTCCGCACGCGGCCGGCGGGAAGGAAGTAGCGGGATGAATCAGTCCATCAGCGATTTGCTCGACCTGTTGAATGTGCCCGGCGTCTCGACCGAAGAGAACCGGGTGGCCGACCACCTCAAGGCGTTCCTCAAGGCCCGCGGCGTCCCGGCCGGCGCCATCCGCGAGGACCGCGCGTTCGAGCAGAGCGAATACGGCGGGACGCAGGGGAACATCCTCGTCCGCCTGCCCGCTCGCGGCGGGCACAAGGGGGCGGCCCGTTTTCTCTGCGCCCACATCGACACGGTCGCGCTCTGCCGTCAGTCTCGGCCGCGCTTCGTGCCCGACCCGGCCGGCGGCGTGGGGGGCATCGTCAACGACAACCCCGAGGCCGCACTGGGCGCTGACAACCGCTCCGGCGTCGCGGTGTTGCTGCACGTGCTTCGGGCGCTAACCGGTGACGACAGGCCGCACCCGCCGATCTGGATCGGCTTCCTGGTCCAGGAGGAACTGGGCCTGATCGGGGCCCGCGGGCTGGACCTGGACGCGATGCAGCCGGATCGCCCGGTGATGGGGTTCAACTTCGACGGCGGCCGCCCGCATCGCGTGGTGACGGCCGTCATCGGCACGTCGCGCGTGCTGATGGAACTGCACGGCAAGGCGGCCCACGCGGGCGTCTCGCCGCAGAAGGGCGTCTCCTGCGCCGTCGCGATGGCCAAGGCCCTGGCCGACCTGGCCCGCGGCGGCTGGCACGGGCTGATCGAAAAGCCCGAGGGCAAGGGGACCGCCAACATCGGCATCCTGCGCGGCGGCGAAATGACCAACACCGTCATGGATCGGTTGATTGTCCACGGCGACGTGCGGAGCCACGACACGGCCTTCCGCAACCGGCTGGTCGACCTCTACGTCAGCACGTTCGAGAAGGCGGCCGCCGACACCCGCAACGCCGCCGGCGAAGCGGCCCGGCTGACCTGGAAGCTCGGGCCCTGCTACGACTCGTTCGCACTGGATGCGGGCGAGCCGGTCGTGCGGACGGCCATGGCGGCGGTCCGGTCGGCGGGCCTGGACCCGGAAATCGAGATCAACGACGGCGGCATGGACGCGAACCACCTGAACGCCAAGGGCCTGCCGACCGTGACACTGGGCACCGGCCAATCCGGCGCTCACACCGTCGAGGAGCGGATCGACCTGGAGTTGTTCCTCCAGGGCTGCCGCATCGCCGAGACCGTTGCTACGCTCTGACAACCCCAGTCTCCGGAGGACGCACCGGCATGGCTGAATCGTCTCTCTGCCCCACGCCGCAGAAGGTGGATCTGGCCGATCAACAGATCGCCCGGCCGAGACATCTCCGACTAGACATCCAGGCGCGAAGCGACGCGGCCACGCGAGATGCGGCCAGACTGGCCGAGGACCTGCTGGACATCGCCGGCGTCGAAGCGGGGCCGGGCGTCGCCGGCCCGCCCCTGACGTTGCGAATCGACGCCGCGGGCCTGCGGCCGCAGGGCTATCGGCTGGTTGTGGCGGCTGACGGCATCGAGTTGGTCGGCGCCGACGAGCCTGGGCTGTTCTACGGTGGCCAGACGCTGCTCCAGCATCTGGCGGCCGCCGACGCCCACGGCCGCGTCGCCGCCTGCCGTATCGAGGACTGGCCGCACTATCGCGTCCGCGAGCTGATGCTCGACCTCGGCCGGGCGCCGCACGCGATGCGGTTGCTCAAGCGAGCAGTCCGCATCATGGCTCGGCTGAAGTTGAACAGCCTGCATCTGCACCTCAACGACGACCAGCTCAACGGGCTGCGCTACGACCGGCTGCCGATCGGCAGCGAGAACCGCTGGGCCATCGGCATCGACGATCTGCGGCAACTCGTCGCCTACGCCCGCCGCTGGCACGTGCAGGTCGTGCCGGAGATCGAGGCGTGGGGCCACGCCGGGTCGGTCTGCTATCACTACCCCCACCTGGTCGGCGGGCCGGGGATGTGGGGCGGCTTCTCGTTCGCCATCGGCGAGGAACTCTACGACGTGATGGAGCAGATGCTGGACGAGGTGATGCCCGTCCTGGAGCCCGACTGCTTTATCCACTGGGGGCTGGACGAGGCGATCTGGGCGCTGAGCAAGAGCGTGCCGGCTGCCCGCAGGGGAGAATACACGCCGCAGACGCACGTCGGGCGGCTGCACGAGATTATGCGGCGGGTGGCGGAGCGGCATGGGCGACGGGCGCAGATGCGCATCTGGGCCGACCACGGCGGGAGGCCGATCCCGCCGGGCATCGCCGACGAGGTCATTGTCGAGCCGTGGATGTATCACGAGTGTCGGAGCGAGCGAATCCTGGAGAAGGTGGCCCAGTACGGCGGGGCTGGCAAGCAGGCGGTGATGCTGGGCGCGGGCATAAGCAGCCAGCACTTTCACGGCACGTTCGGGGCGACGCGGACCTGGTGCCGGGCGGCGATGGAGTGCCCCAACGTCGAGGGCGTGGACATCTGCCTATGGGAGAGCAACGACCTGGCCGGTCGGCTGATGGGCGTCTTCGGCGGCGCCGAATACGCATGGACGCCGCAGTCGCCGGAACTGGCGGAGAAGGACAACGACTTCCGCGAGCGCGACCAGGGCGAGATGATGCTCAGGATGCAGGCGTGGCAGCAGCGGTTCCCCGACGCCGCCGACGCCGCCATCCGCGCGGACATGGGGTTCGACGTCTACCGGGGCGTCTACATGGGCGGTCCGCTGGCCGGCCGGGCCGTGGCGCCGACCGTTGAGATGCAGACGCCTCCGCGACCGGAGGAAGGATACGGCGAATGAGCAAGCCGAAGATGCAATGGACGCGATTCCCCGCCGACTGGATGAAGGTCGAGGGGCTGGCGTGGTGGAACGAAACCAAGCCGGCACTGATCCGCCTGCCGCGGCGGATGAAGGCCAAGGTCCGGCCGGAGGTGTGGAACCTGGCCCGGCAGCCGGCGGGGGCCCGAATCCGCTTCGCGACCGACGCGACGCACATCGGCATCCGTGCCAAGAGTCCTGACAACACGGTGATGGATCACATCACGCGGTTCGGGCAGATGGGTTACGACCTTTATGTGGATGGGCAGTACCACAGCAGTTGCGGGCCCGACGGGACCGGCCGAACGCAGGCGGTGTTCGAGGTCGTGGGGCCCCGCCGCATGCGACAGGCAACGATCTACCTGCCGCTCTACAAAGAGGCCCGCGTCGTGAGCATCGGGCTGAGTGCGGGCGCAAAGGTCGGCCGGCCGCGGGCCTATCGTCGCCGGCGTCCGATCGTCATCTACGGCACGTCGATCACCCAGGGCGGATGCGCGAGCAACACCGGCATGGCCTACCCGTCGATCGTCGGGCGGATGCTCGGGGTGGACACGATCAACCTGGGCTTCTCGGGCAACGGCCGAAGCGAGCCGGAGGTGGCGGAGGCCCTGGCCGAGATCGACGCAGAGTGCTACGTGCTGGACCAGTGGGCCAACACGCCCGACGGCAACAGCGTAATGGAGCGGTATCCGCGGTTCCTCGAAATCCTGCGGGCGGCCAGGCCGGCGACGCCGATCCTCGTGACCGGCCCGTTCGCGTTCAACCCCGAAGCGTGGCGGGCAGCCGTCAAGGCGACGCTGCTGCCGGCGACGCAGCGGATCGTCCGTGCCTGTCGCCGCGCCGGCGACGGGAATATCCACTGGTTCGACAGCCGCTGCCAGATCGCCGACGGCGAGTACTTCGCGACCGTGGACGGGATTCACTGCAACTCGCTGGGCTTCTACAAGCAGGCGGCGGCGCTGGCGCCTGTGCTGCGGCGGCTGCTGAAACTGTAGCGGTTCACTTCTTCAACCCATCGGTATCGATGACCAGCGGGAATAGCCGTCCGCGGATGGGCTGGCCCCGCGGGATCGGGTCGAAGTTCGGCATGATAACGCCGTCCGGGGCGTCGCTGACGACGCCGTCGGCAAAGTAGTTGAGGATGATCGCCCGCCGGGGCCGCTCGCTGCTGTTGGGGTAGGAGCCATGGACCGTGTGGTCGTGGTGGAATGAGCAGGTCGTCACCGGCTGTTCGACGGGAACGGGGTTGAAGGCCTTGCGCTGCTGGGGCGAGATCATCTGGAGCAGGGCATCCATGTCGCCGGTGAGCCGGGGCATCTGGAGCAGTCCCCATCGCTGGCTGCCGGGGACGACGTGCAGGCAGCCGTTCTCCAGGGTGGAATCGTCCAGGCCGATCCAGCAGGTGATGTGCCGGGCCGGCCGCGTCCGCTGCCAGTAGCTGTAGTCCTGGTGCCAGGCGACGTTGCCGCCGGAGCGCGGCGGCTTGTAGAACACCTGGTCGTGGAAGAAGCGGACCCGCGGGCTGTCCAGAAGTTGGGCGAGCTTGACGGTGATGGCCGGGTGGAACACGAGATCGTGGATGGCTTCGTCTATCATCCACGCACCCTGCATGTAGGTCAACTTACGCCCGCCGGGGGAGTCGACGTCGTTGGCCCCGATCAGTTCGTCCTCGCGGCCGTTGCGGTGGTGGACGATGGCCTCCAGGCCGTCGCGCAGGCGGGCCACATGGTCAGGCGTCAGGATCGTCACGCGGGGCAGGTAGCCGTGCTGCCGGTAGTGGGCGAGCTGTTCGTCGGTCAGCCGCCACGGAGCGAGGTCCGAGGCGTCGGCCAGCCGCGGGAAGGTGCGGCCGTGCGGGCCTTCGACGGCGAGGTAGTCTGTCCGCTGCATCTGGGTCATGGGGCGCTCCGGTATCGGGTCAGGGACGGGAGCCGCGCGATCGCGCCTCCTCACAGGCCGACCCGGAATCCTAAGCAGCGAATGTGGAAGGTCAAGTCAGGCCGATACGTCGCGGAGCACGGCCTCTTCGACGAACAGGGGGACCTCGGTGCCGGCCGACAGGGCAATGGCGTCGCTGGGGCGGCTGTCGACTTCGATCAGCTCGCCGTTGCGGCGGAAGATGAGCCTGGCGTAGAAGGTGTGGTCACGCAGATCGTGAATGACGACCTTGTCGAGCTGGGCGCCCAACTGGTCGACTATGGTGGCGCAGAGGTCGTGCGTGAGCGGGCGGGGCGTGGGAATGCCCTTGAGCCGGCGGTCGATGGCGAAGGCCTCGCTGATGCCGATGACGATGGGGAAGCTCCGCTCGCCGAACTTCTCCTTGAGCACGATGATCTGCTGGTCGCTGGTCTCGGTGATGATGATCCGCGACAGCTCCACCTGGACTTCCATGCTCTGCCTTTCGCCTTGAGTGGCCGCAGCGAGCCCCCACATCCCTATCTTCCACCCGCCGGGCGAGAATTGTCAAGCCGCGCCGGCCGCGATTCACAGCCGCGCCAACTGCTCCGCGACGGCCGCGAGCTCCGATTCGATCTGGGCCAGGCGGTCGCGCTCCCGCTGGACCGCCTCCGGCTTGGCCCGGCTGACGAAGCCCTCGTTGGCCAGCTTGCCGCGGGACTGCTGGGCCCGCTGGGTCAACTCGGCCTGCTGCTTGAGCAGCCGCTGACGCTCGGCATCGGGGTCGATGACGTCCAACAGGTAGATGCGGACGCCGGCGACGACGGCCGACGCCGCGTTGGGCGGCGCCGCCGGCTCGTCGGGCAGGACGCGAAGATCCGCGATGTTGGCCAGTTCGCGGATGACGTCGCTGCTGCCTTGCAGCAGCGCGGCCGCGTCGGCTGAGACCAGCAGGGCGTCCAGGGCCTTGCGCGGCGGGACATTGTATTGGCTGCGAAGGTCGCGCAGGGCGCGGATGACGGCCTGGAGCCGGTCGAAGCCGGCTTCGAGCTTTGCGTCGCGGTCGGCGGTCTCGGCGGTCGGCCAGGCGGCCTTGATGAGTCGCCCGGTGACAGGCTGGCCGTCACGGCCTCGGACAGGCGTCTGCTGATTCAGTCGGGTCCAGATGGCCTCGGTGATGAACGGGATGATGGGGTGCAGCAGCCGCAGCGTCTGGTCCAGGACGTGGGCGAGGACGGCCTTGGGCGCCGCCTGCCCGTCGCGGATGCGGAACTTGGCAATCTCCAGATACCAGTCGCACAGATCATTCCAGAAGAAGCGGTAGAGCGAGGCGGCGGCGTCGTGAAACGCGAACAACTCCAGCGCCGCGGTAACGGCATCGACGCAGCCGGCCAGCCGCGAGAGGATCCAGCGGTCGGCCGAGTGCGCCAGGTCGGCGGCAGCCGGCAGCGGCGGGACATCGACGAGATTCATCATCGCGAATCGGCTGGCATTCCAGAGCTTGTTGCAGAAGTTTCGGCCGTACTCGAACTTCTCGCTGGTCAGCCGGGCCAGGGCCGTCTGCTCTTGCCGGGCCTCAGAGGCGAACCGCGTGGCCATCTCCTTGCCGCAGGAGGGGCAGGGCAGGACGACCTGCCGCATGTTCTCCGCGGTCTGGGGGAATTCGTGGCTGCAATGGGGGCAGCGGAACTTGACCGGCATCCGCATGTCCTGCGTCTCGGTGGTCATCTCGGCCAGCGTCATGCGCAGGGCGTCGGCGCCGAACAGCTCGATGATGTCCAGCGGGTCCACGCCGTTGCCCTTGCTCTTGCTCATCGTCTGGCCCTGACCGTCCAATATCTTTGCGTGGATGTAGACCTTGTGGAACGGTATCTGGCCGAGGTTGTACTGCGCGGTCATGACCATCCGCGCGACCCACAGCGTGATGATATCGCGGCTGGTGACCAGGACCGACGTCGGGAACCAGTAGCGCAGCGCCGGGGGATCGTCGGGCCAGCCCAGTGTGCTGAACGGCCACAGCGCGGAGCTGAACCAGGTGTCCAGCACGTCGGGATCCTGCCGCAGGCGGTGGCCGGTGACGATGTCGTCGGGCAGATCGCCCTCCTGGGCGCAGATCAGCCAGTGCTTGTGCTCCTGGTCCCATCGCCACGCGACGGTGTCGTCCTCCTCGAAGGTCCGCTCCAGGTCCTCCAGCTTGCAGGTGTCGCAGTACCAGATCGGAATGCGGTGACCCCACCAGAGCTGTCGGCTGATCGGCCAGTCGCGCTTCTCGCTCAGCCAGTCCAGGTAGGTCTTGGCGTAGCGCGGCGGGTGGATGCGGATCTCTTCCCTGCGGACGGTTTCCATGGCCCGCTCGGCCAGGTCGCCCATGCGGACGTACCACTGCTCGCTCAGCCACGGCTCGATCGGCGTGTTGGAGCGATCGGAATGGCCGATCTCGACCTGCCGCTGCTCGATCCGCTCGATCAGGTCGGCTGACTGGAGGTCCTTGACGACCCGCCGCCGCGCCTCGTAGCGGTCCAGCCCCTCGTACGGGCCGCCGTTGGCGTTCACCGTTCCGTCGGCGTTGAGGATGTTGATCATCGGGAGGTTCTGCCGTTTGCCGACCTCGTAGTCGTTGGGATCGTGCGCGGGGGTGATCTTGACGCACCCCGAGCCCAGCTTGGGATCGGCCCACTCGTCGGCGACGATCGGGATCGGCCGATTCAGCAGCGGCAGGATGACCTTCCGCCCGACCAGTTGCTTGTATCGCTCGTCAGCCGGGTTGACCGCGACGGCCGTGTCACCCAGCATCGTCTCCGGTCGAGTCGTCGCGACGATCAGCCACTTCGGATCGCCCGGGCCGGGGTCGGCCAGCGGATACCGCAGGTGCCAGAAGTGCCCGTTGACCGTCTCGTGGTAGACCTCGTCGTCTGCGACGGCGGTCTGGAGGTGCGTGTCCCAGTTGACCAGCCGCAGGCCGCGGTAGATCAGGTCGTCCTGGAACATGCTGAAGAAGGTGTGCCGGACGGCGCGGGCGCAGACCTCGTCCAGGGTGAACCGCGTCCGCTGCCAGTCGCAGGAGGCCCCGAGCATCTTGAGCTGGCTGATGATGCGGGAGTTGTATTGCTCCTTCCACGCCCAGATGCGATCGACCAGCCCCTCGCGGCCAAGGTCATGGCGGTCCTTGCCTTCTTCTTCCTTCAGCCGCCGCTCGACGACCGACTGCGTTGCGATGCCCGCGTGGTCGGTGCCCGGCAACCACATTGCGTCCATGCCCTGCATCCGACGCCAGCGGATCAGCGTGTCCTGGAGCGTGTTGTTCAGCGCGTGGCCGAGGTGCAGCGCCCCGGTGACGTTGGGCGGCGGGATGACGATGCAATAGGGCTGCCGCTGGCTGTCGGGCTCGGCGTGGAAGTGGCCCTCGCTCTCCCACAGGCGATAGACCTCCTGCTCAACCTGGTGAGGGTCGTAAACGGGGGGCAGGGCGTCCGGGGCCTGGGCGTCGGGCGTATGGTCGTTCTCGTTGCTCATGGGTGTTCCATCTGGAAAATCGGGCTCAGTCGTTCGCGAGGCCTTCGCACGCGCGGCTAGCGGGGCCGGTTTACGAACAGGGCGTCCTGCTCGGCCTGTCGGCGGTCCTCGTCCCGCAGCAGCATGTACTCGATCGAGTCGACCAGGGCTGACCAGCTTGCGTCGATGATGTTCTCGCTGACGCCGATCGTGCCCCAGTGGCCGTGATGGTCGGACGACTCGATCATAACCCGCACCTTGGCCGCGGTGGCCTCGGTCGGGTTGATGACGCGGACCTTGTAGTCCACCAGGTGCATCTCGTCCAGCGCCGGGTAGTGTTGCAGCAGGCTCTTGCGCAGCGCCTGGTCCAGCGCGTTGACCGGGCCGTCTCCCTCGGCCACGGTGTGCTCCCAGCGCCCGCCGCCCACGCGAAGCTTGACGGTCGCCTCGGTCACCGGCGGCTGGCCGTCCTCCTTGAGCACGATCGCGCGGTAGTGGTTCAGCTCGAAGAACGGGTGATATCGGCCGATTGCCTTGCGGACGATCAGGTCGAAGCTCGCCTCGGCCGCCTCGTAGAAGAAGCCCTGGTTCTCGCGGTTCTGTATCTCCTCCAGGATCGACCGCAGGACCGCGCGGTCCTCGATCTTGTAGCCGCCGACTTTGTCGCTGACCGTGCTCACGCCGCTCAGCTCGCTGATGAGCACGCGGCGCTTGTTGCCGACCGTCGCGGGGTCCACGTGCTCGTAGCTGCGGGATAGTCGCTGCACGCCGTGGACGTGCATCCCCCCCTTGTGGGCGAAGGCCGACTGGCCCACGAACGGCTGGTTGTCCGGCGGGATCATGTTGGCCACCTCGTAGACGAACGTGCTCAGTTCGGTGAGGCGGCGCAGATGCCCCTCGGGCAGGCAGCGGTACCCCTTCTTCAATTCCAGCACGGGGATGACGGTGGTCAAGTCCATGTTGCCGCAGCGTTCGCCGATGCCGTTGATCGTGCCCTGGACCTGCACAGCGCCGGCCTCGATGGCCGCCAGGGCGTTGGCGACGGCCATGGAACTGTCGTTGTGCGTGTGGATGCCCAGCGGCGTCCGCGTGGCGGCCGCGACGCGGGCGGTGGCCCGGGCGACGGCAGCCGGCAGCGAGCCGCCGTTGGTGTCGCACAGGACCAGGACGTCGGCGCCCGCCTCGACGGCGGCGGCGAGGGTCTTGAGCGCGTATTCCTCGTTGGCTCTATAACCGTCGAAGAAGTGCTCGGCGTCGTAGATGACCTCGCGGCCCCTGCTCTTGAGGTAGCGCACGGAGTCGGCGATCATCGCCAGGTTCTCATCAAGGCTGACGCGCAGGACTTCGGTCGCGTGCAGGTCCCACGTCTTGCCGACGACGGTGACCGTCGGCGTGTTCGAGTCGGCCAGGGCGTTCATGCCGACGTCGTCAGCCGCCCGGACGCCCTTCCGCCGGGTCATGCCGAACGCGGCCACCTTGGCGTGGCGGAAACGCATCCTGGCCGTCTCCGCGAAGAAGGCGACGTCCTTGGGATTGCTCAGCGGGTAGCCGCCCTCGATGTAGTCGATGCCGATCTCGTCCAGGCGGCGGGCGATCATCAGCTTGTCTTCCAGCGACAGGCTGACGCCCGATCCCTGCGTGCCGTCGCGGAGCGTGGTGTCGTAGGTGGCGATGCGACGCCCGGCGTCCGGCGAATGAGAATCGCTCTGCTGGCTCATGGTCGATCTTCCGGTTTCGTTGGTCTGGCCAGGACGTGATAAACACAACGCCCTGAAGCGGTCTGTAAAACCCTCAGGGCGAGTGGCGTCTGCTGCGCTGTTTCGGCCCGGGGGCTGGACTTAATCGCCGACTACCGCTACCGCGATGCCGGCGCGAACGATCAGACCCCGTACCGCCCGGCCCGTCGAGCGGGCTTCGCAGTCGTGTCCTTTCGTTCGCACGTCCAACCTCCCGGCTATCGGCCGAATGAACTCTCTACGATAAGCGTTCTATCGGTCCCCGTCAAGGCGGGCTGTAGCGAAATTGCGCCGCGGGGTCACCCGTCCGGCCGGCTGGCGGCCTTGTCACGCAGCATCCGCTGTCGCCACGCAGGCCACTGGTCAGGTTGGACCTCGGCCCACAGGCCGGCCCGGGACCGGCGGGCCCGGGCCTCGATCCCCTTGAACCGCACGAACCGCGGGTGATCGAACCGCAGGTCGGCGTAGGCGCAGCCCTCCTCCAGCAGACGCTCGTTGAGCATCGTCCCGTCGGGCAGCCAGACGTACGCCAGCAGCCGGTGCTGGCTGGTGCGGTCCCGCGTGTGCCCGGGAATCAACTCGATGCGGACCTGCTGGCCGTCGGCGATGGCCTTGGCGAAAGCCGACGCCTCGGGGCCGTAGTAGTCCGGGTCGGCCGAGCGGTCGTCCTTGTAGACCTCGGGCGTGTCGACGCCCCACAGACGGACGCGGGTGTGCTCGTGGCGGCCGTCGGGGATGTCCAGGTCCAACGTGTCGCCGTCGACCACGCGGGCGACGCGGAAGGTGCGGTTGTTGTATTGCTCCAGGTCGTCGCCGGGCCGCCCGAACGCGCCCAGCCGATCAAGCAGCACGGCCAGCCCGGCCAGGAAAATCAGGGCGGCCAGGCTCGCACGGCGGCGGCTCAGGCGGAATCGCGGCAGACTGGAGACGATGCGGCGGCGCATGGCCCGAGTGTAGCGGTTGCCCAGCGGCCGGTCCATTGCGCGTTGCAGTCAGGCGGTGGGCTCGATGGTTTGGCGCGGCGCATGCCGCCTGTCGGCCTACGGTCGCGTCACTTGCCCTTGCGTGTCTTGCGGGTGCTCTTGCGTGCCTTGCTCGTCTTGGTTGCCCCGGCCTTGTGCAGTCCGAAGGCAGCGTGGACGGCGCGCAGGGCCCGGTCGGCTTCGCCCTGGGGGATCAGCGTGGAGATTTTGATATCGCTGGTGGTGATCATCTCGATGTTAATGTTCTCGCTGGCCAGCGTGGCGAACATCTTGTCCGCGACGCCGCTGTGGCTGCGCATGCCGACGCCGACGACCGAAACCTTGGCGATGGTCGGGTCGACGACGATCTCGCCCAGGCCGATTTTCTTCCTGAGTTCCTCCAGCACCAGTTGGCAGGTGTCGAGGTCCTCGTTGGAGACGGTGAAGGTCATGTTGGCCGACCCAGCCGCGAACGCCGACTGGACGATATCGTCGACGACGACGTTGCGGGCAGCCAGAGCGCCGAAGATGCGGGCGGCCATCCCGGGTTTGTGCGGAACGTCCAGGAGGATCAGCCGGGCCAGGTTCTTGGCTACGGATGCGCCGGTGACGACAATGTCTTCCATCATGGGATTTTCCTTCGTAATCAGCGTGCCGGTGGTGTCGGTGAAGCTGCTCCGCACGTGCACGGGCACGCGGTATTTCATCGCCAGCATGATCGAGCGGTTGTGCATGACGCCCGCACCCAGGCTGGCCAGTTCGAGCATCTCTTCGTAGCTGATCTGCTCGATCTTCCGCGCGTCGGGAACCAGCCGCGGATCCGCGGTGTAGACGCCGTCCACGTCGGTGTAGATTTCGCAGACCTTGGCGCCCAGCACGGCCGCCAGCGCGACGGCCGTCGTGTCCGAGGCCCCGCGGCCGAGCGTGGTGATCTCGCCGCTCTCGGTCACGCCCTGGAAACCGGCGACGATGACGATGCGGCCGTTGTTCAGCTCCCGGGTGATTCGCGAGGCATCGATGCTCTTGATGCGGGCCTTGGTGTAGACTGCTTCGCTGAGCAGTCCGATCTGCCCGCCGGTCTGACTGATCGCCTCGTGGCCGAGCTTGTGGATCGCCATCGCCATCAGGGCGATGGACTCCTGCTCGCCGGTGGCCAGCAGGACCGCCAGCTCGCGGGTCGGCGGCTTGGGCGAAATCTCCTGGGCCAGGGCGATGAGTTCGTCGGTGCGATGCCCGCGGGCCGACACGACGACAACCACCTGCTGGCCGGACTCCTTGGCCTTGACGACCCGCCTGGCCGCCCGGGCAATCCGCTCGGCGTCGGCGACGCTCGTGCCGCCGAACTTCATGACGATGGTGGACATGGTCCGATCCTCACTCGTGGTGTTCAAAGGCGGAAATTATACCCTGTCCCCGGCGGTTGTGAAGTGGGTCGGTTGCGGGCGCCCCGCGGGTCATGGCTTGAGGAAGTATTCCATCAGCTCGTGGCCGTTGGCGACGTGCAGGTCGGCGCGGGCGGCCGCCTCCTCGGTGAAGGGGAGGTCCAGCACGCTGACCACGCGGGCGCCGGCGATGGCCCAGGGGACCGGCTCGCGGGTGTGCGAGCGAACGCGGACCGGCGTGGGGTGGTCGGGCATGATGAGGAACCGCCAGCCGTCAGCCCCGAAGGTCGCCAGTTTCTCGGCCACCGGCCCGACGATGTGCTTGTCGATCGCCTCCAGCGCGGCAACCTTGGCACGGGCGTTGCCCTCGTGGCCGGCCTCGTCGGGGGCCTCGACGTGCACACAGACGATGTCGTAATCGTCCAACGCTTCGACGGCGGCCTGGCCCTTGCCGGCGTAGTTCGTGTCGAGGTAGCCGGTCGCGCCGTCGACCTCGATTGTCGGCCAGCCGATCAGCCGGGCGATGCCGCGCACGAGGTCCACGGCCGTGATGGCCGCCCCGCGCAGGCCAAACCGCTCCTGGAAACTGGGCAGCCTCGGCTGCTGTCCCTGGCCCCAGAGCCAGATCGCGGTGGCCGGGTTCTCGCCCAGGTCGGCGCGGACGCGGTTGATCTCGTGGTGGCTCAGGATGTCGGCTGCCCGCTGGGTCAGCGTGCGGATGACGTCGCTGCCGGGGCCGCGCGGGCCGTACTCGGCAACAGGCTGGTCGAGGATGTCGTGCGGCGGCGTGGTCTGGGCGGTCATCTCGTCGCGGACGTTTCGGAAGACGACCAGGTGGCGGTAGCTGACCCCGGCGATGAACTGCACGTGCGAGCCGCCGAGCTGGCGGTTGAGTTCCTCCAGCAGGGCAGCCGCCTCGCCGCTGGGGATGTGCCCCGCGGCGTAGTCCTCCATCCGTCCGTCGATGATCGTGACGAGGTTGCAGCGGAAGACCCAGTCGTTGGGCCCCAGCTCGATGCCGCGGGCGGCCGCCTCCAGCGGCGCCCGGCCGGGGTAGGCCTTGGTCGGGTCGTAGCCGAGCAGGCTGAGCGTGGCCACGTCCGAGCCGGGCGTCATGCTGGCCGGCACGTTGCAGCTTGTGCCGACGCGGCCGCTGGCGGCCAGCCGCGTGGTGTTCGGCATGTGCGCCGCCGCCAGGGGCGTACGCCCGTCGAGAATCTCCAGCGGCTCGTCAGCCGCCCCGTCGGGAATGATGATGGCGTATTTCATGTCAGGGGCCAGGGGTCAGGGGCTAGAGGCTAGTTTCAGATGCCCGATTCAAAGCGATTCAATCCTTCCTGTGCCATGTGTCGGACGTGTCCAGGGCCTCGTCGGGCATCTCCAGAACGCGGAACCAAACCGGCGGAGCCTTCACTACGTTCAGCCGGGCGATTTGCTCGATGGCCTGCCGCAGGTCGCCTTCGCGGGCCAGGTGCGTCGTGATGACGATCGGTACCGTGCCGCCGGCTGCGACCTCCTTCTGGAGCAGGCCCGACAGGCTGATCCCGCAGTCGCCGAAGATCTTCGTCACCTGGGCCATCACGCCCGGGCGGTCCACGACGGTCAGACGCACGTAACATCGGCTGAAGAGCTGGTCAGTGTCCACGATTTGGGCGGCCTGCGTCTTCCCTGGCCAGATGCGCAGCGTCTGGAACCGCCGATGGGCGTGGCCCAGCGCGATGTCCACGATGTCGCTGACGACGGCCGACGCGGTCGGACTCTGGCCGGCGCCTCGGCCGAGCAGCAGGACGTGTCCTGTCGCGTGGCCGAAGATGGAAATCGCGTTGAACGGGCCCTTTACGTGGGCGAGTTGGTTGCTGCGCGGCACCAGAGCCGGGTGGACGCGGAGCATGATGCCCTCGCCGACACGCTGGGCGGCGGCGATGAGCTTGATCGTATAACCCAACTCGCGGGCGTAAAGGATGTCGTCCAGGGCCAGCCCGGCAATGCCCTCAATGGGCACCGAGTCCAAGTCGATGTCGGCGCCGAAGGCGATGGCGGCGATGATCGCGATCTTGTGGCCGGCGTCGATGCCCTGCACGTCGAAGGAGGGGTCGGCCTCGGCGTAGCCGGCGGCCTGGGCCTCAGCCAACGCCTGGGCGTACGGCTTGTCCTGGTCGCTCATCTCCGTGAGGATGTAGTTGGCGGTCCCGTTGAGAATGCCATAGATCGCGTTGATGCGGTTGGCCACCAGCCCATCGCGCAGGCTGACGAACAGGGGGACGCCGCCGGCGCAGCTGGCCTCGAAGCCGATGCACCCGCCGGCCTGGTGGGCAAGCGTGAAGAGTTCCTTGCCGTGCTTGGCCAGCATGGCCTTGTTCGCGGTGACCAGCGATCGGCCGCTCTTGAGTATCTCGCGGGCGCAGGTCAGGGCGAACCCGTCGCCGCCGATCAATTCGCAGACGATCTGAACGTCCGGATCGGCCAGGATCGGGGCGAGCGAATCGACCCACTTGGCCGACGCCAGGGCCTCGCGGGCCCGCGGGTTGGCCTGCTTGGCCAGCACGTAGCGGACCTTGACGTTCAGGCCCGTGCGCTGAGCGATATAGTCCGCGTCCTCGGTGAGCAGCCGGGCCACCCCGCTACCGACGGTTCCGCAACCCAAAAGTGCAATTGGCACGTTCTGCATGGTGATCAGTGGCTCGTGGCTAGTGGTCAGTGGCTCGTGAAGCGTGGTCATGAACTCCGCTGCGGCGATCGAGAGCGAAGGGCCCGCATCAGGCCGTTCACCAGCATGGCTATATCCCGCAGGACCGAAAGGGCCGCAGCCGACTGCTCCTTCGTTACGAAGTTCAGACGTTCCGCAATCATTAACTGCGTTTCAACTTCGGCCAACGACGCCCGGGCGATTGACAAATGTCGCAGAAAATCCGGAGTCGATGTCCGGCTCTGTCCTTCCGCAATGTTCGACGGGACAGACACCGCCGCCCGTCGCACCTGGCTGGTGAGCCCGAACTGCTCAGCACGCGGGAATCGCTCGCTCAGGCGGTAGACCTCTTCGACCAGGTCCATGGCCTTCTGCCAGGCTATCAGATCCTGAAACCGTTTGACCGCTGCGCCCATTGCCCGTCCCCGCCGTTAACGAGCCACTAGCCACAAGCCACAGGTCACTTCTTCCGAATCACTTTCGCCTTGATCCAGGGCATCATGGCACGCAGCTTCTGGCCGACGGCCTCGATGGGGTGATCGGCCTGGTCGGCCAGCATGCGGCGGTAGTTCTTCATACCGCCTTCGTACTCGGCCCGCCACTGCCTGGCGAACTGGGCGGACTGGACCTCCTTGAGGATCTTCTTCAGCTCAGCCCGCACGTGGGCGTCCACGACCCGCGGCCCGCGGGTCAGGTCGCCGTAGGTGGCCGTGTTGCTCACGCTGTAGCGCATGTAGTTGATGCCGCCCTGGTAGATCAGGTCGACGATCAGCTTGAGCTCGTGGCAGCACTCGTAGTAGGCCAACTCCGGCGGATAGCCCGCGTCGGTCAGCGTCTCGAAGGTCGCGTGGATCAGCGCCGCGACGCCGCCGCAGAGGATCGACTGTTCGCCGAACAGGTCGGTTTCGGTCTCGTCTTTGAAAGTCGTCTGCAAGGCCCCGGCCTTCGTCCCGCCGATGCCTCGGGCCCACGCCAGCGCCAGCGGCAGGGCCTTGCCGGAAGCGTCCTGCTCGACGGCCACCAGCACGGGCACGCCGTTGCCGCTCTCGAACTCGCGGCGGACCAGATGGCCCGGGCCCTTGGGCGCGACCATGATCACGTCCACATCCTTGGGCGGGTCGATCGTGCGGAAGTGGATGTTGAACCCGTGCGTGAAGCCCAGCGCCTGCCCCGGGCGCAAGTGCGGGGCGACCTTGGCGGCGTAGAGTCCGGGGGCGACCTCGTCGGGCACGCACATGAGGATCAGGTCGGCTTTGCGGACGACGTCCTCGACCTTCATGGGCGTGAAGCCGTGCTTCTTGGCCAGTCGGCCGTTGTCGGAGTTGGCGCGGTTGGCAACGATGACCTTCACGCCGCTGTCGCGGAGGTTGAGGGCGTGGGCGTGGCCCTGGCTGCCGTAGCCGATCACGCCGACGGTGCGGCGCTTCAGGGCGGCCATCTTCGCGTCCTTGTTGTACCAGATCTTCACGGCGGCGGACTTCTTCTTGGCCATCACGGGGCTCCTGATTTCAGACCTTATGTGTCAAAGCGACCATTTTATAGCGAACGGGGCAGTTGTCCACAGGCGGCGGGGCAATGTCGAATGTCGAATTCCGAATGTCGAATGACTGACGAATCGCGAATCCCGAATGACGAAGGGGCGCGTGCCGCGTGTTCCATTCGCCATTGGGCATTCGAAATTGGCTCGTCAGTCGGAATTCGTCGTCCCTGATTTCTCCTCGGTCGGCCCGTCCGGCTGAGGGGTCCGGGGCATTGCGATCACGCCGGTGCGGGCCAGCGACGAGATGCCGTAGGGGCGGCAGAGATTGATGAACGCCTCGATCTTCTTCTCCGGGCCGGTCAGCTCGATCATCATGTGCCGGGCGCCGATGTCGACCACCTTGCCGCGGAACAGCTCGACGAGGTCCACGATCTCGGCCCGTCGGCCGGGCGGGGTCTGCACCGAGATCAGCATCAGGTCGCGCTCGACGATGTCCTCGTCGGCGTGGTCGCGGACCTTGAGGACGTGAACCAGCTTGTCGAGCTGCTTGCGGATCTGCTGGATGATTGCGTCCTCGCCTTTGGCGACCAGGGTCAGCCGCGAGACGGCCGGGTCCTCGGTCCGCCCGACGACCAGCGAATCGATGTTGTAGCCGCGGGCCGCGAACATGCCGGCCACGTGGGCCAGCACGCCGGGCTCGTTCTCCACCAGTGCGCTGATGAGGTGTTTCATGGCAGGGACCAGAGGCTAGGGGCTAGAGGCCAGTTTCAAGAGGGGCGTCGGGAAGCTAGCCTCTAGCCTCTAGTCCCTGGCCCCTGGGGTCATGCCAGCGATCCGAGGTCCATCTCGTCCAGGCCGTGGCCGGACGGGACCATCGGGTACACGTTCTCCTCCGCGTCGACCAGCACTTCCAGGACGGCCGGGCCCTCGGTCGTCAGCAGTTCGTTCAGGCCGTCGCCGACCTGATCGGGCCGGTCGATCCGCAGGCCGGTCGCGCCGAAGGCGTCGGCCAGCGCGGCGAAATTCGGATTGACCATTCGGCTGGCCGAGTAGCGGCGGTCGTAGAAGAGCTGCTGCCACTGGCGGACCATGCCCTGGAAGTTGTTGTTCAGCAGCACGACCTTCACCGGCAGATCGCACGCGACGGCGGTGGCCAGCTCGGACATCGTCATCTGGAACGACGAGTCGCCGTCGATGTCCACGACCAGTCGGCCGGGGCAGGCAAACTGGGCGCCGATGGCAGCGGGCAGGCCGAAGCCCATCGTTCCCAGCCCGCCGCTGGTGATCATCTGCCGCGGCCGCCGCCAGCCGTAGAACTGCGCCGCCCACATCTGATGCTGGCCGACGCCGGTGGTGATCAGGGCGTCGTGGTCGGTGAGTCGGCCGAGCTGCTCGATGACGGCCTGCGGCTTGATGGCCTCGCCGTGGCCGTACTTCAGCGGGTGCTGCCGCTTCCACTGCTCGATGCGGGCGAACCAGGCCTGGCGCGGGCGGCGTTCAATCAGCGGCAGCATGTGCTCGAGGGCGTCGCGGGCGTCGCCGACGACGGGCAGGTCGACGTTGACGCTCTTGCTGATGCTGGCCGGGTCGATGTCGATGTGGATGATGGCGGCCTTTGGGGCGAACTTGGTGACGTCGCCGGTGACGCGGTCGTCGAAGCGGGCCCCGATGGCCACCAGGCAGTCGCTCTCCTGAACCGCGTAGTTGGCGTAGGCCGTGCCGTGCATGCCGAGCATGCGCAGCGCCAGCGGCGAGGTCTCATCGACCGCCCCCAGCCCCAGCAGCGTGGTGGTGACGGGGATGTTGCCGCGTTCGGCCAACTGGCGGACGAGTTCGGACGCGCCGCTGATGATGACGCCCCCGCCGACATAGAGGACCGGGCGTTCGGCGGCATTGATCGCGGCGGCCGCCTTGGCGATCTGGCCCTGGTGGGCGTGGCGGCGGGGCTTGTAGCCGCGCAGGCGAGGCCGCTCGTGGCCGGGCCCGGGCGTCACCGGCTGGTTCATCAGGTCCACAGGCAGATCGACCAGCACCGGGCCCGGTCGGCCGGTGGTGGCGACGAAAAACGCCTCGTTGACCATGCGGGCGACGGCCGACGCGTCGCGGCAGAGGGCGTTGTGCTTGGTGACCGGACGGGTGATGCCGGTGACGTCGGCTTCCTGGAAGGCGTCGTTGCCGATGAGGTGGCTCTTGACCTGGCCGGTGAAGGCGACGACGGGCACGCTGTCGAAGTGCGCCGTCGCCAGGCCGGTGACCAGGTTGGTTGCGCCGGGCCCGCTGGTGACCAGCACCACGCCCGGCCTCCCGGACGCGCGGGCGTAGCCGTCGGCCATGTGGGCGGCGCCCTGCTCGTGACGCACCAGCACAAAGCGGATGGGCGAATCGTGCAGCACGTCGAACAGGGGCAGGGCGGCCCCGCCGGGGTAACCGAACATCACCTCGACGCCCTGGTTGAGCAGCGCCCGGTGGAAGAGCTGAGCCCCGGTCAGCGTCGCGGAAGAAGACGATTCGATGCTTGCAGTCGGGTCTGGGTTCATGGCAGCCTCATACATCGGCCAGGCAGCCCGGCGGCCCCGAGGATTTCGGCCCGGGGACGGCGCCGCGGCATGGCGCAGAGTGCCCCGCCGCTGGGCGAAGGGCCCGTCGGCGGGTGTGAATGAGCTGCGGAACGGACTCCCGACACAAGGGGCAGGGTTGCTGCCGGCGGGTTGTGCCCAGAGACGCCGGTCCGCCCGATGTGGCAGGCGGACCGTTCTCGGCGTTCTCGCGTCCGAAAATGCTACCGCGGACGACGGCCGCGGTCAACTCCGCTCACATGTCCGCTCACATGATGCCCTGGCCGAAACTGGGCGTGTCGCCCGGCTTGGGCGAGGCCGCCTGCCCGGGCCGGTTCAGCGAGCGCACCAGGTCGTCGAAGTCCGTGTCGTCGTCGTAGTCCATGCTGCGGGGCTTGTAGCCGGGCAGCTTGGAGTCGGCCAGTTCCTTCTCGTAGGCGGCGACAACGGCGTCCTGTACCTTCTGGCGGCAGCGGGCGTTGATCGGGTGGGCCACGTCGGCGTGCAGTTTGGCTCGGCCCTTGTCGTCGGTCGCGTTGCGCTCGAGGCTCAGCTTGGCGCCGCACTCGTTGCAGAACGACGCCCGCAGGTGGTTCTTCGCCCCGCACTTGGGGCAGTGGTCGGTCAGTTTGCGCGACGGCATGGCCACGAAGTAGCCGTCCGGGCCGGCAATGACCTTCAGGTCGCGCACGACGAACTCGTTATCGAACGTCACCGTGCAAAAAGCCTTGAGCCGATCGCTCGGGCGATCAACCAGTTTCACTCGAACCTCGGTGATATCCATCGCAGTACTCCCACAGTTTGCGCTACTCACCCCGGGCCTGCTCGCTTCAGCCGCACCAGACGGCTGTCGTCATCGCGGAGCATTTCAGCCTGGCCCCTATCCGACGCTCCCACTCGGTTGCATGGTCCTTCTTATCGAACAGTGCAAAAAGGGTCGCCCCGCTCCCGGCCACCAGCACCGTCGGGTCGCCCGACGCTTGACCGACCTGCTCGCAGACCCTCGCCAGCGACGGCTCAACCGCCAGCGCCGCTTTGTGCAGATCGTTAAACAACTCCAGTCCGCCGACGCGCGTCCGCGGACCATCGACCGGCTCACCGGCGGCCCGCAGCGCGTCCAGCTTCGCGTAGACCGCCGCGGTGCTCACGCTCACCGGCGGGAAGATCAGCACCGCCCACAGTTCGGGCAGGCGGCCGTCGAACGGAGCGATCAGCTCGCCGCGTCCCTCCACCCAGGCGGGCCGCCCGTACAGGCAGAACGGCACGTCGCTGCCCAGCTCCGCCGCGACAGCCGACAGTTCGTCCAGTGGCAGGCCCAGTTCGAACGCCGCGTTGAGGCCCAGCAGCGTCGCCGCCGCGTCGGCGCTTCCGCCGGCCAGCCCGCCGCCGACCGGGATCCGCTTGGTCAGCCGGACGCGGACGCCGATCGCCCGACCCGTCCGCCGGGCCAGCGCCTCGCCCGCACGCACGACAAGGTTCTCCGGGCCCGCCGGCGTCTGGCCGGCTCGCGGGCCCTGGACGCTCAACTCGACCCCGCGTCCGCCGGGCGATATCTCCAGTTCGTCGGCCAGCGACAGCGGAACCATCAGGCTGCGGAGGGAGTGATAGCCGTCCGGGCGGCGCAGGCCCACGGAGAGCGAAATGTTCAGCTTGGCCGGGGCACGCACGGCGACGCACACACCCGGTTCGCCGGGCGTCGTCCTGACGGCGATGCGCGTATCCCCACTGCAAGGTGACATGACGGCGTCGGCCAACTCGGATGCTCCTCAGTGCTGTGTTAGTCACGCGGCCGTGAGGCCCATAGGTGCAACAGAACATGCTAGGCACAGGGCAAGCAATGAGTCAAGACGGGAACCGTATTAACTTGGTCGGATCAGTAGGGGATTTCACAGGCCGCCTGCGGGCCGATATAATCAAATAGATGCCACCTGCCGATCCGACGCCGGCCGACGCTCTCCGCGAGGCGATCACGCACCACCCGCGCCTCTGGCGGGAAAACCGCTTCGTCTATCCGGTCTGCTCACGCCGCAGCGGCGGCATCAGCATCGGGGTGAACCTCAACCCCGACAAGGCCTGCAATTTCGATTGCATCTACTGCCAGGTGGACCGGTCTGCCAAGGGCGGCCCGCGCGACGTGGACCTCGACGCGCTGCGGGCCGAACTGGACGGCATGCTGGCGATGGTCCGCGACGGGTCGCTGTTCGAGCAGGGGGAGTTCCGAGATCTGCCCGAGGCCCTCAAGCACGTCAGCGACGTGGCCTTCTCCGGCGACGGCGAGCCGGCCATCTGCCCGCAATTCGTCGGCGCCATATCGCTGGCCGACGAACTGGTCACCCGCCACGTCCGTCTGCTGGAGCAGGGCGGGCCGGCCGCCGATCGGCCGGCGTTGGTGCTCATTACCAACGCGACGGTGTTCGAGCGGCCGGCCGTCCGCGAGGGGCTGGAGATCCTGCACCGCAACCGCGGCGAGATCTGGGGCAAGCTGGACGCGGGCACCGACGACTACTATCGGCTGGTCGAGCGGACGGGCGTGCCGCTGGCCCGCGTGCTGGAGAACCTGACGTGGGCCGCCCGGCGCTGGCCGATCACGATCCAGTCGCTGTTCATGCGAATCCATGGCCACAGGCCCGACTTGGCCGAGATCGAGGCCTTCTGCGATCGGCTGGGTGAGATGCAGGCGGCCGGCGGCAGGATCGGCCGCGTCCAGGTTTACACGCTCGCCCGCAGGCCGGCGGAGGGTTATGTTCGGCCGCTGAGCAACGAGTCGGTCGATGCGATCGTCGCCCGCATCCGGCAACGCTTCGCCGGCCTGGATGTCCGGGCGTATTACGGATTACAGACGTAACATCTTGTTGGACAACTGATTGCAATTCTGTTATAGATTCTTGTTGCCAACGGTATCCGCGTGCCTAGGGTATTCCGGTGGGACTTATTGGATCGAGCCAGTGCAGCCTGAAATCACCTCTGGGTTGAAATCGAAAGCACCAGGTTGTTCGGCGGGCGAGAGAGTATCTTTCGACCAACGGCGGTGTGGGGGCCGGCTGTTCGTGACGCCAGGTGAGTTGTTATCGGCAGCCGGCCTGCGTTGAGTCGCTTTGGGAAACACGGATTTGCCTTCTGCCGAATTGGGTGTAGTCTTTCTGGACCAGGGAGAGAAGTCTGCCAGCGTCAGTGACTCACGTCATGGCCTGTGAGCGCTTCTTCTAGTTCGAGCAGGAGGCATGGGAACCGCGGCCGCGGTGGCTGCGGGCCTCGGTGGCGAGGCGTTTTCATTTGGAGAGAATCAGTACTGATTTGGGGCGATTAGAGCCCTGAAGACCACACCTACCTGGAGGGGTAGCCATGACCAGCGAGAGAAGCCGTTCGTCCGTACGTTTCGTTGGAGTCCTGGGAGCCCTGCTGCTTTCGGCCGCTCCGGCCGGGGCGGACGTGATCGTCACCACGCCGTCGGGCGCGACGGTCGCGGACGGCCCGGTGAACGCCCGGGTCACCTTCACGTTCACGACCGACCACGTTACGGTCTTCCTGGAGAACCTCCAGGCCGACCCCACGAGCGTCGGCCAGAACCTCAGCAGCCTGCTGTTCACGATTGACTCGGGCCAGACCAGCGGCACGCTGGTCAGCGGGAACGGCGTAGCTCGCAGCGTGGCCAGCAACAAGACCTACTCCGACGGCGGGACCGTCGCTGCCGGCTGGGTGTTCAGCACGCCGGGCGGCGCGTTCTTCCTGAACGTACTGGAGGGCCCCGGCCATGCCGGGCCGGCGCACTTGATCATCGGCGCCCCCGCGGGCGACGACAAATACGACAGCGCCAACGGGTCCATCAAGGGTAACGGCCCTCACAATCCGTTCCTGGCGCTCAACGCCACCTTCGAGTTCGATGTGCCGGGCGTGACCGCGGAGTCGGGGATCTCCGGCCTGACGTTTGGCTTCGGCACTACGCCCGGCGCGAACACCATCACTCCGCCGCCCAACGTTGGCACGTTTGTGCCCGAGCCGGCGACGCTGGCGATGCTGGCCCTGGGTTCGACGGCGCTGGCTGCGGGGCGTCTGCGGAGGGGCCGCGTAAGCCGGGCGGCCTGACGGCTGAGTGAACCCGGCTGTCCGATAAGCGGGGGCCAGTGAGGAGAGAGCCCGGCGCGGCCGATAAGATCGGCTGACGTCGGGCTCTTTGCCTGCGCGGCAGAGGGGCGGCGCGTTTCCCTTCCATGTCATTTGCCCGGTCCGGGCGCGAATTCGAGACTTCTCCTGACAGGGTCGTGAGGGCGGCAACGGGAGCCGACGTGGCTTCCGCCCGATCACGGTAATCCGCAGGAATTCCGCACCGGCCTGAGTGGCGGAAGGGTCCGCGTGGAGGCCCTGGCAAGTGGGAGGGTAGGGACATGATGATGCGACGACTCTTGGCCATTCTGGCCGCGGGCGGTGCTCTGCTTGCTGCTTCCGGTTCGGCTCTGGGCGACGTGCTCTGGGTCTGGGACGACGGGAGCGGCTTCTCTGCGCAGGCGACGTTCACGCAGACCGGCGCCCGCGAGATGCAGTTGACGCTGATGAACACGTCAACGGCCTGGCCTGTGACCGTGCCGATCGACGCGTCCAACCAGATCCTGACCAGCGTCTCCTTCGACATGGGCAACTGGGCGAAGATCACTGGCGGCACAGCCGTCCTGGGCGACGGGGCCCATACCGTCAACTTCGACAACGTGTCGTCGCAACTGGGCGAAGGCGGCGACGTCAGCAGCGAGTGGGGCTATACCAACGGTGTTTATGCCCCGCTCAGCTACAACGTTGTCACCGCCATGCGGTCGCACTCGACGCCGTTCGCCAGCGGCAATCTGGACGGGCCGGACAACCTGGACGGGCCGCAGGGCGGCCTGGTGGCTGATCCCCTGCGGGCCAGCCTGGGCGGCCTGGGCGGAATCCAGGGGCCGCTGGTCTTCACACTATACTTCGACCGCGACATCAGCATGGAGAACATGCACGTCGGCAAGGTCGAGTTCGGATCGGACGCGCACTTCATCGGCAATGCGACGCCGCATACGAACGAGGTCCCCGAGCCCGCAACGCTGGCGCTGCTGGGCATCGGCGGGCTGGCCTTCGGGATGGCGGCGGACCGTCGCCGCCGACGGGCGGCACACTGAGAGAGAGAAGCGGAGGGTCGCAGGGCAGCAACTGCGTCGTCGAGCATCTTCCGCACCGGGCCCGCGCGGCGCACCCCCCGTCGCGCGGGCCCTCTCCGTTCCGACAGAGTCGCCGCGGATGGCAGAACCGCTGATCCGCGTGCATCTGTGGCTCAGCCCACCGAAGCCGGCTACTGAATCCTGTAGAAGCAATCTTCACCACAGAGAGCACAGAGTCGGGAGTATCAAGAAATTCTTGATTTCAGGCATTTCTTGACGCTTCTGACCTCCTCTGTGATCTCGGTGTCCTCTGTGGTGAATGAAGATTCCTTTTGCAGGAGTCAATAGCTGACCACGATCACCGAGTGAACGTCGTGGTTGGCCAGCTTCTTTCGGCCATCCAGGAACGCCAGCTCGATGAGGAACGAGACGCCGACTATGCGGCCGCCGAGCTTCTCCACCAGCCCGCAGGCCGCCTGCATCGTCCCGCCGGTCGCCAGCAGGTCGTCGAGCATCAGCACGCGCTGGCCCTTGCGGACGGCGTCGGCGTGGATCTCGATCGAGTCGCTGCCGTATTCCAGGTCGTAGCTGGCCGACGCGGTCGCAGCCGGCAGCTTGCCCGGCTTGCGGATCGGCACGAAGCCGGCCCCCAGGGCCATCGCGACCGTCGTGCCGAAGATGAACCCGCGGCTCTCGATGCCCACCACCAGGTCGATCTGGCGGTCGAGGAACGGGGCGGCCATGGCCTCGGTCGCTCCGGCCAACCCCTGCGGCGTCGCGAGCAGGGGGGTGATGTCCTTGAAGATGATCCCCTTCTTGGGGAAGTCCGGCACGTCGCGGATCATGGATTCCAGTTCGCTCATGCGCGGCTCCAAAAGAAAAGTTCGAAGTTCGAGGTGCGAGGTTCAAAGCCGGATTATAAACCCGAACCTCGAACCACGCACGCCGAACTTCGAACCGGTGTCTCCGCCCTCAGACTTCGAACCTCGAACGTCGAACCTTCCTACTCTTCTTCGCCGTCGCCGGCGGCCCGCTCCATCTGGTCGTGCAGCATCCGCAGCGTGTCGCGCTCGAGCTGCCGCACGCGCTCGCGGGTCAGGCCGATCTTCTCGCCGATCTCCTTGAGCGTCAGCGGATCGGCCCCGTCCAGCCCGAACCGCAGCCGCAGGATCGTCGCACTTCGCTGGTCGATGCGTTCCAGCAGCCCCTTGACGGCCTTCAGCTCGTCGCCGGTCAGCACCTCGTCGCCGGGGTCGGTGGCGTTCTCGTCCTCCAGCGACTCGCTCAGGTTGACGCCCTCGGGATCGATGCCCGTCTGGCTGCGCGAGCTGTAGGCCTTCACCGCCTTGCGGACGATGCGCACCTTCTTGGCGGGCAGTTCCAGCGCCGTCGCCAACTCGTCCACGCTCGGCGATCGCCCCAGCTTGTCCTCCAGGGCCGCCACCGCGTGGCGATACTTGCTGATGAGGTCCACCATGTAGGCCGGGATATGGATCGGCTGGGCCGCGTTGATCAGCGCCCGTTTGATCGACTGCTTGATCCACCAGCTCGCATAGGTGCTGAACCGGTTGCCGAAGCTGGGGTCGAAGTTCTCCACCGCCTTGATCAGCCCGATGTTGCCTTCCTCGATCAGGTCGATCAGCGGCAGCCCCCGCCGCGTGTAGTTCTTGGCGATGTTGACGACCAGCCGCAGATTTGCCCGCACCATGCGATCGCGCGCCGCCCCGTCGCCGGCCGCGATCTGCCGCGCAAGATCCTTCTCCTCCTGCTCGGTGAGCAGGGCGGTCTCGTTGATCTCGCGCAGATAGCTTTGCAGGCCGGTTTCCACGTCCCTGCTCTCCCGCGCTCTGGGCTGGTGTGTGGCGGCTCCCGTTCCCATTCCATCCTACCTTACTATAGGCATCCGCTCAATCTATCGGCTGACCGGGCAGGGCGGTTAACATCCCTCTGCCGCCGCGTTACCGGACCTGGCACAGCAGTCTACGCCCCGGCCTCCCGCCTGACGCGTGGCTTTCGGGTTAGGTGTTCGTGGGACGCCCGCGGCGGCCGGCCGGGCCGGGGACTGGCCCGCCTTCCAGGGAATCGCTACGTCTCATCCTCGTCCAGATCGGCCAGCAGGGCCTCGGCCTCTTCGTCCGTGGGGATGGGCACTTCGGGCAGAACCTCCCACTTGGGCTTTGCTGCCCGCCGCTCGGTGTCCGCCTCCAGCACCTCGGCCCCGCCGCCAGCCGCCGCCACGCGGTCGCCGCCCGGGCCGTCCCGGCCGGGGAACCCCACGCTCTCGCTCCAGGGCCAACGCCGGTCCGGGTCCTGCCGCTCGACCATCTCCACCGCGAGCAGCCGGTCGGCCGCCGTCAGCAACCGGTCGCACGCGTCGAGGAACCGCCCTTGCAGCCGGGGCGGCGCCGAGGCCATCAGGACGCGGGCCTCGCGGGCCGCCTGGTAGGCCGCCTGCCGCGTGGACTCGCGTTCGCGGAGCGACCAGAACCGCCGCAGGTCCTGCCAGTAGCCCTGGAACTCGGGATCGACCATCCACTTGCGGAGGTAGGTCACAGAAATCTTGCAGGCGTCCGCCGCCTCCATGAGCCCGGCCCCCGGGTTGGCCGCGAAGTAGCGAGCCACGTCCCGCTGCTGCTTGGTCAGCCGATTCTTCTCCCGATGGGCCGCCAGTTGCGGGAAGCGGTGATTGTCGTCCGGGTTAGGGCTCGCGTTCGCGTTCCGCCGGTCGGGCTGGTTGAAACTGTTCATGGCGGCTCCCTGGGGGAAAGTGGATCGTGATCCGTGGCTAGAGGTCTGTGGCCAGTGGTCAGTTGGTAGTGGGCCGTGTCGCCGATCTCGGGCGGCAGTCCGGGCTCGGGGAGGGGGCGGGTCCTAAGAGAGGGGGACAGGTCCCCTTTTCGCGAAGACGCGAAAAGCAGACCAGTCCCCGGGCCCGCCCCTTTCCCGAGCCCTCACCCCCCCTCCCACGCGAGGAGGTCTTTCCGGCGTGATCGGGACCTGAGGCGGCAGAGAGCCATCGAGTGCCTATCCATAAGGCGTTGTTTGTCACTGTGTTGCAGTTTAATTGCCCCATCCGCCCCACCTCCCATCTGGCCGCTGACCTCTAGCTTCTAGCTCCTAGTCTTCCATGTATTATATATCCGATTTTGGAGCACGCAAGAAAATGTATTGTATTATATAGACAATCAGCGTAATGCAATCCAACCCCCAGCCGTCAAATTCGGGACCCGCCATCCCAGCCAAGGCCGACGTATTGTGGGTGTAGCTGCACGTCGTTGACATGAACCATTCAGTATTGCGTGTAAGGCAAGATACATGGACGGTGTCCCACTGACAGTTGAAGGTGGCGGCTCCGAGGCTCTGGCAAGCCACTGACCGCGAGCCACTGATCCCCTCAGTCCTCCTCCACCGCCATGCCCAGCCAGGCCAGGGCGGCGTCCATGTCGCGGAAGACCGACACTTCCTCCGGCGTCGCGCCGTCCGACAGCAACTCATACATTCGGCCGAGCGCGAACGTCGGGTCCGACGGGGCGACGATGGCGGTGCGGAACGGCGTCGGCGGGCCCTCGCGGTTGGCTGACAGGTCGGCCAGGCTCCGCAGGCCAGCCCGAGTGAGATCGAGGCGGCTGACGTCCCGCTGATCGACCAGTTCGCTGAAGCCGGGGGAGTAGTCGGGGTCGGCCCGCATGCGGCGGTAGAGGGCGAGCACCTGCTGGTCGTCCACGTCGCCGGTGCAGATGACCCGCACCAGACGGGCGGATTTGTCGATCTGGTAAGTGACGGGCATGGCAGCCACCGTCGGGCCGCGCCCCGGCAGCCAGCGGCGGCCGCAAGATGTCTCGCCGCCTGATCCCCTGTACTTCAATTGTTGCACACGGGCGTGGCAAAGTCAAAGGACGGGCGGGGGGGCGGGAAGGGATGTACAGGCAAACGCCCCGGGCGCGGGGCCCGAGGCGTGTGGGGGTGGCATGAATGTGGCTGCCGGTCGGTCCGGGGCTACTCCTGCTTGGGCTCGTCCTCGGCAGAGGCAGGCTGGTCGGCCTTGGGGGCGTCGGACTTGGCCGGCTTCTGGAAGAGGACCTGGTCGATGATGTCCGAGGCGATGCCCGTCTCGGCGCCGTGGAGCCCGCCGCGGCGGCGGACCGGCTGGGCGGCCTGGCCGCCTTCGCCGGAGTCGCTCTCGGCGGCCCACTGGGCCCGCTTGAGCGAGAGACCGATCTTGCGCTCCTCGGTGTCCACGCGGAGAATCTTGACCTGGACCTTGTCGCCGACCTTGACGACCTCAGAGGGATCCTCGACCTTGTGGTCGGCCAACTCGGAAATGTGGAGCAGGCCTTCGAGGTCCTCTTCGAGCTCGACGAAGACGCCGAAGTTGGTGATCTTGGTGACCGTGCCCTCGACGATCTGGCCGGGCAGGTAGTGGTCGGGAACGGCGCGGAGCCAGGGGTCTTCGGTGAGCTGCTTGTAGCCGAGGGCGATGCGCTGCTTCTCCTCGTCGACCGAGAGGACGACGCAGCGAATCTGCTGGCCCTTGGTGAGCATCTCGTTGGGGTGGCCGATCTTCTTGGTCCACGAGAGGTCGGAGACGTGCAGCAGGCCGTCGATGCCTTCCTCGATCTCGACGAAGGCGCCGTAGTTGGTAAGGTTGCGGACGGTGCCCTCGACGACGGTGTTGGGCGGATACTTCTCCGCGACCAGCGTCCAGGGGTTGACCTCCGTCTGCTTCATGCCCAGTGAAATTTCCTGCTTGGACTGATCTATGTCGAGAACTACGACATCGATCACATCCCCCACGCTCAGAATCTCGCTGGGGTGGTTGATGCGGCGGGTCCAGCTCATCTCGCTGATGTGCACGAGACCCTCGACGCCCTCCTCGAGCTTGACGAAGGCGCCGTAGCTCATGATGTTGACAACCTCGCCCTTTACGCGGCTGGCGACAGGGTAGCGATCGCCGATCGATTCCCACGGGCTCGGCTGCTTCTGCTTGAGGCCCAGGGCGATCTTCTCTTTCTCGCGATCGATGTTGAGTACCTTGACTTCCAGCTCCTGGTCGATGCGCACGACCTCGCTGGGGTGGCTGACGCGGCCCCAACTCATGTCGGTGATGTGAAGCAGGCCGTCGATGCCGCCGAGGTCCACGAACGCGCCGAAATCGGCGATGTTCTTGACCACGCCCTTGACGATCTGGCCCTCCTCGAGGGTCTTGAGAAGTTCCTCTTTCGCCTTCGCCCGGCGCTCCTCGATGAGCCGCCGCCGCGAAATCACGATATTGCGGCGGTCTTCATCTATCTTCAAGATGACGGCCTCGATGCGCTGGCCAATATACGTCGCGATGTCGGCCGGTCGGCGGATGTCCACCTGCGACGCCGGCAGGAACACCGGCACGCCGATATCCACGAGCAGGCCGCCCTTGATCTTCCGCATCACCGTCCCCCCGACCGGGTCGCCCTCGCTCTTGTTTTCCAGGATGTTCTGCCACGCCCGGATGCGGTCGGCCTTGCGCTTGGAGAGCTGAATCTGGCCGCCTTCGCTCTCGACGGCCTCCAGGAACACTTCGAGCTTGTCGCCCGGCTTGACGGCTGCCGGGTTGTCGAACTCCTCGATCGGGATGATCCCCTCGCTCTTGAGCCCAACGTCCACGACGACGTCGTCGCCTGCCCGGCCGACCACGCGGCCGCTCAGGATGTTGCCCGCCTCGAAGCTCCCGGCTGCCCCCAGGACCAGGCCTTCAAGGTCGTCCGCCGACGCCGACTCAGCCACCACGGCGTCCAGTTCCTTGGCCAACTGCTCTTCATCGATATCCAACGAGTTGATCAGGTTCTTGTCTACCATCGCTCGCAACGCTCCAGGTCAATACCGGGGATCAGGGGTCAGGGCGGCCTGGGCGACAATGCCCGCAGCGGTCGGGCCTCTTCGTGGCCTCCAGCCTCTGACAACCAGCCTCTGATTTCGGGATTGGGTTAGAGGTGCCTCACCGTCGGTCCGCCGAGGCCGACATCCGGCCTCTGTCATCGCAGCCGACTGTGACAGATCGGCCATTCTATCGGTCCGCCCCCAGGCAATTCAAGGATTTTCCGCCGATTCTAAATACGAAGGATGCTCCACAGATCGAGGCATCCGCTGCATACCCGGGGGGAGGATCGCCATCGCCAGGCCGGTCAATTCCGACCGATTGGCAAGAAGGGGAAGAACAATACGAGGCGGCCGGTTCGAGCCGGCCGCCTCGTCGTGTTCAATCAGCTATCCTCGGACGCCGGGCGGGTCAGTGGCCCTCACCTTCGTGGATCGGGGCGGGCGGAACATCCTTGCTCAGGTCTTCGACGACCTGGAGGGCGTTGCCGTGCTCGTTGACCACGCCGACGGTGATCGCGTCGCCGAGGTTCAACTCGTTGAGGGCGTGGACCAGCCGTGCGTTGCGGGCCGCGACCACACAGGTGACGGTCTGGCCGACCAGGGCCTCGGGCTTGGCGGCCGTGCTGCGATCGAAGGTCTTGGTCACGCCGGTGACCTTGAGCGTGAAGACGCGGCCGTCCTTGGACTGAATCGTCCCGGCCAGCAGGCCGCGGATGCCGGCGGCGCCGTCGGGCAGCGGGGCGGCCTCGACGGTCGGGTTATCGTTGTTGACCTTGGGGGCCTCGCCGGCCTTCTCGCGCAGGCGGGCGTTCTGGGCCTCAAGCTCCTTCACGCGGGCGCGCAGCTTCGCGTTCTCGGCGGCCAGGTCTTTGACGCGGGCGCGGAGTTGCTCGGGCGTGAGCTTCTCCAACTCGCCTCCGGCGGCATCGGGCCCGACTTCGGCCACCGGGGCGTCGGCGCCGGCCACGGTGATCTTGTTGACCCAGTTCATCTCGCGCTCGCTGCCCCAGTTCAGGGTGATCTGCTGGTCTTCCTTCAACGTCTTGGCCACGGGCAGATACTTGTTCTGGCGGCCCATGTAGAACTTGAACTCGCCGTCGCCCTCCAGGGGCTTGACCACGATGACAATCTGCTCGCGGTCACCGACCTTCTCCTCGGCCAGACGCACGAACTTGAACGTACCGACGCCCATGCCCTCGGCCTGGACCGGTGCGGGCAGCAGCGACCAGGCCACCAGAGCGAGGCCCGCGGCCAAGAGCAGGGCGGCCATCGGCCAACCGGCTCGGATGCTGCGACGATGCGTGGACATGACAGTCTCTCCTGTTTGAGGGGTCGGCCACCAACGCGGCGGCCGCGAGTACTCAGCAAGTAGTTGTACCCCGTCCGCGGCTGCCGTGCAATACCATCAACTGGAAGCTCGCTGCTTACGCTGGTAATATCGCACTACAACAGGAGGTCCGATAGCCGGCAAGTCGACGAAGCACGCATCGCAGTCCGGGAAGCGAAGCCCGTTCCTCTACGCTGGGCGGCATCGGCGCCGGGACCGTCAGCCTCGGCGGGCGGGGCAGAACCTGGAAGTCCTATTGAAGTAGCGAGGAAGCGCCATGCCTGGGGGCAGTTCCAGATCGACGCGACGCGCGGTTGTCATCGGCGGGGGATTCTGCGGGCTGGCGGCCGCCTGGCAGCTTGCACGCGACGGCGTGCCGGTGACGCTGCTGGAACGCGACGCGTCACTGGGCGGCCTGGCCGGGAGTTTCGCGGTCGGTGGCGCCCGCCTGGAGAAGTTCTACCACCATTGGTTCGCCGGCGACCGTCACGTCACGGAACTGGTTGCCGAACTGGGACTGGCGGACCGCGTCGTTCGTCGCCGCACGCGGACGGGGATGTACTATGCGAATCGGCTGCTGCGGTTCAGTTCGCCGCTGGACCTGCTGCGCTTCCGCCCGCTGCGGCTGCACGACCGGTTGCGGCTGGCCTGGCTGGTGTCACGCGCCCGGCGAGTGAAGGACTGGCACGCGCTGGAAGGCCGCACGGCAAGGGACTGGCTGATCGAGTTGGGCGGGGAAGCGGTCTATCGCATCGTATGGGCGCCGCTGCTGCGTGGCAAGTTCGGGCGGTTTGCCGACGACCTGTCGGCAGTCTGGATGTGGAACAAGCTGCTGCTTCGCGGCGGCAGCCGCGGGCGCGGGCGAGAGACGCTGGCCTACTTCCGCGGCGGGTTCGCGGCGCTGGCAGACGCGATAGTCGAGTCGATTGTCGCTGCGGGCGGCCAGGTGCTCACGGGCGTACCTGCGACGGGCCTGCGCGTCCGCGACGGACGAGTGACGGGCGTGACGGCCGGCGGACGCGACATGGATGCCGATGCCGTGATTGCGACGCCCGCGTTGCCGATCGTCGCCGATCTGCTTGCCGGCCATGCCGACGCGGAGTACCTCGCATCGCTGCGGCGGATCCAGTATCTGGGAAACATCTGTGTCGTGGCCGAATTGGGCCGCAGCCTGTCGGACGCCTATTGGGTAAACGTGAACGATCCGAGTTTCCCCTTCGTGGGCGTGATCGAACATACAAACTTCGAGCCCCCGGCCAGCTACGGGGGGCGGCACATCGTCTACCTTTCGCGTTACGTGGCCGAAGAGGACCCGGCATGGACAGAGTCTGACGAGAAAGTCTCCGCAGACAGCCTGGCCCACCTGCGGCGAATGTTCCCCGACCTGCGTGACGATACGGTGCTTGGCTGCCACGTCTGGCGCGAGCGATACGCCCAGCCGGTGGTAGTGCGACACTACGGTCGGCTTATCCCCGACGTGGCGACGCCGATCGCCGGGCTGCACCTCGCGACGATGGCCCAGGTCTACCCGGAGGACCGTGGCACGAACCAGGCCATCCGCGACGGCCGCGTCGTCGCCCGCCGCGTGGCCGCGGAATGGGCTGTTTGTTGACAGATCATCTGGACGATCCGGCCAACGTTAAGCCTGCGAGGCGTCACTCGGCCCGGTACAGCCAGGTCTGGCCGTAGTCGGCGATGAGGGTGAGCTTGCGCGTTCGGCGGGCGTGGTCGACGTAGGGCTGGGGGGTCTTCATGCCGTGAGAGAAGATCAGCCAGACGCGGCCGGGGGATGCCATGGCGCGGTCGATCTCATCGCAGATTTCCTGCTCACTTGCGGCGCGCTGTTCCCAGGTGCTCCACCGGCGCGAGCCGCGGCCGACGTAGTAGTACCAGGCGGGCCTGGCCTTGTAGACGGGGACCACGCGGTCGGATGCCTGCCGCTCACGGGAAATCGTGGCTAGAACTTCCTTCATCGGCTGGATGTCGGCGTGGCGGACCTCTCTGAGGGACGCGGCGGCGAGCAGCGTCAGCAGGATAGCAGTAGCGGCCGTTGCGAGCTGGCGCTGCCCGGTCCTCAGGCGGTCGAACAGCCATTGCCCCCCTGCGGCGGCGAGCAGATAGAACATGGGTGTGAGAAAAAGGTCCTGCCGCCTGCCGCTGTAGGGATACAGCCGGACGATGGCCCCGATCATCGTTATCGTCAGGGGAACCGCCCAGAGCCACAGGGCGGCGCGGCCATGGACGTCGCGGGCTAGGCCAATCGCTCCGAGGACCGAGAGGACGACCAGCAGCGGAAGCGCGAGTCCGAACATGAAGCCCATGAGCAGGCCGGTGTTGTTGACCAGCACGTTCCAGAGCGAGGCGGCCGTGCCCTGGAAGTAGGCGCTGGAGAGATAGCCCTCAGGCCCGCCGATGCCGGCGTTCATCTGCGCGCGAAGCGAAGTCAGCCAGGCGCCGGCGACGGCACCGGCGACCAGGCACTGTCCTGCGGCCCACCATGCAACTCGTCGCAGCCGGGCAGGGCGACGCCGAAGATCGACCAGGAAGACGAGATTCAATGACAGGATGAGCAGGGCCAGGCCGTATTGCACCCAGACGCTCAGGCCCATGGCCAGCGTCAGCAGCGCCCAGCGCGCCGGCGTGGGCCGGCGCAGCAGGCGTGTGAACAGGGCGAGCATAAGGATCGTCAGCAGAACAGCCAGGGAATACTCGCGCACCTCAGCGCTGTAATGAATCTGGCAGGGAGAGAGGGCGAACAGCCATGCGGCCAGCAGCGACGGGCCGGTGCGGAGAAACTGGCAGGCGAGCCAATAGGCCGCAGGAATGGCGAACAGGCCGAACAGCAGAGGCAACGCCCGCAGGGCGGCCTCGCTTTCTCCAAGCCGCTGGACGGCGTTCAGCATCAGGGCGAACGTGGGCGGAGCGGAGTTGCGGTCGGCGTTCTGTGCGAGGACCTCACGCGGCGTGCCGACGGCGATCCAGTACATCACCGCTTCGTCATACCAGAGAGAGCGATTGAGGATGGCCGCCCGAAGCCCGCCTCCGACCAGCACGGCTGCGAGCAGCAGCATGCCGGGCCATCGCGAGGGCGGGCCAGAAGGCTCGCCGGGCGGCACGGCTGGCAGTCCTTTCGGGATTGCGTCGATGGTGTGGCTCCCGCGCGGCGTCGGCCGGGCGGCCCCATCGTAGCAGAAAGGATGCCGCGATGAAACTCAGCCGATGGCCTGGAGATGGCGGACAAACTCGTCGATGATCCAGTCGGGGGTCGAGGCGCCGGCGGTGACGCCTGCGGCCGTCTTGCCTGCGACCATCTCGGGGCGAAAATCCTTGACGGTTTCGAGGTGGTGGGTGTCCACGCCGGCATCGCGGCAAATCTCGGCCAGCCGGTTGGTGTTGCTGCTGTGGTAGCCGCCCAGGACGAACATCACGTCCACCTTCGCGCAGAGGTCCTGCACGGCGTCCTGCCGCTCCTTGGTGGCGTTGCAGATGGTATTGACGACCTTCAGTTCGCTGTAACCGCGGGCGGTGATCAGGCCGACCATCTGGCCGAAATGCTCAACGGTGTGCGTCGTCTGGCTGATGATGCCGAGCTTTCCGCGGCGGGGGAGCTTGGCCATGTCCTCGGGCGAGTTGACGCAGATGATGTCCGGGGCGTAGCCGAGCACGCCGCGGACCTCGGGGTGCTCGGGGTCGCCGACGATGACCACGCGGTAGCCCTCGGCGTGGAGTTGGGCGGCGATGTTCTGGGCCCGCTTGACCAGGATGCAGGTCGCGTCCACGACGTTCAGTCCGCGGGCGGTCGCGTCCTCGATGACCCCGGGCGAGACCCCGTGACTGCGGATGACGACCGTTCCGCCGGCGGTCTGGTCGAGCGAATCGACGGTCCGCAGGCCGGCTTCGCCCAGCCGCTCGACGACCTGTTTGTTGTGGATGACCGGCCCCAGCGTGTAGACCGAGCCGGAGGCCGGCTGCGTGCGTGCGGTCCGCTCAGCCAGTTCGATGGCGTCGCGGACGCCGAAGCAGAAGCCGTATTTCTCAGCCAGCAGGATCTTCATTTCGGGCAGCCTTTCGCCATGCGGCGGCAGGGATCAGGATCGAGCGGTGTTGCGGGAGACGGGGTGCGGATCAAGCCGATTGCTCCATGTTAGCCCGATGACGTGAGCGCGGCAAGGTTCGCTGCGCAAGGAAAGGGGGAGGCGTCGGCCGCCTCCCCGCATCCTGGCATCGTCATTCAGACGCCGTCGCTAGAGACTCTTGATGGCGTCCTGAAGGGCCTTGAGCTTGGCCTCGGCGTCCTTCTTCAACTCCTGGAACTTGGCGTCGTCGAGGTCCTTGAGCTTGTCAACGGCCTCGCGGGCGGTCTTGACGGCCGACTCAGCCGCAGTTGCCGCAGCCTTCTTGATCGGGTTGTCCGACTTCTTGGCCTCGTCGATCTTGGACTGGGCGCTGTCCAGGGTCTTGTTGGAGTCCTTGACGAACTGGTCCTTTTCGCTGCTCTTGCAGCCGCTCACGCACAGGGCCACGAGCATCGCCATCACGGTAAGCCCCAGAACTCTCATGCGAAGTCTCCTTCAGGTTGATGAGAAACAGAAGTGCAACTTGCCGCAAACAGACGGGTCAGGGAACGCCCCCGACTATCGAACGGTAAGCCCGCATACAGTGAAAGTCAAATCCGGATCGCGCAGCCGGTCAGCCGGACCAGTCGCCTGCGAAGGGGTCGGGGCCGGACGTGGGAGTCGCGGCCGGGTTGGCGGCGTTCGTCTCGGCCGCGGCGATAGCCTTATCGAGTTTATCCAGCGCCTTCTTGAGGCTGTCGCTGAGCGTCTGGCGGACCTCGGCCGTGCTGGCCGACTTCAACTGCGTCAGGAATTCGTCGATTGCAGACAGCCAGACTCTCAGCTTGTGGACCTGCCGGTTCAGTCGCTCGCGGGCCGGGCCGGTCACGGACTCGACCTTTGCCGCCAGCGCCTCAACGCGGGTCCGGTCGGCCTGGATGCGGTCGGCGAAGGCCTTCTCCTGCTTAGCCTTGGACGAGCAGCCGGCCAGCAGCACGAGTGGCAGCGCGATAGCGATCAGGGCCGTTCGCATGGTGTCCTCAATATCGTCGTCGATGGTCGCGCAGGGCGGCCAGGTCGGCCATCAGGGCGGTGATTCTGGACTGCAATTCACTGGCCAACGCGGCGTCGTCCATGTCGGCGACCTCGCCGGGCTGCATGGGCGGCCCGAACTTCACGTGGATTTCCCCGCCGCGCGGCAGCAGGCTCCCACGCGGCCAGGCGTCGGAGGCGCCGCAGATGGCGACGGGCATGACGGGGACGGCGGCCTTGCGGGCCATCATGGCCACGCCGGGCTGGATCGGCCCCATCCGCGCGGACCGCGACCGCGTGCCCTCTGGGAAGATTAGTACGGCGCGCCCGTCACGCAGGCGGCGGAGGGTCTCCTTGATCGCCGAGATGTCTGCTTGCCCGCGGCGGACGGGGAACGCGCCGAGCGAACGGATGATCGCCCCGAACGGTCCGCGAAACAGCGTATCGCGGGCGAGGTAGCTGCAATGCCGCGGCAAGGGCAGCGTCGCCAGGAACGGGTCGAAGAAGCTCTGGTGATTGCTCACCAGCAGCAGGCCGCCTTCCTTGGGGACGAGGCGGCGGCCCCAGCAGCGGTAGCGATAGCCCAGCGTCATCGTCCAGAAGAAGGCCTGCTGCCAGGCCCGCCAGTAGGCGCGATAAAGCAAGCCCACCGGATCGCGGCGGCGGTGCGAGGGCACGGGCTGGTCGCGTCGGGTCACCGGGGCCGCTTCTCCCGGACGCGGTCGGCCAGCCAGTCGACCACCGCGTCGATATCCATGCCCGAGGTGTCGAGCACCTGGGCGTTGTCGGGCACGATCAGCGGGGCGACAGCGCGGCTGCGGTCGGCGCCGTCGCGGGTGACGATCTGGTGGAGCACCTGCTCGTAGGTGATGGTTTCGCCGTCGGCGGCCATCTCCTGGTGACGGCGGCGGGCGCGGACTTCCGGGCTGGCGTCCAGGAAGAACTTCGCGTCGGCGTCGGGGAAGACGACCGAACCCTGGTCGCGGCCTTCGCTGACGACGCCGCCGATGGCGCGGACCAGTTCGGCGCCGATCCGCCGCTGGTGGGCGACCAGTTCGTTTCGCACGCCGGGGACCGGGGCGACGCGGCTGGTCTTCTCGCTGACCTCGGCTGAGCGGATGTCGCGGGTGACTTCCAGGCCGTCGAGGAACACGCGGGTCTGGCCGCCGTCGCCGGGGCGGCCGCAGTCGAGGCCGATGTCAATGTCGCGGACGAGGTCGGCCAGCGCCTGGTGGTCGGCCAGGTCGATGCGGCGGCGGATGGCGGCGAGCGTCGCGGCGCGATACATGGCGCCGGTGTCGAGATAGGCGATGCCGAGCCGCTCGGCCAGCCGCCGGGCGGCGGTGGACTTGCCCGAGCCTGCCGGTCCGTCGATGGTCACGATCATCAGGCGTCTCCGCGGTCTGGGGAATCGGGCAGCCATTATAGAGAGAGGGCGGCTGATGAGAAAGCGGCAGTCAGCGAATTGCGTTGAAGCCCCGGGCTGGAGACTTATAATCAGGGACTGATCGCCCCGGGCCGGGGCGGTCTTCGAGCGATCCGGGACCGACGCAACGGGTTTAGCCCGTAGCCCGGGATCGATGACCCCAAGGAGCATCACGCCAATGACCCGACTGACGACTCGAATGCTCGTGCTCGCGCTGGTCCTGGGCGGGACCCTGTCCGGCTGCAAGAAGGACGAGCAGCCCGTCAACAAGCCGGCTGACAAGACCTCCGACGCCAAGACGCCCGGCGGC
Source organism: Phycisphaerae bacterium (assembly GCA_022072085.1). Classification (GTDB taxonomy): domain Bacteria; phylum Planctomycetota; class Phycisphaerae; order JAJVII01; family JAJVII01; genus JAJVII01. The sequence goes on from JAJVII010000047.1 coordinate 72,465, forward strand.
GAGCAGCGTCTGGGCAGCAACGGCGGCGAGGAGCCGATCGGCCCGGGCGAGACCGGCAATGCGATCGACCAGAAAGACGATCCCGACCTGGCCGGCATCTTCCCGCGCAGCGGGCAGGTCGGCACGTGGAACAAGGTGACGCAGGCGAGCAAGTACACCGGCCAGGCCATCACCGAGGTGCAGTCCGCCGACGTTCTGCCGATTCTTCAGGACTACGGAGTGGACTGGGTGGCGGCGACGCAGTATCAGCTCGGCAACGACCAGGAGCAGCGGCTGATCGTGCTGCTGTTTCACTGCGACAACTCGGCTGACGCCTACGGGCTGATGTCGATCAGTTCGTCGATCCCGGCGACGCTGAGCGAGCAGCTCGGCCAGGAGACGCGGCTGTTCGACCAGGCGGTCGGGCTGAGCATCTGGACGGGCGACTACTGCCTGCGGGTCTACTCGCCGAAGCGTCAGCCGCCGACGTTCAGGCCGGAGATGGTCGCGATGGCTCGCCAGATCGTCAGGAACCTGCCGGGCACGTCCGGCAAGCTGCCGCCGGACCTGGTGCGGATGCTGCCCAATGACGGGCTGCTGGAAGGCCGCGTTCACTATCTCCGCGGCGGCGATTCGCTGAGCTACCAGTATGTTCAGCAGATCGGCATGCTTGAGAGCTTCAGCAAGGTGCTGCGGATGGGCCGCAACGACACGGTCGTCGTGGCTGCCTATCGTACGCCCGGGCTCCCCGACGAGCCGACCATGATCTTCGTCGTCCGCTACAGCAACGCCGCCGACGCCGAAGCTGCACAGCAGCGGCTGGCGACACTGGACCCGGGGACCGAAATCGGCCGAGAGGTCGTGCCCTATGACCGGGCGGTGGGCCTGTACGTGATCGGCACGCTGACCGGCGGGCCCTACAGCCGCCTGGATAAGACCGCGACGGTCGATACCGTGAACGATATGCCGGTGTTCCCCACGCTGGCCCGGAAGCTTAACCACTGACGCAGCCGACGGCATGCGGGCGCGAAATGAAAGAAGCCCCGGGACTGCGATCCCGGGGCTTCTTGTTTGCGCGCTGGCCGGGCGGCTACGTCGCGTCGGCTACTTCGGCGACGGTCTCGGACCCGTCGGCGCCTTTGGCGACCTTGATGCCTTCGAAGAAGAGATGGTCGCTGTCGGGCTTGCGTGTGACCACGACCTTGTCGCACTCGGCGTACTCTTGCCGGAGGATGGCCTCGGAGATCGGGTCCTCGATGTTCTGTTCGATGGCCCGGCGGAGCGGGCGGGCGCCGAAGTCAGGGTTATAGCCCTTGTCGATCAGGAAGTCCTTGGCCTCGGGCGTCAGTTCGAGCTGAAGGCCGTGGTCGGTGAGCCGGTCACGGACCTTGCGCAGCTCGTATTCGATGATGTTCACCAGGTCGTCCCGGGTCAGGTTGCGGAAGACGATGATGTCGTCCACGCGGTTGATGAACTCCGGCCGGAAGTGCCGCTCGACTTCCTTCTGGAGCATCTCCTTCATCTTCTGATAGTCGGCCTCCGCGCTGCGCTTGGCAAATCCGAAGCCGCCCTGGTTCTTGATCAGCTCGGCGCCGATGTTGCTGGTCAGGATCAGGATCGTGTTGCGGAAGTCGATATGGCGGCCGAAACTGTCGGTCAGGCGGCCTTCCTCCATGATCTGGAGCAGCATGTTGAAGACGTCGGGGTGAGCCTTCTCGATCTCGTCCAGCAGCACGACGGCATAGGGCCGGCGGCGGATGCGCTCGGTGAGCTGGCCGCCCTCCTCGTAGCCGACGTAGCCGGGCGGAGCGCCGATCAGTCGGCTGACGTTGTGCTTCTCCATGTATTCGCTCATATCGATGTGAACGAGCGAGTCGGCGTTGCCGAACATGAACTCGGCCAGTGCCTTGGCCAGCAAAGTCTTGCCCACGCCGCTGGGGCCCACGAAGATGAAGCTGCCCATCGGACGCTTGGGGTCCTTCAGGCCGCTGCGGCTGCGGCGGATCGACCGGGCGATCGCGCTGATCGCGTCCTCCTGGCTGACCACCGTCTTATGCAGTTCCTTCTCCAGTTCCAGCAGACGCTGGGCCTCTTCCTTCTCCAGCCGCGTCAGGGGCACGCCGGTCATCTTGCTGACGACCTCGGCGATCACCTCGTCGTCGACGATCCCCTCGACTTCCTTCGCCGATTCCTGCCACTCGCGCTGTACGTTCTCCTTCTTCAGCCGCAGCGATTCGATCTGGTCACGCAGCTCCGCCGCCCGCTCGTAGTCGGTTTCCTTGACCGCCTCGTCCTTCTCGGACGACAACTTCTGGATGTGCTCCTCGACCTCGGCCAGGCTTGGCGGCTTGGTCGTGCTCTTGAGGCGGATGCGGGCGCCGGCTTCGTCGATCACGTCGATGCTCTTGTCCGGCTGGACGCGGCCGGGGATGTAGCGGCTGCTCAGTTCGACCGCCTGCTCCAGCGCCGAGTCGGTGATCTGGACGCGATGGTGGGCCTCGTAGCGGTCGCGCAGGCCCTTGAGGATCGCCAGCGTCTCGGTCGGCGTGGGCGGATCGACGATGATCGTCTGGAACCGCCGCTCCAGGGCGCCGTCCTTTTCGATGTACTTGCGATACTCGTCCAGCGTGGTCGCGCCGATGCACTGGATTTCGCCGCGGGACAAGGCCGGCTTGAGCACGTTGGAGGCGTCGATGGCGCCCTCGGCCCCGCCGGCGCCCACCAGCGTGTGCAACTCGTCGATGAAGAGGATCACGTTGCGGGCCCGGCGGACTTCGTTCATCACGGCCTTGATCCGTTCCTCGAACTGCCCGCGATACTTGGTCCCGGCGACCATCATCGCCAGGTCCAGCACCACGATCCGCCGCTCAGCCAGCAGGTCCGGTACGTCGTTGCCGATGATCTTCTGCGCCAGCCCCTCGACGATGGCCGTCTTGCCCACGCCGGCTTCGCCCAGGAGCACGGGGTTGTTCTTCGTGCGGCGGCAGAGAACCTGGATCACGCGCTCGATCTCGTTGACTCGGCCGATGACCGGGTCCAGCTGCCCCTCCTTGGCCAGCTCGGTCAGATCGCGGCCGAAGCTGTCCAGTGCAGGGGTCTTGCTGCGTCCGGCCTTGCCGCGGGGCTGATCGCCCTGGCCGGCGGTCGCGGGGTCTTCCTGGCCCTCGACCGACGCCCCCAGCAGATTGAGGACCTCCTCGCGAACGTCCTCGAGCTTGAGGCCGAGGTTCATCAGCACCTGGGCCGCCACGCCGTCGTGTTCGCGGAGCAGGCCCAGCAGCAGGTGTTCGGTGCCGACGTAATTGTGGTTGAGGTTGCGGGCTTCCTCGATGGCATACTCGATGACCTTCTTGGCCCGCGGGGTCTGGGGCAGCTTGCCCATCTGGACGGTCTCGGGGCCCTGCTTGACGAGCTTCTCGACCTCCAGGCGGACCTTGCGCAGATCGACGTCCAGGTTCTTGAGCACGGTGGCCCCGACGCCGCTTCCTTCCTTCACCAGGCCCAGCAGAATGTGCTCGGTGCCGATGTACTCATGGTTGAAACGCTGGGCCTCCTGGTTGGCCAACGCCATCACCTTGCGGGCACGATCCGTAAAGCGTTCAAATGGCATCGCTTACTCCTGCCGGCGGACCGGCGACTCATCGCCCACGGTCCGCGCCGGGGTCTATGTTGCTCTCTCGCCGTAGGTGAGTATCGGCTCACTCCGCCCCCTGGGCTTAGCATTCGCCCGACAACCTATTCTAGCGGCTGCCGCGCCCTGCGTCTACGCCGACGGCCCGTTGCCCCGTATAATGCCCGAATGGATCAGCCCCCGCTCACCGTTGCCCAGTGGCTTCGCAGCCAGTTTCCCGACGCGAAAATGAACACTCTGCGCCAGATGGTGCAGGACAAACGCGTCCTGCTCAACGGGCAGGCCGTGCGCTCGCTCAAGCAGGCCGTAGGGCCCGGCGACCAGATCGCCCTCGGCAGCGCCGCCCACCAGGTCCGCAACCTCGACGAGGGGCTGCGGATTCTGTACCAGGACGCGGACCTGATCGTCGTCGACAAGCCGCCGGGCCTGCTCTCCAGCACGCATGCCCAGGAGAAACGGCCGACCGCCGTCGCGATCCTCCAGGCCTACGTCCGGACGCGGCACAAGCACGCGGCCATCCTGCGGATTCACCGCCTGGACAAGGACGCCTCGGGCCTGCTGGTCTTCGCCCGCACGCCTGAAGCCTACGACGCCCTCAAGGGCCAGTTCCACGAGCACACCATCACGCGCCAGTATATCGTCGTCGTGCATGGCCGCTTCGACCACGCCGCCGGCCGGCTTGAGAACCTGCTGGTCGAGGGCCACCGCGGCTACGTCCGCACGACCGACGACCCAGCCAAGGGGCGTCCGGCCCGGCTGGATTACGAGGTGCTCCGCCAGTCAGCCGATCGGGCCCTGCTCCGCTGCACGCTTCATACAGGCCGAAAGCACCAGATTCGCGTGCAGTTCAGGGCCGCGGGGCACGCGGTCTGCGGCGACGCGTTTTACGGCCAGGCCGACGAGCCGCCAGGCCGACTCGCACTGCACGCCACGCACCTGGCATTCGACCATCCGCGGACGGGCCAGCGAATGTCCTTCGACAACCCGCCGCCAAGGTCGTTCGCTGAGATGTTCGGGAAGTAGGCGAACCGGGCACGTCCGTCAGTCAGGCGGCAGCAGGCCGACCTCGCGACCGATCTCCCACAGCCACCGGCCGCGGGCCGTGAGGCGGCGGCAGCGGGCGTAGGCCTGGCGGGCCTGGTCGTTCTTGCCGGACAACGCCAGCAGGCGGGCCTGGGTCAGGTTGCCCTCGAAGTGCTCGCGGTCAACTGCCAGCAGTCGCTCCAGTTCGATCTGGGCGGCGATCCAGTCGCCGTCGGACATGGCGACGTAAGCGGCCCGCAGCAGCGGGACAGTGCGCCCGGCATAGTCGGCCAATTCGCCGTCGCGGGCAGCCAGCACGACCGCCAGAGCGATCTGGGCGGCGACATAGGCGAGGATGGCCCCAGCCAGCAGACCGGCGGCCCAGATGGGCCGCAACTGCGTCGGTGCGATCCACGTGAAGTAGAAGGCCGTGGTCAGGGGAAACCAGAACGCCAGTCCGATCAGCAGGCCCGTGAGCCAACGGTCGCGCAGGACTAGTCCCCCGCCCGGCAGGACGACGTTGAGCCAGCGGGCCCGGCGCACCGGCCGGGGGTCGCCGGGCTCCTCGCCGCGTGCGACGGCCAGCGTAAAGCGGTCGCCCTCGGGGAGGCGGCGGCCAAACGCTGCAACTTCATCATTGATTCTGGTGGCGCCCATGCGATATTGCTCACTTCGTACCCGATCTGAAGTCGAAAAGGAAGGGCCTTAATCCGGCATGCCGCAAGGGAGTCTTGATGAGCAGCGAGATGACCAGCCGGGAACGACTCGTTGCCGTTTTCAACCATCGCATGCCCGATCGCGTGCCGATGATGGACAACCCTTGGGAGGCGACGGTTGAGCGATGGCGGCGGGAAGGCCTGCCTGCCGACGTCAGCGTGGCCGACTACTTCGGCTTCGACCGCACTTTCTCGATCCGCCCGGACAACAGCCCGCGATTCCCCCGCCACGTGATCGAGGAGACCGGCGAGTACACCGTTGCGACGACCGCGTGGGGCGTGACGCAGAAGAACTGGAAGCACCACGGCGGCGTGCCGGAGTTTCTGGATCACCGCATCAAGGACCGCGAATCCTGGGCCGACGCCCGGGCCCGCATGGCGCCGGCGGAGGATCGAGTCGATTGGACGCGACTGGAACGCGAGTACCCCAAGGCCCGCCAGCGAGGCGACCTGATCTTCGCCGGAGGCTGGTTCGGTTTCGATGTGACGCACAGTTGGGTCTGCGGCACGGAGCGGATCCTGATGGCCCTGGTCGAGGATCCCGACTGGTGCCGCGAGATGTTCATGCACGAACTGGACGTTCAGCTTGCCCTGTTCGACATGATTCGCGCTCGCGGCTACGAGTTCGACGTGCTCTACTGGCCCGACGACCTGGGCTATCGCAACGGTCCGCTCTTCTCGCCGGCGATGTATCGCAGCATCGTTCAGCCGGTTCACGCCAAGGCCTGCGCGTGGGCTCACGCCAAGGGCATGAAGACGCTGCTGCACTCCTGCGGAAACGTGATGGCGCTGGTACCCGACCTGCTGAACGCCGGCGTGGACGGGCTCAACCCGCTGGAACAGAAGGCCGGTATGGACGCCCTGGGTCTCAAGCGCGACGTGGGCGATCGGCTGGTCCTCATGGGCGGCGTGGACGTCCGCCGCTGGGCCGAGGGCGGCGAAGACCTCGAGCAGGAAACTGTCAGCAAGATCGAGGCCCTCAAGGCCGATGGCGGCTACATCTTCCACTCGGACCACTCTGTGCCTGAGAATGTTGGCTTCAAGGACTATTGCCGCGTGATCGAGTTGGCCCGCGAGCACGGGCGGTACGATTGAAAGGGATCGGCGATGGCAGGGAACATGACACGCCGCGATCTGCTTAAGCTGGCCGGCGCCGGGGCGGCGGCGCTGATGCTGCCGGACTGGCTGCGCGGAGACGGCTTGGCGGCGGCCGGCAAGCGGCCCAACCTGCTGCTGATCGTCACCGACCAGCAGAACCTCACGGCGATGAGCGCCGCGGGGAACAAGTGGGTCAAGACGCCGAATATGGACCGGCTGGCCGATCGCGGCCTGCGGTTCGAGAAGTCCTACTGCACCTATCCGCTGTGCGGGCCGGCGCGGGCCAGCCTGTTCACCTCCCGCATGCCGCATGAAGTCGGCGTGGAGGCCAACGACGCCTCGTCGATCCCCGCGGGGATGCCGACGCTGGGCGAACTGCTTCGCCAAGCCGGGTACGAAACCGCCTACGCGGGCAAGTGGCACATCCCCGAGGTCTATCCCGGCTACGGCCGGGACGGCAAGATTCCGGGCTTCGATGTCCTGCCGCTGCCTGGTCGCCCCGCCAAGTTCGGCAACGGCCCGAGCTGCGGCCTGAAGATCGACGTCGACGTGACCGACGCGGCTGTCAGGTTCCTGAACGCGAAGCACGATCGTCCGTTCGCCCTGGTCGTTTCGATTCTCAACCCGCACGACATTTGTGGTCTGCCTCGCAACCAGGCGGAGTTTGCCCGGCTCGTGGGCCCCGGAGATCCGCTGCCGCCACTGCCGGACAACTTCAACGCGACCGACGGGGAGCCCTGGGTTCTCCAGCGGTCTCGACAGAATGGCTGGACCGACGAAGAGTGGCGGCGATACCGGGGCGTCTACTACCGCCTGGTGGAGGCCGCCGACAAGCACGTCGGCCGAATGATGGACGCGCTGGCCGCCTCGGGTAGGGCGGACAGCACCGTCGTGCTGTTCACCTCCGATCACGGCGAGATGATGGGCGCCCACCATCAGACCGTGAAGCTGAAACTCTACGAGGAGTCGGCGGCAGTTCCGTTGATCGCCTGCGTACCGGGGGTGACGGGCAAGGCCGCGGTCGACTCGACGCACCTGGTCAGCGGACTGGACATCCTACCGACGTTGTGCGACTACGCCGGCGTGAAAGTCCCGGACGCGTGCGAAGGGCGCAGCCTGCGGCCGGTGATCGAGGGCAGGGCCGGCGCGTGGCGGGACTACGTTGTGGCCGAGGTTGTCGCCGGCAAGGCAGCCGGTCGAATGGTGCGGTCGAGCCGCTATAAGTATGTCATCTATGACACCGGCGACGGGCCGGAGCAACTGTTCGACCTCCAGGCCGACCCGGGCGAGACGAAGAATCTGGCCACGGACCCCGCGGCGGCCGAGAGTATGGCCGCCCATCGGCGTATGCTGGCCGAGTGGGCCGCCCGCACGAAGGACCCGTTCAAGGCCGGGCAGTCCGCTCCCGCCTCGCAGCCGGCCGGCGCCGGGAGCTGACGCGCCTAGGCAACGATCGGATTAGACCGCCGCTGGCGTGAAGAACTCCTCGACCAGCCGGACGTTCTCCGCCACCATGTCGGGCCTGTCCTTGGTGAACATGCCCATGAGGATGGCGTCCTTGGGGCCCAGGTAGCGGCGGACCTCCTCGAAAGCCTGGCGTGGGGGCATGCGTCCACCGCCCAGCACCTTGTAGGCGATCGCAGGCTCGGGCATGGCCGCGATCTGCTCCAGCGCGGCTGTGCGATCCTCGTGCACGAACAGTTCGTTCGTCTCGACATGCTCGTGGATGCGTCCCTTGCGGCCCTCGACGCGATAGAGGCACTGACAGGCGAAGTCCAAGGCGATTCCGCGCCGCAGCCGTTCGGCGTGAAACTCGGGGTAGTGGGCGGCGGCGCCGGCGGGGAGGCCCAGGTCGCGGATCAGATCGATCGCCTCGGCGAATTCCTCCCACGTCCAGGTCCGGCAGATTTCGTGCGTGTGCCCGCCCTGCACGAAGAACGCCGACGCGCCGCGCTTGTGGGCCATGCGGATGTTATCCAGCAGGCTCTTCCGTTCCGGGGCCGACTGGGCGATCCACTGAATCTTCCCTCCCTCATTCCAGTATTCGCGCAGCACGCGGGCGACGTGGTTGTCGGCTCGGCCGATGAACGTGTTGATGCCGCACCGCTCGCACTCGGCCAGCGTCCGCTTGATGCGGTCGGCGGTGTAGTAGTCGAGCATCTCGGCGTCGCGTTCGTTGGACTGGTGCGAAATCCCGCTGAACGGGTTGCCGCCGATGATCAGCTTGCTGACCTTCAGCGACGCGATGGAAATCTGTGGCATGGACATTGCGGCTCCTCGAACAGGTCAGATTTCTGAGCCGGCCTGCGCCGGCATGAGCAGTTTCTCAACCAGGCTGACGTTCTCGGCGACCATGCCTGGATTGGCTTCATTGTACATGCCGATCATCACTGCGTCCTTGGGGGCCAGCCGCTCCGCGACCTCGGCGATCGCCTCCCCCGCGGGCACACGACCGAGTCCCGAGCCGAGTATCTTGTAAGCGATCACCGGTTCGGCGATGCGGCTGATCGCCTCCAGCGCGACGCGCCGGTCAGCCGGGTTGAACGACTCGTGCCCCTGCTCATGGATGCGGCCACGGTAGCCGGTCAGGTTGTAGAGGCACTGGAGGGCGAAATCGCAGGCGACGCCCTGCTGGGCCCGCTCGGCGTGGAATGCCGGGTCGTGGCTGGCCACCCCGGCGGGCACGCCCAAATCGCGGATGAGGGCGACGACATCGGCGATCTCGCTCCATCGGCCCTCGCGGCCGAGGGCGTTGGCCTGTTCGCCCTGAAGGTAGACGGCGTGGGCCCCGCGGGCGGCGGCCATCCGGACGGACTCGGCGACGGTCCGCCGCTCGGGCGCGGTCTGGGCGATCCACTGAATGCGGCCACCCTCATTCCAGTATTCGCGGAGCAGGCGGGCGACGAAGTTGTCCGCCCGCGCCAGCAGCGTATCGATGCCCCGGGCCTCGCACTCGGTCAGCAGCCGCTTGGTGCGGTCGAAGGTGAACCAGTCGAGCATGCGGTCGTTGGCGGCGGCGTCCAGGTGCGATATGCCGCAGATCGGCCCGCCGCCGAGAATCAGGCGGCTGACGGACAGGCTGCCAAGCTGGATGCGGGGCAGGGGCATGGTCACCTCGTCCGGGCCAGAAACGGACAGGTTGACTATAACGCGAGGCGACGCGCATGTCACGGAGCAAGGAGACGGCCGAGGTCCGGTCAGTTGAGGATGTGCAGCAGGGAGCGAACCCTTGCGGGCGTCTTATGCGGACGAACGATGGCCGGGCCGGTTTCGACGTGATGACGCGGCATCGGTCGATTGACCAGGGCCGACCCTTCGAACAGGTCCGTGCAGTCCTCGGTCAATCCGCAGTTGGGGCAACGCAGCTTGCAGTGAGCGAGCCTGGCCATTCCGACGCCGCAGATCGGACAATCGTAACTGGTCTGGTTCATCGCTTCACCTCCGCGAAATGATAGGCCCCGGGACGGACCCGATCCAATTATCTATCGGCACATTTCGCGGAGTTCAGCAGTTAGTTAGCAGTCTATTAATGGAGTCCGGGCGCGGCTCCCGCCGCTCACGGGGAAGCCAGCAGATTCACCAGCAGCGTTGCGGCCACCGGGTCGGCGTCAGGGCCGGTCAGGTGCATCTCCAAAGGCATTTGGCAGAAGACAATCTCGCCCTTGCCCGTAGTGCGGCGGGCCATCACGGCCCAGTCCAGCCCGCGGCCGTCCTGCGAGGCGCGAAGCAAAACCTGGTCGCCGGCAGCCGGTGTAAGGGGCAATCGCACGACGGCGCCGGTGGCGCCGTTGAATCGCCGCAGCAGACGGCTGTCGTCGCCCATGCCTCGCCAGGCGTAGAAGTCGCCCGGTCCGTCGCGGAAGGCTGTCGAGGCCCCGCCGTTGCCCCCGGCTCGCGGCACATCAAGGCCCAGCGGAGGGATCGGCCGATCCTGCTGGAGGACGACCACGCGACGCCCGATCGCGGCCAACTCGGCGACGCCGCCCAACGCCGACAGATCGGCGTGGATGTACGGTGCGACGAGGATGACGTCGGCCTTGTCCGCCGGGACGAGTTGACAGGTCGGGGCGAGGGCGTGCAGGGCGTCGGCCAGTTGCTTGCTGCCGATGACGGCCACCTTGCGGCCCTTGAGGCGTTCGGCCGGCGGCGGGGCGACCACGTCCACGACGCGACGGCTCATGACGGCTGGCGCGTCCTTCGGCTGGTAGATCGCGAGCAGGTAGTATCGTCCCGGCTCCTTGGGAAGCGGGCAGGCGACGTCGAGGGTGCACCGGTAGCGGTCGCAGGAAACGGCGGACCCGTCCGGCGCCGCGCGGCCGGGTTCGGACGGCGTTGTCATCTCGCGATGCCAGACGGTCTTGACTAGATTCTCCCCCGCCGCCCAGTCGAAGCCGGGATTGCCCTGGACCAGCAGGACTCGAAACGAGCGGCCGCCCCACGCTTGCCCCGTGTCGTCGCAAACTGTGACGCCGGTCGTCACCGTGCTGCCGGCAGTGAAGTGACGGTTCTCCATATCCAGGCTGGCGATCACGGGCGCCTGGCTGCTGCGAAGGGCGTAGAAATTGGGCAGCAGGTCGACCGGTTTGGAGAGGTCCGCCCACGCCCCGATGTAACCCATGCCCCATGCGTAGGGCAGCGTCCCGTCATAACCGAGACGGCGCAGGGTCTCGGTCTGCTGAAGGATCACCTGGGCGTGTTCTTCGCGGCGGGCGGACTCCCAATCGGCATCGGACATCGACGCGGGCTTCTCGCCCAGCCACTTGGTGACGCGCCCGCGGCCGAAGCCTTCGACGTACTCGGTATTGGTGACCGGCAGCCCGGCGGCCTGCCCCTTGGCCTGGGAGGCGACGGCGGCGAGGGCAAACAGACCCTCCGATCCGTCCCAGAACCCGGCGTAGTTGTGCGTGTCAAACAGGTCGGGCGACTGCTCGGAGGTCCGCATCACCGGCCTGGACGGGTCGGCGTCGTGGAACAGGCGGTAGAGCGGGCCGTTCTCCCAATCAGCGTCGAAGCCCGATTCGTTCGTCTCGGCCCATATCACGACGGAGGGGTGATTCCAATAGAGCGGCAGCAGCGAACCGAACTCGTCGAGGCATTGCTGGTGGTATGCCTTCTCCTCGGCCGGTGTGTAAGCCGGGTGTCGGTAGTTTATTGTGATGGGGAATTCCTGGAGCACCATCATGCCGCCGCGGTCGGCCTGCCGCAGCCATTCGCCGTCAAGCGGGATCGTGTGATTCCGCACGCAGTTGAGGTTCGCCTGCTTCGGAACGTCGATGAGGTATCGCCGCACCGTCGCCGGGTCGCGGGTGAGCCGGGCTGGCCAGTGGGAGCCCTCGCCCCACATGCAGATGCCGCGCAGGAAGACCCGCCGGCCGTTGAGGAAATAGCCCGCGCCGCCGGCGTGGGCGGCCTTGCGTGCCTCAAACGTACGAAAGCCGAAGTCCTCCTCCCACCGGGCCAGCCGGCGGCCTTCCTGGACGAGGTCCAGCCGCAACTGATACAGGTTCGGCGTCTGCGTCGTCCAGGCTGCCGGATCGGCGACGTGGCGGCTCACTTCGAAGTCGAAATCGAACGTCGTGCGGGCGAATCCGGTGTTCGGCCAGGGGACTTCCACTCTCGCGCCGGTTGCGATGACCTGGCCGTCGCGAAGCACCGTCGGCTCGATCCATCGACGCCCGATCTGACGCGTGAAGTTCCGCATCCGGCCGCGGACATGCACCGCCCCGGTGGTCGGGTCGCCGCTGACCAGGACACTTTCCGGGCGGCTGAAGTCGAAGTAGTCGATCCAGACACCGCCGACCATGCAGGTCTGCTTGCTCCCCCAGGAGAACATGGCTGGCCCGTGCGGGATCAGCGGCGTCTTGCCGACGTGCCGAGGATCGTCGGCGCCGCTCATGGGGACCTGGGCCCAGCCAGTCATGCGGATGAGGAGTTGGTTCTCCTCGCCCCAGCGGATCGAATCGGTGACGTCGTATTCGAATGCCCCGTAGCCGCCCAGGCCCTGGCCGACGAGCTTGCCGTTCAGCCAGACCTGGTTGCCCCAGCGCACGCCGTGCAGGTGGAGCACCGCGTTGCGGTAGGCCTGCTCCGGCGGCGCCGTGAAGGTCCGCTTGGCCCAGGCGTAGTGAACCTTCTGGGCGGGAAATTGGCCGAGGCCAGCAACTTGGCCTGTAACGAAGGGGGCCTCGATAGGGAACCAGTCGTCAGCCGAATCAGCCACGGCCCGGTCGGCCTGCTTCGGATCGTTGGGGACGACGTGGACCTGCCAGGTCGCCCCGAACAGGTTCTGTCGCCCCGTTGGCGAAATCGCCGGCGGGTCGGCCAGCAGGCGAAGGGCGGGCAGAACAACCAGGGCGACAACGGACACCAAGAGCAGATATCGCATGGGAGACTCCCGGTAGGTCGGAGGAACACTCTACCGGACGCGGCGTCGGGAGGCAACAGACGTGCCGATTCGGGCTTTCAGCGCCGGGCGGAGTAGCTATGATAGGAGGAAATGGGGAGAGCAATGCACTCCGCACAGAGCATGCAGCCCGGAAGCCGACGCCGACGGCCGGGGCGATGGATGGCCGTTGGCGCGGCCTTGGCCCTGCTGGCTGGGCTGGCCCGGGGCGACGCGCCAGCCATGCAACCCGCCACGCCCACGACGCAACCCCAGACGCATCGGGCATGGCTGAACCTCAAGCCGGACAAGCCCATCTCCCGCCCGGCAACTCCCTCGAACGTCTATGTCATCCCGATCGACGGCGAGATCAACGACATCACCCTGACGCTGCTCAAACGGATGTCCCGCGAGGCGATCGCCGCCGGGGCTGACATGCTGATCCTGCGGATCAACACCTGGGGCGGCCTGGTCACCAGCGCCCTGGACATTTCGAGCTACATCAAGAGCGACGAGCAGATGCGGAAGGTGTGGACCGTCGCCTATGTCGCCCCCAAGGCGATCAGCGCCGGGTCGCTGATCGCGATGGCCGCTGACGAGATCGTGATGCTCAAGAACGGACGATTCGGCGACTGTGCCCCGATTTCGATGGGTGGCAAGCTGACCGGCGTCGAGCGTGAGAAGATCGAGTCGCCGCTGCGGCAGGAGTTTCGCGACTCGGCCAAGCACAACGGCTATGATCCGTTGCTGGCTGAAGCGCTGGTCACGTCGACCATCGCCGTCTACATCGTCCGTAATGAGCAGACGGGCGAGGAACTCATGGTCAACCAAGCAGGCCTGGAGGAGCGAACCCGGCCGGCCCCCTCGCCGTGGCGCCAGACGGGCACGAAGATGCTGGCTGACGGCCTGCTTGCACGCGTGATGACCGACAGCCAAACGGGCGAGGCCCGGACCGTCAGCGATGCCGAGGCCGAGCGGCTGGGTCAGCCGGTCCCGTCATCCTGGGTGAAGGTCAGGACGGTCGTGGATGAGGACAGACTGCTGACCATGACCGACGCCGAGGCGATGGAGTATGGCTTTGTGAAGGGAATCGTCACCGGCGACGCGGGGCTGCGGGAGTTCTACCACGTCCAGGGGTCGTGGCACGAGATGCACCAGGACTTCGGTGAAGTGCTGGCTGAGTTCCTCTGCTCCATGTGGGTCCGAGCGGGGCTGTTCCTCATCATGCTGCTGGGGATCTGGGTGGAACTGCACACGCCCGGCGTCGGCCTGCCGGGCGCCGTGGCGCTGGGGGCGCTGGCGCTGCTGCTGGCCGGCCCATACCTCAGCGGGTTGGCCGACTGGTGGGAGATCGGCCTGATCCTTCTCGGTCTGCTGCTGATCGGGCTGGAGATCTTCGTCATCCCCGGCTTCGGCGTGACCGGCGTGCTGGGCATCATCTTCTTCCTGACCGGCCTGATCTTCGCGGCTATCCCGCCGAACTTCAACCCGTCGAGTTGGCAGCCCTGGCAGGGCGGCGCCGACACGATGCGGTTCCTGCGGCAGTCGTTGATGGCCGTGGTCGTTGGCCTGATCGGCTTTATGGTTGGCGCGGTGCTGCTGTCGCGATACCTTCGCCGTCTGCCGGTGGTGGGGCGGGTTTTCCTTCGCGACGTCGGTGATCCGCGGCTGAAAGGCAAGCTCGTCCCTACCGCGCCGCCCAATCCGCCCGGCTCGGGGCTGGAGCACCTGATCACCAGCCCGCCCGTCGGCTCGCGCGAGCGGCTGGGCCTGCAACTGGGGCAGGAAGGGGAAGTGGTCGCGACGCTTCGGCCCGCCGGCAAAGTCCGATTCGGCAAACGCACCGTCGAGGCCGTCGCGGACGGGGAGTTCCTCGAGCCCGGCCGACGCGTCCGCATCACCCGTTTCGTCGGTAACAACGTCGTCGTCGCGCCCGTCGGCCCGGGACAGGCCTGACCGGGCGCGGTATCGAGGGCCGCGTTTGAGTTCAGGTTCACGCTCTGCCGGAGGCTCCGCCACGTGTTAGCGGTTATGTCAGCGCTCAGCGTCTGGGCGATTGTCGGACTGATCGGCGCAGGCCTCCTGCTTATCGTGCTGGAGATTTTCGTCCCCTCCGGCGGCATGATCGGCGTGCTGGGAGCGGTCTGCGTCGTCGGCGGCCTGTTGGCGGCGTTCCTTCAGTCGGCGATTCTGGGGTTCGGCCTGCTGATCGCGGTGATGATCCTGCTGCCGATCCTGGTCACCTGGGCGGTGAAGTATTTCCCCAAGTCGCGGCTCAGCCGCGGCATCGTCCTCCGCGATCCGGAAGCCGGCGAGTCGCGGGCCAAGACCCGGCTGGACCTGGCCAAGGCCGAGGACCGCAGTTCGCTGGTCGGCGTGCGGGGCAAGGTGGTCCGCGACCTGCGGCCGAGCGGCGTGGCCGACTTGAACGGGCTACGGATCGAGGTGGTAAGCGAGGGCACGTTCGTCGAAGCGGGCCACCCGATCGAAGTCGTCCGTATCGACGGTCGGACGATAGTGGTCGCCGCCGTGGAAGAGGGCGGGAGGGCGTCATAGCGGTGTGCCGGGCGAGCGGCCCGGCCTGGGTTGATACAGGCTCCACTCAATCGAAGGGAAGCAGCCATGTTGGCAGCAGCGGGGATGACGTTCGCGGCGTTGCAGGACAACTACATCCTGCTGGCGATTCTGGGCGTGCTGGCAATCGTCCTGATCATCTTCATCGTGGTCGTCGCCGGCATGCTCAAGCTCTGGGTCAACGCCCTGGCGGCGCGGGCCTACGTTCGGCTGTTCAGCCTGGTCGGCATGAAGCTGCGAAAGGTCGATCCAGGCCTGATCGTCACCAACCGCGTCAAGGCCAAGCGGGCCGGCATCGACCTGGACACCGACCGCATGGAGTCGTTCTACCTCTCCCGCGGCAACGTCGAACTGGTCACCAACGCCGCGGTCATGGCCTACAAGGCCGGGCTGGACATCGATGTCGGCGACCTGGAAGCCCTGTTCCTGGCCGGCGGCGACGTGAACCAGGTCGTCGGGGCCATGATCATCGCTCACAAGGGCGGCCTGAGCACGACCTTCGCCGAACTGGAGTCGCACCACTTGGCCGGCGGCTCGGTCCAGAAGGTCATCACCGCGCTGATCGCCGCCAACCGCGCCAACATCAACCTCGACTTCAACGCCGCCAGCGCGATCGACCTGGCCGCCAAAAACACCGGTCGCGAAGTGGACGTCGCGGTGCGCGAGTACGTCACGCCGGTCATCGTCGACTGCCCGGACCGGGCCTACGGCAAGGACGCGATCGCCGCGGTCGCGTTCGACGGCATCCAACTTCGGGCCAAGGCCCGTGTGACGCTGCGGACGCGGATCGATCGGCTGATCGGCGGTGCGACCAAGGAGACGATCATCGCCCGCGTGCAGGAAGGCATCGTGACGACCATCGGTTCTTCCAAACGCTACAAGGACGTGCTGGAGAACCCCGACCGCATCAGCAAGACTGTGCTGGCCAAGGGGCTGGACAGCGGCACGGCTTTCGAGATCCTCTCCATCGACATCGCCGACGTGGACGTGGTCGGTGTGGGCGAGGAAGGCAACGTGGACGCCAAGCTCGAAGCCGAGCGGGCCGAGGCCGACATGCGCATCGCCCGGGCCAAGGCGGAGGAACGCCGGGCGATGGCCGCCGCCCGCGAGCAGGAGATGATTGCCCTGGTCCAGGAGAACCGCGCCAAGGTCGTCGAGCGCGAGGCCCTCATCCCCGAAGCCATCGCCGAGAGCTTCCGCTCCGGAAACCTCGGGCTGATGGATTACTACCGGCTGCGGAACGTGCAGGCCGACACGACCATGCGGGAGTCCATCAGCGGCGGCGGCCCGGGCGCTTCGCCCAAGTCCGGCCCCGAGAAGAAGGGCTGAGGTTGCTTCTAGGCCGGACGATCTGAACGCCTTGCGAGTGAGGCCCGATGTATCTGCTCACGCACATGCTGGCTGCTCCCGAAGATTCGCTCGATGCCGTCGTGTGGGTCGTTGTCATGGGCGTGATCGTCCTGTTCAATGTCGTCGGCGCCTGGGCTCGCAAGCAGCAGCAAAAGCGGGCCGAACGCGAACTTCAGGAGGTGCGCCGTCGCCGGGCCGAGGAGGCCCAGCGTCAGGCCGTCCAGCCCAAGCCGTCCGTCGCCCCGCAGCCAGCAACTCCTGTCCCGCCGCCGGTGCAGGTCAAGCCCCCCGCGCCGCCGCTGCCACGCCCGCAGGCGCCGCGGCCGGTTGCCGTGCAGGAGAAAGTTGTCTACGATGGGCCGCCGCTGGGGGCCGGGACGATTCCGCCGCCCCCTGCGCCGCCCAAGGTTCAGCCGACTTCACGACCCCTGCCGCGCCCGGCGGCCAAACCGGCGGCGCCTCCGATCACCGGACCGGCGGTCAGCGGTGACCTGCCGCCGCTATCTCCGGTTCCCCAGACGGACTTCGCGCCGGTATTTGCCGACATGGATGCGGCCGCGAAGCGGTCGATTGCCGGGGACGTGCTGGCCATGGTTCGCCGGCCGGGCGGCGGCGGGATCGGCGCGACGCTCTCGTTCTCGACCGGCGGCGGGTCGTTCCTGAGCACGGGCGGCACGGGCCGCGGGATGAGCCTGCCCACGGATATCGAGTCGATCCGCCGGGCGATCATCTACAGTGAAATCCTTCAGCCGCCGCTTGCCCTGCGCGACGACCCGGCGTATTCTGTGCCGTGATGAAGCGGGGCCCGGGGGGATCCGAGCGCAATCGGCAGTTGTCCCTAGTGCGGTCCATGACCGGGTGGAGATTCCGTGGACGAAGTCAGTGGCGTCCTGCAAATGGTGAAGGGTGGCGGGCAACTCCGCCAGATCGGTGCATCGCTCGCCCAACGAGCCGAGGACCCCTTCGTGCCCGAGGGGCTGATCCGCAAGCACCAACTCGTCAGCGGGGCCACGGTGGCCGGCGTCGTCCCGGTCGGCAAGGGCCAGCGACCGGCCGTGTCGGAGGTCCGCAGCATCTGCGGCCTGGACCCGCTGGACTTCCCCATGCGGACGGCCTTCGACCAGCTTACGGTGATCGACCCGGTCGAGCGGTTTCACCTGGGTGCCAGCGGCCTGATGACCATGCGGGTGATGGACCTGGTCGCCCCGGTCGGCAAAGGCACGCGCGGGCAGATCGTCAGTCCGCCCAAGGCTGGCAAGACGACCATCCTCCGCGACTTCTGCAACGCCGTCCGCGCCGAGGATCCGAACCTGCGGATCGTCGTGCTGCTGATCGACGAGCGGCCGGAGGAGGTCACCGAGTTCCGCCGCCAGGTGCAGGCCGAGGTGCTCGCATCCAGCCTCGACCAGACTGCCGCAGAGCATGTCGCGCTGGCCGAGTTGGTTCACGACCTGGTCAAGTGCGAGTTGGAGTGCGGGCGCGACGTGGTCGTCGCGATCGACTCGCTGACGCGGATGGCCCGGGCGTTCAACACCGAGGGCGGTGGCAGCCGGGGCAACAACAATGGCGGGCGAAACGGCGGGCGGCATCACCGCCAGCAGCAGCGCCGCGGCGGGGGCATCCTCAGCGGCGGGCTGGGGGCCGGCGTGGTGGAAATCCCCCGGCGGATATTCGGCCTGGCCCGCAACGTCGAGGGCGGGGGCTCGGTCACGGTGATCGCCTCGATCCTCGTGGACACCGGCAGCCGCATGGACCAGGTGATCTTCGAGGAGTTCAAGGGGACCGGCAACAGTGAGCTGATCCTGGACCGCCGCCTCAGCGAGCTGCGCATCTTCCCGGCCATCAACATCGCCTCCAGCGGGACCCGACGGGAGGAGAAGCTGCTGAACGAGCGGGAGTTGAAGGCCAGCCACGGCCTGCGGCGAGCGCTGGTCAACGCGAGCACCGAAGAGGCCGCCCAGATGCTGATTTCGCGGCTGGCGAAATTCAAGACCAACGAGGACTTCCTCGCCTCGCTGGTCGTCTGATCCGCCCTTCGCGGAACTTCCTTGACAGTTTTCGTCGCTGCGCGTTATCTTCGTTTCGGGCATGGAGGCCTGAACGTTCGAAAGGGTGAAGGTAACGTCCGGCCGCTCGCCGATCCGCGCCTGTCTTTGCTCCAAGTCATCCGTTTGAAGTGTCCGCCTGGGGACAGTGTGTGCGCGGTTGGCGTTGCCGCCGCCGGGCGGTCGCATCGAGGAACCTCGCCGCCGAAAGGGCTGCTTCATGTCACGCTCCACGATCTCACTGCTGACGATGGTGCTCCTGTGTCTGGCCGTGGACTGCCGAGGAGCCGAGGCCGATCGCCCGCCCGCGGACGCTGGACCGCCGGCTCCGACGACCCAGGCGGCTGAGGCCCCGGCTCCCGAGACCCAGGAGGATGGCGACGCCGCGGCCACGCCGCAGACGGCGTTGGAGCTTTACGCCCGCGGCGACTACGCCGCGGTGGTCAAGATGCTGTCGCTGCGGACGGGTGATGAATCGGCCGGTCTCCAGGAGCGGCTGTTGCTGGCCCGGGCTCGGGTGCATCTCGGACAGGATGCCGAGGCGTTGAAACTGCTCAAGGGGGTTCTGGCTGACGACCCGACCAACCCGGAAGCCAACCGCCTCGCCGGCACGCTGCTGGCGCCCAGTGCCGAGGCCATTGACTACCTCAAGCGGGCGTGGAAGGCCAAGGAATCGCCCGACGTGGCCGGCTTGCTAGGCCAGTGCTGCTACCAGGCGGGCAAGACCGCTGAGGCCAAAGAGTTTCTCGAGAAGGCCCTTGCCGAGGACGTCCGCAACCCGATGCACAGTCTCCTGCTCGGCCGAATCTGGCTGGACCGCGGCGTGGGAGCCCTGGCCGAGAAGTATTTCCTGATGGCCCAGGACGCCGGAGCAGACGACATCGACGCTCACATCCAAATCGGCCAAGCCTACGCGATGCAGCACAAGTTCCTCGGTCCGATTCTGGTGCGTCGGCTGAAGACCGACGCCGGCCCGCCCAAGCCCGGCGACGTCGTTGACGAATACGCCGTGCTGGGTGTGGCTGATAAGGCGGCGGGAACCCATCGCGTGACCAGCCGGTATTGCGCGTTCTATGAAGGCCTGGCGGTTCGGGCCCTGATGGCTGAAGTTCCCCACACGCCGGGCACGAATCCGCTGGACGCCCCCGCCGCCCGGCAGGCCCAGACATGGGTCGCCCGCGGCTTTCTGTTGGCGGGCGAACTGGAGGAGGCAGCCAAGCGATCGGCTGGCCAATCGGACATCCAGGCGGAACTGGCCATCGCCGGCGCTGACGGTGCTGCGATCGCCAAGGCCGTCGAGAGCGGCTTGAGGGCCAATGCCTTCGGCGCCGCAGCCGCGGCGGATCTGCTCTACCGCGGGGCGGTGGCGGTGCGGGGGCATGGGCAGCGGGGCCAGGCCTTCGACCTGCTCGTTCAAGCCGACAAGCTGGACCCGACGAACGGGCCTGTCCTACGGGCGATGGCCAGCCTCCAACGGGCGCTTGGCGACGACGACGGCGCCCACGCCACCTACCAGCGAATCATCGAACTGTTCCCTGACGCCGACGATATCGAGGAACTTCGCAATTCCGCCCGCGCCACCGAGGACGCGAAAGGGGCGTCGGACACCGATTCCCAACCGAACGCGGAGAAAGGGGGCCAGCCATGAACCGGACTTCTAACGTCCTCGCCGGCCTGCTCGTGACCCTCCTTGCAGGCATGGCGTCGGCCCAGGCACAGACACTCGCGCAACTCCAGGAGGCCTACAGGCAGAACCCCACCTCCCCGGCCGCCGTCGAGCCGCTGGCTGAGGCGTATCTCCGCGACTGTCGGCTGGAGGAGTCGCTTGCCCTGTTCCGTGACCTGCTCAAGCTCCAGCCGGACAACGCCCGGGCCAAACTCGTCGTCGATCGGCTGACCACGCAGTCGCTGGACCTGGACAGTCACCTGGCTGTGCTCGATCGCCTGCTCGATAAGGGCATCACGCAGGGCATGGAGGGGATGCTTGACGCGGCGGCTAAGCGGGCCGCGACCAACGCGCAGAAGGCCCGGGTGCTCTACCTCCGCGGGCGGCTGGGCAAGGCTGTGGACCAGGAGGCGGCCGCCCGGGCGTCATACGAATCGACGATGCGACTCTACCCCCACAGCGCGGGGGCCGGGCTATCCGCGATTGCCCTGGCGAGCCTGGAGGAAGGCGCGGGACGGCCTGAGCAGGCGATCCGACTGTTGGACGGCGTGGTAAGCGACAGGCAATTGGCTGACGACGCGGTGCGGCAGATGGCTGCCTTCCGCCTGGCCGAGACGCAGTCGGAGGGCCTGGGCGACACCGCCCGCGCCGACGCGCTGGCCAAGGGGATTGCGAAGCTGACCGACCCGGCCGTCAAGCGGAAGGCATTGCGTTCGTTGCTGAGCGTGCAGGTGAGGATGTCCGGCTGGACGCCGGCGGCCGTCGCGACCGTGGAAACCTTCCTCAGGACGGCTCCACCAGCCGACGAAATGGCTGAGGCCCTTGGCTGGCTCGACGGGGTGGCCCAGTCCAGTCGCGACAAGGCGACTCTGGAAGCGGTTCTAACAATTGCAGCGGCGGTCAAGGCGACTGATCCGGCGTCCGGCGCGATGGTCGAGTTCCTAAAGGCCGACACGTTGTTGGGTCTGGCTGCGATCGAGGAGGATTCGGCAGCCGTCGCCCGGCTTGTAGCCGAAGCCTCAGAATCCGTAACTCCGATGGAGAAGAACGGTCGTCTCTCAGGCGAGAACGCCCGTGGGGCAAGGCGATTGGCGGGAAAGGCTCTGCTGCTCCAGGGGCAGAAGCTCGTGACGCTGGGCGAGACGGGTGAGGCGTCGCCCGTGCTGCTCCAGGCACGCGATCGTTACCTGGCGATGTTGGCTGACGACCCGGACGAGGCGTTCGCCCGGCTGACAGGTATCGGCGGGCTGCTGGAGCAGGTCGGCGAACTGGAGATGGCCGTCGCCCTCTACCGTCGCATCGAGACGGCGGTCCCCGCGACCGAACAGGGCCGCGACGCCCTCTACCGCGTCGCGTGGCTCTACGACCACAAGTTCGACGCCCCGATGTTGGCGCTGGACGCCTATGCGGAATACGCCGCCCGCTATCCGGCCGAGTTGGCCTATCGGCAGCTCGCGGTCGGCGAGCGGCTGCGGCGGGTCGGGTACGTCAACCTGCTGGATTTCCAGAACCGCAACAACCTCAAGCCGGACGGCGTCTTCGGGCCCCTGACGCGACAGAAGCTGGAGGAACTGGAAACCAACCTCTCGCTGGTGGCTGGCGGCGCCAAGCCCGAGCCGATCCTCCGTGGCCAGTTCGTTCATCCGCAGATGTTCGCGATCGCCCAGCGTCTGGCCAAGGCCGGCCGCGACGACGACGCAATCCGTGCGTATTTGGTATTCCTCAGCTTATTCCCCGGCAAGCAACAGGCGGACGAATGTCTGCTCGGCGCCGCCCGCTGCTTCCGGGCCAACCTGCTGTTCGCCGAGGCGCTGGGGGCCTACCGTCGGCTGATGGAGGACTACCCCAAGGGGAACGTGACCAGCACGGCCTACGTCGAGGCGGCCGCCTGCCTGGAAAACCTCGGCCGCTGGAAGGAGGCCCGCGAACTCTACGAGTTGTACGCCCGCAAGTTCCCCAAGTATGCCGGAGCCGATCTGTGCCGGACGCGGATGGGCCTGCTCGACCAGGTGATCCAGTATGAGGACTTCATCAACACCAACCCCAACAACCCCAAGCAGGCCGAGGCGCAGTACCAGTTGGCCAGCCTGCTCTACAAGGAGTTCAAGAACTACACCAAGGCCGCGACAGAGTTCGCCAAGGTGGCTCAGAGCCATCCACAGCACGTGCGGGCGGCTGACGCGCTGTTCACAGCCGGATCGGCGCAGATGCGGGCCGAGAACTTCCCAGCGGCCCGGGAGTTGTTCGCCAAGGTTGTCGCGGACTATCCCGACAGTCGCCTGGCTGACGACGCACAGTATTGGATCGGCCACACCTATGAATACGCCGCCCGGGCCCTGGGCAAGCTTGATGCGGCCCACGTCGTAATCCGCCGACGCAGCCTCGGGGCGCGGGCCGCGCTGCTGAGCGACGTTGGACTTCGCCGCATCTACAACCCCGACGCCCGGGCGGGGCAGGGCCAAGCCGACCAGGCCGTATGGGGCGGTGACACGCTGGGCGTGCTGGCATCCGGGTCGGTCCGCGACCGCGTGAACGCGGATCTTCGGCGGGCGATCCAGGCGTATCGGCAGGTCGTCGCGAAGTTCAAGACCGGCGACATGGCCGACGACGCGTTGCTGGCGGTCGGCACGATCTACACCGACTACCTGCACGACGCGGACGCGGGGCTGGCGGCCTATCGTGAGTTGCTGGAGCACTATCCCGGCAGCCAGGTGGCCGTCGAGGCGCTGTTCCAGGTCGGCGCTTATCAGGTGGACAAGAAGCAGTACGACCAAGCGATCCAGTCCTACCAGCAGTTCATCTACAACTACCCCAACGCCCCGAAGGTTCAGGATGCGATGATCGCCGTGGCTCGCTGCTGGGCGGACAAGAAGGCCTGGGACAAAGCCCTCGACGCCTACCAGGCCTACCTTGGCAAGTTCCCTGAGGGAACGTACGCCCAGACGGCCCGCAGCCAGGTGGAGTGGATTCGCATGTACCATTTCTGATAGACTTGAGGCGGGCGGCCCAGGAACGGAGACTGCCCGCGGGCACGGCATGGAGGACGGCTCTTGCGACTGTTGACTCGCCTCGGCGACAGACGGGTGCAGCGATGGGTAATCGGCGGATCGGTGGCCCTGGCGGTCGTCGGCCTGTCGGTCTACGCGGGGATGCTCTGGGTTCATGAGTACCGCAGGGACCGCCGGATCGAGTCGCTGGATCAGCTCATCCGCCGCCACGCCAAGGCCCAGGACCTTCCGGTCTGGCTGGTGCGCGAAGTGGTGCGCATCGAAAGCGGTGGCGACCCGACTGCCCAGTCGGGCAAGGGCGCTCTCGGTCTGATGCAGGTGACGCCGATCGCCAAGCGAGAGGTGCAGCGGCTGGTCCGCGGCGTTCGGGATGGCGACCTGCTCGACCCCGACTACAACATGCTGGTCGGCACGACGTATCTGCGGCTGATGGTCGTGAAGTATGACGGCGATCTCTACTTGGCGTTGGCTGCCTACAACGCCGGCCCGCACGCGATCGACCAACTTCGCCGGGGCCACGCGCAGCTGGCCAGCGACGAACTCGTGTTGCAGTATGCCCCGCGTGAAACGCAGGACTACTGCCGCGCGATCCTCCGCGATCAGCCCGCCCGCATCCCGCTGCCCAATCCCTCGACGAGGCCGGGCTGAGCCGTGTCGGCCTGGCACTTGAACGGACATCGGCGCTCGCCGATAATACGAGTGCGTGTTCCCCGTTCGTCGCCATTTCAGGAGGTGAACTGTGTCCATCCGCCGAACGTCACTGGTTGTTCTGACGGCTATGGGGCTGGCCCTGGTGGCGCTCCGGGCACTCGACGCCGAGCCCGGCGATTCCCCGGCTGCCACCGACGCAAACGCCTGGCCGCAGTGGCGCGGACCCAACGGCGACAACATCTGCGCCGAGACCGGCTTGGCTGACACCTGGCCAGAGGGCGGCCCGGGAATTCTCTGGAGCCAGCCGGTTGGGCAGGGCTACACGACCCCAGTGGCAGTCAACGGTGTGGTCTACCTGTTCCATCTGGACGCGAAGAGCGACACGTTGTCCGCCTTCGACGCCGAGAAGGGAACGCCGCTCTGGTCGGCCAGTTACATGCGCGGCTATGCCGGCCAGTATCCCGGCACGCGCGCGACGCCCACCATCGACGGCGACCGGGCATACACCTATGGCGGCTCGGGCGAGTTGGCCTGCTGGACGCTCAAGAGCGGCCAAGTGGCCGAGCGCGTTCTCTGGAGAAGGAACGTCGTTCAGGAATCCGGCGGCCGCAACCTCCAGTGGGGCGTTTCCTCCAGTCCGCTGGTCTGGAACGGCCTGGTCGTCGTGCAGGCGGGCGGGGGCGGGGCCGCCGTCGTCGCCTGCGACAAGTCCACGGGTGAAGTGAAGTGGAAGTCGGCTCCGAACGCCGACGGGTCCTATGCGCCAGTCGTGGCCATCGACGTGGACGGCATGACGCAGCTCGTTGCCTTCGGCGGCAAGAGCATCATGGGGATCGACCCGGCCAGGAACGGGCGGATCATCTGGACCGTGCCCTGGTCCAACCGCGGCGACTACGACGTTCACGCTGCGACGCCGCTCTACCGCAACAAGCAGCTTTTCCTGACCAGCGGCTATGGCATCGGCTGCACGATGCTGAAAGTGAGCAAGACCGGCGCGACCCAGGAGTGGAAGCACTCGACGCCGCACTGCAAGTTCCCCTCGCCGATCCTGGACGGCGACGTGTTCTACGCCAACAGCGAGGGGGAGCTGATGTGCTTCGACTGGCCCAGCGGCAAGACGCGCTGGTCGGCCCAGGACGAGCGGCGGCTGCGGATCGGGCCGGGAGGGTCCTTCCTGCGATTCAACCGGGACAAGATGGTCGTCCTCAGCGAGCGCGGCGAACTGCTGCTGATCCGGGCCGACAAGGACGGTTTCAAGATCATGAGTTCCTTACAGATGCCCCGCGGGTCGGACTGGTGGGCTTCGCCGGTGATCTACAACAAGCGGCTATACCTCAAGGGCCCCAACAAGCTGTTCTGCCTGGACATGGGCAAGCCGTAGCAGGCAGCGCATGAAATCAACGACGCCCCGTGTTCGCGGACATGGGGCGTCGTGTGTTTCCCGGGGGCTGGCGATCACTTCGCGTCAGCGTTCTCGAAGATGCCGAGCATCTTGGCGAACGAATCGTAGGGGCTGGCCCCGACGTCAACAGTGAACTTGCCGTCGGCATTGCTCAGCGTGCCGACGTGGCCATCGCTGTAGAGCACGTTCACGTTCTCCTGGCGATGGTTCGTACGCTGGATGACGTGAAAGACGGCCAGGCTCGGGTCGCACAGGTAGTTGGCGTCCATGACCATGGCCTTGATCGGCCGACCGCGGGTGTTGTCGCCCAGGTTCGACAGGTGAATGTGCGTGGTGCCGGATGGGTGCAGCATGTCGCCGCCGCTGCCGTGACGGTAGTAGTAGTCGCACTGAGCCTGGGCCGAGCCGACCTTGGCCAGTTCGGCCTCGGCGTCCACTCGTTGGTCGGCGTCCGGACAGAAGAGCACCTTGGGCGTGTTGGACAGGTGCTTCTGAAGCAGCAGGCCCAGGCCGACCGGCCCGCCCGTGCCCTCCAGTGAGATCAGGCTCGTCGGCATGCCCAGCGTGGGGTAGAAGTTGGTGATGGTCCGCGTTCCCGGCGCGGGGCCGAACGGAATCGTGTCCTTGTAGTCATCAGCATAGGCGTAGATGGCCACGCCGATCTGACGCAGATTGCTCATGCACATCGTCCGCCGCGTGATCGCCCGCGCCCTCTCCATCGAAGGCAGCAGGATGCTGATCAGCACGGCCAGGATCGCCACGATCACCATCAGCTCGATGAGCGTGAAGGCGTGCTTTGTCGATCGCGAGAACGACATATTGTGGCCCCACTCAGGCCGCCCAGAACCGCCGCCCAGCCTTTCGCCGCGACGCCATCAGGCCCAGGCCGCCCAGTGCCAGGAGAATCAGGGAAGCGGGCTCCGGAACGGCCGCGACGGTCACGTCATCCAGGTCGAAGTACCCGCCGATATCGCCGAACGTGGTGAGCAGAATCCCCACGGCCTGGCCGACCGCAGGGTCGGTCGCTCCGAGGGGGCCGCCGTCGGCCGTGAAGTAGTATAGGTGATTGCCTGACAGTCCCGCAGCCGAATCATTGTAGATGTCGGTCCACGCGACGAGCTGCCGTTGGCTCGCGCCGTCCAGGTAGAACAGGGCGATCCGCAGCATGTCCGTTGCCTGCGGCGGCTGGTAGTAACTGTGGGCGACCGCAGCGCTGAGCGTGTAGGACCAGCCGGCCTTGAAGGTCACGCCGGCGATCATCTGTGTGAACTCGTTGCCGGTTTGCGTGCCAATCCAGATGAGCTGGCTGCCCAGTGCGTTGTCGATGTACCCGGGGTCGGAGGGGTTGTTGTAGAACGTGCCGGTGTAGGTGTTCACACCGTAGGTCGGGTCAATGACCGGCCCGTCGGTCTGCCAGCCGTCCGCGCCGGGCGCGGCGAAGGCCACAACCGGCGATTCAAACGAGCCGTTGGTCACCGGGAGCGTGTCGCCACGGGCCCCCGGAAGCCACAATGCAGATGAAATCAGTGCGGACAATACGGCCCCCAGGAATGCAGCGCGTCCCTCCACGTGCTCTCTCCCTCCGGCGTCGCCGGTCAAAACGGTGTGTGCGGATACAGTCTTCGCGACCGGCCAAGTCGCGGCTCCACCATCTCGCGAACGCCGCGAGTGGCGAGCGAGGTATCATAACCCGTAATGAGCCCGAACGTCAATCCATTCAACCGTATGGCAACAGCGAAGTTCCGGGAGTAGCGCATCTCAGGTCGGGATAGTGGCGTTCGCTGCAAGCCTGGTTGTGGCGGCGGATCACGGGCGGCATTATGATACAGCTTCGGGCCTGTAGCTCAGCGGTTAGAGCAGCGGACTCATAATCCGTCGGTCGCTGGTTCGAATCCAGCCGGGCCCAATGATCTGCGTAACGCCTGATCGGCCGCCCGCACCCCAGGCTTGCGCCTCATGCGTGCGTCGCGCCATCGGCAGGGCGTCCTCGT
>JAJVII010000026.1 GCA_022072085.1 Phycisphaerae bacterium
CGCGTGCCGACGGCCGGCGGCGGCGCGGCCCCGGCGTGGCTGCTGCTGGGCTGGACGGCGCGCGGGGCCGCGGACTCCACGCTCTACGCCTGGCTGGTCGCGCCGCGCGGCCGGCGGCTGGCCGTGGCGCAGGTCAGCCTGTCCGGCGGGGCAGGGCACACGCGGATGATCTGGATGCCGGCTAGCGGGCGGCTGGGCCTGTTCCTGCCGCAGGACCCGGCGCTGCGAGCCGGCTGCAAGGCCAACGTGGCGGGGCGCGAGATTCCGCCGGCGGACCTGGCGGCGTCGGCCGTCGCGCCGCCGCAGCGGTCCGGGACGTGGTACGCCCGCGACCGTTTGGTGGGCGAGGACCCGGGCCCGGGCTCGGTCTGGTGGGTCGATCTGTCGGCGCTGCTGGCCGACATGCCCGCGGAACTGCTGACCCGCCCGCAGCCGGCGACCCAGCCGACGACGGCGCCTGACCGGTGACATTCACACGCCGGGTGCAAGCATGAAGATCGCCATCCTGACGCGGAACCCGACGCTCTATTCTTCGATCCGCCTGCGCGAGGCGGCCGTAGCACGCGGGCACGAGGTCCACACCGTCGACTATCTGCGCTGCTTCCTGGACATCACGTCGCGCAAAGGCCGCGTGTTCTACCAGGGACAGGTGCTCGAGGGCTACGACGCGGTCATCCCGCGGATCGGAGCGGCTCACACCTTCTACGGCACTGCGGTCGTGCGGCAGTTCGAGACCACCGGGACGTTCGTGGCCAACGGCTCCGAGGCCATCGCCCGTTCGCGCGACAAGCTGCACTGCATGCAGGTGCTCGCGGAACGCGGCATCGGCCTGCCGGTGACGGCGTTCGCCCACTCGACCAAGGACGCCGAGGGCGTCATCCGCGCCGTCGGCGGATCGCCGGTAGTGATGAAGCTGCTGCGCGGCTCGCACGGGCGCGGCGTCGTGCTGGCCGAGACGCGCAAGGCGGCCGAGACCGTCTACGAGGCCTTCCGCGGGCTGGACGCGCAAATCCTCGTGCAGGAGTTCATCAAGGAGGCCGGCGGGTCGGACCTGCGCTGCCTGGTCGTCGGGCGGCGCGTCGTCGCGGCGATGAAGCGGCAGGCGCCCGAGGGCGAGTTCCGCTCCAATCTCCACCGCGGCGGGCAGGCCCAGCGCGTGCGCATCAGCTCGCGCGAGCGGGAGGCGGCGGTCCGGGCGGCTGCGGCCATGGGGCTGCCGATCGCCGGCGTGGACCTGCTGCGCTCGCGGCGCGGGCCGCTCGTGCTGGAGGTTAACAGCTCGCCGGGCCTGGAAGGCATCGAAGGGGCCACCGGCGTGGACGTCGCCGGCCAGATCATCGCCCTGGTCGAGCGTTGCGCCCGCGCCAACCGCCGCCCGCGCAGCAAATAGAATGCGCCCCAGTCGCCGGCGGCGGCGACCGGTTTGCGTCGCTTCTCTGTCATGGGGAGGTCGCCGAGGCGCTACGCCTTGATGATCGCGACCGAGTTCAGCGAGCCGTAGCAGTTGGGCGTGCAGACCTCGTTGTCGGGGTCCGTGATCCACTGGCCGTCGATAAGAAACTTATACTGATAGCTCCCGGCCGCCAGCGTCTGGACCGAGACGAACTTGCCGTTGCGACGCTGCATCTGCTTGGGACGCCACTGCGTGAAATCGCCTGCCAGTTCGACCGTCTTGGCGCCAGCCGGGGCGGCTAGCTCGAACCGAACAGTCCCCTTGCGTCCTCCTTTGGCGATCATATCGACTTCCTTTCTCCCCTCCCGGGCGTGATCGACGCCGACTTTCGTTGCGGAATGCACAGGCCCGCGGCCTACTGAGGCGGGTCGACCCCTATAGCATATCTGTGTGACGCGTCACAATAAAGTCAAGTTTGCGCTGAGCCGGCATGCGCAGGCCGTTGCTTGACCGCAAGTGCATTGAAAAGCCTATGTTGCAGGCGTTGGGTGGACAGGCCCCGCCAGCGATGCGATGTCGGATCGGCTTGCGGCGACGCGGTCGCACGCCACTTGGCCGATACTGCCCGCCGACACGGTCGGTTGCTCCTGGATCGCCCGCGAACAACGCCGGGCGCTACGTCGATCCCAGCACCCGCGCCAACTCGTCGGGCGACTGCACCGGTGGGCGGCAGCTCGTGCCCTGGCAGACGAACGCGGTCGCCTGGCCGGGCCGGACGCCCGGCAGGTAATTCATCGCCGCCAGCCGGGCGGCGGCGTGCGGGTCGGCCGGGTCCAGCGGCTCGGTCAACGCGGCGCCCAGCGTCGCGGACCAGGCGGCGCGGGCGAAGGCGTCGGCCTGCCCCGGCCGAGCCACGATGACCACACGCGGCGGGGGGCGGATCGCTCGGTCGGCTGCCAGTGCCCAACCCGCGACGAACAGGCCCATGTCCGCGCCGATTGCTCCGGCGAAGCCGGCCAACGCCCGCCGGGCCGCCTGGTCGAAGTCGTCGCGCCCGGCCAGCTCCGCCGCCTCCAGCAGCGCCAGGCAAGCCAGCGAATTGGGCGACTGTGTCGGCGAATCCTCCCACGACTTCTGCGGCGTGCGCAGGATGTCCGCTTCGTCGGCCGGCCGGTCGGCGTCGATGAACCCGCCATGCTCACGGTCCTGGAGATGGGCGACGACGTGGTCGAGCAGCCGGACCGCTCCGTCGAGGTATCGGGCCCTGCCGGTGGCGGTGTAGAGCCCCAGCAGTCCGTATGCGAGCCCGGCGTGGTCGGCGAGTTGGCCGAAGACGCGGCACGCGGTCGAGCCGTGGGCTGCCGGTCCGTCGGCGGGCAAATAGTGGGCGAGACGGCCTTCGGCGTCGAAGGCCTCAGCCAGCAGGCGGTCGGCCGCCCGGGCGGCGTCGTCCAGCCAGCCCTCGCCGCCCAGCAGCTTGTGGGCGTCGGACAAGGCGCGGAGGTACAGGCCGTTCCAGTCGGTGAAGATCGTGCGGTCGATCCAGGGCGTTGGCCTGGCGTCGCGGGCCGCCAGCAGCTTGCGTCGGCCGGCGTCGATCCGCCGCTGCAGCGTGGACGCCTCGACGCCCATCAGTCTGGCCAGTTGCTCGACGCTCTTGGCGACGTGCAGCACGTTGCGGTCGGGCGCATGGTGCATGTCGCCGGTCTCGCTGACACCGTAGTATTGGCGGACGGCCTCCAACTCGTCGCCGGACAGCAAGGCCTGCACCTCGGCCAGCGTCCATGTGAAGTAGTCGCCGTCGTCATCGATGGTGATGTCGGCGTCCTGGCTGCCGTAGAAGCCGCCGCGTTCGCGGTTGCAGAGCACGCCCCGCGTGAAGCGGGCGACGCCCTCGGCCGTCTCGCGATGCAGGGGTTCGCCGGTCAGCGCGAACGCCCGCGCGTAGTTGCCCAGCAGGGGGGCGTTGTCGTAGGCCATCTTCTCGAAGTGCGGCACCCGCCAGTAGGGGTCCACGCTGTAGCGGTGGAAGCCGCCGCCGAGGTGGTCGTGCACGCCGCCGCGGGCCATCGCCTCCAGCGTGCCGACGGCGACGCGGCGCAGGGCGTCGGCGTCCGGCCCGCCGCGCGCCGAGCGGATCAGCAGCAGGTCGACGGCCGACGGGTGCGGGAACTTGGGCCCCGACCCGCTGCCGAACCCGCCGAAGTTGGGGTCGAACTGCCGCACGATCCCGCCGAGCACATCGGTGATGCGCTCCTCGGTCACCTGGCCGGGCTTCTCGGCGAGCTGGGCGAAGTGGCGGGCGGCCTCCTGGCCGATGCGTCCGCCGGCGGCGTCGAACTCGCCGCGGCGACTCTGCCAGAGCTGTTCGACGCGGGTGAGCAGGTCGAGCATGCCTAGGCCCGTGCCGAAGCGGTTGTCCGCGGTCGGCGGCAGGTAGGTGGCCTTGAACAGCACGTGGCCGGCGGGGGTGAGCAGGACGGTCAGCGGCCAGCCGCCGCCCTGGCTCTGGATCATCGGGACGGCCCGCTGGAGGCGCGAGTCGATGTCAGGCCGCTGGTCGCGGTCGACGCGGACGGCGACGAACCGTTCGTTGACCAGCCTCGCGACCTGCTCATGGTCATAGGTCGTGCGGTCCATGACGTGGCACCAGTGGCACCAGACCGCCCCGACGTCGACGAGCACGAGCTTGTCCTCGCCGACGGCGCGGGCGAAGGCGTCGGGCCCCCACTCGGCCCAGTTCACCCGTCCGTGATGCAGCGCGGGCGGCGTCGGGTTGGTCTGCGTTTCGCTCATGTCGCTCCGATCCGGGGGGATGCCCCCGCGTCGCGATATGATAGGCGCCGGCCAGACGGCGATGCAATCGCGTCGCGCGGACGTATAATGCCCCCATGGACCGCGACGTGGGACGCATACTGGACGCCAACTTCAACCGGGCCCGCGAAGGGTTGCGGGTGGCGGAGGAGTTCGCGCGGTTCGTCGCCGAGGACCGCCGGCTGGCCGAGCAGGCCCGCGGCTTCCGGCACGCGCTGGCCGACGCGGCCCGGCGGCTGGACCCCGACGGCTGCATGCTGGCGGCCCGCGACACCGCCGGCGACCTGGGCACGGCCGCCCCGCCGAGCGAAGGCGGACGCCGGGCGTCAGCCGGCCAGGTTGCGACCGTCGCCGCCAAGCGAGTCGGCGAGGCGCTGCGCGTGCTCTGCGAATACGCCAAGGTGATCGACGCCGCCGTCGCCGCCGATCTGGAGCGGCTGCGCTATCGCTTCTACGACTGGGAGAAGAGCCTGGCCGGCGCCACCGACCGCGGGCGGTTCGCCCGCGTGCGGGTCTACCTGCTGGTGACGGCGGAATACTGCCGCGGCGGGGACTGGGAGTCGGCCGTGCGGGCCGCCATCGCCGGCGGCGTCGATGCGATCCAACTTCGCGAGAAGAACCTGCCCGACGGCGAACTGCTGGCCCGGGCCCGTCGGCTGGTCTCGCTCTGCCGCGAAGCCGGCGTGCTCAGCGTTATCAACGATCGGCCGGACATCGCCCGGCTGGCTGACGCCGACGGCGTACATGTCGGCACGTCCGACCTGCCCGTGGCGGCGGTGCGCGAGATCGTCAAGAGCAGCCAGTTCGTCGGGACCAGCACGCACAACGCGGACGAACTGGAGCGGGCGATCGCAGGCGGGCCCGACTACGTCGCCGCCGGGCCGATGTTCGCGACGGCCATCAAGCCGGAGTATGGCGTGAGCGGACCGGCCTACGCCCGTGCAGCGATCGCCCGGCTGGACGCGGAGGGCATTCCGCACGTGGCCATCGGCGGCATCACGCTGGAGAATGTAGGCGAGCTGGCGGCCGCCGGCGTTCGCCGCGTGGCCCTCTGCCGCGGCATCCTGGAGGCCGACGACGTGGCCGCCACGGTGAGCGCGTTCTCCGAAGCGATGAGCGGGGCAGGCGACGCGCGGTGACGGGGGTCACCCGGCCTGGTAGATGGCGGGGCGGTAGCGGGGCTCGGGGATGGGCTTTCCGTTGGCCCGGGCCGACTGGAGCCAGGCCTCCTTGGCAATCTGGACCTGGGCCACTGCCTCTTCGGGCGTCTTGCCGTGGGCGGAGCAGTATTTCAGGTCCGGGATGTCCGCGATGTACGCCCCGTCCTCTTCGCTCCAGAACACGCTGATGAAGTAGTCCTGCATGGCCTAGTCTTTCAGTTCGAGGTTGTAGTCCTCGACCAACTGGAGCAATTGCCGCACCTGGTATGGCTTCGCGTCCTTGCCTTCCGGCTGGAGATTCAGCAGTTCGTCAACTCCCGGATGAACGAACAATCGGTGACTTCCCGCTTGCCGATCGAACACGAACCCGAAGCCCTCCACCAGGGCAACCAGATCGGCGAACCGGATGTTCTTCAAATTTCCGTTTGCGATCCGTTGCAGCAACTTCCTGCGGTTCACTCTTCCAACCCCTCATTATAGCGGGTTCCAAGGGAATTCCGGGAAGACGATAGCCAGCGGTGGGACTTGAACCCACAACCGCGGCTTTACAAAAGCCGTGCTCTGCCGTTGAGCTACGCTGGCGGCGGCGACATTGTAGCATACATCGGCCCGGGCGGGGCCGGCAGCGACCAAATTCGGGCGGCGCGCAGGGGTCAATGCTCGTGCGGGGCCGGCGGCGGCGGGGGCGGGGCGGCTGTGAGCCAGGCCTGTCGCGGCGGGCCGATCAGCAGCGGCTCCTCCGTGCTCGCGGGCGGCACGAGCGGCGGCAGGGCCAACTCGGCTTGCAGCTTCTGCGTCTGCGGGTCGATCGCCGGCGCCCGGATTCCGGGCGGCACGATCCTTGGCAGCGGGAGGGGTTCGCCCTTGACCACGATGACCTGCTCGATCGGGCCCGGGGCCGGCCACTCGATCGGCTGGGCGTAGGGCGGCGGCAGTGCTCCGGCCAGGTCCGGGACCATGTTCAGCCGCCAGCCGGGCTTTTCATTGGCGGCTAGGTTGGCCAGCTCGGGCAGGTCCAATTCCTGGGCCACCTTGCCGTAGTAGTCCGCGATGTCCTGCTCGGTCCAATACTGATAGATCAGCCGCATGGAATAGATTCGGTCCGGTCCGGGCCGGTCGGCCGCCGGCGTCACGCGGACGTTCAGCGACACCAGCAGCAGCACGGGCGAAAGGAACCGCGTCCGCGAGTAGATCTCGACGCTGCGGATCCGCCCGTGCGCGGCGATCCAGCGGCTCCACGTCCAGTTCCAGTAGGCCGACGGGACCTTGTCGCGGAGTTCCGGCGAGGCCTGGGCGAAGATCGCGTCCCACTGCTCATGCTCGATCCAGCCGGAACACTCGCGGGCCAACTCCGCGACGGCGGCGATGTCCTGCTGGCGGTCGCGGTAGGCCTTAAGCTGGATGATGGCGGCCGACCCGCCGACGGCGACCGCGAGGATGACCGCCGCCAGCGCGACCCGCCGACCGGTCAGCGTGCCGGCGCTGGTCGCGATGTAGTAGAGCGACAGGGCGGCCAGCGCCACCGCGATGGCCGGGGCGACCAGGCCCCAGGTCCAGATCAGCCCCAGCCAACTGAACAGCGCGGCGACGACAGCCGTGACGGCCAGTCGGCTGATCGCGGCGTAGTCGCTGGGCGAGGCCCCGGCGATGCGCGAGAAGGCGAACTCGCGGCGGGGCACGGGCGTTGCGGCATGTTCGGTCGGCTGAGCCATGGGGCGGCGAAATCTCCTCTATACCTTACGTATCAGAACCGCGGTCAGATCGTCAAGCTGCGGGGCGCCGTTGGCGAAATCCTGCACGCGGTCGCGCAGGTCCAGGATCGCCTCGCGCGGCGGCAGGTGGCGGGTCTGGCGGATCCAGTCGGCGACTCGCCCGTCGCCGAACTGCTCGCCCGCGACATTGGGATACTCGGTGAACCCGTCGGTCATGATCAGGAACTGGTCGCCCGGGGCCAGGTCGATCGGGTCGGCCGCCGGGATCGGCATGTCCTCCATGATCCCCATCGGCAGGCCGGTCGCCGGCAGTTCGACGATGCTGTCGTCGGCTGCCCGGTAGAGCAGCATCGGCCCGTGCCCGCCGCTGGCCCAAGTCAGGCGGCCGCACCCGGGCTCGATGATGCCGAAGAAGGCCGTCACGAACTTGTCGTCCGGCAGGTCGGCGGTGAGGATGCGGTTGACCGCGTCCATCGTGACGCCCAGGTGGGCGGCGTCCACGGCCGTGGCCCGGAACAGCGCCCGGGCCTCGGCCACCACCAGCGCCGGGGCGATGCCGTGCCCGGTCGCGTCTGCCACCAGCACGCCCAGCGCCCCCGCGTCGCCGGGCAGCGCGAAGAAGTCGTAGCAGTCGCCGCCGGTCTCGTCGGCCGGCTGGTTCCACCCCGCGATCGCCAGGCCCGCAAGCGTCGGATCCTCCGACGGCAGCAGGTTCTGCTGGATGTCGCGGGCCAGCGACAGCTCGCGTTCCAGCCGCTGCTTCTCGATCATCGCCACCAGCAGCCGCCCGCGCTGGAGGGCGACGCCGGCCTGGGCGGCGAGCATCTCGGCCAGCGCGGTGTCGTAGTCGTCGAACGGGCGGCCGCGCTTGTTGAGCACCTGGAGCACGCCGACCAGGTCGCCCTCGTAGTCGATCAGCGGAACCGAGAGGATGCTGCGCGTGCGGAAGCCGGTCTTGCGGTCGACCTCCGGGTTGAAGCGGTCGTCGGCGTAGGCGTCGGGAACGTTGACGATCTCGCGCGTGCGGGCCGACGCACCGGCGATGCCGCGGTCGATCGGCACGCGGAGCGACTCGACGCCGGTGGCCAGCCGGATGAACAGCTCCTCCGCCGCCGGGTC
Organism: Phycisphaerae bacterium; assembly: GCA_022072085.1. GTDB lineage: Bacteria > Planctomycetota > Phycisphaerae > JAJVII01 > JAJVII01 > JAJVII01. The sequence continues at coordinate 8,199 of JAJVII010000026.1, forward strand.
GTAGAGGAAGATGCTGGCCCGCTCGGCGTCGAGGATGCCGCGGGCGTGGTCGAGGATCATCGCCAGCAGTTCGTCCAGGTCGCTGGTGGCCGCCAGGCGGCGCGACACCTCCAGCAGGCGGAGCAGGTCGCTCTGCTGGGCGGCGGTCGACTTGCCTGCCTTCTCGCCCATAATCAGCCGACGGCTAAAGATTTCGACCCCCGAACGCCGATGAACAGCAAGCCCGATCGCCGAACCGCGGGAGACCTGACATGCGGAAACATGACCTGATCGATCGCATCCAGTCGATCAACGCGACCGCCTCCGAGGCGTTCCTCACGCAGTTCGCCGAGTCCGACCTGCGCGAATACCTCGACCATCTCCTGGAGGTCCAGCTCGCGCCGCATCCCACCGCCCGGGCGATCTCGCTCAGCGAACTGCCGGTCTGCCGCCCGGCCCAGGTTCCCGTCGTGTCCGCCGCCGCCGCCGAGCGGATCGGCGACGCCGTCGACCTGAGCCTGGGCGGACAGCAGATGGCCCTGGCGTTCTAGGCTCTTTTCGTTCGCCCGTCAGATTGTATCGACTTGCCGAGGCGCTGTCACGCACCGCGCGTCTGCCCGTCTTTTCCCGCATTCTCTTTCGAGCCGCGACCGAAAGCACACGCTTTGCCGGCATGGGGATCCCCCTCGACTCGGCCGAAGGCCGTCCCCGTCTGCGAACCCACATGCGCGGAAAGAACTGGATTCGCCTGCCGCGCCCGGTCCGGACCGACCGTTGAAACTCCGCCCCTATCGGCTATGCTATTCGACTTTGCCATACCGTGCGGAGTAACAGTGTTGGACGAGCAGCAGACATCCGGGCCCGCGACCGTCAGCGTGACGCGGCGGCAGTTGGCCGACGCTGTCGGCAGCGCCGGCGTTGCGCCCGGCGACACGCTGTTCGTCCACTCCAGCCTCTCGAGCCTGGGGCACATGGTCGGCGGCGCCCCGGCAGCGGTCGAGGCCCTGCTGGATGCCGTCACGCCGACCGGCACGGTGGCTGTGCCGACCCACAGCAGCAACCTGGCCGACCGGCTGGCCGAGAACGGACCTTACGATCCGGCGGCGTCGCGCAGCCGCATGGGGGCGATCACCGAGGCCCTGCGCACTCGGCCTGACGCCCATCGCAGCGCCCACCCAACCCACTCGGTCGCGGCTGTGGGCCCGCGGGCCGGGTGGCTGGTCGAGGGCCACGAGCCGACCGGCGACACGCTGAGCCTTGCCGGTCCGCACGGGCGGCTGGTCCGTTCCAACGCGGTGATCCTCTTCCTGGGCGTCACGCTGTCCAGCAACACGACCTTCCACGCCGCCGAGAGTTGGCTGGGCTACCCCTGGATGCCCGACCGCGACGTGGCGATCCTCGGGCCCGACGGGCAGCCGAGGATCGTCACGACGCACTTCTCGCCCTCGGGCCATCGCAATTTCTACCGCAACCAGACGATGGGCGTGCAGCCGCCGATCGACCGGCTCTTCGAACGCGGGCTGGTCCGCGAGGTGAAGCTCAACGACACGCCGCTGCGAGCCGTCCGGGCCCGCGACGTCATCCGCGAGGTCTGCCTGATGGAGGTCGAGGCCCCGGGCGCGGTGCTCTGTCGCGATCCGGCGTGCGACTTCTGCGTCTCGGCAATGCACAAGTCGACCGCCCAGCGGGCCCAGATCGTGGCTCGGGCCCGGGAACTGCTGGCCCGGCCGGAGTTGTGCGACCCGCAGGCCGATCCCGTCTACGAGGACTGACGATGAGCGGCGACGCCGCCAGTTCGCCTGTCGCGACCCGCGGGCAGTTGGCCGATGCCCTGGCCCGCGCAGGCGTAACGCGCGGCGACACGCTTCTCGTGCATTCCAGCCTCAAGAGCCTTGGCCGAATGGAGGGCGGGGCCGCGGCCGTCGTGGAGGCGCTGCTGGACGCCGTCGGGCCAACCGGCAACGTGGCGGCCCCCACGCACACCTGCTACGCGGTGCGCGAGTTCGACACGCACGTTTTCGACCCGGCCACTTCGCCCAGCGAGGTCGGGGCGATCACCGAGGCGCTGCGGCTGCACCCGCGGGCCCGGCGGAGTTTCCACCCGACGCATTCGGTCTCCGCGATCGGCCCGGACGCCGAAGGGCTGACCGCCGGGCACGACGTGGACGGCCGGACGCTGAGCCGGTGCGGCCCGCACGGCCGACTGGTCCGGGCCAACGCCCGCATCGTCTTCATCGGCTGCGGGCTGGTTGCCAACACGACCTACCACGCCGCGGAGGACTGGCTGCGGCTGCCTTTCATGCCGACGGTGTCCGTGCGCGTGCGGCGGGGCGGGGAAGTCGCGACGGTGCAGGTGGCCGGCTACCCGTCGGGCCACCGCAACTTCTACCGCGGTTCGCCCGACCCCAGGCCGACGCTTCGGCTGGCCGGCCGCGGGCTGATCGTCGAGACGACGCTGAACGCCGCGCTGATCCAGGTGGTGCGGGCCCGCGACGTGATCCGCGAGACCTGCGCCCTGGAGATGGAGCATCCCGGCGCGACGCTGTGCGACAGCCCGGCCTGCGATTTCTGCCGCGAAGGCCGCCGGGCCTGCCTGCGCGAGCGGGAGGCCATCGCCGCTCGCGCCCGCGAGATCATCTCGACGCCCGCCCTGAGCGACCCGGCTGCGCCCACGGAACTCCCTGAGTGATCTTCGGAGAGAGAAACTCACGCGCAGATGGGCGAGTCAGGCGAGGCGCAAGGGCTACAGGTCGGATTCCATGATGGTGCGGCGGTCGGGGGCGCTGAAGGCGATGACGCAGAGGGCGTCCTGGTCGCCGACAGCGCGGGCGTTGTGCAGCACGCCGGTGGGGATGCTGATCGTGTCGCCCGGGCCCATCGGGAATGACTCGTCGCCCAGCGTGTGCTCCAGCCGCCCGGAGAGAACATGCAGCACTTCGTCGCAGTTGGGGTGCATGTGGCGCGGGTTGGCCTGCCCGGCGCGGATGAGCACGCGGCCGAAGGTCATCGTGTCGCTGTTGCCCAGTTCGCCGCTGACCAGCCAGGTGATCGTCCCCCAGTCGAACGCCGCCTCGGCCGCCCCGTCCAGTAACTTGAGCCTGTCTTCCATCGTTTCCTCACACAGCCAATTGCCGGTCACGAACGTCGCAGTTTCTTGTTGAGGACACGCGCGATCCGCTCGAAGGCAGGAAGATGTCTGCGGAGTTCTTGCGGGTTCAACTTCCCGACGATTTCGAACGATCGTCTGCCCTTGGCGTAAGGGGCGGCACAGTTGCGCGTCGCATGTGCCAGCGCGTCCTGGATCGCCTCCCGGGTCCGCGACTCCATGCCGTTGACCGCGGGCAGGGCGGATTCCTGCAAGTGCTGGTCGAAGTTCTCCCGAAGCGTTGCGCGGTCGGTCGCGATCCAGGTTTCCATACAGGTAACCATCAGCAGGGCCTGCTCGTCCTCGACGTCTGTGGGGCGGTCCCAACCGTCACGGCCCTTAAGGTGCGCCCAGGGCCTTTCGTTGTCCGCGACGGGAACCTCGCTGTCGACGAGCAGGGCGACGAACTGGCCCGCGTGAGACGTACGATGTGCCGTTCGGAACATGTCAAAGGTCTTATCGCGTCCGCCGCCCGGGACGGCCTGGGGCAACCTCCCCACAAGTCCCATGCGTTGAAACAGTTCCCTGAAGGCTTTTCGCAATCTTGAGTGCAACTCTTTCGAGTCGCCGCCGCCCTCGATATAGATTCTTGAGCCTACCAACGCGTGCCCCCGATCTGGCCGCGCGTCCACAGTTCGCCCAGACGGTACTTCTCCAGCCAAGCTGCCAGTTCCTTCGCGTCAAGCCGGCGCATCGTCGTCTGCCCGCCGTGCTTCTCGACGACGACGACAGACTCGGGCTGTTCGGTCAGGGCGTCCACGAGGATGTCGGAGTGTGTGGTCACGACAAGTTGGGTCCGCGCGGAGGCGGCGATCATGAGGTCAGCCAACTTGGGCAGCATGTCGGGGTGGAGCCCGAGTTCTGGTTCCTCGATGCAGATCAGCGGCGGCGGCTCCGGGTCGCAGAGGATGGCCAACAGGCAGAGATACCGCAGCGTCCCATCGGACAACCGCCCGGCCGGGATGATGAAGTCCCGCTCGGTGAGGAACAACTCGACGGTCCCGCCCTTGACCCGTACGTCGAAATCCTCCAGTCCTTCGTAGAGGTCGCGCAGCCGTTCGATGATGACCTTCTTGGCTGCCGGGAGGCTTCGTAGATGGTTTAGGTAAAGTCCCAGATTGGAGAAGTCTTCCTCCAGTCGGCTACCGGGCAAGTCGGCCGCTTGTGGCATCCGGAAGATCGGATTTCGCCCGAAGGCCCAATCTCGGTAAAGCATGAGTGTTGGATAGAGGGTAGAGAGGTAGAAGAGATCAGGGTATAGATAGGGGTCTCTCAACTGGGAGACAATGGATTCATCATGATCAAGCCCCTCGGCATGCAAACTAAGGACGTGTCGGCGCCCCCGCTTGTCCACGCGATCAAGGACTGGCTCGCCTTGGGGAAGTCTGTGAATGCGGCGAGGCAACTCGGAGGAGGTGGTCCTAATCTGTTCGTCCACCAATTTGAATTGGCCTCGGTTTTGACGGAACTCGATCAAATGATCCAGCATGGCTTCAGTCTTCGGCCCTTCTAATGTGGCCTTGATGCTTCCCGTTCCAGACGGCGCGCCCTTCCATATCCACTCACTGATTCCTCCACTTCCTTTTCGACGGATTGGGTTAGCGAGTTTCGTCGCCGACGAGCGCAGTAGATCGATAGCCTCAACAAGGTTCGATTTCCCCGAGCCGTTGGGGCCGATCAGGACGTTCAGGGGACGCATCTGGAGCGGGGGCGTCTCGGGGCCGAAGGAGAGCAGGCCACGCAGCGTCAGTTCGTGGATCAGCGGCATGCCGTTGCCTCCGCTCAGGGCAGGGTGACTTTCAGGGATCGGCCTGCGCCCAGGGTGACGGTGAAGATGCGGTCGCCGGGGGGCAGGCCGACGATCAGGCCCAGCCGGGCGATGCCTCCCGCGCCGGACAGGCCGGACAGGTCCACGTCCGACGAGAAGAAGCCCGGCGTGTAGCCCCGGTCGTAGAGCAGGGCCCAGTAGGTTCCGTCGGCGTTGGCCATGTAGCAGCCGGCCAGCGGACCGGACTTGCCGCTGTCATATGTGACCGTTGCGCCGGAAAGGGGCAGGCCCTCCAACAGCGTGCGGAAGCCCGACACGTCGCGGGCCCGGGCCTCGATGAGGACCACCCGCTGGCCGGACGGCTCGGCGAACGCCGTCACGTCCACGCCGCCGGGCATGAAGCCGAACTGCCGCCGCTCGCCCCACAGCTTGGCCTGCACCAGCCTCGGGCCTTCCAGTTTCACCCGCTTGCCGGGGATGCCGGTCTTCGGGTCTGCCTGGTCCTTCTCCACCCGCAGGATCAGCGGCAGCGAGCTGCCCTCGACGATCTCCCAATCCGCGGCCGGCCAGTTGCCTTCGGGCTCGAACTTCACGGCGGTCTGGCCGGCGGCGGGGAGGGCGATCCGCTCGTTATGGTCTTTGTCTTCGTTGAGCGTCCGCACCGCGACCCGCGTGTAGGTGAGCAGGCGGACGAACGACGGCTCGTAGCCGTCGGGCACGGCGAAGACGAAGCCGACCAGCATCGCCGCGGCGGCGGGCTTGTCCGATGCCGCGTTGCCCTGCTTCTTGGGGGAGCCCAGTTGCCACGCATGGCCGACGCCGAACGGTTCGCTGCGCTGCGGGTTCTGCGGATCGGTGGCGATCCAGGCAGCCAGCGACAGGTCGGCCGGGGCGTCGGGCTGATTGGCCGGCGGCTTGCTGACCAGTTGCACCTGCCCGCCGGTCAGCCTGAGCACGTTGTCGGAGTCGAACACCTTCGAGTTGAGGCTCAGCTGGACGCAGTAGAACCGCTGGCCGTCGATGACGATGGGTTTGCCGGGCTCGGCGTCGGCGGGCATCCGCTCGTGCAGGGCGACGGGCAGGTCCTCCGCGGCGGTGATCCAGCGGCCCGGGGCCAGGGACTCGCCGACGTTCTTCATTCGGCCGGTTTCCGCGTCGGGGGCGACGATCTTGATCGGGGACAGGGCGTCGTCGGCGACGCGGCCGTTGCTGCCGACCAGGACGGTGCGGGAGAAACCGGCGAGTTCGCGGAGGTAGTCGGGATGCGTGCGGTCGAACCGCTGGCTGCCCGAGAGGGCGCCGTTGCTGAGCCGGTTGACCATGCCGACGGTGAAGCGGTCAGGCCCCAGCCACAGGGATTGCATCGCCGGGTGGCTGCCTTCGGCGTCGGCGGCGAACCGGTCGAAGCCCATCATCGATCGGCCGAACGGCATGAGCTGCCAGCCGATGACCAGTATGCCGACGATGATCAGCGAGGCGACCAGCCCGAACGCCCCGCCGACGGCGCGGTCGACCAGGTAGGGAAAGTGGACCATGCCGGGAAGGAAGCGGTCGGCCAGGATGCGCAGGGCCAGCATGCAGACGCCGAACATGATGAGCAGGATGAGGGGCAGGGCGAAGTCAGTCGACGGCCCGCTGGGAGCGATGAACCCGTGGGCCAGCGGCTCGGCGTAGTTGAACGCGAGGGTGGCCGAGAAGATGGCGCACAGGGCCATGATCAGGGCGCTGTAGAGGCCCTGGACGGCCAGGAAGGCCGTGAGCCCGCCGATCAGCAACAGGATGACTACCTGGTAGAACATGCGACGTTCCTCACTTGCTCTCGCGGAACACGCGAAGCACCTCGTTGATGCTCGTCTCGCCGGCCATCACCTTTCGCAGGGCCTCCTCCTGGAGGTAGAGCATCTTCTGCGAGCGGCAGTACTGCTTGATCTCGGAGGCCGGGGCGTTGCTCACGACCAGCCGGCGCAGTTCGTCGTCGATCACCAGCGTCTCGTAGATGCCGGTCCGTCCGCAGTAGCCCGTGCCCTGGCACTTGGGGCAGACGACCGGGTTGCCCTTCTCGTCGACCAGCGGCTTGCTCGGCGGGCGGTAGAGCCGCTCGATGCGATCAGCCGGCAGGTTCAACTTTCGCAGCAGTTCCGGGTCGGGGCGGTAGGCCTCGCGGCACTCGGGGCAGATCTTGCGAACCAGCGTCTGGGCGAAGATCAGCCTCAGCGGCGCCATGGCCAGTTTCAGGTCGCCCACCAGCGCCGCCCAGCGGGCCAGCAGGGTGAAGGTGTCCTTGCCGGCCATCTGCACGTAGTACTTCGTGTGCTCCAGCGCCGACTGGGCGATGAGCTGGGCCGTCTCCTTGTCCTTGCACAGGCTCACGCCGACCACGTCGGGCCCGCGGCGGACGATGGACTGCATTGCCCGGGCGAACGATACGCTCTCGTCGCTGTCGTTGGCCTCGTAGTGATGCTGTGTGATGTTCTCCAGGTCGGCCTCGGGCTGCTGCTCGAGGGTCTGGATGTTGGTCATGAACGCGTCGTGAGCCCGCAGCATGTGGTAGAAGCTCGTCGTCGAGCCCGCGGCGGCGGCCGCCCCGGTGATCAGCACGCCCCCCTCGCTGCGGCGAAATTCCTTGAGCGCCTCCTGCTGCCGCTCGGTCATGCCCAGGGTTTCCAGGGTCAGCCGCTCGGCCAGGTTCTCGATCAGCACCACCAGCGACTCGCCGGCGCGCGAACCGCTGGTCTTCACCGTTATCGTCAGCCGACGGCTCGGTTCCTGCACCTTGAGCATGCCCTCCTGCGGCCGGCGGCGGTCGGCGACGTCCAGGCCCGCCGACTGCTTGACGTAGGCGATCACCAGTTCGCCCACGCGGCGTTCGAGCTGCTGCGGCTCGCTGGTCACCCCGTCGGTGGTGTACTGGAGTGCGATCGCCTGCCCGGCCGGCAGCAGCGTCAGCCTCTCGGCCCGCCGCTCGATGGCCGTGAGCAGGACTTCCTGCCCCGTGACGTAACCCTCGTAGAGGGGGTCCTCGGAGGCCAGCGGGGGAATCTCCAGGTCGCTTCCGCGCGTGCCGGCGCCGGGGCGGAGCAGGTGGATCGACTCGGGAACGCTTTCGGGCTCGCGCGAGCGGCGCGAGAACAGACGGGCCATGTGCTCGCCGGTCAGCACGCGGCTGTTGGGCGAGACAAGCGGGTTACGCAGGTAGACATAGGTGTATCCCGCGCCGAAGGCGGTGATAGCGAACGCGAGCAGGCCGATGAAGAACCAGGGGATGACCAGCCACAGCAGGACGCCCAGCGCCCCCGAGCCGACGATGACGCCGTTCCAGGTGAAGCGGCGGAGGTGCAGGCGCATGCAGTCCTTGTCGACCCACTGGCAGATCGCCAGCCAGGCGATGACCATCAGGGCCATCACGATCCACTTGAAGAGGGAGAAGTAGCCGCCCTGGGCGGGCAGGTCGCCCGCGGCGGCCAGGACGGCCGACAGCGATGGGATCGTTGTGATCACGTCCAGTTGCCTCAGGACCGGGACCGGGACGCGCCGGCGCCGCGCTCCGCCCGATGCGGACGCGCCCGCGGCCGTCACGAACTGCTGGTTCGGATGCCCTTGAGCCGCATTTGAAGCTCGTTGGGGTTGGGCGAGTTGGCCATCGCTTCGCTCAGCGAGACCATCTCCCGCTCGACCAATTCCTGGAGCGCCGCGTTGAAGTCCTGCATGCCGCCCTGGCGGTCGGAGCGGATCACGTCCAGCAGTTCCTCCTCGCGGCCCTCGGCGATCATTTTGCGGGCCGACGCGTTGACAATCAATACCTCAACCGCCGGAACCCGCGAGATTCCCTCGGCGATGCTCGGCAGCAGCTTGAGCCCGATCACCGCCCGCAGGTTGAACGTCAGTGCCTGGCGGACCAGGTCGCGGCTGGCTTCGGGGAACAGGTCGAGCACGCGGCTGAGCGTGCTGGCGCTGCCCGAGGCGTGCACCGTGCCGAAGACCAGGTGTCCGGTCTCGGCTGCGTGCAGCGCCGCCTCGAACGTTTCGCGGTCGCGCATCTCGCCGATCAGCACGACGTCGGGGTCTTCGCGCATCAGGAACTTGAGCGCCGCCTGGAAGTCGGCCACGTCGATGCCGATCTCCCGCTGGTTGACGAAGGCCTTCTTGTCCTCGTAGAGGTACTCGATCGGATCCTCGACGGTGACGATGTGGCACGCCCGCGTCCGGTTGATGTGCTCGATCATCGACGCGATGGTCGTGCTCTTGCCCGAGCCGGTGATGCCGCTGACCAGGATCAGCCCCTGCCGCAACTGGGCCAGCCGCTCGACCACCGGCGGCAGATGCAGGCTGGCGAAGTCCGGGATATTCCGACTGACCCGCCGGGCCGCGACGCTGGTCAGCGCGCGCTGGCGGAAGATGTTGATGCGGAAACGGTCGCCGCCGGGAACCTGGTGGGCCAGGTCCAGTGCTCCGTTGCGGCGGTAGTAGTCCTGTTGCTCGGGCGTGGTGATCTCGAAGATGAGTTCCTCGACCTGCTTCTGGCTCAGCGGGGTCGTCCGCAGCGACTGGATGTCCCCGCCGATGCGCAGCCGCGGCGACGAGTTGGCCTTGAGGTGCAGGTCCGACGCGTTGACCTTGCTCACCTGGCGGAACCACTCGTTGATCTTGGGCTCGGCGTCGCGAGGCCGGTCCTGGTGGTGATCGATCGGAGGCGGCGGTTGCTCGGTCATGTGCGTTCACCCGGCCAGTTCTGTCAACGCAGTTGACAAACGCGGCAAATAGGTCATACTTGAGTCAGTTCTCTGTAGGTGAGAGTCGGCTTCATGCCGTGACGTCGCCAAAAGCGACCTGGCCTACAGAGGGCTTATTTTTTGTGCAAGTCTTCCTTCGCTCAAGCCATTTCTTATCCCGGCAAGCCTTTCAGTGCTACGAGGAATTCGACCTCAAACCTCTTGGCTTCTCCAAACCTTCCGGCCACACGCGGCCACGCATCCTCAAGTCTAGCCTGGTGATCCAGGTAGTCTCTCTGCGACTTGCGGATTCGGATGCGCTTGGGTTGCTGGCCGAGCCGTGATTCGGGATTGGGCAGGCACTCTCCGGCCCTCTGCATGATCCTGTCGTTTGGGAACAGACTTGCCACGACCCAGGCCTCCGTGCTCTTGGACGGCATGCAGATGACGGCCTTGGCAGGGGACGCTACCTCCCCGCACCAACTAAGCAGAACAGCACGCAAAGCATCAGTCGTATTGCCTGCCGGCGGACAAGGGCGTTTGCACGGCAACTTGCCGTCCTCAGGCTCCGGATCAAGTGATGAATCGTCGCTGTATTTCTTGTCTGCCACGTCCGCGTCAAGGTGAAGGAGCAGCAAGTCGTGATTCTCAAAGAGCAGGGCGTCCTGACTCAGACGTCCCGATCCGCGAACCGCAGCCTGCTTGCACCAGCGGTAGACGCCGGTCCACCCGGCCCCAAGAGGGCCGAAAGCCACAGAGCCCTCGGGCTGCAACTGCTGAATCACAAAGGGACGATCTTCCAACAGGCTCTGGAGGGCCGCCTGGATCACGATTCGATCCGTCGGGCCTTCCGCGACCAGGGCGATTCGGAGCGGGTCAGACATTCGGAACGCCCCCCAACAGACCATTCATCCACATTCGAGACAACGTCCAATCCTTATCCGGCCTTCTTGCAATTGCCGTCTGGAGGTCGATGGATCGAACCACCGTGTGTCCCTGATTGTCTCGATCCACGGCAAATAGCCGGACATCTGGTTGGTCCAGGGGAATTCCGTCTAGGACGGCCGGGTTGTGGACCGTCAGTAGCCACTGCCGAGCGTTGCGACTACCGCTAGTCCATGAACACAGTCGGGTCATGATGCGTTGCGCCAGCCGTGGGTTGAGGGCCTGATCCACATTGTCCATGGCCAGACAGCGGGGGGATTTGGGATGCAACGCAAGCACGGCGCAGTAGAGGATGTAAAGGGCACCCTCGCTGGCGTCGTACCCGGTGAGGCGATTGCGCCGTTTGGCCATGAACCTGTCAACGAATTGAATCACGAGGCGCGAACGGGCTGCCGACGGTGAGAGCGGGACGCCCACAGACGGTTCTGCTGAGAAATCATTGGCCCAGTCGATGAGTTCCCTAACTTCTTCCAAGGACTTAGCGAGAGGCGAATCCTCTTCTTCTTGTGCATCCAGGAGTTCTTCAATCGCCTCCGGCAGACGCCCCCCCCCAAGCCCTACTGGTTCCCGTGTCTGAAGGTCCTGCACGAGCCCTCGGAGGGAAGGTGTGTTGGGGCAGTGGATGCTGTAATGGCGAAGCTCATCCATTAGGAGCAAGGCCGAATCGTTTGGCTTGAGATCCACCGTCTTTAGCGCTGCCAGTCCTTGCTCCTGATTGTGCTTTCCGGCGCTTGTTGTCGAACGAGTGACGACCTGATCCTTCGGTTTCGGGCCTCGCCGGAAATTCTCAGTCTTGAATCGCCAAGCTGGGCTGGGGTTGTTGAGAGGATTCCAGAGCGTCACTTCATACGCCGCGCCAGCGGTGCTCTCAGCTCCAAAAAAAATGTGCGGTGAAGCCGGACTCTTCGGAAATGCGGACTTGTAGAGCCTTGGAACCCCGGGGCGAACGCCGCGACGGAGCAGAGTCTCGTCATCGACACGCCCGAAGGCGGCGGCTCCAAGCACTCCAACCGCCTCCAGAAGATTGCTCTTCCCACTCCCATTGGCGCCGACAAATACGTTTATCCGCCCCAAATCAAGTTCAAGCTTCAAGAGCGACTTGAAACACTCGATCCTCAGTTTCTTAAGCATGGCGTCCTGTTCCTTTCCTCTCACAGCCGCACGGGCACGCCGCGGTCGGCCAGGTAGCGTTTGGTCTGCTCGATGCTGTAGGTGCCGAAGTGGAAGATGCTCGCCGCCAGCGCCGCGTCCGCGCCGCCGCGGGTCAGCACGTCGTGCATGTGCTCCGGTCCGCCCGCGCCGCCGCTGGCCACCACCGGCACGCTCACCGCGTCGGCCACCGCGCGGGTCATCTCGATATCGTAGCCGTCCTTCGTTCCGTCGGCGTCCATGCTGGTCAGCACGATCTCGCCGGCGCCGAGTTGCTCGACCCGCCGGGCCCAGGGGACCGCCTCCAGCCCCGTCGGTACGCGGCCGCCGTCGATGAACACCTCCCACACCGTCCGCCCGTCGCGCTGCACCCGCCGCGGGTCGATGTTCACGACGATGCACTGTCGGCCGAACTTCTCGGCCGCCTGCCGCACGAAGTCCGGCGTCCGCACCGCCGCCGAGTTGATCGAGACCTTGTCGGCCCCGGCGTTGAGCAGCTTGCGCACGTCCGAGAGCGTGCGGATGCCCCCGCCGACCGTCAGCGGCATGGCCACCTGCTCGGCCGTCCGGGCCACCACGTCGATCATGATGTCGCGCTTCTCGTGGCTGGCGGTGATGTCGAGGAAGACGACCTCGTCGGCGCCGGCCTTTTCATAGCCGGCTGCGATCTGCACCGGGTCGCCCGCGTCGCGGAGGTTGATGAAGTTGACGCCCTTGACCACTCGGCCGGCGTTTACGTCCAGGCAGGGAATGATTCGTTTGGCCAGCATCGCGGCTATCTTAGCAGATTTCCGCTGACACGCTACGCCCTGTGACCGCTACGGGTTACAATCCGTCCCGGCCTGGCGGCCCGCCTGCCCCGGTTCCCTGAAATAACCGCTTGCCGCAGGCGTTCTTTCTTTAGATATCCAGCCTCTGGGGTACTCTATTCTCTTGAGCCGGCGTTGCACTAGGAGGCAACCACATGCGCAAACTGATTTGTCTCTCGGCCGCCGTCCTGATCCTCAATCTGGCCCTGGCCCTGCTGGCCGAAGACGTGCAGGTCAAGGTGATCAACCCTGACGGCGCCTCACCGACGACCCAGCCGGACAACACCTCGGCTGCGCCGGCTTCCACCACGCCCAAGCCCACCACGCCCACGCCCGGCCCGCGGCCTGCCTGGACGCCCGTGGGCGGCGACTGGATGATCAGCAACGCCTTCTCGACGGCCAAGGTTACCGACGACCAGAAGGCCAAGCTCAAGGACGTGCTGGCCGAGATGGAGGCGGCAGCCAAGGCGGACCAGGACAAGACGACCGAGTTGTGGAAGAAGGCCCGGGATCTTGGCAAGGCCGCCAAGGACGCTGGCAAAGACCCGGCCAAGGACCCCGACGTCCGGGCGGCGGCCGAGGAGATTGGCAAGCAGTGGCAGGAGAACGCCAAGGCCATGGCCGCCCGCCGCGAAAAGCTGCTGGCCAGCCTCGACGGCGTACTGTCGGCCGACCAGATCGAAAAGATCAAGGACCAGTTCGATCTCTTCAGTCCCGACCTGGCGACGCGGAACAAGCCGCTGGCCAAGGGGTGGATCAGGAGCAGCCTGCCCGGCGTGACGATCAGTGACGAGCAGGAGGCCCAGATCATCGCCAAGGTCGCCCCGATTCAGGAGAAGTACGGCGCCCAGTTGGCCGATCTCCGCAAGACCCAGAACCAGCGGCTCCAGGATCTCTACAAGGAGAACCCCAAGGAGTGGCAAGCCAACTACAAGAAGGTCAACGAAGAGTTCGGTCCCAAGATGGACTCCCTCAAGCTCGAGTTGGCCAAGGCCCTCAATGAGACCATCGAGTCGATGTTGACGCCCGAGCAGAAGGCCCAGATGGTCTCCGGCCGCCAGGAGGCCTGGAAGAAGTCGGTGCAGGGCTGGGTCGAGGGATCGGTCAAGTCGTTTGACGCGGCAAAGCCGACCGACGAGCAGAAGGCCAGGATCAAGGACTTGGCCGAGGCCGCCGGGCAGGCTATGCTGAATACGGAAATGTATGACAACGCGGGACGGGCCGAGCTGGCCAACAAGTTCCGCGAGGACGCCAAGAAGCTGTTGACCGAAGAGCAGTTGAAGAAGGTCCGCTAGACCGGGCCGGAACCGAAGAAATCCAAGGCGCCATAGGGAGCGTATCATGGCCAAGATTCTTGCGGCTGTGGCGGCGGTCGTGCTGGTGTGCCTGCTGATGCAGTCGCCGGCCGGCGCGGAAGAGGGCGTCGTGGTCGTCAACGGCGACAGCGGCGGCGGCCAGGTGATCGTGATCGGCGAGGGCGCCGGCGGCAGCGTGGCGACGTTCAATATCCCGCTGGGGGCGGTCGTTCCGACGCCGCCCGGGGTCATCGGCCCTTACGGCCAGATTCCCTGTGCCACGCCCTACGTCGCCCGGACCGGCGGCGTGCCCGTGGACTATGTCATCCGCGAGTTGAATGAGGACGCTGATTGAACCGAACCGTCGCCGCGGTAGCGGCGGTTAACCTTGTTACAATGGATCGAAAACCGATCGAACAAACATGGTCCCAAGGAGGACACGTCGATGAACAAGTTCGTGGTGATTGCCGTCGTGCTGCTGGTGGGCCTGGTGGCTGTCCAGACGCTGCTGCTGGCCGGCGAGCGGGGAGACGCACAGGTCAACAAGGTTGCCCCGGGCGGGTCGCCCCAGGGCGGGGAAGGGGTCTACGCCTACGCCTACGTCCCGGCCGTCCCGACTCCGCCGGGCGTGATCGGCCAGTACAGCCAGCTCCCCTGTGCCGTCGAGATCGGCGGGACGCGGAGCGTGAACGTCGAGAACCTGGTGCACGAGCTGGGCGAGCGCGGCTGGCAGCAGCAGCAGTAAGCCGCCGGCAGGCAATTTCAAAGACACCGAGCAGGCCGTCCGCCCCGCCGGACGGCCTGTTTCCTGTACCGACGTTCCTCTTTTCAGCCCCGCCAAGGGCTGCATAGTGTAGCCCAGGTGCAGCGAAGCACAACCCATGGTCTCGGCCATGCCCGTCCATCTCCCTCCTCCTTGAAGACGAGGGCAAGGGGGAAGAGACGGACGACGTTGCGGGCGTTCGCCGCGATTCTCAATCTGCGGAGTCGGCGTAATCTGCGGACGAGTTCGGCTTCACCGTCGTTCCCCGAAGTCTCGCGACAGCCGCAAGCGCCAGCAGCACCAGCGCCGCCAGCCAGGCCGTGCCCGTCATGGCTGCCCCGGCGTAGACGGCCGGCGGGCGGTAGCGGTATTCGATCCGGTGCTCGCCGGCCGGCAGGGGGATCGCGGAGATGATGTAGTCGGCCTGCTCCAGCTTGACCGGCTTGCCGTCCACCGTCGCCGACCAGCCGGGGTAGAACTGCTCGCTCAGCACCAGGTAGCCGGCTCGCGACGAGTCGGTCTGAATCTCCAGCCCGGCCCCGGGCAGGCGGCGGATCTTCGTCACGCGGCCGGGCGGCTGGCCCGTGCCGTCCAGCTTGATCGACGGCTCAGCCGTCAGCAGGACCGACCGCAGCGGGTCCCACGCCAGCCGGCGCATCCGGGCGATCGTCGCGGCGTCGCAGGGCAGGACTTCGGCCGAGTCGACCAGCCAGGCGCGGGGGACGTATTGGCCGGGGGCGGCGTAGACGATCTGCCAACCGCCCTCGCGGGTGAAGTGCGACGCGGCCCGGACGTTCATCACCCGCATCCAGAAGGGGTCGGAATCGTAGAGCCGGTCCTGGAATTCGTGGCGGCGGCGCGGGTCCAGCCAGGTGTCCTGCATCGCGTGGCCGAAGCGGTAGTATCGGCCGAACGAGATCGGCCAATAGGCGTTGACGTTTTCGACGCGGGCGTAGAGCGATGCGTCGGGCGGGAACTGCCGCGTGCAGAAATTGACGCGGTAGAGCGGGTCGGGGTCGCCCGGGGCCGTCAGGCCGTCGGCGGCGCGGATGTGGGCGTTGATGGCCCGGAGCTGGACGACGCCCGGGCAGCCGTCGCGGTCGTAGCCGTCCAGCGGGTAAACCGGGGCCGAGAGCATCATGTCGGCGACGATCAGACCGGCCGCCAGCGCGAGGAACGTGCGCCGGCTGGTCCAGCCGGCGACGGCGGCCAGGGCGACGGCGGCCAGGATCAGCAGCACCGGCTCGCCCAGCAGGGGCGTAGCCAGCGTGACGCGCGTGTTGGGCATCGAGCGCGGCATGGGAAGGCGGATCAGCCAGCCGGCCGACGTCCAGACCACCGCGGCCGTGACGATGGACAGGCCGACGGCCGTGACGACGATCCGCCATCGCCCGCGGGCGACGCGGGCCCAGTCGGCGGTGGCCAGCCAGTGCAGTCCGAACGCGGCCATCACGCACAGGCACCAGGAGACGACGATGACCGCCCGGCCGGGGATGCGGAAGGTCTTCATGCCCGGCAGGTGGTAGAGCAGGCGGAAGGCAGGGGTCGAAGAGCCCAGCATGACCAGCACGAACAGCGGCAGCAGGATGCGCATCGCCAGCAGGGGGGCGCGGCGTCGGACGTGGAAACTCAGGCCGGCGGCGACGAGCGTGAAGATGCCCACGTAGCCGGCGTATTCCCAGTCGAGATCAACCGTGCCGGGCACGCCGTTGACCCACACGGCCCACAGGTCGCTGCGCCAGTGCAGCAGGTAGCCGGCCAGCGACTGGAACGGCATCGAACCGTACGCGGCGAAGCCGTAGCCGTTGGCGCTGCGGTCCGAGAGCATCGCGAACTGCGCCGTCGGCAGCAGTTGCACCCCGCCGGCCAGGGCGGACACCGTCGCGATCACCGACATGCGTCCGACCCACGGCAGCCAGCCGCGCGGGGCGTACCAGCGAACCCCGGCCGGCCGGTCCAGCAGCACCCGGATCAGCCCGTAGAAGCCGACCAGCAGCACGGTGTAGTAGCAGATCTGGTCGCCGCCGCCGGTAAGCTGCACGCCCAGGGCCAGCCCGGTCCAGAACGCCCATCGCGCGGCCCGGCCGGCCCCGCGTGACTGGAGGCAACGCTCGAAGCAGTAGAGCACAGCCGGGATCCAACTGCCGGTGATCAGCAGCGTCGGATGGCCGATCGTGCCGCGGGCCGCGAAGTAGCTGCCGAACATCCAGCCGGCCGCCGCCAGCGTGCAGGCCAGCTTGCCCAGTTGCAGCCGGCGCAGGAACAGATACATGAACGCGCCGGTGAAGTAGACGTGGGCCACGATGATGAGCTTGAGCCCCTCGTCCGCGCCCAGCAGCAGCAGCGCCGCCCAGGTCGGGGGGTAGAACGTCGTGGTCTGGGGGTTGGCCGCGAACGCCACGCCCCCGTAGATGTAGGGCGACCAGAGCGGCAGCCGCCAGGCCGACAGCTCCTGCCGCAGATACTCGTGCGACCACTGGAGGTAGTTGGTCACGTCCCCGGTGTGGATCATCAGCCGCGGCGAGGAGAACAGAAGCTGGGCGAAGAACACGGCCGTCAGCCCGGCCAGCACGGCGAACGGCCAGGCCGCCGCCGCGAACGACCGCGCCGCCACCCGCGCATGCCCGAGGGCCCCCGTCCCGGCGGGCCGTTGCGTCGGTCGCTCTGCGGTCTGTGCCAGATCGGCCATGAGGCTGCTTCTCGCCGCGTTCCGAAGGGGCCCCCGCCCCCAGAAGCCGGGATGATAGCAAATCGCCCCCCGCCCCGGTAGGCACAAAGTCCCCCGCGTCGCCTGCGTGAGGGGCAAACCCCGCCCTTACCGGAGTTTAACGGAATTCCCGGAACATTTTCCCCGCTCGTGCGTTATATTACTCGGAGTCCATGATGCAAGCCTTTGCCACGAGGGGGAGAACACCATGAGTAGACTTTACCGAAGAGCCGATTTCTCGCTGGATGTCCGGACGCTGCCCCAGAGCGGCGGGCCCGTGGCCGCGTCGCCGGTTGCGCAGCGGATGTTCGTTTTCCGCTGCCCGATTTGCGCCAAGCGGCTGCGGACGACGGCCGGCCGAGTGGGCCTCAACGGCCGCTGCCCGGCCTGCCGCCACGAGTTCCCCATCCCCGGCGTCGGCGCCTGACCCGCCCGGGACATGCCGGGACGCGTTGATCGCCCGCGTCCGCGCCAACCGCCTGCTGCGTTCCGGGGGCATGCAGGAGCGCCGCGCCATCGTCAACGCCCCCACCACCGGCGGCCGGGGCCGGTCTCAGATGCGTGCATGCGCATGATACGGGTAGACATATGATCACGATCGAGTTCGACCACCGGCCGGACGAACACCAGAGAGCCAGGCGCCTCTACTACAGGAAGAAGTCCTGGTTTGCGCACGGGGACAAAGTCGTCGCAAGTTTCCTGTTAGTGGGCGGTGTAGGCTTGGTGTCGGTCATTGGCCTGCGTTGGTGGACCGTCATCTGGTTTGGGCTGGCGCCGCTCGAATGGTTCAATGTCCTTTCCCTTGAACCGCTCGTCGTGCGCTACAAGTTCAAGCGATCCGCGAAGTTCCGGGATCGCTCCACTCTTTCCTTCTCCGAGGAATGCATCCATTACAAGACTCCGTCAATCGATTCCACGCTCGACTGGAGCCTTTTTGTCGGGTTCATCGAGGACGATGAGCTGTTCCTTCTGCTCTATGCGTTGCCACGGGCCTACGCCGTTATTCCGAAACGAGCGTTCCGCTCTGACGAGGCAAGGGTCGAATTCCGCGAGCTGGTCGGTAAGAAAGTAACCCAAGCCTCGCCGTAGACCGTTCGGTGGAGAGAAGGAAAGGGAGAGGAGAAGAAGAGGGGGCACGTGTTATTAGTATGGAGCATGCGGCTCTCCAGAAAGAATTGCCCGCGACCCCTCTTCTTCTCTGACCCCTTTTCTTCTCTCCTATATGAGGAGGCAAGCGAAATGAATTCCTTGGGAATGATGCTCTTCTCTGGTCTCGTCGGGATGATGGCGCTGACGGGGGCGGGTTGCCAGGGGCCGACAGGCCGAGGCAAGCCGCCCACAGCAAGGGAAGACATGGTGGCCAGCTTGGAGGAATTCCGCCTCGACCACCAACACCCGCCGCGCTCATACCGCGAGATCAAATCGGCCAAGGAGGACCTGGAACAGTTGGGCGTCTTCCTTGGGGAGAGGGATCCCAAGGCATTTGCGCAGGCTATCTGGGAGGTGCTCGGCCGCGGCGACGTTCTGACCTACGCGGACTATCTTATTCTGTGGAAGCTGTGCCCGTGGCAGATGGAGTACGCTCCGGAAAGTCAGGAAGCGGTTATGGGAATGTGCGCGAAAATAGACAACCGGGGCAGGTCCGAGTTACCCCGTGAGCCGCTGGAAGAGGGTTGTGCTATGATCGTGGAGACACTGTCTCGCCACATACACGTGGCGGCGCCTGCGGTCTTGGAGAACACCGAAGTGCATTGGGATCGTTGGCCGGCATGGAAGGCGGCCGTGAGCAACTGGACGCCGGAGAAGGCGACGCAAGCCACATCGGAACCGGACAGCGGCCAGTGACGGAATGTCCTGGCGAGGCCTGCAATCGAAAGGATCCTCCATGACGACGCGGGGCAATGGGCGGCGAGGGAAAAGAAACGGGGTCACGCGTGCTCCTTGGAAGACCTGTGAATTGAGGCCCGAGGATCATGAGGTTGTGGATGATGGCGCGCAGGAACATCTCGCGGCACGGGGACCAGTAGCCGGCCGCGCCCAACGACGAGCCCTTCTTCCCCATCCGTGTCCATCTGTGGCAAGTCTCTCCCCGGGGCGAGGGGGGCAGGTCCCCTTTTCACGAAGACGCGAAAAGCGGACCAGTCCCCTGAGAGGCCCTTTCTCCCCTTCGTGGCCCTTCTGCCCCCTTCGCGATCCTTCGTGTTGAACCGGCTGCGAAAATCCGTCCGAAATTCTGAAAATCTTTCGCCGGGCCAAACGCCGGCCGGGCCGATGGATGGGCCGGCGGCCGGAATCGGCCCGGTTTTCGCGGCTTTCGTAAGTCCCGTTTTCGACCGGCCGCGAACCTATATGTGGAGGGACCGCGCGATTCTAGAGCCCGCGTCCCCTCCCCCGTCAGCGCTGGCGGGATCGTCGCACCGGCGGCCGCCGGGCGATGACGCGACAACGACACAAACTTTCAGCGGCCTTGCGGACGGCAGCTCTCGGAAACGGGCAGGAGGTAACGCCATCAACCCGGGCCGAGGTGGGCGCCTCAGTCACTGTGGCCCATGAAAGGCGACGCGGCCGCGGACACCCAACCCTGTCCGGTCAGGGACCTCCGCGGAACCGGCGCGGGACATCGCGCCGCAGGCCGGGGGGCCGGCCGTGGAGCGCCGGGTCCTCCTGCCGCGGGGCAGGGGCAGCCGGGCGCGGCGAAGCGGCGGCCATTCGGCCAGTTCGTGCAACGCGTCGTGGAGCGCGCCGTTGAGGTGCGTGAGGAAGTTAAAGTTGAAGTTGAAGTGATTGTGTAGCTGATCGAACCGAAGACGGCGCCTTCTGCAACCACAGGCAGGTCCGCCCAGGAACGACCCTGCATGCCCATCGGCATGCGGGGCGTTTCTCGCGGGGGAGGGAACGTCGCAGGCCGGGCGGCCGTCCAGGCAGATGACGGCGCCCGAGTCGGTCGTCGAGCGGATCAGGCGGCCGAGCCCTGCTTCAACTTCAGGAGAGTTTCGGGGAGTGGGATCGGAACTTTCCAAGCCACGGCTTGCGCCCCATCCCGGGTTCCGGCGGCGGTTTGACCCGGGGCGGTGGCAGGGGAATAATTCATTGTCGCATGTCTGCATGATGGCCGCCATGGCGGGGGGGAATGCAAGTCTGACAATTTCAACATTCGGGTGCGGGAAGGAGGGCGACATGTCTCCGAAGCGTGTTCGTCCGGCGGTCTCGCCGGATTTCCTGTCGCGTCCAGCCGGGCGGGCCGGGCCGCCCGGCGGCCATTTGCACGTGATTCTGTTCAACTGCCCCGCCTGCCACAGCCGGGTGCGGGCGACGCTGGCCGATGCCGGCCAGATGGGCGCCTGTGCCTTGTGCGGCGCGACGTTCACCATCCCCGACCCGGGCGTGCCGCGCGCGGAGGCGGCCGAGTAATCGGCCGCCGGCGATTGCTCATTCGTGCCATTCGACGTTGCAGGGGGGCAGGGCTCGCAGGAAGCGGCGGCCGTAGGGCTTGGCGGCCAGGCGGCCATCCAGGCAGACGACGATCCCCGAGTCGGTCGTCGAGCGGATCAGGCGGCCGAACCCCTGCTTGAATTTCAGGATGGCCTCGGGAAGCTGGTAATCGAAGAATGCGTTGCCGCCGGCGGCCTTGATCTGCTCGATGCGGGCCTCGATCAGCGGGCGGTCGGGCACGGCGAACGGCAGCTTGACGATGATGACGTTGCTCAGCGCCTCGCCCACCACATCCACCCCCTGCCAGAAACTGTCGGTCCCCAGCAGCACCATCGCCCGGCCGGCTGACGGGCCCTCGCGGAAGCGCTCGAGCATCTGGCCTCGCGGCATGCCGCCGCCCTGCACGAGCATCTCCATCCCGTCGGCGGCGAGCTGCGGGCCGATGAGGTCGGCCACCTGCCGCATCTGGCGGTAGCTGGTGAACAGGACGAACGCCCGGCCCGCGGTCTGGCGCACGTAGCGGGCGACGGCGTCGGCGGCGGCGGGGGTGAAGGCGTCGGAGTTGGGGTCGCCCAGCGCGGTCTCGACGTGCAGCGTCGCCTGGCGGGCGTAGTCGAAGGGCGAGCCGAGGATCACGCCGGGCGTCGCGGCGTCCAGGCCGAGGCGGCGGCGGAGGTAGTCGAAGCCGTCGGCTTCGGCGTCGCTGTCGGCGCCGGCGGTCGCGAGCGTCGCGGAAGTCATCACCACCGAGGGCACGACGCCGAAGAGGAACTGTTGCAGGCAGGGCCCTACGTGGATCGGCGCCGAGGCCAGTTCGACCCGCGCCGGGCGGCCGCGCACGCGCGACGCCTCGGTCTGAACCCAGTAGACGTGGCCCTCGTGCTGCTGGCCGACCAGTTCGTCGGCGGCGGCGGCCAGGTTCGCGGTGCGGTCCATGTAGCCGTTCAGTTCGAGCTTGTCGTCCTCGTCCTTGACATCGGTGCGGAGTTTCCGCAGTCCGGCCGACAGCTCGCCCATCGCTGGCGACAGGTCGTTGGGCACGACGCCGGGCGATGCGACGCGGCCGTTGCCGCCTGCGGCGCGATGCCACTGGGCCAGGCCGCGGAAGAAGGCGTCGGCTGCCCGCCGGGAGCGCTCGACCTGCGTGGCCTGGTCGGCGGCGTCGAATCGGCGGAGCACGCCGCGCCGCGTCCGCGGCTGGCTCAGCCGCGAGAGCAGGTAGCCGACCTGGGCGTTGCTGATCGACTGGCCGAAGTGGTCGCTGGCGACCTGCTCGATGGTGTGGGCCTCGTCCAGGACGACCAGGTCGTAGTCGGGCAGCAGCCCCTTGCCGCCGGTGGACCGCAGGGCCAGGTCGGCGAAGAACAGGGCGTGGTTGACGACGAGCAGGTCGGCGTTGTGGATGCGGCGGCGGGCCCGCTGGTAGAAGCACTTGTCGTAGTATTCGCAGTTGCGGCCCTTGCAGTTGTCGGCGTCAGAGAGAACCATCTCCCACACGCCCGGATCGGGCGTGAAGGGCAGCTCGGCCAGCGAGCCGTCGGCGGTCTGCATCGCCCAATCGCCGATGTCCCAGAGCTGCTGGTGCTGCTCGGGCTTGTCGAACAGGCCGGTCATCCGCTCGGTCGCCAGCTTCAGCCGCCGGATGCCGAGGTAGTTCCTCCGCCCCTTGACCAGGACAGCCTTGAACGGCGCGGGCCAGACCTCGCGGAGGAACGGGATGTCCTTGCCGATGAGCTGTTCCTGGAGGCTGATCGTGTAGGTGCTGACGACGACGCGCTGGCGGTTCTCGGTGATGCGCATCAGCGCGGGGACGAGGTAGGCGAAGCTCTTGCCGACGCCGGTGCCGGCCTCGGCCAGCAGGTGGTGGCGGTCGGCGAAGGCCTTGGCGACGGCGTCGGCCATCTCGATCTGCTGGGGGCGCGGCTCGTAGCCGGGCAGGCGCTGGGCGATCAACCCGCCGGGGCCCAGGATGTCAGCGATCGACGGCATTGAGTTCCGGGGCGGCGGGAAGTTTCAGTTGCAGTTGCGAGGCCGATGCAATCACCCGGTAACGAGGCGCGGGAGCCATCGTGGTGGGCTGGCTGGTCGGCGGCAGGCCGGTCCAGGGCCGGCCTGCGGCGTCGACCTTCTGCGGGTTCTTCATCTTGTACTTGAAATCAAGCATGAAGTTCATGCTCACGAAGACGACCCAGACGAAGACCACGAATGCGAAGACGTGGACCAGGGCCCGGCCGAGCCCTTCGCTCATCGCGTTGACGATGTGCTCCTTGGCCAGCGTGAGCATCGCCAGCAGGACTGCGGCACAGGTGACCCAGATGGACATGGAGTGCACCGCGCTGTAGATGAACCAGCCCTGGGCGACCTCCTTGCCGGCGCGGTTCTCCTTGTCGTCCTGGCGCATCACGACGTAGTAGTGGACCTGACCCGAGGGCATTTCGCGCGTGATGTAGCCGTTCTTGGCGTCTCCGCCGATGGCGAACCAGACCAGCGTGAACAGCAGGAAGTTGACCAGCCCGCCGGCGATGATCCAGATGCAGATGCGTGTGCGGCGATCCACGATGGGCCTCCCGGCCAATGTCGAATGTCAAATGTCGAATGTCGAATAAATGACGAATGCCCGAATTTCAAATGAGCGGGGGTTCTGTCTCTTCCTTCGTCATTCGCGTTTCGACATTCTTCCACTCACGTTCCGATCACGCCCTCGACCGGCGAACTGGCGGTGGCGTAGAGCTTGCGCGGGATGCGCCCGGCCTGGCGGGCCAGGCGGCCGGCCTCCAGCGCGTGCCGCATCGCGGTCGCCATCTTCACCGGGTCCTTGGCGCCGGCGATGCCGGTGTTCAGCAGCACGCCCTCGGCGCCCAGTTCCATCGCGATGGTTACGTCGCTCGCGGTGCCGACGCCCGCGTCCACGATGATCGGAACCGTCGCCTGCTCCAGGATGATGCGGATGTTGTTGGGATTCAGCACGCCCTGGCCGCTGCCGATGGGCGAGCCGGCCGGCATGACACTGGTCGCCCCGGCCTCTTCCAGCCGCTTGGCCATCACCGGGTCGTCACTGGTATAGACCAGCACGGCAAAGCCCTCGGCCACGAGGGTCCTGGCCGCCTCCAGCGAGCCCAGCGGATCGGGCAGCAGGGTCTTCTTGTCGCTGAGCACTTCCAGCTTGACCCAGGGCACGTCCAGCAACTCGCGGCTGAGCCGGGCCGTCCGCACGGCGTCTTCGGCGTTGAAGCAGCCCGCGGTGTTCGGCAGCAGGATGTATCGCTTGGGGTCGATGTAGTCGAGGATCGATTCCTTCGAGCGGTCAGACAGGTTCTCACGCCGGACCGCGACGGTGACCACCTGGCAGCCGGAGGCCTCCAGCGCCTCGGCCATCAGAGAGAACGTCTTGTACTTGCCCGTGCCGACGAACAGCCGGCTCCTGATTTCCAGCGGTCCCAGCTTCAGCACGTCCTCGCTGCCTGCGATCATCTATCCGCCTCCGACCAGGGTGACGATTTCCAGACGGTCCCCCTCGGCCAGCACGGTGCAGCCGAATTCCGCCCGCGGGACGACCCGCCCGTTGCGCTCGACGGCGACGCGCTGGCGGGCCAGCTTGTGCCGCTCGATCACGTCGGCCAGCGTCGCGCCGGCCGGCAACTCAGCGATCTTCCCGTTGATCTCCAGCCGCACGGCTGCTGCCTCCCGCAAAGAGGCCATTATACCCAGCCGACGGGTCCGGGCAACGGCGGGCCATTGCAGGGCCGCGGCCGTTCGCTTAGGCTGACGCGTCCTTCGCCGGCGGCGGGGCCATGGTGGTCCGCCGGTCCGGCGGACATCACAGCGAGAAACCCCATGGCACGACGCTCTTCCGGTTCGGCCCCGACGTTCGCCGCCCGCGCCCGCGAGATTCTCAACCTGCCCGTCGCCCACCCGGTCAACCGCCTGGGCGGCTACGGCGCCGCCGGCGAGGCGATCTACCGCGCCCTGCCGACCGGGGCCCCCTCGGTGCTCGTCGACAGCCAGGGCCCAGCCACCGCGACCTTCATGAGCAACGGCTCGGTCGCCTTCACCGTCAAGCTGCCCGAGGGGATGGAGGTCCCCGTCCTGGACGCGAGCTTTGACCCCGTCGAGAAGCGCGAAACCGGCGTGCCCAGTCAGAACGTCTGGCTCGAGTTGGCCGTCGGCCGATCGGGCCGCCGCGTCGCGTCGCTCATCAACCCCAACGCCAACGTCGGCTGCCCCGCCGACTCGATCCGCGTGGTCAAGCTCGGCGACCCGGAGCGGTCGATGTGGTTCTGCGCGACTTTCCGGCCGGCGCCCGGCGTGGCCGTCGAGTCGGCGGTGCGGTTCGCGCTGGTGGCCACGCCGGCCGGCCCGGCGCTGCTGCGGCAGGTCTGCCTGCGCAACGTCGGACGCAGGAAGCTGACCGGTAATCTCTGGACGCTCTTCCACATGCACGGCACGCAACGGTTCGTCTACAACAAGCAGCTCTGGTACGATGCCGGCCTGCCCGTGACGCTGCGCGACACGGTCGTCAGCGCCCGCGTGCCCTACAGCCGGATCGTCCAGCTCAAGCGGATCAGCTCGTCGCCCGCGAACCTCAAGCCGGTCGACGCGACCTGCGACTACGCGACCTTCGTCGGCGACACGGGCGTGCTGTCGGTGCTGCCGGCGGCGGTTCGCGGCGGGGCGATGCTCTCGGGCCCGGGCACGGCCGGCCGAAAGCTCAGCCGATTCGCGACGGCCCAGATCGCCGCCGGGCAGTTCGCCCTCGACCTGGCGCCGGGCAAGGTCGCGACGCTCGACCAGTCGCTGCTCTACGTGCTGGACGGACGGATTTCCGAGCGGTTCATCAAGTCGGCCCAGTGCCCCACGCCGCGCTATCGCGAGATCGCCGTCGCGTTCGCCAAGGCGGCGACGGGCCTGATCCGCTCGACGCCGGGCGCGGGCGAGGCCGCGAAACTGATCGGCGGGGCCGCGTCGGCCAGCCACGCCCCGGCCTTCCGTGTCGAGATGGCGGCGGAGCCGGTCGCGGCGATGTACGCCAACAGCGCCTGGTCCACCGTTGAGGAACTCTACGAGAACTGCCGCGCCCATGGCGCGAAGATGGCCGAGGGCATCGAGCTGGGCACGCGCGACCGCGGGCAGGACATGTGGCCGAAGATGAAGGAAGACCCCGGCCGCGTGCGGGCCGACCTGGTCCACGCGATGGGCTTCATGTACGTCACCTGCGACGCGACGCCGCGCGTCGGCCGCCGTCCGCTGACGCTGGTGCAGAAGCTGCACGGCATGTGGCCGCGGCAGTTTCCCAGCCGCTGGGACCACCGCGATCAGGAGGTCCTCAACGACAACCGTCCCTACACCGACAGCCCGTTGTGGCTGGTCGATTCGCTGAACATGTATATCCGCGAGACGGGTGATGCGTCGATCCTCGGCGAGCGGGTGACGACGATCCGTCTGACCCACCCGGACGACCCGATCCACAGCGGGATCGTCGGCTGCGAGCGGACGCAGACCGTGCTCCAGGCAGTGCTGGAAATGTTCGACTGCTTCGCCCGGCACGTGGCCGACTCGCCCTACGGCATGGCCCAGATCCTTTACGGCGACTGGTGCGATCCGATCGACATGATGGGGACCAAGCCGGTCGGCGACGCCACGACGCGCGGCCACGGCCGCGGCACGCAGGTGCGGCTGTCGCAGCACCTGTTTGATTGCCTCGTGCGGACGATCGACCTGCTCGAAACGCCCGCCGGCCGATCGGTCGACGCGCGGCGGCTGGCCGGGCTCAAGCGGTTCGCCGACGCTCTGCGGCTGAGCATCGTCAAGTGGGCGTGGGAAGACACCTGCAAGCCGGGTTTCCACGCCGGCTTCCTCGACTGCATCCACGAGCTGCGGGCCGACGGTCGCGTGCCGCGCTATGCCAAAGGCGAAGCCGGCTACACGCTGGGCTCGATGACCGGCCGCGATTTCGACGGCCTGACCCGCCGCATCCTCGGGCCCCAGGCCTACGGGCTGAACATGCTCCGCACGCGGCGCGACTGGCTGACGCCGGTGGCCAGCGCCGACGCGATGTGCGCGAAGATCATGCGGACGATGGACAAGCTCTTCTACCACCCCAAGCTCGGCCTGCTGCTGTTTACCACGCCGGTGGCCAACGACCAGCTAGGCGTGGACCTGGTCGGCCGCATCGGCATGTTCCCCGTCGGCTGCGGCGAGAACGGCGAGTATCACCACGGCCAGATGTTCATGCACCGCTTCCGCATCGAGATCCCCGGCCAGGCCGACACCGTCTGGCGGCAGTTCAAGCCGATCATGTCGGCGATGCGTGACGATTCGGTCGCGGGCCCGTTCGAGACGCCCTGCACCAGCTACGCTTCGGACCGGACCGACCCGCACTTCGGCAAGGCGATGTACTTCGGCCTGTCCGGCTCGATCGACTGGATCGTCGAGACCTACCAGCGCATGGCCGGCGTTCAACTCGCCCTGCACGATGAGCGGCAGCCCGACCTGCGGATCGACCCGCGGCTGCCCGCGGCGCTCGACGGGGCGATGACCTTCCAGCGGATCGTGCACGTCGCGACCGGCCCGGGCCGCTACCGCCAGGTGCCGCTGACCGTGCGGGTCCGCCGCGGCGCGTCGGCGGGGGTGAAGATCAACGGCAGACCCGCGCCGGCTGCCGAGGTGCAGTCGTTGCGCGGGATGAAGAAGGTGGACGTGGAAATCGTGACTGCGTAGGCAGGCGGTTCGCCGCAACCGACGAGTGGAATCGAGTCTCATGGCGATCCTGGACGACAGCGACATTCCGCAGCGGACCGAGCGGTTCGAACTGGTCCGCCGGGCCGGGCGGCGGCGCATCACGCACGCCTTCCACGACGTGGACGGCACGCACAGCCGCATCCGCGACTGGCCGCCGGTCATGAGCCGCTGCCTGCACTACGCGATGACCTGCGGCCTGGGCGAGGACTTCGACAGCTCGGAGAACCTGCCCAGCGTGACCGATCGCGTCGGCGTCGAGCCGCTGGAGGAGACCGACCGGTTCTGCGTCGAATCGGCCGGCCTGTCGGCGATCACGCAGATGGAGTGGGCCATCCGCCGGGCGGTGCAGGGGGGCTGCGTGCCGCGGAGCCTGGAACTGTCGGATGAGCAGCGGGCCGCAAACGACGAGATCGTCCGGCGGATATGGGCCGGGCAGGAGCGTTACGGCGACCTGCCGCGTGCGGAGGCGCTTCAGGCGTTCATCGACGAGCGGGCGCCGCGGCTGTTCCAGTTCTACGAGCAGGTGCTCAACGCGGCGTCGCGCGACCGCAACACCGCGGCAGCGCGGCGGGACCCGGCGGCGTGGCGGTTCCCCGGCTCGCTGGAGTTCCTCGAACGGCTGCGGGCCTGCGGTTGCGTGAATTACATGGTCACCGGCACGGTGATCTACGAGGGCGGGGGGATGCTGGACGAGGTGCGGGCGCTGGACATCGAGATCGGCCCGGGCAGGCTGGTAGAGGCCCTGCACGGATCGGCTTGGGACCGCAAGATTCCCAAAGACGAACTGATGGGCCGTGTGATGCGGGAACTCGGCGTCCGCCCGGAGCACGTGCTGGTCGTCGGCGACGGGCGGAAGGAGATCGAAGCCGGGGCGGCCATGGGCTGCGTCGTGCTCAGCCGACTGGACGCCGCCGCCGCGCGGCCGCGGCAGATGCACCGCGAGCTGGGCGCCCACTACATCGTCACCGACTACACCGACCCGGTGCTGCGGCAACTGATCCGCGAGGACGACTGACATGGACTACCGCGGCGCGTATCCGATCTTCGACCTGTCGCACATGCGGACCTATCCGCTCAAGGGCAGGCACTGCAAGCGCGAGGTGGACGGCTTCGTGAACGTCGCGGCCCTGGCGGCCGGCGAGCCGGCGGCGCCGGCGATGCCCTGGTTCCGCAACGGGCAGCCCGGGCCGGGCGCGGACCAGTCGGCCGGGCTGGCCGAGCTGGCCGACTACGTCGTCCGCTGCCGCCGCGAAGGCCGACCGGTCATCGCGATCTCCGGCGCCCACCCGATCAAGAACGGCCTGAGCCCGATCTACTGCGACCTGATCGGCCGTGGGCTGATCTCGCTGCTGTCGACCAACGTGGCCGCGACGATCCACAGCTTCGAGCTGGCGCTGCAAGGGGCCAGCAGCGAAGAGGTCCGCGACGCGCTGCCCCGCGGCCAGTTCGGGATGGCCTTCGAGACCGGGCACTACCTCAACTACGCGTTGAAACTCGGGGCCGAGCGCGGGCTGGGCTACGGCGAGTGCGTCGGGCGGCTGCTGTGCGACGCGGCGTTCCGCCGGGCGGTGATCGACGCGGTCTTCGCCGACCACGCCGACACGGGGGGCTACTACAAGCCGTACGAGGGGTTCGAGTTCGCCGACAGTTGCGTCTTCGCCGCGGCGCACCGGGCGGGCATTCCGATCACGGTTCACGCGTCGCTGGGCTACGACATCATCGACCAGCACGACAGCTTCGATGGGGCGGCCAAGGGGGCGACCAGCGGGGCGGACTTCCTGGTCTTCACCGAGCACGTCGCGGGCATGACCGGCGGGGGTGTGATCCTGAACTTCGGCAGCGCGATCATGGCGCCGGAGGTGTGCCTCAAGGCTGTTGCGATGGCCGCCAACAGCGGCCGCCCGCCGGCGGGATTGTGGACGGGCAACTTCGACCTCCAGCCGTTCGGCTACGCCCACGACGAGACCCGGCCGGCCTATTACCGGCGCGATCAGAAGTCGATCAGCACGCGGATCCCCGGGGCGTTCGGCGGGGCGGGGTTTTATTTCCAGGGCCCGCACGACGTGACGATGAGCGCGTTCTACCAGCACCTCTTGCGGGCGGCGCAGCGGTAGCCGTCACGCGGCGAAGGCCCGGGCCTGCTCCTGGCCGCGTTTGACGCGGACGGTCAGCAGCATCGCGAACCCCAGCAGGAAGAAGACGATCAGGAACAGGATGCCGATGCGCATCGAGTGGGTGACGTCGCGGGCCACGGCGAAGACCAGCGGGCCGGCGAACGAGCCGACCTTGTTGAAGATCGAGAAGAACCCGTAGAACTCGGCGCTGCGTTCAGCGGGCACCATCGTGCCGAACAGCGACCGGCTCATCGCCTGCGTGCCGCCCTGCACCAGCGCGACCAGCACCGCCAGCAGCCAGAACAGCCCCCGCGTGGTCAGCACGCGCCCGCCCGGCAGGGAGACGGCCATGCCCGGCCGCAGCCAGTAGGCGTAGATCACCACTCCGGCGTAGACGGCGATGCCCAGGAAGATCGAGGTCTTGGTGCCCACCTTGCGGGCCAGCCAGATGAACGCGAACGCCGCCGGCAGGCCGACGAACTGCACCATCAGCAGGGCGGCGATCACGTCGCCCTGTTCCAGGCCCAGCCCGCCGTTGGCGGTCGTGCTGGTCGCGTAGAGCCCGGCGATGACGAACAGCGTGCCGATGCCCGTGTTGTAGAGCAGGAAGGCGACGAGGAACTTGCCCATCTCCGGCAGCCGCCCGACCTTTCGCAGCGTGGTCCTGAGCTGGCGGAAGCCCGCGCTGACAAATCGCCAGCTTCGACCGACGGCTGCGGCGGCCGGTCCGACACGCGGCGATTCCTTCACCCACAGCAGCAGCGGCACGGTGAACGCCGCCCACCAGATGCCCACCAGCACGAACGACCAGCGCACCGCCGCCGACACGCCCGGCAGGCCGAAGGCCGCGGGCTTCTGGATCATCATCACGTTCAGCAGCAGCATCAGCCCGCCGCCGAGGTAGCCCCAGCCGTAGCCCGCGGAGCTGATCGCGTCCATCTCCTCGCCCTTGTCGGTCAGCTCGGGCAGGAAGCCGTCGTAGAAGGGGTTGGCGGCGGTCCAGAGGAAGTTGGCCGCTGCGAAGATGACCGAGGCCAGCACCCACTGGCCGCGGGTCGGCCAGGCCAGGGCGATCGTCAGCCCGGCGCCGATGATGGCGAAGAAGCCGAGGAACTTCTTCTTGCTCCGCCCGGCGTCGGCGATGGCCCCCAGGACCGGGGCGGCCACCGCAGCCAGGATCATGTAGGCCGCGTTGATGTAGCCCCAGATCGCGTCGGCGCTGCTGTTCCACGCGAACAGGCCGAGGTTCAGCCGCACGTGGGCCGGGTCGTTGAAGAAGGCCCTGTATCCGCCGGTCGGCAGGATCGCGACGACGATGCTGGTGATGAAGACGGAGTTGGCCCAGTCATAGAGGCACCAGCTCACCACGTCGCGGCGTTTGAGGATCGATTGCATAGGGCTCCCCAAAATCGTGCCAGAGCATAGCACGGCGGCGGGCGAAAGTCACCGGGGCGGCGGCCGGGCGAGGTCCGGACAATGGCTCTTGCCATCCGACGTTCCGCCGTCAGAATGGAGACCGTCCCGCGATTCCTTTGGCCGCGAGGTGCACGATGACCGGACGCGAACGAATCGGCGTGAACGTGGACGCCGCCACGCCGGCCGACACGCCCTGCTGCCACATCCCGGGGGCCGCATGAACAGCACGCAACGCCTGCTGGCCGTCCACCGCGGGCAGCCCGCCGACCGCGTCCCCGTGAGCGCCTACGAACTGGTAGGCTGGAACGGCGACTCGTGGGAGAACCGCGAGCCGAGCTACGTGTCGCTGATGGATGCCGTTCGCGAGCGGACCGACTGCCTCTACATGACGCACGTCCAGGTGCCCAACGCCGACGCCGGGCGCATCAGCCGCACGCGCGAGCGGTGGGACGAGGGCGGCCAGCACCTGACGCGGACGACGATCCGCGCCGGCGGGCGCAGCCTGGTGTCGGTGCAGTCGTTCAGCGACGACGTGCACACCGTCTGGACGCGGGAGCATCCGCTGAAGGACCTGGAAGACCTGGCCGCCTGGATGGCGCTGTCCTGGGCGCCGGGCGAGGCGGACTTCGCCGGCCTGCGGACGGCGTGGGAACGGCTGGGCGAGGACCGCGGCCTGCCGCTGGTCAGTTTCGCCGACCCGATCTGCGAACTGGCCGAGGCGTTCGAGTTCAGCCAGTTCATGGTCTACGCGATCACCGAGACCGAGACGATCGCCCGGGCGATGGACGCGCTGCACGAGCGGCGGGTCGAGATGTTGCGGCGGGTGCTGGCCGGGCCGGTCCGCAACGCCGTCTTCCGGCTGGTCGGCGCGGAATACGCGACGCCGCCGTATCTGCCGCCGGAGCTGTTCCGGCGGTTCGTGACGCGCTACAACGCCGAATACGCCGCGATGATCCGGGCCGCCGGCGGCTTCCCGCGGCTGCACAGCCACGGCAGGATCGGCCGCGTGATCGACCAGATCGCCGGGATGGGCCTGGACGCGCTGGACCCCTGCGAGCCGCCGCCGGACGGGGACATCTCGATCGCGGAGCTGAAGGCGAAAATCGGCGGCCGCGTCACGCTGACCGGCGGGATCGAGCTGAAGCACCTGGAGCACGCCGACGGCGAGTTCATCGAGCGGCTGGTCCGCGAGACGATGGCCGCGGGCAAGCCCGGCGGGCGGTTCATCATCATGCCCACGGCCGCCCCGATCAACGTTCCCCTGGCCCCGCGGACGCGCGACAACTACCTCCGCTACATCGACACGGCGCTGGAAGCGGGCGTGTATTGATCACGCCTCGGCCGGCTGCCCACACCAGATAGGGCTGGACCCTGCGGCCTGGCCGTTGGCCTGCTGGACCTTTGGCAGATACCAGTCGCGCTCGCCCGGCGCCAGGTCGGTCCACTCGGCGGCCAGCCCGTCCGCGAGCCGGCCATGCCCGTCTGCGACCGCTGCACGCCGCCCATGGAATGGGCCACAGCGTCGACACGTTGAACTCAGCCTCCATGCCGCAGCCGTGCTCGCTGAACACGTCGATCGCCGGCGATGCGTCGGATCGGAAGGTCCGCCAATTGGCCCCGCGTCAGCCCGGGCGGTAGCCGATGTGATGGGGGACCATGATCGCGGCGGCGGCGTAGGCGATCTCGTTGTGGTTGTGCAGGTCGGCCCAGTAGATCGGATCGCTCATCGGCTCACCGCGTCCCCGACGCTCCCGGCGCCGCCCAGAGACTGGACGACTCGACGTCGAGATAGAGCGTTGCGCCCGGGTGCGTCTTGAGGATCGTCGCCGGCAGCGACTCGCGGACGCCCGGCGCGAGCAGGTCGCGGATGATGCCGGCCTTGATGCGGTAGGGTACGCAGCAGAGGATCGTCCCGGCCGACATCAGCGTCGGGACGGTCATCGTGATGCCGCGCGCGGGGATCGTGCCCAGGGCGGCGAAGTTGGGGTCGGCCATGAGCTGCCGCTTGGACGACTCGGCCACATCGACGACCTTGACGGCCTGCGGCTCGTCGAAGACGCCCGGGCCGGGCTCGTTGAATGCGAGGTGGCCGGACACGCCGACGCCCAGGCAGGCGAGGTGCAACGGGCGGTGGGCGATGGCGGCCTGGAAGCGGGCCCGCTCGGCCTCCGCGTCGGGGGCCGCGAAGTCCGGCATGGTGACGCTGCGCAGGGGCACGCGGCTGTAGAGGTCGCGCCGCGGCTGGGCGCAGACGGCCAGCTCCGGCGGGATGCCCGGTGCGTGGAATTCGTCGACGGAGATCGCGTCGATCCGCGGCCAGGGGATGTCGCGACGGGCGACCAGCGCGGCGTGGAAGGCCATCTGCGACTGGGCGCCGGCGAAGACGACATTGGCGGCGTCGCGCGTCCGCAGCAGGGCGTTGACGGCGGCGGCGAAGTCGGCGGCGGCCGTGGCGGCCATTGCCTCGACCGAGTCGAACACGCGGACGGTCAGGCGGTCTGTCGTGAAGGACTTCATCTACTTCGGTCCCCAGCCCAGCGTGGTGTAGGTGGACGCGCGGCGGCCGCTCAGCCGCAGCCACAACTGCAGCGCGTAGGCCGTGTCGCGCCCATGCACCACGTCGCGGGCGTGCGCGTAGTTACTCTGGCCGTAGACCCCGCCGAGCATGTAGCGGTTCTCGTTGGTGCGTTCCTGGAGCGTCAGGCCGAAGCGGGCGGCCCGCAGCAGCGGCCCGACGATCTCCTCCGGCGGCACGACGACCACGCCGGCGTCGGCCAGGTCCAGCGCCTCCAGCAGTTCCAGGGCCGTAACGAACGTGCCGCCGTAACCGGGGAACGCGCCGCGGTCGTCCTGGCGGGCGAGTTCGGCTCGCAGCCGCTCGGTTGCCAGGTCAAGGTATCGCCGCCGGCCCAGAAGCTGGTGCCCGGCCAGCAGGGCGGTGTTGGCGAAGTCGTCGTTGCCGATCGAGAGCACGCAGTTGCCGTGGAAGTCGTAAGGCGTGTCGGCGCCGGGGGCGGCCG
Organism: Phycisphaerae bacterium; assembly: GCA_022072085.1. GTDB lineage: Bacteria > Planctomycetota > Phycisphaerae > JAJVII01 > JAJVII01 > JAJVII01. The sequence goes on from JAJVII010000026.1 coordinate 42,188, forward strand.
CGACGATTCGTTCGAGGGAGTCGAGCACCTTGCCCAGGGCGTCGGCCCAGCGGGCGTCGCCGGTGAGGCGGTGGAGCTGGTAATAGACCAGCCCGCCGCCGGCCTGCCAGTCGCCGCGGACGTTGCTGGTGGTGCCGAGGCCGGCGGCCAGGTCGAAGTCGTCCCATGGGTAGCCCTCGTCGTCGCTGCCGAAGGTGGAGTACCACTGGCCGAAGCGGACGGCGCGGTCGAGGTGCGATTTCTCGCCGGTGAGCAGGTGCAGCGCGATCAAACCCATCGCGCCGGTGGCGGCGTCGCGCGGGGCCGAGTAGCTGTGGCCGGGGTAGAGCTCGTGAAAGCCGCCGATGCCCCGAGGCCAGCGGCTGTCGAAGCATTGCAGCGCCAGCAGGTACTTCGAGCCCAGTTCGACGGCGCGAGCGTAGAGCTGGCGGTCGAGCACGGGGGCGGCCATCAGATCGGCCAGCCCGGCCAGGTAGAGCCCCGTCAGCCAGACGCCGACCGGCTTGACGTAATTGCGCGAGGGGCAGCACTTCTCGATGAATCGGCCGGCGTCGATGGAGTCGGCGACGTTGTAGTTGCCCCACGGCCGCTCGGGCGTGTTCTGGCTGTTGACCAGCCAGTAGCCGCACAGGCGTGCGGCTTCGAGGAACTGCGCCTTCTCGCTGTCGGACAGTTGCAGGTCGAACATGAGTAGCGTCCCTTTCGATTGGTTGGGTGCGCAGGGACGACTATATGCCGTGCGCGGGACGGTGGAAAGCCCCGCGCGGGCTCAGTTGCTCAAAGCGTAGAGGATGACGTTGGTTGCGATGCGGTAGGCGTCCTTGATCGTGTACCCGCGGCTGCCGAAGGCCTTCTGCTCGTTGAGCTCGACGGTGAGTGAGTAGCGGCTGTAGACGATGACCAGGCGGCCGTTGACGACGACGCCCTCCAGTTGAAGGTCGTGGGAGTGGGCGGGGTCGGTCTTGTCCAGCTTGGCCTGGAGCAGCGGGCGATAGCTGACCTGGGCCAGCGGGAAGTACCCCGGCGCTCCGCCGCGGATGGGGTGGTCGTCCGGCAGCCTGGTCAACTGCCATTCCGGGTGGTCCTTGGTCGGGTAGAGCTGCTCGACGAATTCGCGGAAGCTGGCGCCGAAGTCGTTGATGAGCTTGCGGTCGCCGGGCAACTGGTAGTTGGCGTTGTCGCGCCCGCAGCAGGCGCTGGCGAAGAGGAACCCGCCGCGGTCCAGCCAGGTGCGGACGGCCTTGACCTGGTCATCGCTGTACTTGAACCCGTCGTGGCCGGTCATGTACATGATCGGGTGGTTCAGCAGTTCGGGGTCGGTCGGCTCGATGATCTGGAGCCTGGTCACGACGTCGATCTTGGCCTGGTCGCGGAGGAAGTCGCCGAACTTTACCAGCGCCGGCGGGTTGGTCATGTTCTCCAGCAGCCGCGGGCTGTGCTTGAGCACGCCGATGTGCAGGGCGCCGCGGACTATGTCGCCGGGCTTGTCGCCGTCCTTGTCGCTTTCGGCGACGCGGGCGCGATCGAGCTTGTCCTTCAGGCGCTCCAGGCCGGTGGCATAGGCGCAGATGTTGGCGCCGATCCTGAAGGCCTCCTCGGTTTCCGGGAGTTTGGGGTCCTGCTTCTCCCACAGGCAGTTGAGGTCCTTGGGCGAGAAGATCACCGACGTGCGGCAGCCGACCTGGAGGCCCTTGAGCCCGCGGGTGTTCTTGTCCAGCTTGTAGAACGCCCCGAAGATCGGGTGGTCGTCGGGCAGTTCCTCCAGCGGGTAGTCCGGCCAAGTCTGCTCGGCGAACCGCTCGAAGCCCACCTTGAACCCCATCTGCCCGCAGCAGGCGACCGCGAGGATCGTCCCGCCCTGGTCCACGTATTCCTTCAGCTTGTCGCGCTGGGCCTGCGTGAACTGCGGGAAGTCGTATCCGCTGATGTAGAGGATCGGCGCGTCCAGCAGGTCCACCAGCTTGGCCTGGAGGTTCACGACCTGCCAGGCCAGCGGCTGTTCGCTGAACGGGGCGCCGGCTTCGTTCCGGGCCTTGGTCAGGTACTGCACCAGGTGCTCGCAGTCGTAGTGCACGGGCGACCAGGCGTCGTCGCGGCTCCAGCGCAGCTTGCTGATGATGACCGGCTTGTTCCCCTTGGCCAGGAACAGCAGGGCGAACGCCGTGTCCACCGGGTTGTTCCATGTCCCGTCGTCGCGCTGCGAGCGGACGAGATACTCGGCGCCCTCGCGGTACCAGTCGTGCTGGCCGAAGAACTTCAGCCCGCTGATCATCCCCACGCGCTCCATCGCGTAGAGGTAGTAGAGGTGCCACGACTGCGGGCCGTTGGGGTGCTGCTCGACGCTGAAGAAACGGTCCAGCCACGTCAGGCCCTTGGCGATCGCGTCGTTCTGGAGGTACTCAACGCAGCGGCTGGGGTTGGTGCTCGGCCGACCGACGTTGAGCTGGTTGCCGGTGATGTAGAGGCTCGCCAGCCCGGCGCAGGCCATCGACCCGCGTGCGGCCTGGCGGCGGTTGCCCATGTCGGCGCGATATTGCCAGCCGCCGTCGGCGAGCTGGCTGTTGACGTAGAGGTCCTCGCTGAGCTTCCACACCTTGGTGGGGATCTCGAACCCCGCTTTGGACGCCTCGTGCAGCCCCAGCAGGGCGAACTGGGAGTTGGAGTTGTCGCCGATGGTGCTCCTGGCGGCGCCCTTCATCATGTTGTAGCCCCAGGTCCCCGACCCGAGCTGGGCGTCCAGCAGCCACTTGACCACGTCCTGGTAGTTCTTGTCGCCGGGCCCGCGGCCGGCGTAGTGATAGACCTGCGACTTGAGCCCGACCACGTACGTGTCGCTGTTGGCGACCTTGTCCAGGGCCGCCAGCCCCTTGACGACGACCGGGTCGTTGGCCGGCACGCCCGCGTTCAGCAGCGCCAGCAGGTTCAGCGCCGTCACGCCGCCGGCCCGGGTGTAGTCCCGCCAGCCGCCGGTGGGCAACTGCGAGTTCTTGATCTCGTTGATCGCCTTGCTGACCGCCACCTTGACCTGGTCGGCGGTCACTTCCGCCCGCGCCGTCGCCGGGCGCAACAGCAAGCCGCCGGCGAGAACGCATGTCAACAGGGCCGCGATGGCCATGCCCGCCCCTGGCTTGCTCTTCATGGTCGCCCTTCCATTGGAATGTGACGCCGTGTTAATTATACTACTCCCAAGCTCCGCGACTTACAAGGAAGACAGCCCTTGAGCCCCGCCCGACGCGAGCAGATCGGCCAACGCAAGACCCAGCAGCGGGACGCCATCGCCGCGGTCATTCGACAGTCCGACGGGCCGCTGACCATCGTCGAAATCCACCTGCGGGCCCGCCGCCGCGTCGCCGGCCGGCAGCTCGGCATCGCCACCGTCTATCGCACCGTCAACCTGCTGCTCCAGCGCGAGGTCATCCACTCCGTCATCCTGGGCGACGGCCAGACGCGCTACGAGTCGGCGGGCCTGGACCATCATCACCACTTCCGCTGCCGCGTCTGCCGCACGGTCTACGACCTGCCCGGATGCATGCTCGACCCGCCCGCCGGCGCCAGGCTGCCCGCGGGCTTCCGCGTCGAGACGCACGAGCTGACCCTTTACGGCACCTGCCCGCGCTGCTCGCGCCCGCCGCGCCGGGCCAATCGCTGACGGGCAGCCGGCCAGCCGGGCAGGGCCCCCGCAACCGCTGCGCCCCCTGAGGGTTTGATGGCGCAGGGGAACGCTTGCGACCGTGACCTCCGCATTCCCGGATCAGGTGCAGCGATGGCCCATCGCCTGTCGGTCCTGGCCGCCGTGCTCTGGGTGATCGGCGTCGCGTTGGCCGGCTCAGCCGTCGCCGCGGACGCGCCTGGGCCCGTCAGCGTTCAGGTTCACCCCCCAGCCTCCCAGCCCGACGGGCCGTGGTCGGCCGACGGTTGGCCGACGACCCGCCCCGACCGCAAGACCTCCGTCCCGCCGCGTCAATGGGGCGTGCTCTGGGGCGAGATCGAGTACGGCCACAAGGTCGAGCACTGCGCCCTGGCCGCCGACGAAATCACGACGCGTGTCGGCCGCATCGTCCCCGACCACCCGCGGCTGCTGATCCGCTCGCGGCCCTGGGCGGGCGGGCTGTCGGTCGCCCAGCTTCGCGAGCGGGCGAGGCAGGAGCCGTGGGCGAAGAATTTCAGGGCCCCGCCCAAAGGCCGCGGCCGCGAGCTGGACACGGCCCTCTACTACCTGGTTACCGGTGACGAGTCGGTCATCGGCCCGCTGGTCGAATATGTCCTGTCGGCCCGGGCGCAGGACAACTGCGGCGGCGGCATGCTCGGGCCCTGCCGCGTCTACGACTGGATCGTCAACTGCCCCAGCCTGACCGACGCGCAGAAGCGGAAGATGCGCGACCACCTGGCCGCGACGGCCCTGCGCTGCGCCGCCGCCCAGCAGTCGGCCGGCGTGTTCGACATGTTCCACCACCGCGGCTCGTGCGGCTGGATGGCCGACACGCTGGTGACCGGGCTGGTCCTCTGGGGCGAGCACGCCGACGCCGAGAAGCTCGTGCGGCTGGGGGCGGGCTACTTCCTGAAGAACTACTTCCGCGGCTGGCAGCGTCTGGGCGGGCGATGGAGCGACTACTTCATCGGTTCGAAGATGATGCCGTTGGCGATCGCCTGCTGGGCCAGCGCGGTCGAGCAGCCGGACGTCTTCGAGACGATCCGCCGCGACTGGGGCGACTGGCTCCAGGGGCACATGTATTTCCTGATGGCCGCCCGGCTGCCGAGCCAGACCTGGTCGGCGCCGGCAGCCGGGTTCATGCACGACGAGCGGCAGTGGCTGAGCCCGGCGGCCGACTACATGCTCATCGCCCGCGGCTACCGCAACCCCGACGCCTACGCGTTCCTGCGCTGGCGCGGCGTCGAGCCGAAGAACGACATCCTGCTCTACGACGAAGCGACCGACCGCAGGCCCTCGGCGTTCGCGTCGGGGCCCTCGCTGGCGTGGGTGTGGGGGCGCGACGGCAACGGCTACGCCCAGTTCCGCAGGGGCGGCTGGGGGCCGGACGCGACGGTCGTCGAGTTCAAGTGCGGCGATTACTTCTGGAGCCACGACCTCAACTGCAACAACAACTCCTTCTACATCTACCACAAGGGCCACCTGGCGATTCAGAGCGGACTCTACAGCGACTACTATCGCGGCGAGCACTGCGAGCACTACTACCCGCAGACGGTTTCCTCCAACAGCATGCTGATCTGTCAGCCGGGCGAGATCTTCTGGCCCGGGCGCGGCACGATCCCCTCGCACGGCAGCCAGCGGCTGCCCTACTACGGCGGGTCAACCAACTTCACCTTCGACGAATACCTCAGCCGCCTGGACGCCAAGCGGCATTACGAGATGGGCGAGATCCCGGCGTTCGAGTCGGCTCCCGACCGCAGTTGGAGCTACATCTGCGGCGACGCGACCGACGCATACAACAACCCGAAGTTCTGCGACAACGGCAAGGCCTCGAAGAACACGCCGAAGATCGACCGGTTCACCCGCTCGCTGGTCTACCTGCCGGCGGCCGGCAACCTGGTCGTCTTCGACCGCGTCAGCGCGACCGACCCGGCCTATCGCAAGGCGTGGCTGTTGCACACGGTCGGCCGCCCGGAGGTCGGCGGGCGTCTGATCGCCGCCGAGGTCGCCGGCCACGTCGAGACGTTCGACGGCGACACGGCGCAGGCGACCTGGACCGGCGGGGTCATCCCCCCGCCCGATCCGTCCGACCCCGGGAGGTTGCTGGTGCGCAGCCTGCTGCCGGCGGAGCGGACGATCCGCCGCATCGGCGGGGAGGGCTACGAGTTCTACGTCGATGGGAAGAACCGCCCGATCGACCACTACGCCGAGTGCATCAAACCCGGCACGCCGCACCCGATCGAAGCCGGGAAGTGGCGCATCGAGATTTCGCCGGCGCGCCCGTCCGCGTTCGACAACTTCCTGACGCTGATCCACATCGCCGACACGAAGACCGCAGCCGCGCCGCCGGCTGACCTGGTCCGCGCCGACGACGGGCGGATGCTCGGGCTGTCATGCGGGGGCTGGGTGGTCATGTTCGGCGCCCGCGGGCCGGCGGATGGGGCCGTCCGCTACCGTGCCCCGGCTGGGCGGGCCGAGCACCTGGTCGTGGACCTTCAGCGCGGCGCGGCCTACCGCGTCGAGGGCGCCGCCGGCGGCGTCACGCGACTGACGGCCAGCGCCGAAGGCGTCGTGCGGTTCGCGACCGACCGCGCGGGCCCCGTCGCGCTGACGCCGCTGCCGGTTGCCGGTCGGTGACCGCCCGGCAATGTCAGGGAATCTCCGCCGTCGATTCGGCCTGGTGGCTGAGCCTGATCTTCAGGATCCGCTGGTTGCCGTAGTCCGAGACGTAGAGCGAATCGTTGACCTTCACCACGTACATGAAATACTCGAAGGCGATCTCCGGGCCCCGCTGGTCCGGGTTGCCGTAGCGGCCGAACCGCAGGATCTCGTTGCCGCTGGCATCGACGACGGCCAACTGGAACCGCAGTGTGTCGGGCAGGAACAGCCGTCCGAAGTCGTCGGCCGCGAACCGTGGCGACCAGCAGAGGCAGTAGGGGTCGCGGCCGCCCACCGCAGGGCTGGAGGTCGGTGAAATGCCGAAGTACTGCATGGTTGCGCCCTTGACGTCCACCGTGTGGTAGTGGATGCCCGAGACCTGTCGCGGCGGGACCTTGCCGCCGGCCAGGCTGCCTTCGGGCACGCTCTTCACGTCGTGATCGTCCCAGTTGACCTGGATCGATCCGCCGTCGGGCCCGAACCTGAACACGCTGCCGATGTGGAAGAGGTAGTAGTTCAGATAGGCGTAGGGCCAGTCCCACGGATGCGGCAGCGACAGGGGATCGGGCAGGCAGTCCTGTTTGGCGAATGCGTCGGGATAGACCACGCCCCTCGGCCGGACGTTGCAGACGACGTAAACGTTGCCTCGGCGGTCGACCTGGAACCCGCCCGCCGACACCGGCAGCTTGACCAGGTCGAGGTTCACCGGCTTGCCGGAGGGGCCGTAATGGGAAATCCGCGTTCCGTTGTTCAGCTTCGTGCGGTCGAACACTTCTGCCAGGTAGATGTCGCCCTTGCGGTCCACCGCGAACCCCCGGCTGCCGACGCGATATTCGGTCGGTCCGGCCTTGAATTCCATGCTGCCGTCGGGGAAGGCGATGCGTTTGCCGTCGCGGTCGTGCCGCCAGACGGAAGAGTCGCGATATCCGGTGTGCCCCACGCTGTAAAGAGTGCCGTCGGGCGCGAAGGTCAGGTCGTAGGCCTTCAGGCTCGAACGCGAGACCCGGCCGCTCGCCAGGTCAATCCGGCTCCAATCAATGAACCCGGCGTACAGAACCTCCTCCTTGGGATCGACGGCGATCAGCCCGGGCCAGCTCTGGAACATGGCGCCCTTGGTGGTCACCAGGCGCTCCGTCGGGTGCTGGTAGCCGATGGAAAGCTTCTCGCGGTCCATGAAGACCAGTTCGTTGCCGCGGTCCTGGACGGCGGTCAGGCCCGGGTCGTGCCAGGCCAGCCGCGAGACCCACAGGATCGGCGGCGACGCGTTGGCGTCCAGGGCGAAGACCGGCGCGACCATCGGAAACCTGTTGAACGTGTTGGACGCGAGAACCTTCATGTCCGGCAGCGGCCCCAGCTTCGTCAGCGTCGCCTGCTTCGCGTTGGCGGGGAACGAAAGAACGTAGAGATCGCCTGTCTCTGGATTGATCTGGAGCTGGTCGGGCCCTTCGATGGACGCCTTGGCCAGCAGCTTCTTCCCGTCGGCGTCGTAGACCATGATGCGGTTGTTGCCGCTGTCGGCGACGTAGAGGTTGCCCCTGGCGTCCACGGCCAGCCCGGCCGGACCTTTGAAGTGGAAGTCGTCGGCCCCGGGCTTGGCCGGATCGCCCACGAGCACGGCGCAGGCGTCGGTCGAATCCAGCAGGCCTCGGTAGACGGCGTGCACCGGCTTGCTGAGCTGCGGCTTCTCGGGCCGGTTCTTCTCGCCGAAGCCGGAGGCGTAGACATACTTGCCGTCGGGCGAGACGGCCAGATGGGCCTCGCCGGCCTTGGGCTGGGCCAGTATCGTCGGTCCCAGGAACGTCTTTCGCGGGCACGATCCATCCGTGCCCATCACCAGGACGCGGCGTCGGTCGGTCTGGATGCCGTACCAGTCACCGTTGGCGACGGAGTTGGGGAACACCAGCCAGCCTTGCGGCGAGACGACCATCGTCTGGCGTTCCGGATTGAAGACTTCCTGCAGGACAACCCCGTTGTGCCCGAGGTAGGTTATCGGGAGGGTCCCGCCGTCCTTGAGCTTGAGTCGGCCGAAGCCGGCCACCTTTTCTTCCGGCAGGTCGCCTGAGTAGGGGCAGAGCGTGCGGAGATACTTCCCCTCGCGCGAAAACGCCACGATCCGCGGGCCGTTGCGGTGCCCCCCGCAATAGGCGATCACCTCGCCGGCCGGCGTGACGGCCAGGCCGGACGGACCGCTCTCGGCGCTGTTGTCCAGGGCGTAGCTGTCGTCCCAGCCGTAGATGCGGTCGAGCGAGGCCCCCAGCCCGATGCTGACGCGCGCCTGGCACTTGCCCTCGACGCGCCGGCCGTCATCGTCCAGCCGGTCCCACGGCAGCGATTGCCGTAGGCTGTCGGCTGCCAGCGGCGCGGGCGGGTTCGCCCCCAGCTTGCCGGCCGCCAGGTGCCGCACCACCTTCCTGTCCGCGCCGACGATCGCCACGGACACGTCGGTGACTTCGGAGACCGCGAACTCGATCCGCAGCGCGTCGTCCTGGACCCGGACCGCCGGCGGCTGCGTGAACCGCACCGCCCCCTCGCATCGCGCCGCCAGCCCCGCCGCCAGCGTCGCACCCATCAGCACCGACAGGATGTGTCTCATCGTTGACTCCGTGGAACGGTTGCCATGCCTCCCCACAGCAGAGCAGAAGGCGCGCTCTCTTTCAATCCCTCGGAGCGCGGCGGTTCAGGTAGTCGATGAGCTGGTCGGCCAGTTCGATGTTGTGGGCGCCGCCGTGGCGGAGGTCGCGCAGCAGGTCGGCCGGCGCGGGCTGCCCCGCGGGCGGCGGGGTCTGGAGGTCCAGGCGGGCCGCCAGGTCGTTGGCCGATCGCGTCACATGCTGCGCCCGATCGCGGCCGAGTTCGCGGTAGATGAACCGCAGGCCGCCGGCCGGGTCGGCTTCGGTGGCCTTATGGCAGGTCGCGCACAAGTCGGTCGGCGCCGTCCAGCGGTCGGCGGCTGCGTCATATCGGTGGCACTGGGCGCAGCGGACCTGGCCGCTCATCGGGTCGGCCCGGACCGTCAGCTTGAGCGGCTCGTAGCGCCCGGCAAACATGGCCGCCTCGGTCGCGTGGCAGCGCAGGCAACTCGCGTCCAGCGCCGGCGGCTGAGGCCTGGGCTCGAACGCCCGGCTGCCCGACGCGGGCGTGACGGCCGGCGACTCGGCCCGCCACAGCGCCTGAACTGCCGGCGTCGTCTGCTCGACGTGGTGGCAGTGGGAGCAGTCGGCCTGCGTCACGCGGAGTCGGCTGACGCGGTTGGGACGGTCGAAGTGCGTCGTGTGGCAGCTCGCGCAGGCCACGCCGGCCAGCCGGTGAGAGCGGTGGGCGGCGCGGTAGCGGCCGTTGAAGCTCGCGGCGATCGCGTCGCTGTCGCGATGGCAGACGCGGCAGTCGATGGCGGCCCAGTCACGCGTATCGACCACGGTCGTCACGCCGGAGCGTCCCTTGTGCTCGGTGTGGCAGTCCAGGCAGTCCAGCCCCGCGTCGAGGTGGTGCGACTTGAACCGGCCCGCCGGCCAGGCGGCGGCCGCCCCGTCCGGGCCCGTGTGGCAGCCGGTGCATCGCTCGTTGACCACGCCGTACTGGTCGTTGTGGCAGGCGGCGCAGTCGGCCTCCAGCCAGGCGTGCCGGTCGCTCAGCTTGCCGGGCATGACCACCCCCTGGACCTGTCGGCGGATCGTCTCGCCGCCGCCGCCGGCGAAGACCAGCGAGCCCAGCACCGCCGTCACCACCCA
>JAJVII010000027.1 GCA_022072085.1 Phycisphaerae bacterium
ACCCATAGCACGCTGGCGGCCAGGATCGTCCGCGGCCGCGCCCACGCCCGGGGGTAGTGGTGCGCCTCCCATGCCGGGTCGTGGCGGCCGGCCCACATGATCGGCAGCGACGGGCGCGTCGCCCGGTTGACCACGGTCATGTAGAGGTGAACGATCAGCAGCAGCACCATCAGCCCGGCGGCGCCCAGGTGCAGGTCGCGGACCCACAGCAGGCTCGGCCGCTGCCACAGGAGCAGCCCGCTGGCAAGCAGCGCCACCAGCGTTACCGGCGTCGCCAGCAGTTCGGCCTTCTGCCCGGGGTTGAACCGCCCGACGGGCAGCCGGTTGGCACGCCCGGGGCGCAGCGTGAGCATGAACCACCACCACTTCAGGTCGGTGCTCTCGACGCTCATCGCCCAGTGCATGTTGTGCCAGACCGCCGCCCGCGTGAACATCGCGACGGTCAACATGACGGCCATTCCGAGCAGCCCGACCAGCACGTGATAGCGCGACAGCAGCACCCGCGCCGCCGGGCCCGGCTGGCCGGCCAGCAGCCACGCACCCGTCAGCAGCAGGAACATCACCGTCGCCGCCTGCACGGTGTGATACAGCCGTTCGCCGCGGCTGTAGCGCGGGCGGGGCGTCGGCGCGCCCGGCGGCTGGTCGGGCGGCGGCGTCGGCGGTTCGTGCATGGGTTCCATACTCATCTTCGCTTTCGGGCGTCGCGGGAAAATGCCAACAACAGAATCAGGACGACCACCAGCGCCGTCTCGACCCCCGCCGGCGTCGCGGCCCGCAGGTTCGCCCACGCCCAGACGGCCACCACGTCGTTCCACGCCCCGCGGATCAGCCCGACCGGCGGCGGGTGAAAGCCGGAGTTCCGCTGCCCGCTCCCCGGCGGCTGCTCAGCCGGCGCGGGCGTCGCAGGCGACTCGGCGACCGCCGCGGGCGCCGGCCAGTGGCCCACACGCCGCGTCAGGTCGTCCATGTCCAGCAGCCCGTCCAGCCTCGCCGTCCCGCCGCCGAGCGTCGCGACCGTCTGGCCGTCCCGGCCGATCCGCTGCGCCGACAGCCGCACCTGATCGACGCGCCGCTCCGGCTGGAGCGTCAGCTCGACCTCGCGCCGCTCGCCGGGCGCCAGCGCGGTGTTCAGGTCCGCGAGGAACGCCTGCCGCCCTTCGCAGACGACCGTCCCGTCGGCGTCCTCCAGCCGGGCGATCAGGTCCATCTCGCGATGGCCGAACGACCCGGTCGGCACGCTGTGCATCGCCCGGACGTTGGCGACCGCGACGACCAGGTGCAGGCCGGCCTCGTCGGCCGACGCACGCAGCAGTTCGACGCCGATCGCCCCGTCGATCAGTCGCGGGTCGGTCGCACTGAAGATGTGCGTGCGGCCGCGGTAGGCCGGGTGCAGCGTGTTGAACGGCGGGTCGTCGGTCTGCCGCCGCGTCACCTCGGCCATGTGGCATTCCTGGCAGGTCGGCTTGGCGGGGATGGCCGCGCCCTTGATCCCCGCGTCGGCCAATTCGCCCGCCTGCACCGCCGTTGGCGGGGCGTCGTCGGCCAAACGGAACGGCCGCCGCGGCGTCGGCGCCGCCAGCCACTCGGCGTAGGTCGACTCGTGGCAGCGCCCGCACATCGCCGAGTCGCGGTAGAACTTCGTCTGCGGCTGGACGGGGTGCAGGTCGAACGCGGGGTTGGGCCCGGCCATCCGGCAGTCGGTGGTGAAGTGGCAGCTCATGCAGTTGACGCCCTGCTCGCGGCGGTCGGGCCGGGCGGCGATCGGCCCGTCGGCCAGCACCGACAGCGGCGCGTGGCAGCGGACGCAGCGGTCCGGTGCGTGGGTGGCCAGCTCGGCCTGGAACGGCGCGTTGCTGAACGCCCGGGCGTGCGGCGAGTCGGCCCATTCGCCGTGGATCGCCGCGTGGCAGTCGGCGCAGCCCTCGGGGTCCATGCGCTGCGGGCCGTCGGCCACGACGTCCATGCGCAAGTTGCTGCATCCCGGCAGCGCCGAGACGACCGACGCAACGGCCGTCGCGACGACGGCCGTGCTCAGCATGACCCACAATGGCTTCACCGTCACAGCTCGCTCAACACCCGGTCCAGCGCGTCGGCGGCGTCAGCCAACTCCGACCACTCGACCACCAGCGGCGGCATGAACGTCAGCACGTTGCGCCCGACGCCCGTCTTGCCGATCAGGAACCCGGCGTCCTTCATCCGTTCGAGCACGAAATCCGCCGCGCTGGAAAAGTGGACCAGGTCCACTTTCTCCACTTTCTCCGGATTCAGTTCCACGCCGATCATCAGGCCGCGGCCGCGAACGTCGCGGATGATCTCGTGGCGGGCCTGCAACTCGCCCAGCCGGTCCCGCAGCGTGCCGCCGAACTCGGCCGCCCGGGCGCCCAGGCCGTTCCTCTCGTGATACTCCAGCGTCGCCAGCGCCGCGGCCGCGCTCACCGGGTTGCCGCCCAGCGTGCTGGCGCCCGGGCGCGTGTAGCCGGCGGCGATCGCGTCGGACGTCACGAACGCGGAGATCGGGAACCCGTTGCCCAGCGCCTTGGCCAGGCAGACGATGTCCGGCAGCACGCCCTCGTGCTCGACGGCCAGGAACTTCCCCGTCCGGTTCATGCCCGTCTGCACCTCGTCGGCGATCCACAGGGCCCCGGCGGCGTCGCACTCGGCCCGCACCGCGGCGAAGAACCCCGGCGGAGGCACGACGACGCCCCCGTTGCCGTGGATCGGCTCGGCGATCACCGCGGCGATCCGCTCGCCCTCGGCCGCGAACAGCTCGCGCAGCCCGCCGACGTCGCCCATCGCCACGAACCGTATGTCCGGGTCGGGCAGCGGGTCGGTCCGCCACATCTCGATGCCCGTCGCGTTCATTGCCCACCGCGTCCGGCCGTGCAGCCCGTCGCGCAGCGCCACGACCAGCGGCCGCCGCGTGTGCAGCCGCGCCAGCAGCAGGGCCCCCTCGGTCGCTTCGCTGCCGGTGCAGGCGAAGAAACTCCGCCGCAGGCCGCCCGGCATGGCCGCGGCCAGCCGCTCGGCCAGCCGCACGATCGGCTCGGTCAGGTAGATCGTGCAGGTGTGCTGGAGCGTGTTGATCTGCTCGATCGCCGCCGCGTTGATTTTGGCGTTGCAGTGCCCCGCGTTCATCACGGTGACGCCGCTGTAGCAGTCGAGATATCGCCGCCCCTGGTGGTCGAACAGGTGGGCCCCCTGGCCGCGCACGATCTGCGGCGGATCCCGGTAGAAGTGATACACGCAGGGGATCATGTACTCGCCCTTCAGCGCGACGATGCCCCGCGGCCCGAGATGTTCGCCCGTCGTGGTAATCATGTCGTCCTCCGGTTACGCCGTCGCGTGCAGCTTGCGCATCAGCCGAACGGTCTTTTCCGACTGTGCGATCCGGCGGCCCAGCGCCCCGCGGCCCAGCCCCAGCGGGCTGATCGCCGACAGCGCGGCGAACTCGCCCGGCGAGATCGCCCGCGAGCGCCCCGCGGCTGCGTCGTCCAGCCCGCGGCGATAGAGCCGCGTCACGGCCGCCACGTCGCCGGCCCGCTCGTAATACTGGGCCTCGATCCGCAGCGACGCCACCGCCGCCGACGCGACCTCGCCCAGCCAGCCCAGCGTGCACAGCTCCCGCGCCATCATGTAGTGGTTGCGGCAGTACTGGTCGGTCACGATCGGCCGGACCTCGCCCGCCCGGTCGCGCAGCGCGAACCGCACGTGCTGGCAGGGCCCGCGGCAGACGTCCTTGCTGCCGGCCCCGGCGGTGTTCAGAGCGATCACGCAGTGCTCGATCATCATCCCCGTCAGCGGCCCGTGGCCGATCAGCTCGATCGGCAGCCGGGCGGCGGAGGCGATGGCGGCCACCTCTTCCAGCCCGGCCTCGACGGAGGCCGTTGCTTCAACGTAACCGAGGTCGGCCAGCAGGTCGGCTGTCCGGGCGTTGAGCACGTTGAACCCGAAGTCGGCCGCCGTCGGCGTGCCCGGCAACTGCTCGTCGACCAGTTCCTTGATGCCGTAATGCCCAGCCAGCACACGGCCGACGCCCGTGCCGGCCAGCCGCTCCAGCAGCCAGGCCAGCTCATCCCACTCGCGCTCGGCCGTGATCCGCGGGGTCCGCAGGACGGCCGTCGCCCCGGCGTCGGGGGCGGCGGCGATCGTCGCGGCCATCGCGTCGACGGTCCAGGGGTCAGGCTTGAGTTGCCAGACCTCCGACGCCAGGCAGATGCGGTCGGCCCCGGCGTCCAGGGCGGCGCGGGCCGAGGCCAGGTCAGACACGCAGACGGACAACCGGGGGGAATGTCGAATGTCGAGTGTCGAATGTCGGATGGGCAAGGGAGTGGCAGGCGCCCCCTGTGCGGCGCCCGCGTGCGCTTCGGACGCCGGGGCGTTCACTGTTTCGAGCGTCAGGCGATCTTCCGGGGCGCCGTCGGCCAGCTTTACGGTTTCACGCTCGCCCGAGGTGTCGAAGAGGGCCGCGCTGGGGGTCGCGCCCAGGGCGGTCAGGCTGCTCAGCTCGCGCAGCCGGCGCTGGTGCAGCCGCTCCAGGTCGGTCACACGGGTGAAGTACGTCGGCGGGGAGGCGAAGTAATCGTCGATGGCCGACCGGTAGAGCGAGACGACGTGGTGCAGGTAGGCGGCGTCGCGCATGCGGCCCTCGATCTTGAAACTGCGGATGCCGGCCCGCACGAGGTGCGGCAGCTTGCGCAGCAGGGCGAGATCCTTGATCGAGAGCAGGAAGCCCTCGCGGACCTGGCCGACGACTTCGCCGCCGCCCTCGCCGAGCGTCACCAGGTCGTAGTCCCAGCGGCAGGGCTTCATGCACTCGCCGCGGTTGGCGCTCTTGCCCAGGCCGATGCCGCTGGCGTTGCACTGCCCGCTCTGAGCGACGCACATGTCGCCGTGGACGAAGTATTCCACCTCCACACCGGCCGACGCCAGCGCCGCCGCCTCGCGGACGTCGATGTCGCGGCTGGTGATGACGCGCGTGACGCCCAGCCCGCGCAGCACGCGGGCCATCGCGGGGCAGTGGACGTTGAGCATCGTCGAGGCGTGGGCCGGCAGGCTCAGCCCCTCCTCGCGGATCAGGGCCAGGGCGGCCAGGTCGGTCACGATGGCCGCGTCCACGCCGACGCCGTCGAGGAACCGCAGGAAGTCGCGGACCGGTTCGACCTCCTCGTCGCCCAGCAGGTTGTTCACGGTGACGTAGAGCTTGCGGCCGCGCCCGTGCAGCAGCTCGACGGCCTGCGCGATCTGCTCGCGCGTGAAGTGGAAGTCGCCGCGGTGCATCCGCATGTTCCACTGCTTGGCGCCCAGGTAGACCGCGTCGGCCCCGGCCTCGACGACGGCCAACAGCGCCTCCCACCGCCCGGCCGGCGCCAGCAGTTCGGGCGGATTGTCAAACCGATTGCTCATCGCACATCTCCTTGCAGCGTCCAGAGGTTGCTCACCACAGAGGCACGGAGATCACGGAGAAGAGAAGTCATCCGCAGATTACGCAGATTCGGGGTTGGAGCAGGACACGACGAAGACGAACCGCGAATGGACGCAAATGAACGCGAATGGCGCGGGAACCGGGATTGGATTTCTCTTTTCATTCGTGTCCATTCGCGTGAATTCGCGGTTCTCCTGTCTTTCCGTCTGTCCCTTGCGCGGGACGGTGAAGCGGGCTCCGACGGGGGATCGCCCGCATCAGAGATGCAGGGCGAAACGGGCGCCGTGTTATCCTGCCCTCTCCGCAATCTGCGCAATCTGTGTAATCTGCGGATGGCCTTCTCTTTCTCTTCTCTTTTCTTCCCCCTCTTTTCTCTTCTTTCCCTCTCTGTGTCCTCCGTGCCTCTGTGGTGGATCCTCTTCCGCTATTCCACGATCTCGAAATCATCCAGGCCCGCGGTCAGGCCCAGTCGCTGCGTCTCGGCGAACAGCAACCCCATCGCCTCGCGGACGTCGTCGGGCAGACGCAGCGTGTCCTCGTTGGCGAACATCTCCACATGGCTCTTCGCGCAGCCGCGCCCGAAACCGGCGGCGAAAACCATTGCTTCGTCGTGATGCGACCGGGCATAGAGCAGCGAGCGGCGGATCGCGTCGGCGATGGCCGACGGGTCGGCCACCCGGCGGTGCACCAGGTTCAACCCGACCGGCAGCGGCAGCCCGGTCGACTCGCACCAGGCCTGGCCCAGGTCGGCCACCTTCACCAGGCCCTTGCGGTCGAAGGCCAGCAGTTCCTCGTGGATCATCACGCCGGCGTCTACTTGCCCGGCGGCCACCGCGTCGGCGATCCGGTCGTAGGGCATCTGCACGAATTCGGCGCCCGGGCAGAACTTGACTGCCAGGAACCCGCCGGTGGTCTGCACGCCGGCGACGGCCACCCGCTTGCCGGCCAGGTCCCCGAGCCGGCACGCCTGCCGGGCAGCCAGCACCGGCCCGTAGCCGCGCCCGACGCTGGTCCCCGCCGACAGCACGCGGTAGCGGGCGGCCAGCAGGGGGTAGACAGCCGATGAGACGGCCGTCACGTCATGCCTCTCGGCCATCGCGGCGTGGTTGAGCGCGATGATGTGGTTGCGGCTGAACCGGAATCGCAGCTGCGGGACCGTCAGCCGTTCGTGCTCCAGGGCCCAGTAGCAGTAAGCGTCGTCGCTGTCGGGCGTGTAGGCGACCGAGAGCGTCGCCGCTTCGGTCCCGATGCCGGGCCGCGGTTTCTGGGAAGTCTGCTGTCGAGTCATGTCCATTGCCTCCGGCACGTGATCGGGGTCGCGCGGGCGAAGAAGTTCATCCGCGGATTACGCAGATTGCGCAGATTCAGGATTGGACGGGAGCAAGACGAAGACGAACCACGAATGGACGCGAATGAACGCGCATGACGGGGGAAACGGGATGGAATTCTCTCTTTCATTCGTGTCCATTCGCGTGAATTCGCGGTTCTCCTGTCCTTCTATTCGCTCAAATCTGCGTAATCCGCGTAATCTGCGGATGGCTTTCTCTTCTCTTCTCTTCTCCGTGCCCTCTGTGCCTCTGTGGTGAATCTTCAGCGTTCAGTAGATCCCCTCGCCGCCGCGCGGTTCGCGCTGCGGGGCGGGGCGGGGGTTCAGCAGGCCCGGCGAGACGAAGCCCGCGTCGGCCCAGTCGGCAGGCGGGTCGGCCAGGTCGGCCACGTCGCGCTCGACCATGTTCAGCACCATGAAGCCCGGGTCGACGCGGCAGAACCGCACGCGGCCGCCCTGGCCGCCTTGGCTCGGCGGCGTGAGCGCGAAGCGGAGCCGGTCGCCTTGCGGGAAGTAAGCCGGCGTCCGCCCCGGCGCGACGCAAAGCTCCAGGGCGCAGCCGAACAGCGTGTTGCCGTAGCCCGACAGGTGAACGGCCCGCGGGAACAGTTCGCCCTGGAAGCGGGCCAGCGTCTGTGGCGTCAGGGCCGTGCCGCCGTAGTGAACGCCGCGGATCGCCTGCCGCTGCTGCTCGCTCATCGCGTCAGCCAGCGCCGCCAGCGTCGGCGGCGTGGCGAACAGGACGGTGACCTCCTGCTGGCTGATGACGGCCATCGCCTGCTCGACGACATGGGCCAGGTAGCGGCGTCGGCCCATCGAGCCGTCGGCCATGCGGCGGAACCAGCGCGGGTCGAAGTCGATCGCGAAGATGCCCGGGGCGCCCATGCGGCGGGCCAGCACGTCCGCGGCTCGGCCGATGACGTGCGGGCCGGTGGGCCCGACGAACAGCCAGCCCCCCCCGCGCGGGAAGCCGACCCGCTCGGCGACGGCGAGGAAGGGGTCGATGAAGGCGGCCTCGAAATCCTCGGGCAGGTAGCAGGTCGTCGTCGGCAGACCTGTCGCGCCGCCGGTCTGCACGACCAGCCAGCTCGCCCGCCGGGCGTGCAGCGGGACCGGGACGAAGTCCTCCAGCACCCGTTCGCGCAGCGCCGCGGCGTCCATCGGCGGCAGCGCGAACAGGTCGCTCCAGGTGCGGGCGTCGGCCAGCCGCAGGCCGTGGCGGCGCTCGAACTCACGCCAGTATGGCGAGCCGAGCTGCGGGTCGGTGTGCAGCGCCAGCAGATCGCGGACGCGCGGCGAGAGGGCGTCGGCGGCGCGGACGGCGGCGATGTCGTGCTGGGCGGTGGTCATGCGACGCCTCCTCGACGGGTCAGCAGCAGGCCGGCGGGCAGGAAGAGCAGATCGGCCAGCCAGGCGGCGGCCAGTCCGCCGGCCAGGAAGACCCCGAACAGCGCCGTCGGGCGGAATGGCGCGACGGCGAACAGGGCGAACGCGGCGGCGGTGGCCAGGGCGGTGACGGTCATGGGGCGGGCCGTTTCGCGCCAGGCGTGGCGCACGGCGGCCCGGTCCCCGCCGCGGCGGCGGTAGCGGACCAGGAAGTGGATCGTCCCGTCCACCGCCAGGCCCAGCAGCAGCGAGCCGATCATCGCCGTCGCGACGTCCAGCCGCACCGAAAGCGCGGCCATCGCCCCGAAGCAGGCGATGACGGGCAGGGCGTTGGCCAGCACGGCGACGACGGCGGCGACAACGCTCCGCGCCAGGACCGCGAGGATGGCCGCGAACAGCAGGGCCGTCGCCGCCAGCCCGCGCAGCAGGCCTCGAAAGATGTGCTCCTGGCCGGCCAGGATGACCGGCACGGCGCCGGTGAGTTCAGCCGCGGCGCCCAGCGCGGCGGCCCTTTCGCGGGCGGCGTCGGCCAGTGCGTCCAGTTCGCCGGCGCGGCTGGAGTCGATGCGGCCGAGGATGGCCCGCTGACCGGCGGCGCCGTCGCGCGGCAGCAGAAGCTCGGTGCGGCGGACCAGGTCGCTGCGGTCCTCCGCGAGCCAACGCTGGAGCGCGGCCCAGGGCTCGTCGCGGCCGGTGACGATGAGGACGAACGGCGTCATGCCGGTCAGCCGCGATTCGAGGAATCGGTAGTCGCGGTGCAGGCGGTCGCGCGGCGAAAGGTAACTCAACGGGTCGTTCATGCTGTGCAGCCGCAGCAGGGCGGCCGTTCCGGCGGCGGCGACCAGTGCGAACGCGACGACGATGGCTGCGGGCCTGGCGGCGATCAGACGCCACAGCGGCGCGACCCAGCCCGCGCGGCCGCGCGGGTTCGTCCGCCGTCGTCCGCCGCCGACGCCCAGCAGCGCCGCCAGCGACGGGCAGACCAGCAGGTTGATCGCCCATGCCAACACAATGCCGGCGCCAGCGACCAGGCCGAAGCGAATCACCGGCGGCGAGTCGGCCAGCGCCAGGCTGAGCGTGCCGATCAGCGTCGTCGCGGCCGCCAGCGTGCCCGGCCAGAAGACACGCCGCACGCAGGCGACGCGGGCGGCCCGCTCCAGCCGCCCGCCGCGGCCGCGGTCCTGCATGACCGCCACCACGTGCACCGCCAGCGACATCGCCAGCACGAACACCAGCGGCGGGATGATATTGAGGATCAGGTTACCAGCCACGCCGGCTGCCACTTGCAGGCCCACGGCTCCCAGCGTGGCAGCCGAGCACACCAGCAGCACGGCCGCCGTTGCCCGCCACGAACGCAGCAGCACCAGCAGCACCGCCACGCCGCACAGCGCGACCGCGGGCAGGACCAGCCGCAGGCTGCGGTTGGAGGCTTCGGTGATCGCGGCGTTGGCGACGGGCGGCCCGCCCCAGTGGATGCCCTCGGGCGGCGCGAAGGCGTCAGCTTCGCTTTGCACGCGGTCGAGCATCGCCGGGAAGTCGCTGCGCTGCGACGGATTCAGCCGGGCGGCCACCGCCAGCGTCCGGCCGTCGGGGCTGACCATGTTGCCCACCACGCGCGGCAGGCGCATGCGGATGGCGGCTTGCTCCATCATGTCCGCGGGCGAGAACACCTGCTGCACTTCGGGCCGGCGGCGGAGGAGGTCGGCCAGTCTGCCGGCCCGGGCCAACTCGGCCGGGTCGTCAGGCTGCGGAACGGGCCAGGCGGCGACGATGTAGTCGTCCGTGCCGTAACGGCGCTCCAGGGCCTGGTAGTGCTCGGCCATCGGGCCGCCGGCCTTCATCCAGAACGAGAGCGAGTTGTCGGTGCGATAGCCGCGGGCCGCGACGACGGCCGCGACGACCGACGCCGCGAGCGTCGCCGCCGCGACGATCCGGCGCCGCCGCAGGGGCCCGGCGATCAGCAGGGTCGCCAGCCCGCGGCGCGTGCGGCGCCGGTGGCCGGTCGCGTCATGTTGTGAAGCGTCTTGCGTCATCGCGTCATCCGCGCCGTCCGCCTTCAGCCGTCCGCACCGGCGGCTGCGGCAGTCGGCGGTAAGGCCGGTAGTCGCCCAGGAACTGCCGCACCGGCGGCTCGGGCGGGCTGCCGGCGATCCGCGTCAATTCCGCCATTGCCTTGTCCGCGGACCAACTCTGGACATACATCCGATAGAGGGCCGTCAGCTCGCCGCCGAAGGCGCTGTCGCCCGGGCTGTGCACCAGCACCGGCCGATTGTCCGGGTCGGCGACGATCTGCATGAACCGGTCGGCCAACTCGCCCGTCAGGCCGGCCTCGTGCATCGCCAGGGGGATGATGCGGATGCCCAACCGCTCGGCCTGGTCGAGGTTGGGGCTCTTCCAGCCGCTCTCGGACGCGCCCGGCGGCGTAAGCAGGACGACGGTGCGGATGTGGTAATCGTTGCGCACGCGCCGCCAGTCCAGGTCGCCCGGCTGCCAGCAGGCGTAGAGCGTATCTTCCTCGACGTCGTAGATCGCCGGGGCTGTCCGGTATTGCCGCCACGCCCCGAACCCGATCGCCGCCACGAACGCCGCCGCCAAGCCGGCCAGCAGTCTGCCTCTGGCGTGTTTCATGTCCAGTCCTCCCGCATCCCTCCGTCCAGGAACTCCACCGCTGCGCGGGCCACCTGCGCCTGGCGGCCCTTGAAGAAGTGATCCGCCCCGGCGAACCAGAGCGTCGTCATGCCTGCCGATGCCGCCGCGAAATCGCGGTAGCGGTCCGCCGGCGTCGCGAAGTCGTTGTCCGAGCAGATCAGCAGCCGCCGGTGATCCGAGCGGGCCAGGCCGGCGAAGTCGTGCGTCGCCAGCGTCGGGCAGACGGCCACCGCCGCTGCCAGGTCGTGGCCGTTCAGCGAGCCGCCGTTGCGGCACTGGGCCAGGTCACGCAGCCGCTCGCTGAGCAGGTAGGCCCCGAAGCTGTAGCCGATCCCCGCTCGCGGCAGGTCGCCCAGCTCGGCAGCCAGGAAGTCGTCGGCTGCCGCCACGTCGGCCAGCTTCTCCAGGTCGTCCGGCGCGTGGCCGGTCGCCAGAAACGCGCTCATGCGGTCGGCCAGCTCGCCCGGCGGCGGGGCGCCGTCGCTGGCGCCGTTGCCGCGATAGTCGAACCGAAGGGCCGCCCAGCCGCCCGCCGGCAGACCAGCCGCCAGCGCCGCGACGACGTTGTTGCTCATCTGCCCGCCCATGAAGGGGTGGGGGTTGGCGATCCAGGCCACGCCGCGGACCTCGCCGTTGGCCGGGTAACTCAGCTCCCCGGCCAACGTGAGCCCGTCAGCCGTCGCGAAACGGACGCCCTCGGCGAAGACGTCGCAGGATGTCGTGTCGGCAGAGGTCATCGGTTCGTTCCACACTCGGCACTCAGCACTCAGCACTCGGCACTCCTCCGGAGAGGGGGACCGGTCCCCTTTTCGCGAAGACGCGAAAAGCGGACCAGTCCCCTTCAGAGCGGACAGTCCCCGGTTGCACTCTTCTCCCTCTCCCTCGCACGCGAGGGAGAGGGCCGGGGTGAGGGTGTCTTCATTCCGCACTCGCAACTCGAAACTTGAAACTCGTCACTCGGCACTCCTCCGGAGAGGGGGACCGGTCCCCTTTTCGCGAAGACGCGAAAAGCGGACCAGTCCCCGGTTGCACTCTTCTCCCTCTCCCTCGCACGCGAGGGAGAGGGCCGGGGTGAGGGTGTCCTCATTCCGCACTCCGCACTCAGCGCTCGCTCCGTTGGAGAGGGCCGGGCCTACCGGACCGAGGCGTAATGCTCGCTCTCCAACTGCTCGACCGTCGTGGGGCACTCGTTCATGAACTGCTGGAATATCATCGCCAGCTTGAGCGCCAGCTCCATGTCGCCGTCGATGCTCACCCGGTCGTCCAGGAACGCCGCCTGCGGGCTGCGCTGCCCGTCGATCACTTCGCCCAGCGTGCGGCCGTCCAGCCGATAGAGCACGTCAGGCGGCGCGCCTCGGCCACCGGCGAGAACGCCGGTCAGTCGGCCTGCGTCGAAGCTCAGGTCCCACCGCCCGCCGCCGCTGCCGGTGATCTCGAAGCCCATCGTCACGGTCATCGCGGCCACGCGGGCGACGATCGAATCGGGCATCCGCCGGGGCAGAAAGCCCTCGAAGTAACGTCGCGGGAATCCGTCGTCGGTGGCGTCGGGGGCGTCGTTGGCAGCCGGACGGGCGGCCGGTCGCCGGCCCCACTGCCGCGAGCGGGCGTAGTCGATCAGGCGGCTGAGATAGGCCTCGTCCAGCGTCGGCGGCGTCAGGCCCAGCCGGGCGATCAGGCCGCCCGTCGCGCCCAGCGTGAACAGCGGCCCGGGCCCGAAGTACTGGCGGAGCTGGTCGACCTGACCGTCAAAGACCCGCTGCCAGACGTTCTGCGGGTCGGGGGACGGGGTGCCCGGCTCGTCGGCGATGCAACCGACGTCCATCTCCAGCGCCCGGTTGGTCCAGTCGCGAAGTTGAAGCACGGTCGGCGGGGCAGGGTGTAGGATCGGCCAGACGCCGTCGGCGCAGGCCGGGTCGTTCACGATTGCGGCCATCAGCGTCGCGGCCCAGTCCAGCGGCACGACGGCCGGCGTGTAGGCGACGCGCCCGGGCAGCACCAGCGGCAGCCGGATCGGCGCGGGACGGCCCTGCGACCGCCACCGCGACCGCATCGTGTCCAGCGTCCGCAGTACGCGGTAGAGCCCGGTGAAGCCGTGGACGGCGCCGTCGCTCCACCGCCCGACGACGATGCCGGGCCGATGGATCGTGACGACGGCGCTGGTGCGGGCGGCGAACTGGCGGACGAGTTGTTCGCCCTGCCATTTGCTCTTCTCGTAGGCGTTGGTGAACAGGTGCGGCCGACGGGCGTCGTCCGGGTCCACCGTGCCCGTGACCCGTCCGGCGACGTAGGCGGTCGAAACATGATGCACGTGGGCGATGCCGTAGCGCTCCGCGAGTGAGAGCACGCGCGCGGTCCCCTGGACGTTGGTCGCGAAGGGCTCGCCGTCGGCGGTCGGGTCGAACTGCGTGCTGCCGGCGACGTGCAGCAGCGTCGAGACGCCGGCCAGGGCGGCGTCGGCCTGGGCACGGTCCATCCCCAGGTCGGCGACGGCCAGGTCCGCGGGGACCGCCCGGGCGTCGGCGCCGGCGAGGTCCTCGTCGGCCAGAAAGTCGGCCAGCCGCTGGTCGGCGGTGCGGGAGTCGGCCGGGCGGATGAGCAGGCGCAGCCGCCGTCCCGCGCGCAGCAGGCGTGCACAGAGTTCGCGCCCGACGATGCCCAGCCCGCCGGTGGCCAGCAGGACGTCTTGCTGTGATGAATTCATGCGGTTCCGACTCCCTGGCGCAGGCGGCTCGGCGGTGCAGGGGCCTGATAGTGCAAACGGCGTGCCAGAACGCCCAGTGCGGCGGACGAGGCCGAAAAGGGGCCTGTGGCGTGAAGAAATTGCACCGCTTTGCAATATCTGCACAGGCGGATAGGATTCACCACAGAGGCACAGAGAAGAGAGGAGAAGAGGATTTATCCGCAGATTACGCAGATGGCGCAGATTTGTGCGAAGAGCAGAACGGGAGAACCGCGAATGGACGCGAATGGACACGAATGGGAAAGAGAAAGATTTCTGATTTCTGATTCTTGATTTCAGATTTCGGATTCCTCATTCGCGTCGATTCGCGGTTCGCTCTTCTTCTCTTTGGTGAACTCTGCGTAATCTGCGTAATCTGCGGACGACCTCTCTTCTACGGACCTCGGTGGTGAATCGCATGAGAATCTCCCACAAATTCGCGTTCGGGCTGGCGGCGCTGGTCGGGGCGCTGCTGGTGATGGCGGCGGCGACAGTCATTGGGCTGCTCAGCCTCGAACACAACGCCCGGGCGGTCAACGAGGAGTTCACCGAGTTCGTCCAGGTCGTTCGCGCCCAGGAGGCGTTCGCCGACGTCGGGGCCCGTCCGCTGGAGGAGGTCACGGGACCGGCCAAGCGCGCCCAGACCCGTGCCGCGATCGAGCAGGCGATTCAGATCGTCGATCGGCTGGAGCGGGCGCAATACGGGCCCAGCGAACTCAACCGCGAGCACGGCCAGATCGAGATCACCGACACCCGCGGCATCGAGACCGACCTCAGCGAGATGATCTCCCTGCTGGACGCCCCGCGGGCCGACGAGCCGCTGACCCCCGAGTCGGTCCAGGCCTTCGACCGGTATCGCACCCGCGCCGGCGACACGCTGGACGCACTGGGCGACGAGATCCGCGACACGGCTGTCCGCATCCACGACACCAGCGACAACTTCTATCGGCGGGCCCGCAACGTGATGATCGCCCTGTCGGTCATCGTCGCGGTGGGGTCGCTGCTGTTCGTCTGGTGGTTGTACCGCAAGATCAACGGCCCGCTCGTGCGGCTGCGGGCCGCGGTCGGGTCGCTGACGCCGGCTGACGGCTTCCCCGAAATCCGTCTGGGCGGGGACGACGAATTGAGCGAGCTGGCCGAGGAGTTCAATCGCATGTCCGGGCGGCTGCGCGAGGTCTACCAGACGCTGGAGCGCCGCGTCGCCGAGAAGAGCCGCCAGCTCGTCCGCAGCGAGCGGCTGGCCAGCACGGGCTTCCTGGCGGCCGGCGTGGCCCACGAGATCAACAACCCGCTGGCGGCCATCACCGGGCACGCCGAGTCGCTGCTGCGGCGGATGGGCGAGTCGGCCGCGTCCGATCCCCCCGGCGACCCGCAGCAGCGCGAGCTGTTCGCACGATACCTCCAGACCATCCGCGACGAGGCGTTCCGCTGCAAGGAGATCACCACGCGGCTGCTGGACTTCTCGCGGCTGAGCGAGTCCCCGCCGTCGGCGGGCGCGGGATCGGCTGTGGACCTCTGCGCGGTCGTGAACGAGACGGTAGACCTGCTCAGCCACGTGAGCAAGTATCACGGCCGGCGGATCGAGGTGCATCAGCCGGACGCGTCGCCGCTGAAGGTGCGCGGCACGCCGGAACAGCTCAAGCAGGTGATGATGAACCTGCTGGTCAACGCCCTGGAGGCCGGCGGCGCCGAGCCCGTTCGCGTCCAGTGCGACGGTCAGGACGAGCGAGTGTCCGTCCGCGTGATCGACCGCGGCGTGGGCATCGACGCCGAGACGTTGGAGAAGATCTTCGAGCCGTTCTTCTCGGCCCGCACCGGCGGGCGCGGTACGGGGCTGGGGCTGTCGATCAGCCTGGCGATCGTGGAAGGCTTCGGCGGCCAGTTGTCGGCGGCCAGCGACGGGCCCGGTCGCGGCGCGACCTTCACCGTGACGCTGCCGCGAGCTCGGTGAGTCACTCTCACTGCCCGTCGGGCTGCGTGGCCGGGGCGTTGGTCTGCTGCTGTTGCTGCTGCTCCTTGATCTGCTGCATGCGGGCGTTCACTTCGTCCATCTTCATATCCTTGCGGCCGGTGGCCTTCTGCATCGCATCCAGCGCGGCGGCGGCCTCGGGGGCGGACATCGGGGCGTTGAGTTCCTCTGTTGTGAGCGTGCGGCCCTCCTGTGCGGCGGCGGCCTGCCGCTGGGCCTGGATCTCCTGGACCACCTTGAACAGCGCCTCATCCACCGCGAACAGCGTCGAGGCCGGGCTGAACTCCGCCCCGCAGGCCGACGCCCCGCCCATGACGCTGATGCCCATGTCGGACTTCACGCGAAAAAAGCCGTGGCCGGGGTTGACGTTGTGGACCTCGCCGGCGCCCAGGACCTTGCTCCACAGCTCGCGGCCGCTGGTCGCGTCGGTGACGGTGACGCGGTTGGCCGCGTAGTAGGAGAAGACCCACAGCTCGCCGGGCGTGGTGAGCAGGAAGTCGGTCTCGATGCCCGTGCCCTCGCCGCCGACGCCGAAGTGGTGCTCGGCGTAGCCCGCGCCGTAGTGCTTGTAGGGGGCGACCAGCACGGAGATGTCCACGTCGCTGGTCACCTTGACGTGGTTGCCCGCGAGGGTGAGCGTGTAAACGCCTCCCTTGGGCACAACGCCCGACCAGAGGTCCTTGCCGCTGTCGATGTCGGTCACGGTGGCCTTGGCGTCGGTGTAGTAGCTGATGAGGTTCAGGTCGTTCTTGCCCTCGGTGATCTTGCCGACGTAGGTGCGGAACAGCCGCCCGGCGCCGCGGCCCTCAGCCGCCGGCACGAAATACCCCTCGTCGTAGTAGACCTGGGCGGAGATGGCCGGCCGGTCGGCGCGGAACTCCAGCACGTGGCTGCGCAGCGGCGCCAGGGCCTCGCCGACGATCTCGTGAAAGGCGCCGGCCTTCAGCTTGCCCTTGTGGACCAGCTTGTCGGCGGTCAGGTCGGTGATCGTGACCTCGCAGTCCTCCCACGCCCAGGCGATGACGCGGCAGTCGGGCGAGTGCGACGCGCTGGAGGGCAACTGGCCGAACAGCGTGTCGGAGCGAAAGCTGCCATTCTGGTCGCGCAGCCAGTAGCCGACAACCGCGCAGGCCGACGGCGTGCCGACCAGGATGCTCGCCTTCTTGTTGGCGACGAAGCTGAAGACGCCGCGGCCGGTGGGCACGTGGATGGTCTGGCGGCGGTCGACCTTGCCGGAGTAGACCGTGCCGCCGCGCTCCATCGAGATGATGCGCACCAGCGTGTCGTTCTCGAAGCCGTGGATGATGGCCTCGGTCGCGGTGTAGAAGTACGTCGTGTAGAGCTTCTGCCCGGCGAAGGCCTCCAGCGTGGTCGGCGCGACGGCCTGCGGCTGGGTGGTCGGCGCGGGAGCGTCGGCCCCCGAAGCCGGCAGGCAGAGCAGCAGCGACAGGAGCAGGGCGGCGGCGGTCCTCATGGCGTTCCCCTTGGCGATTGGGTGCGTTCGAGCGGGCGACCGCGCGCCCGCCATACCCGGTTGGACGCCCGCCCGGCCCCGCGGGTTCCCGGCCGGCGGAGGGAAGGGGCCAGGGCTCGCCGTCGCCATCGGGCGGCGGAGCGGCTAAGATGTCAGGCCATGAGCGACACCCGCGACGACAGGCTGAGGGTGCTGGTGCTGGACGACGAGCCGACGCTCCGCACGCTGCTGGGCGACGAGCTGGCGGCCATGGGCCACGCGACGACCACCGCCGCCACCGCCGGCGAGGCCTTCGCCGCCATCGAGAAGGCCGCCTTCGACGTCGCCCTCATCGACCTGAACCTGCCCGACCAGGACGGCATGGAGGTCTTCCGCCGGCTCCGCGCCCAGCCCGGCGGCGCCCGGACCGAGGTCATCATCCTCACCGGCCACGGCACGATGGCCAGCGCCATCCAGGCCATCCGGCTGGGGGCGTTCGACTACCTCATCAAGCCGTGCAGCCTGCGCGAACTCCAGGTGCTGCTGGCCGAGATCCGCCGCCGCAAGCGCCGACCGGCCGCCTCGAGGCGCAGCCGTGCGGACCTCGGCCGACTCGTCGGCGACGCCGAGCCGATCCGCCGCGTCCGCGAGTTGATCGCCCGGGTTGCGCCGGCTGACTCCACCGTGCTGATCGTCGGGCCCACCGGCAGCGGCAAGGAATTGGTGGCCGAGCTGATCCACGCCAACAGTCGCCGGGCCGACCGGCCCTTTGTCGCGGTCAACGCGACGACCCTGCCGGCGCACCTGGCCGACAGCGAGCTGTTCGGCCACGTCCGCGGCGCGTTCACCGGCGCCGACCGCGACCACTCGGGCCTGATCGCGACGGCCGACGGCGGAACGCTGTTCCTCGACGAGATCGGCGACCTGCCGCCCGAGCTTCAGGGCAAGCTGCTGCGGTTCCTCGAGAGCGGCGAGATCCGCGCGGTCGGTTCGACCCAGCCGCGCCGGGCCGACGTGCGGGTGATCGCGGCGACGCACCGCGACCTGTCGGCGGCGATCGCGCGCGGCACGTTCCGCGAGGACCTGTTCTATCGGCTGAACCAGTTGCAGATCGAGACCGCGCCGCTGTCGGCGATGCCCGAGTCGATCGTCGCGCTGGCTGAGCAGTTCCTGGAGCGAGCCAACGCGTCGGACGAGGGCCCGCCGCGGCGGTTCGCCCCGGCGACGCTGGAGACGATGGCCGGCTACAGTTGGCCGGGCAACGTGCGCGAGCTGATCAACGCGGTCGGCCGGGCGCGGATCATGGCGTCGGGCGCGGAGATCCGGCCGGGCGACCTGCCCGAGCAGGTCCGCCGCGGCGCGGGCGGCGAGTCGACCGGCCCGCGAGCCACAGCCGACGCGGGCTCGCCCGCGCTGCCGTCGCTGGCCGAGGTCGAGCGCGAGCACATCCGCCGCGTGCTGGCGGCCTGCGAGGGCAACAAGACCGCGGCAGCCCGGACGCTGGGCATCAGCCTGCGGACGCTCTACTACAAGCTGGCCGAGATGAAAGAGGAACAGGACGCATGAACGAGCCGCTGCCGTCGCCGGGCGCCCGCACGCTGCACCTGCTGTCGCTGGGCCTGCTGCTGGGCGTGGCCGTCGGCGTCATCCTCTGCGTGGTGACAACGTTCGTCGGGGCGATGTCCGGGCTGGAGGGCGTCGCCCGGCAGGCCGCGCGCCTGCACGCCGGCTTCTACACCGGCCAGATGTTCGTCGTGCTCGACCGCGTGGGGATGGTCCTGCTGGGGGCAGCCTGGCTGACGGGCGGGTGGACGTGGTCGACCAATCGCCCGGGGCGCGGGTCGCTCGCGTTCCGCGTGGCGCTGCTGGTGCTGGTGAGCCTGTCGATGGGGGTGCTGGCGTTCTACCTGACGCCGCGGATCGTGGGCCTGCTGGCTGAGGCGACGCCGGCCCCGGACGATGCGGCCCGTCTGGCGATGGACCGGCTGCACCCTCTGGCGACGGGCCTGTGGTATTTCAACCTCATTTCGCTGCTGGTTCTCTTTCTGGGCGAGGGCCTCAGCCGCCCGGTTCCCGGCGGCGCCTCAGCCAACCCGGAGGTCCCGCCGGCGCCCGGGCCGATCAGCCCCAACGCGAGCGGAGAGCTGTCGAGTCTGCCCCCGGGTTCTGCCGATAAGCAGAGATGACCGCTGACGGGTCGTAGCGGCCGTGGCATCCTTGATGCGGCGATGGGCCGGCCCGCTGGGCGCATTCGGCCGGCGTACACAACGGCGGCGCCGAAGCGCGTCTTCTCGGAAATCTGGACTTCCATGAGAGACCAACAACGGGCATAGTCCGGTCCAGCCGGCTTGTCGAGCCGACCACCCGGCAGCCGAATCTTCATCTTCTGAAGCTGCCCAATCCCGGCAGGTCCGGGCGGGTCTCCGCCGGGTCACCATCGCCGGCGACGCTGGGGCTGCTGGTGCTGTGCGGCGTGGGTCTGATGGGCGGCGCCTTCCGCCGCCGAATCGCAGAACCCTTGGCCGTTGACATGCGGAGCCGGACGGATCCGCTATCGCGACTTGTCGTCATCGGGCCGGTGATGACAGGGCGGGGCGGATCATGCCTCCGGCCAGATCGGCTGGCGTGTTCGCGTCGGCCCAGGCATCTGCCAGACTCGGCGGCGGGGGGATGACCCGGGCTTTCGGGTGCTCGCTCACCCGCCGCAAGGCTGACCGGCCGCGCCTGGCCAGTTCCTCGATGATCGGGCGGGCGCGGAAATCGTAGTGAGCCAGCAGTGGCTCGACGTGACCGTCGGCCGCCTGCGGCACGGTGGCCCAGACCCCCGGCTCCCGCGTCGACAGCAGCCACTCCACGGCCGATGGCGAAAGGTCCGGGTGATCGCAGGCCACGACCAGCCAGGACGACCGCGGAGCCCAGCGCATCGCCGCCAGCACGCCGGCCATGGGCCCCGCCACTCCCGGTGCGTCGGGCAGCCGCGGCAGATGTGCGTGCGACTGCGGCAGGTCGCCCCGGCCGACAATGACCACCTCACACGCCAGCGGCCGGAGGACATCAACGGTGCGGGCCAGCCAAGTCCTC
This sequence comes from Phycisphaerae bacterium, assembly GCA_022072085.1. Lineage (GTDB taxonomy): Bacteria > Planctomycetota > Phycisphaerae > JAJVII01 > JAJVII01 > JAJVII01. Next base: position 20,007 of record JAJVII010000027.1, read on the forward strand.
CCGTCCCGCTCGATCAGGTGCTTCGGCCGACCCATTCGAGAGCTTTGCCCGCCGATCAGCACGCACGCCCGGACCGGAGCGGCCAACCAACGCCGCCTCAGCCAATCATCCAGCAGGCACAGCAGGGCTGCCGGCCGATCCGTATCGCGAGCCAACGTCGCAATGACGCCGCTCACGCCGATCGGCGGCGGGTCGCCTTCCGGACCGACCAGCCAGACCTTCTCGATGGGCGTGCCCTTGTGGCCTTCGACGAGAACCAGGTCGTGGCGATCGCAAAGTTCGACGAGCGCGGCGTGAAGGGGCGGCGATCCGTCTGAATGCGAGCGAAGAACCTGCTGGCCGGGCCCCTGGAGCAGAACGTCCGCCCCTGCGCGGAAGAAGCGGTCGCTGTCCTTGCCCGCGCGATCGATGTCGATGCCGTGGGCGTCGTGCTTGACGACAGTCACGCGCAGGCCGCGGACGCGAAGGGCGGGCAGGACGGCTTCTATCAGCGTGGTCTTGCCGGCGCCGCTGAATCCGCAGACGCCCAGGACCGGGAGGTCATCCAGCATCGCTCGTTTCCTTTGCGGGGACCGTGACAGGCTCGGCTGCGGGTTGGCCGCTGTCTCATGGCCAGTGTCGGGCCCCAGGCCATCGAGGATCATGGTCAGCCTCCGATCTGTGTCATGATGCCAGGCCCTGCCGACGCGTGGACGGGGGCCTTGGCGGCCATGGCCCTGGACAGCAGTTCATCGAGCAAGTCGCCGTCGAAGCGTGGGCGAAGGGAGGCCAGCAGCGAGCCGGCCGGTGGGCCCATCAGGCACGGCTGGATCGTTCCGCTGCTGCCGATGCGAAGCCGATCGCACATGGCGCAGAATGGACAACTCATGGCGGCGATCAGGCCTACGGTGGCCGAGCGACCGTCGTCGAGCACGACGCGGAACCGCCGGGCGGACTCGCTGCCTCGTGCCAGCGCGTGCCATGAGACGACGGCGGGCGCCAGCCGGCGGCGAATCTCGTCGGCGGCGACGTGGCACCGCGACCAACGGGCGGCCTGCGGCCCCATGGGCATCAGCTCGATGAACCGAATCTCGACATCGCGGTCGGCGGCGAAACGCAGCAGGCGGCACAAGTCCTGCCGCGGCTGGTGCGGCTGATCCATGACAACGGTGTTGATCTTGAGCGGCGAGAGGCCTGCGGCGATGGCCGCGTCGATGCCCGCGGCCACACGCGCGACGCCGTCCATGCCGGTCACCTGGCGGAATTGGGCGCGGTCCAGGGAGTCGAGGCTGACGTTGACGCGCCGCAGCCCGGCGCGGGCGTAGGCCTGCGCCTGCGAGGCAAGCGTCAGGCCGTGGGTCGTCATGGCCAGATCGGCCAGCCCCAGCCCCGCCAGCCGCCGGATGACGGACAGGAGTTCCGGCCGTGACGTCGGGTCGCCGCCGGTCAGCCGGACCTTGCGCAGTCCATGACGAGTGACGAGGTGGCCGACAAGCAGCTCGATTTCGTCGGCTGTCAGCAGGGGGCCGCCGGCCGGGCGGGCGTGGCCGACCGGTCGACAATAGACGCACCGCATCGGGCAGTCCGGCGTCAGCGAGAGCCGAAGGTAGCGGACGATCCGGCCTGTTGCATCGGCGAGCATCAGGCGCGCTCCTCAAGGCGGGCGATCATCCCCTCGGTCAGTTCGAGGTCCTGGGCGGTGGCGGCGGCGGCCAGTTGCAGCAGCGCGACGTAGACGGGCGGCTGGTTCTTCTCGGCCGCCCGGGCGGCCGCCAGGGGCGTCCACCGCCCGACGTGCCGGGCGAGGAAGTCACGGCGGGCGAACAGCACGGACGCGTCGTCGTTGCGCGGCCCGGCCGACTCGTCCGCATCCGGCGACGCGCCCCGGGCGAGCAGCTCATCCAGCCGCGCCAGGAACGCCAGCTCGTTGAGCAGGTGATCGGGCGGCTGGCCGTTGCCCGGCGCGGTGACCACGCCAAAGCGGCGATAGATGAGCACGTGCTCATGGATGATCCGCGGCGGCGGCTCGGTGCGGTGGTAGTGGCTGGCCAGCAGCACGACCGGCGGCGCGGGCAGACCGACCTCGAAGGCGGCGATGTAGCGGGCCTCGTGGTCGGCGTAGCCGGCAGGGAACAGTTCGCCGGTCGGGGGGGAAACGGCGAACTGCGTGCACAGGTTCGTCAGCGCGACAGCGAATTCCGGATCGACCAGCCATTGATGCTGCGGGTGCGTGGGCTGGTCCAGGGCGTCGATCAGAAATCGGTAGACCGAAGATCGAGCGTCGGCCAGCGCCGGAATGTCCGCCGGATTGATCAGCGTGGCTTTCATTGGCTCAGCATATACCAGATGGAGAAGAACTTCAGCCCGTCCCGATCCTGGCCGGCCCCGTCCCAGACGGCGAAAGCCAATGGATAGCCGGCCGGCTGATTGGGCAGTTGCAGTGTCAGTCGCCAGTGGCCGTCGGCGTACACGGCGCGGTGGGCCAGCACGAAGCCGGAAACGGGCTGGGGCGTGGCTCGGCCGGCCGCCGACATCAGTGCGGCGCCGTGGGCTGCGTGCCAGGCATAGAGACTGACGGAGTTCTCGGCGTCGCCCATCATCAGCGAGGGGAAGGCCGGCCTGGTCCAGTCATCCGGCACCATGACGGCTGCGGCGTCGGCGAAGGTGGCCGTGGCCGCGGTCGGGCGATGGTAGAGCCGTGCGGGGTCGCCGCCCTCGCCGGTCTTGGCCGGGGGCGGCTGAGGGGCGTCGCGGGTGGCGTCGGTCCAGTCGAGGAGGAGGTAGAGCCGATCAGCCGAACGGATTGCGCGGACCGTGAGATGGGGGATCGGCCGCTGCCATGCCGGCTGCTCGGTGCCGTAGATGCGCGGCGACCTGTTGAGCAGGATGTCGGTGGGCGTCGCGCGGACCCAGAGGTCAGCCGCAGGGTCCAGCAGCGTCTCGGGCAGGTCCGACACCTCGGCCGTGCGAATCCTCAGGTTGGCCGCCGGCGGCAGCGTGTGCGCGGGCGGCGGGTTGCTCTTTCCGGGGGAAGACGAGTCGATGGCAGGGCCCGGGACCGGCGGAGCAAGGCGGTCGGCCGGTCGCGTCTGGGCTACGGCCAGTGCCGCCAGCGCGGCGACGGCAAGCGGAATCGAGTACCGCAGAAGGGGCGGGATGCAGCGAATCCGGTTCATTTGTTCAGCCCTCCGATCTGAACGAGCTGCTGGGGTGGGCTGTTCTGGAAGGGGTCCAGGCCCTTCGATTTCGTGTTCACGAGGCGGTAGCGGACGTCGGCGTCCCGCCCGATGAGCAGATCGAGAATCTCGCTTCGGCCGCCGGCCTGCACGGTGCGCAGCTCAGCCTCCAGGCGGGTCATCACGTCGACCACGCCGGGGCCGAAGAGATACTTCAGATAGTCCATCGGGATCCGCGGATCGTCGATGATGCTGCGTCCGGCGCCGTAATTCCCGCGGCGCGGCGGGTTGAAGGGCGGCACATAGTAGACGTTCGGGCCTGTGCCGCGCTCCGGGAACAGCCCCAGCGCGACCTTGTGCGTGAGCACCAGCTTGTGCACGGGCGACTCGGCGTCATCCAGGATGCCCACGAATCGCAGCCGTCCCGGGCACTGGGAGGCGCAGGCGTTCACCTTGCCCTTCTCGACGCGCGGATAGCAGAAGATGCACTTCTGGCTGACGCCGAGCTGCTCGTTGAAGTAGATCTTCTTGTAGGGGCACGCGGCGATGCAGTGCCGGTAGCCGCGGCAGCGCGTCTGGTCGATCAGGACAATGCCGTCCTCCCTGCGCTTGTAGATGGCCTTTCGCGTGCAGGCCTCCAGGCAGGCCGGGTGAGTGCAATGGTTGCAGATCCGGGGCAGGTAGAAGAAGTGCGGCTCGCCGCGGTCGGCGCCGCCCTGGTCCTCGTCCCAGTTGGGTCCCCAGTCGAGCCTGGGGTCGTTCGGCTGGACGGTCCGCTTGCCGCCCTTGAAGAGGCGGTCCTCGTAGTTGTATTCCCAGGCCTTGCCGTAGTCGTCGGCCTCGGGCAGCGGCGAGGGCGTCAGCCGGCCGTGACGGTCGAACCCGCCGGCGGCGGGCTTGAGGGTGTCGAAGTTGCGCGGGTAGCCGGCGCCGGGCCGGGTCTCCACGTTGTTCCAGTACATGTAGGCCATGCCGTCGTGGTCGGTCCACTGCTTCTTGCAGGCGATGGTGCAGGTCTGGCAGCCGAGACACTTGTTCAGGTCCATGACCATGGCGTATTGATGATCGGACATTGCGGTTCTCCTGCCGGCGGCCTACGCCGGGCGATTGGGCGGCTCGCCTTTGAATTTCTCGATCTGCACGCGGATGTCCCGGTTGTTTCCGGTCGGGCCCCAGTAGTTCAGGCGGAAGTTGACGTGGCCGTACCCGCCGACGAGCTGCGTCGGCTTGATCTTGATGTACGTCAGGCTCTGCCAGCCGCCCTCACCAAAGCCGAGATACTTCTCCCAGCCGTGATACATGGTGATGCGCCCCGGCCGTTCCCCCGGCAGCACCTTGCAGATGCAGACGGTTGCCCCGATCTGGTTGAAGATGCGGACCCAGTCGCCGTCGGCGATGCTGCGGGCCCGGGCGTCGTCCGGGCTGATGTAGACCACCGGCACGCCACGCTGGAGCCGCAGCAGGTAGCGGTTGTCGCGCCAGGTCGAGTGGATGCTCCATCGGCCGTGCGGCGTGTTCCAGTAGAGCGGATATCGCGCGTCGTCCTCGGGCACGGGGTCGCGGTGGCCGGGCAGCGCCTCGGCCAGGGCCAGGAACCAGTCGTGGTCGACGTAGAATTGCTGCCGCCCGACCAGCGTCCGCCACGGCTTCTTGTCCACGACATGATGCTTGTAGGGCGTGTAGGCCACGCCTGGCTCGATGTCGCTGGTCCAGGCGTGCGGGTCGGTCTTCTTGAATCGCTGCGGGCGCTGGCGGATCAGATCGTAGGTCATGCCCTCGGTCTCGGGCGAATCGGCCATCAGCGCGTTGCAGGCGGCCACGTCGTCGGCCAGCTGGCCGTTGTCGGACCAGTCGTCGTAGAGCCGGGTGAAGTCACGCGTCCAGCCCAGCCCGCCGATCGACTTGCCCTCGTCCTTGAAGGGCGTCAGTCCGCGTTTGGCGGCCAGCTCGGCCATCTTCTTCGCCAGCGCCGCGAAGATCTGCCAGTCGCTCCTGCTGTCGAACTGCGGCGGCAGGGCCGCGCCGAACGGGTGCATGTAGCTGTGGCAATCGGTGCTGTTCAGGTCGGCCTTCTCGTAGTAGCTGGCGGCGGGCAGGACCACGTCGCTGAACAGGGCCGTGGTGTCCATGCGGTAGTTGATGTCCACGATCAGGTCGAGCTGCTTGAACAGCGTGTCGAAGATCATCTCGTTGCCCTTGGCCTGGTTCAGGTAGTTGGCACGCCAGATGATCATGGCCCGCGGTTTGCGCGGCGGGTCTTTCAGGTCGGGAACCTTGGCCGGGTCGGACCAATCGTTCTTCGGCCACAGCGGCATCCAGCCCGCGCCGACCGACTCGCGAATCCACTGCTCGATAGGCTTGCCGCCGTACGGGTGCGGATCGCGGTTGGCTGAGTGGATGTACGTCCACAGCGTCGTGTTCTGCCAGCGCTGCTTGGCCCCGCCGCGGGGGAAGGAGAGCTTCTTGAAGCCGGCCTCAGGCCAGATCCTCTCCTGGCCCACGTAGTGATTGAATCCGCCGCCGTTGACGCCGACGTTGCCGGTCAGGGCGGCCAGCAGGATCATCGCCCGGTTGATCGCGTCGTTGTGGAACCAGTGGTTCGTGCCCGCGCCGTGGATGATCATGGCCGGCTTGCGTGTGCCCAGGTCGCGGGCCATCGCCTCGATCTCCGTCGCTCCCAGGCCGGTCACGTCAGCCACGCGGTCCAGCGGGTAGTCGGCCAGTTCCTTCTTCAACAGCTCGAAGACCGTGGTCACTTCGACCCGCAGGCCATCCTTCAGACGGATAGGCCAGCGTCCTTCCAGGGCGACGTCCAGACCGTCCAGTCGGATGTTGCCGCCCTCGGCGCGGACCGGCCGGGCGGCGCCGCCCGGCTCGTCGGCAGGGGCGGGGAAGACGCCGGCTGGCGGGGCGACCGCACGGCCGTTGCTCTTGCTCAGGCCCATGCAGCCGGGCGCGGGCACGGCCCGGGCGGTGCGGCGGTCCCACAGGTAAAAGACCTCGCCGTCGCCGTCCGCGGCCAGGTCCGACGCCCGCAGCAGCTTGCCGTTGTCGGCCCGCACCAGCAGCGGCATGTCGGTCTGTTCGGTGACGTACGGCCGGTCGATCCAGTTGTGTTCCAGGAGTTGCCGGGCGACGCCCATGGCCAGCATCGCGTCGGTCCCCGGGGCGATGGGCAGGTACTGGTCGGCGTGGATGCTGGAGGCGTTGTAGTCAGGGCTGATGATGCAGATCTTTGCGCCGTTGTAGCGTGCCTCGTAGGCGAAGTGCGCGTCGGGAATGCGCGTGGCCGAGATATTCGAACCCCAGCAGATGATGTATTTCGCGTTGAACCAGTCGGCGCACTCGCAGGCCTCGGTCTGCACGCCCCAGGTGATGGGCTCGCCCGGCGGCAGGTCGCAGTACCAGTCGTAGAAGCTCAGGAACACCCCCCCGACGAAGTGGCACAGGCGGGCGCCGGCGGCGAAGCTGATCGGGCTCATGGCCGGGATGACCGAGAAGAAGTTGTTGGTGTCGGGGCCGAAGTTGTAGATGTTGTCCAGCAGCTTGTCGGCGACATACTCCAGCGCCTCGTCCCAGGTGACCTTCTCCCACAGCCCCGTGCCGCGGTCCACCGGGTTGCCCGACCGCAGGCCCTTGCGCATCAGCGGATACTTCACCCTCTGGGCGCCGTACACATACTCCACGAAGCAGGCCCCCTTGTTGCAGCCGCGGGGGTTGTAGTCGGGCAGGTCGCTGTTGATTCGCGGGTAGTCGGCTGCCTGCTCCTCGCGGAGCATCACGCCGTCTTTCACGTAGACCATCCACGAGCAGGACCCCGTGCAGTTGGCCGAGTGCGTCGACCGGGTCACGCTGTCCCAGGCGAATTGGCCGCGGTAAAGGTCCTCCCAGCGCCGGTAGGGGTAGCGGCTCATCGGATCGAATTCCGCCGGGGCCAGCTTGGCCGGACCGGGCGCCCCGCCCTTGCCGCGGCATCCCCCCAGCAGACCCAGCGCCGCCGCCCCGGTTCCGCCCAGCAGACCCAGGAAGCCCCGCCGTGAAATGGTCTTGTCCTTGTGTTTACTCATCGCGTGACCTCGATTCCTGACGCCAGTCGTCCTGTCATTTTCCCTTGAGCGCCAGCGTCCGCAGCCAGGCCAGCAGGTCGCGGACCTCCGCGTCGGTCAGCCCGGCCGTCCCAGGCCGTTGGAAGGCCGGCATGGCCGTGTCGGCACGCCCGTTGACGATCGTCGCGGCGATCAGTTCGTCCGAAGCGGCCCGCTGGAAGCTCGGATTGGACAGGGCCGGCCCCAGCCCGCCTTCTCCCGCCTGCCCGTGGCAGGCCGAGCAAAGCTGGGCGAAGAGCTGTCCCCCGCGGGCCGAATCTCCGCCGGCCAGCGGCGTCGGCGCCGGCCGGAGCGTCTGGACGGGGCCGCCGTCGCCGGCCTTGAGGTAGTTCACCAGGGCGTCGACTTGCGCGTCGGTCAGGCCGCCGGTCTGGGCGTTCCACCCAGGCATCAGCGTTCCGGGCCGGCCGTCCAGGATCTGGCGGCGAAGGTAGGTCTCGTCGGCCATTGCCCGCAGGCCCGGCCCGCGCACGGCCGGCATGAACCGCTCGAAGAACTTGTCGTAGCTGCCGTAGGTCCCCTCTCCGTGACATCTCATGCAGTAGTTGGCAAACAGCGTCGCGCCGTCGGTCGTTCGCTGGTGCAGCCGGCGGTCCCAGCCGGTGACCAGGTCGCCGGCCACGTAGGTCTGCGGCAGGTCGCGGTCCTGGAGGCTGAGCATGTAGACGGTGAGGGCCTCGGTCTGCCGGGCCGTCAGGTGCGGCGGAGGCATCCGGCTGCCGGGAACGACGGCCTGCGGATCGGCGAAGTGCTGGACGAGCCAGTTGGCCAGCGTCGGCTCGCCGACGACGTCGGCCATCGGCTGGGTGTGCCGGGTCTTGAGCCCCTCGTTGTCCAGCGCCGGCCCAAGCTGGCCGCCGACGCCGTGCAGCCTGTGACAGCTTTGACAGCCCAGATCCTCGAAGAGCCGCCGGCCCAGGGCCAGCTTCGGGGCATGCTCGGCCATGAGCGGCGAGCCGGCGTCGTGGCAGATGCCGCAACTGGACTGAGTCAGTCCGGGCGGCAGCACCGGGTAGTCCCAGTGGGCGTCGACGGCCTTGGCTTCGTGGAAGTTGGTGGCCGCCCCCTGACCGCGGTGGCAGATGGTGCAGCCGTAGTCGCCAACGGGATGGTTGGCCAGGTAGTCGCCCGGGTGGGCGGCGTAGGGCTGCTTGGCGCCGGCCATCGCGGGGTTGTCGATGCCCAGGTGGCAACTCACGCAGCGGTCGGTGGTGCCAAACTGGGGCAGGTCGACCTGGCGGAGCTCAAAGGCGACGGCGTCGCCCAGCTCGCGCTGCCTCGGGTCGTCGCTGGCCTGGAGCATCTGCCGATAGGTCCGCTGGTGCCACCGCCATTCCGAGAGGAAGTTCTCCCGAACCATGGCCAGGACCAGCATTGCCAGCGTCGCGGCCGACGCCAGCAGCAGCACGATCTTGGCGGCTCGGCCGGACGGTGCTTCGCCGGGGTCGCGGGGATCGGGTCTGTTTGACTCGCTCATGGGTTCATCCATCAATGGGCCGGCCAGTCGCCGGGGCTCCAGTAGAAATGCCAGTTCGGCCCGCGATTGACGGTGCCGATCCAGGTCAGCACGACGAAGCCGGCCAGGATGCAGGTGAACAGGGCGATCGCCGCCAGCCGGGTCGATCGCGTGCGCCGATAGATCCACAGGGACCAGGCGGCGTACAGCGCCGCCAGCACCGTGGCGGGGTTGACGAAGATGATCAGCAGTTGCGGCGGGTTGGCCAGCCACGGCTCCATGGCCGTCCCCCGGCCCCACCCGCGGATCCAGCCCAAACGGATGGCCAGCGCCTCGATGCCGACGACCAGCAGCGTGCCGACGATCAGCGAGCGGACGAAGACGCGTCGTCCGTGCGGCCGGGGCACAAACCACCGGCCCGCGGGCTCGGTCTTGCGATCGAGGAACGGAATCAGCGCCAGCCCCAGCACGACCAGGCCCGGCAGCAGCAGGCCGCCCATGAAGGCCGAGTAGCTGACCAGCTCCTGCACGCCCAGGAAGTACCACGGCGCCTTGGCCGGGTTCTCGGGGATCTGCGGATTTGCGATCTCCTTGAGCGGCGCGTCGGCCAGCAGCGACAGCAGCATGCAGATCGCCAGGACGGTCATGGCGACGGCCATTTCCGCTCGCAGCGCCCGAGGCCAGGAGGGGGCTGTGTTCTCCGGTCCCTTGCCGACCGGCGGCGTGCGGCCGCGGACCAGGGCCATCAGGCCGTAGGTCTTTTTCGGGCCCGGCTCGAAGACTGTTGCGGTCGGGTTGGCCCGGCCCGGATGCGGCAGCAGGCCCTCGGCGCGGAGCTGGGCGTCGCTCGGCCGGGCCAGGCCGCCGTCCTTGCGGATCCGCCAGAAGTGGATGCCCATCAGCCCGACCAGCGCCAGCGGCAGCACCATGACGTGCAGCAGATAGAAGCGCGTCAGGGCCGGCTGGCCGACGTAGTCCGCCCCCAGCAGCAGGTGCCGCAGGAAGCCGCCGGGGTCGAAATGCTGCGTGACGCCCAGCGCGTCGGTCAGCTCGCGTGGCGAGCCGGCGATGTTCGAGCCGATGGTCGCCGCCCAGTAGGCCAACTGGTCCCACGGCAGCAGGTAGCCCGTGAAACTGAGCCCCAGGGTGACGGCCAGCAGCGCCAGGCCGATCAGCCAGTTGAACTCCCGCGGTCGGCGGTAGGCCCCGGTGAAGAACACCCGCACCGCGTGCAGCAGCGCGGCGATGACCATGATGTGCGCGCTCCAGCGGTGCAGGTTGCGGATGAACCGCCCGGTGGGCACGGTGTAGTGGATGTCCTTGATCGACTGGTAGGCCAGCGCGGTGCTGGGCGTGTAGTAGATCATCAGCAGCACGCCGGTGACGGCTGCGACGACGAACGACGCCGCCGCGGCGATGCCCAGCCCGGCCGTCGTCCAGAACCGCAGGCTGTAAAGGTGCGTGCGCGTCGAGTGAATGTGCAGGAAGAGATTGGCGAAGACCTTCAGCGCCCGGCCGCGGCCGGTCCGCGCCCGGCCGCTGCGGAAGGTGGCTTGGCGGAAGTTCGGCCACAACCGCCGCAGCCCGCCGGTGAGAGTTTCCTCCTCTCGGCCGTCGGGCTGCGGGACGCCGGTGGTTTCCTGCTCCAGATCGGCGCCCACGCTCGGGATGTCCTGCTGCTGCGGGTTCATGCGTTTCTCCGGGCGCTAACCCAACTGAAATCGCGTGCCGGTCGGCACCATCTTGTCGGTGTGCACGACGATCTGCCCGTCGGGCGCCAGGCTCATCCGGAACCAGGGCAGGGGCGATCCGGCCGGTCCCTGCGTCACTCGCCCGTCGGGGCCGAACCGGCTGCCGTGGCACGGGCAGGCGAAGCCGTCGCCCGTGGCCGCGACAATGCAGCCGAGATGCGTGCAAACGGCCGAGATCGCCGCGAACCCGTTCTCGTCGTGCAGGATGAACAGGTTCCGTGCGCCGATGCGGACCGGGTCGGGGCTGACGGGGAAGTTGCCGGGCGGGCCAAGCTTCAGGTCGGCCGACCGGCCCGGCATGACGCCGGGCTTGGGCATGCGGGCGACGCCGATCGCGGCGAAAGTCAGCGTGCCGGTCGTCACCCAGAAGGCGGTGCGGGAAAGAAAGTCCCGCCGGTCGGGGTCGATGGGACAGGCCCGGCCGGTCTCGGCCGCATCGCCCTGTTTCTGTTCGCTCATTGCCAGGTCTCCGAAAAGGCGAATCGCTCCATGGTGATCGCCCCGGTCGGGCAGCGGTCGGCGCAATTGGCGCAGCGGATGCAGAGCGTCTCGTCCTTGATGATGGCCGAGTGCTCAGCCGGGTCGGCCTCGTCGCTCAGGCAGGCGTCGACAAGGCGGCCGATGTCCGCGTTGGTCGCGACCAGTTCCTCGGCCCCGACCAGCTTCAGGCACAGCGTCGGGCAGACGTCCGCGCATCCGCCGCACAGCACGCACTTCTCGCCGTCGAAGATCGTGTTCACGCCGCAGTCAAGGCAGCGACCCGCCTCGCAACGGGCGGAGGCCTCGTCGTAGCCTGACTCCACCAGCGCCCCCGGATGCCGCAGCCGGTCCTGCACCGACGAAGTCGGGATGGCCACCCGCGTCCGGCCCTCGTAGCCCTTTTCCCGTTGGTAGCCGTCGATCCGGCGGTGCAGCTCAATCGCCTCGCTGCCGATCGCTTGACCGGTGAGGTGGCTGTAGACCGAGCGGGCCGCCTGCTTGCCGCTGGCGATCGCGTCGATCATCAGCCGCGTGCCGTGGGCAGCGTCGCCGGCGACGAACACGCCGGCCGCCGTGGTGGCAAGCGTGGCCGGGTCGATCTTCACCAGCCCGCGATCGGTCAGCTCGATGCCGCTGGCGGCCGCGTCGATGAAGCTGAAGTCCGCCGCCTGCCCGACAGACAGGATCACCGTGTCGGCCTCGATGACGGTCTTGCGCTGCGGGTCGAACTGCGGCGCGAATCGGCGGGCTTCGTCGAAGACGCGGCTGACGTGCTGAAACTCGACGCCGGACACGCGCCCGTCGGCGTCGCGGAGAATCTGCACCGGGCCCAGGCTGTTGTGCCGCACGATGCCTTCCTCGTCGCCCTCGTGGACCTCGACGTCGTCGGCCGGCATCTCGTCCCGGCTTTCCAGGCAGGCCAGGTGGACCTCCCCGACGGTCGGCTGGCGGACGGCCGACCGGGCCGCGTCGAAGTACGTCTGACGAAGGCTGGTGCGAGCGACGTCGTAGGCGACGTTGCCGCCGCCGATGACCACGACGCGCCGGCCAAGCCTGATCGGCCTGGCCAGCGCGACGTCGCGCAGGAAGTCCACGCCGCCCAGCACGCCCGGCCCGTCCGTCCCCGGAAGCCGCAGTCCGCGCGACCGCTTGGCGCCGACCGCGATGACCACTGCGTCGAACTGCTCGCGAAGCTCGGCCAGCGTGATGTCCTTGCCCACCTCGACGCCGCAACGGATCTCGACGCCCAGCGCCTCGATGACGGCCACCTCCGCGCGGATCAGGTCGCGCGGCAGGCGATACTCCGGCACCCCCAGGAAGAGCATGCCGGCCGGCACGGACTCAGCCTCGAAGATCACCGGCTGCATGCCCATCAGCGCCAGGTCGTGCCCGCAGGCCAGCCCGGCTGGGCCCGAGCCGATGATCGCCACGCGGTGCGGCCGGCCCTGACCGTCCGGGCGGCGGAGCCGGCCGCCGCGGATGGCGCCCAGCAACTGGCCGATTTCGTCGATCGCGTCGCAGACACCCGAGCGGGCGGCGAGCACCTGTTGTTCAACGAAGCCGTCGATGCCCAGTTCGCCCAGCAGCTCCTCCGGGCCGAACCGCGCCGCGGCGAAGCCCTTCAACGCTCGAATCGCGATCGGCTGGTCGTAGTCGCCGCGCCGGCAGGCTGCCTCGCACGGCGCCCCGCAGACCCGGCCGCAGATGCTGGCCAGCGGATTGGGGCCGCGGGCGATCAGATAGGCCCTCCGATAATCCCCGGCCGCGATGGCTCTCACGTAGCCGCGGGCGTCCGTGTGGACCGGGCAGGCGTCCTGACAACAGATCTGCCGCCGCCAGTAGTCCACGTCGGCGAGTTCCACGTGGTAACGCTGATCGGGCTGTTGGTCCGGTTCGTTCATGCTGCCACTTGAGAAGAGCGGAGCGGCCAACTTATCACATAATCACATGTGCATATCGTGTGAGTTCGCAAATGAAACAGTCTTTCATCTGCGGGCGGTCGGCCGAACCAGGTCGGCCACCGTTATTCGTTCGGTCATCATCTCGTAGATCGTCTTGATCTGCTTCCAGTAGCTGTGCAGGGCGCAGGGGTCATCGTCGCCGCAGCGGTCACTGCCGAGGATGCAGTCGCGGGGCGTCTCGGAGCCCTCGAAGGGCCCGACCACTGCACCGATGCGTATTTCGCCAGGTTTCTTGGCCAATTCAAAGCCGCCGCCCCAGCCCTTCTGGCTGTCCAGCACCCCCTGGCGGCACAACTGCATCAGGATTTTCGACAGGTAGTTGGCCGGGACGTCCAGTTCCTCGGCAATCTGGCGGCCCCCCTTGCGCTGGCCGGACTCAGCCAGCAGCAGGACGGCACGCAGGGCGTACTCCGCAGACTGTGAGAACATGGCTGAACCGTCCTTTCATCGGATATGACTATCCGTTGAGTCTGGCGGTGTCAAGTGAAAAACCCGGGGACAGGAAACGGGCCGGGTCGTCGGTGACCCGGCGGCAATACTCGAAGGACCTGAAGGCAAGTTCGCCGGATTCCACCTTGCTCGACTGATGGGTCAGGTAGTGGTTGGCCACGTCCTTGACCGTCACGCCCCCCGCCGGTAGAGTCGAAAAGGCAGGTCTGCGGCCGGCGTGGCCCGGCTTGCGGACCTGCCGAACGTGCCCGCAGACCCGGCATCCGCTTGCACCACTGCTTGCACTGACACCGTGCGAACGGGTGCGCAGCGGTGCAAGTCGATTCCACGGGTTCGCTCCAGAAAGATGGCGTAATTGTTGGTTTCTTGTGGTTCTTTCGTGCCTTTGCGCCGGTAGCTCAGTGGATAGAGCAGCGGATTTCTAATCCGCGGGTCGCTGGTTCGATCCCAGCCCGGCGTGTTAGCCAGAGCGACTGCAAGGCAAGAGCCTTCCATCTGCCGGTCCGCCCCTCTCCATCCCGAATCCGGGCCCTTTGCGGCCCAACGCGATCCCGTACGCACATGAGATAGCTTCTAAAGTAGGCCCCCCTGCCGGTCGAAGCAGGAATGGTGTCTCTGAGCGGGGTCAACCCTCGGGAAGCGGGCGCATTGGGCACGGGGCCTGTGGGGCCTCGACGCGTCCGTCCTTGAAGAACAGCCTGTTACGGTGAGGAGGCCGGCATGAGGCGGACGCTGTCGATCGCGATAACGGTCAGCGTGATTGCTCTGGGTTTCTGGGCGGAGTCGGCCCGCGCCCAATCGCACGGCGATCTCGGCTGTGCCAACTGCCACGTTCCGCACAACGCGCTCAGCGCCGGCGATCCCAACTCCTCCGGCCCGCTGTGGAAGCCGGAAGTCAGCGGCGATCCCGTGGTCGGGGCCGCCTACTTCACCCTGTACAGCAGCCCCACGTTCGACGCCCTGGGCACCGACATCGGCCAGCCGGACGGCGCCAGCAAGTTCTGCCTCGGATGCCACGACGGCACCTACGGCAGCGTAACCGCCGAGCACACCTTCGGCGACGGCCAGTCCATGACCCTGGCCGGGTCGCATCCGATCAGCTTCACCTACAGCAGTTCCCTGGCCAGCAGCCCCAATCTGAAGACTCCCGGCTCGCTGCGCGACCCAGTGACTTCGCCGTCGGGCCTGACCTCCGGCGGCACCATCGCCTCCGACCTGCTGGACGGCAACGGCAAGATGCAGTGCACGAGTTGTCACGACATCCACAGCCACGGAATCGGCCCCAACCACCTGCGCTACGACTACGAGAGCGACGGCGGGGTGACGATGTGCCGGACCTGCCACAACAAGTGACCGGCCCGCCCGCCGCCTGGCAGCCGCGACTGCAATCCGAGTTCCAGACAACGCAATCCCGCAGCGCCTCGCACCCCGGTGCGGGGCGTTGCCATTTCATGCCGGCCGCCCGCCGCGGCCACGCGTCGCGGGGCCCGGAGGCCTCGTGCAGGCGATCCCGGCCGGCAGGCCGTCGCCCGCCTCGTCATTGCATTTGCCCGCAACCGGGTGGGGCGTGCGCTGTTGAAAAACCAGCGGCTTTTCGTGCAGGCGCAGCCGAAGGCGGCTGGACTTGCATGAAGGCTTTCCAACGGTGCAGGCAGCGCGCTATATTTGCAGTGGGCGGCAGGGCCGCGACTGGCTGGCATTGCGGCGTCCACTGACATGGAGAAGCGAGCGTGAGACGACGATTCAGTCTTTCAGCGGTCCTGGCGGCGGTCCTGCTCCAGGCGGTTCCCGCGCTGGCGGCGGACGTGGACGAGTTCAGGGTCAAACGCGAGAACGTGTTCGAGTTCGTCTCCGGGCCGCAGGTCACCCGCGACGGCGACCGGGTCACCATCGCGTTCGAGAGCAAGGGGTTCTGCGACGTCACCATCGCGATCGAGGACGCGGACGGCCGGATCATCCGGCACCTGGTCAGCGGCGTGCTGGGGCCCAAGGCGCCGCCGCCGCTGGCGAAGGACACCAGGAAGCAGGCCGTCGTCTGGGACGGCAAGAACGACAAGGGGGCCTACGTCGACGACAAGGACGCGTACACCGTCCGCGTCAGCCTGGGGCTGGAGCCGCGTTTTGAGCGGACGCTCTACTGGTCGCCGTACAAGCGGATCTCGCAGGCCGCCCCGCTGATGGCCGCCAACGACGAGGGCGTCGTCGTCTGCGAGGGGGCCGGCGTGGACTCGGTCCGCATGTACGACCACGAGGGCAATTACCTGCGGACGATCTACCCGTTCCCGGCCGACAAGCTGGCCGAGGTGAAGGGGCTGGACCTGCGGGACTTCCCCCAGGGCGTGCGCTATCCGTGGAAGCAGAGCCTCTACCAGCAGACGCTGCTGACCTCGGGCGACAACTGCAACTACGACGACCAGATGGGCCGTCACGGCCGCGCGGCGACCGGGATCACGCTGCACGGGCGCGACCTGGTGCTGGCCGGCATCAAGATGAACCGGCTGCGCACGGACGGCACGACGGGCGGGCGCGACCTGCTGGGCGGCAAGAGCAGCTTTGCGATCCGCCGCATGTCCACGATGCTGGGCCGGGTGGACTTCGACGCGTCGCCCAGCAGCGTGGCGGTCTCGCCGGACGGCAAGTGGGTCTACCTGACCGGCTTCGCCTACCGGTATCCGTACAACTTCGACACGATGCACGGCGTGGCCCGGATGCCGCTGGAGGGCCGCGAGGACGCGAAGATCTTCGCCGGAAAGGTCGAGATCGCCGACGGCTACGCCAGCGGGTTCGGCTCGGGCCCGGGGCAGTTCAGGAATGCCACCTCGGTCGACTGCGACGCGCAGGGCCGGGTCTACGTGGGCGATTTCATGAACGACCGCGTGCAGGTGTTCGACCCGGACGGGAAGTTCCTCAAGGAGTTCAAGGCCGACCGGCCGGCCGTGGTGAAGGTGAACCGCAAGAACGGGGAGATATGGATCTTCTCGTGGATCGTGCCGTCGCGGCTGTATGAAGGCGCCAAGCGGCAGGGGCAGGTGCCGGCGCAGCTGGTGCGGTACAAGTCGTTCGACGACCCGCGCGAAATCTCCCGCCAGCCGATGCCGCTGGAGGGCATGCGGGTCCACTACGGCACCTACATCGGCATCCCGTCGCCGCTGTGGTTCAGTGCGGAGGTGGACTTCCAGACCGACCCGGTGACGATCTGGCTGGGGGCCGAGTGCCGCAACAACGCCGAGGCCGGCGTGGCCGGCGGCAACGGCGGCATGCGGACGCCGTGGGAGTCCGCGGGCCTGTGGCTGCTGCGCGAGCAGGAGGGCAAGTGGAAGGCGATCCGGAGTTTCGGCGCCCTGGCGGCCAAGGCGGTCGTGCGGGCCAAGCCGCCGTATAACGCGATCCAGCGTCTGGAGGTGAACCCCGTCAACGGCCGACTTTACGTCGGCGAAGCCGACAGCGGGCCGACGGTCAAGTCGAGCAACGACCTGCTGGAGATCGACCCGGAAACCGGGCGGATCAAGGTCATCGAGCTGCCGTTCAGCGCGATGGAATACGTCTTCGACCGCGACGGCAACATCTACCTGCGGAACACCGACCTGATCGCCCGCTACGACAAGTCGTTCCGCGAGATTCCCTTCGACTACGGCGAGGAGCGGGTGAAGGTCGGCGAGATCGGCGCCGGCGGGGTCCGCACGGCCGACCTGGTCGGGGCCCTGGCGATGCCCTCCAAGTCGCCGGTCTGCTTCCACCAGGGCGGGTTCAACGTAAACGCCCGTGGCGACATCGTCGCCTCCTGCGCCTATCGCTTCGTCGGGCTCAGCGGCACGGACGACATGGGGCGCTACAAGATCAACACGGGCCCGGCCGCCGACCACGGCGGCAAGGCCTACGAGCCCCAGAGCTATCCCGGACGCATCTCGAATTCCACGACGCCCTGCATTCACATCTGGGACCGGCACGGCAAGATCCTGCACGAGGACGCCGTGCCCGGCGTCGCCCAGGTGGATGGGGTGGCCATCGACGAGCAGGACAACATTTACTTCATGCACACGCCCTCGCGGATGCTCGACGGCAAGCCCTACCTCAACGAGATGTCTGAGACGCTGACCAAGGTTGCGCCCGGCAAGGCCAAGGTGATCTCGACTCACCCGAGCGCCCCCGTGCCGCTGCCGGCCGAGAGCCACCCCGAGCGCCGGATGGACCTGTTCGCCGGCGGCGTCGGCCGCGGCTGGGTCGAGGGCGCCGACTGGATGTACGGCGGCGTGGGGTACGCGGGTTTCAACACCTCCCGCGCCGGCGGCGGGTGTGCCTGCTGGTTCTCTCGCTTCTGCCTGGACTACTACGCCCGCTCCATCGTCCCCGAGCCG
Source organism: Phycisphaerae bacterium (assembly GCA_022072085.1). Lineage (GTDB taxonomy): Bacteria > Planctomycetota > Phycisphaerae > JAJVII01 > JAJVII01 > JAJVII01. The sequence goes on from JAJVII010000027.1 coordinate 37,721, forward strand.
CAGATCTTCAGCGTCGCCGTGGTCGACTCGGCCGGCAACCTGATCACGCGGATCGGCCGGCCGGGCAATGCGGACGATGGCGTGCCGCTGGTCGCCAGCCCCGATCTCAAGTCGCCCAACCCGCTGGGCGGCGACGAGGTGGCGCTGTTCTACGCCTGCTACGTCGGCACGCACACGGACCGCCGCATCTTCATATCCGACGTCGGCAACGGCCGAATCCTGAGCGTGAAAGTGAACTACCATGCCGAGCGGCGCGTCCCGCTCAAGGGCGTGCCGGACCAGCGGTGATCGGCGAACGCCCGCCGAACGGTCGATCGGTCGCCGGCGGTGGGTCTGCATTCGAAGGAGCAGGGCATGAAGGCGTGTCTCTTCCTGGCTGCGGTGCTGTCATCGGCGGCGGCGACATGGGCCGACGGCGCGGCGCCGGCCGCCAACGAATGGACGCAGGTCTCCGACGGCGACCTCGGGCCGGGCTTCTCGCCGGGCCTGGTCTGGTCAGCCGACCTCAAGCGGTTCGTCTTCTTCTGCGGCGCGATCAGCCATTCGTTCACCGGCGAGCGGCCCTATGACGTGTTGAGCCTCGACCCGGCTGACAAGGCCTGGCGGAACGAACTGCCCGCGGGCGCCGAGGATCGCGGCGGGCCGACCGGCAACGTGAAGGACCCCGGGTTCAAGAGCCCGTTCTACGCCTTCGGCGACGACGCCAAACTCGCCCGGCCGAACCGCCGGCACCTGTGCATGTGGTACCAGTACGCGATCGCCCCGTGGGACGGCAAGGTCTACATGCTCATCTGCGGCCGCGTGCTCTGCTACGATCCGCGGCAGCGCACGTGGAAGGAGACCGGCGCCCCGGCCGGTCCGATGCTCCTTTCGGGCTCCCACCGCGCCGGCCTGAGCTGGTCGGCCTTGTGCGCCGATCCGGTGAACAGGGAAATTTTGCTGTTCGGCGGGTGCGGGCTGGTGACGACGCCCGACGGCTCGCCGGGCACGTGGGTCTACTCCCCAGAGGCCAACGCGTGGCGCAGGCTCGATCTGAAAGCCGAGCCGCCGCCGCGGGCGCTGTCGCCGATGGCGTTCGATCCGGCGACCCGCAAGATCGTCCTGTTCGGCGGCGACGGGCTCGACCGGCTCTACGCCGACACGTGGGCTTACGACTGCGCGACGCGCACCTGGGAACAGCGCAAGCCGGCGCTGAGCCCCTCGCCGCGGTTCGGTCACGCGCTGCTGCGGCCGGCGACCGGCGGCGGGATCGTCCTGCTCGGCGGCAAGGGCTACCGGTCGTCGACCGATTACTGCGCGACGCTCTATCGCCCGCTGCCGTTCGAGGTCTGGACCTACGACGTGGCGGCCGACCGGTGGCGCCTGGTCCGGCACTACGAGAAGGATGGGCCGGCTGACTACGTCAATCGCGGCGGCGCGGACAGCGCGGCCGTCGCGGCGGTCGACGACGCCGACACGGTCGTCTGGATCGGCCCGGGGACGGCCAAAGGCAGCGCACACAGCGCCTGGCGCTGCCGGCTGGACGCGTCCAGGCCGGACGAGGAGGGCTCGGCCAAGCATGGCGTCAAGCCCGGCACGATCGAGTATCGCACCGGCCCGTTCGACCCGGAGTGGTATGCCAGGGACCTGCCCGCGCCCGACCCGGCGGCGGCCGAGGCGGCGCTCGCGAACCTCAAGCCCAACACGTGGACCGCGCCCAAGTGCCCGCGCTGGCCCGCGAACCGACAGGGCGGCGGATGGAGCACGGCGACGCTGGACAGCGACCGCGATCAGATCCTCCAGATGGGCGGCGGGCACAGTTCCTATTTCGGCAACGACGTGACGCACTACGACATCCGCACCGGGCGCTGGAGCATCGCCTGCCGTCCGCAGTTCGCGCTGGAATACAACTACGACCTCAACGGCCCGGGGCTGTGGGCCTTCAACGGCGCCCCGTGGGGCAACCACAACTACCATGCCTACGCCTACGATCCGACGATCCGCCGCATCGTCTATATCAAGGGCGACATGACGCTGCTCTACGACCCGGTCACGCGGACCTGGCCGTTCGAGGAGAAGTTCGGCAAGCTGCCCTTCTACACGAGCAAGTACGTCAACTACCTGGTTACCACGCCCGGCGGGGTCATCTGCTGGACGCAATACGCCTACGGCTCGGCGAAGACCGGCCTCTGGCGTCTGGAAGGCGGGAAGGCCTGGAAGGAACTCAAGCTCTCGGGTGACCCGCTGCCGCCGGCGGTCTGCGACGGCTCGACGATCACCTACGACTCCAAACGCGACCGCCTGCTATTCACCACCACCGCCGGCAAGGACAAGCCGCACGGCCAGGTCTGGTCGGCCGACCTGAAGACCGGGCAGGTCAAGGCGCTCGATCCGGCGGGCATGAATGCGATCACGGGCAGCCGCTTCGCGCGCGAATCGGCCTACCTGCCCGGGTGCGACCTGGTGATGTTCGGCTTCCTGCTGGCCGGCGAAAACGGCGTCGTCGTGCCGTTCTACGACTGCGACAAGAACCGCTGGCTGACGGCGGCCATGCCGGGCGCCGATTTCATCAACGGCAAGCGGAAGGCCGAGCCGGGCTCGAGCGTGGACCTCGGCCTGGTCTACGACCCCAAGCGCGACCTGGTCTGGGGCGTGCTCTGCGGGCTGCGGGGGGAGGGCGCCCTCCAGGTGGTGAAAGTCGACGCTGCCACATTGAACGCCGGGCCGCTGGCCGACGCGCCGGCGGGCCCGTAGCGGCGCCGCGTCAGGACTTCGCGTCTTTGCCCAGATCGCCGATCGGCCTGAAGTGCTCGGCCATCTCCTTCCACTTGGCCTCGGACAGGGCCTTCAGTTCGGCGACGAGTTTCGGGTTGTCCTTGGCGACGTCCTTCTTCTCCTGCTCGGGCGTGGAGAGGTCGTAGAGCCGGTCGTCTTTCCAGACACCGCTGTATTTCCACTTGCCCCGCCGCACGGGCTTGAAGTTCTTGTTGTCGTAGAAGAACCCGCACTCGGCGTAGGGCGAAGCCGCGCCCGGCTCGGCCCGCAGCAGCGGCAGGATGTCCTTGCCGTCGATCACGCGGTCGTCGGGCAGCTTCGCCCCGGCCAGGGCGGCGAAGGTGACGTAGAAGTCCATCGCGGAAGCGACCTCGGAGCAGGTCTTGCCCGCGGGGATCGTGCCCGGCCAGCGCATCACGCAGGGCACGCGCTGACCGCCCTCGGTCGACTTGAACTTGCCGCCGATCCACGGCAGCGCCGACCCGCCGTCCTTGCCTTTCTCCAGCCACGGGCCGTTGTCCGACGTGAAGATCACCAGCGTGTGCTCGTCGAGCTTGAGTTCCTTGAGCGTCTTGAGAATCTCGCCGGTGCTCCAGTCGACCTCCTCGCACGCGTCGCCGTACAGGCCTCGCTTGGACTTGCCGCGGAATTTCTCCGACGCGGCCAGCGGGACGTGCGGCATGGCGTGCGGCAGGTAGAGGAAGAAGGGCCTGTCCTTGTTGGCCCGGATGAACTTGACGGCCTCGTCGGTGTATCGCTGGGTCAGCAGCGACTGGTCGGGCTTGGGCTCGACGACCTCCAGGCCGCGGTAGAGCGGCGTCTTCGCGTAGTCGTTGGAGGCGATCAGGCCGAAGTAGGAATCGAACCCGCGGCTGGTGGGCATGTAGACCTTGTGCGGCCCGCCCACGTGCCACTTGCCGACGCACGCGGTCGCATAGCCCTGCTTCTTGAGCAGGTCGGCGATGGTGATTTCGCCGGGATTGAGCCCGCGCGAGATGCCCGGGTAGAGGGCCCCGAAGTCGAACCCGATCCGCGCCGGATAGCACCCCGTCAGCAGCGCCGCCCGCGACGGCGAACAGACCGATGCCGCCACGTAGAAGTCGGAGAACTTCATCCCCTCGGCCGCCATCCGGTCGATGCAGGGCGTCTTGATCAGCGGCGAGCCGAAGCAGCCGAGGTCCTCCCAGCCCTGGTCGTCGGTGAAGATGATGACGAAGTTCGGCCTGCGTTTCGGCCCCTCGTCGGCGGCGAGCAGGCGCGGCAGAAGGTCCAGCGCGCCGGCTGCCCCCGCGGCCCCGGCCGCCATGCTGCGGATGAACTGCCTCCTGGAGATCGACATCCGGCGACTCTCCTTTCTCGATTGGGTCGTCGAACAGTATAACCCCGCCGCCGGGCAGTCGGGGTGGAACGTCTGGAATGCGGGCACAATCGGTTGTAGGAGGGCCGGTCATTCGATATTCTCAAGGGTCGCAGCTTGCGAAAGGCGGACTCATGAGAGCGTGCAGACTGGTTCCACTGACGGTTGTGTTGCTCTGCGCCGCCACGGCCCCGGCGGCACAGGAAGGCCCGTCGTCGGCCGAACTGGCTGCGAAGGCGGCCGGTCGCGACCGCGGGTTCTGCCTGGTGGTCGGCGAAACGGACGGTCGGCTGACCGCGGCGCTGGCCTCGGGGGGCGGCTTCTACGTGCAGGGCTGCACGCGCGACGCCGCCGCCGTCGATCCGGCCCGGCGGGCGCTGGCCGACGCCGGCGTCGCGGCGCGGGCGTCGATCGTTCTGCGTGAGGCCGACTTCCTCCCCTATGCCGACAACCTGATCAACCTCGTCGTCTGCCCCGACTTCAAGGCCGCGGGCGTGCCGATCGCCGAGGTGGTCCGCGTGCTGGCGCCCGACGGCGTGGCCGTGCTGGGCAACGCCGCGGGCGTCGACGCTGACCTGGCCGCCGCCGGCGTGAAGGAGCACGCCGCGCTGCCGCAGCCGGGCTGGGTGCGGCTGGTCAAGCCGGTCGATCCGGGCCTGGGCGTCTGGACGCAACTCAAGGGCGGCAGCGATCAGAGCTACGTCAGCGACGACACCGTTGTCGCGCCCTGGAAGGAAATCCGCTGGATCGGCGACCCGCGCTGGGGCTCGCTCTACATGAGCTACGCGGGCCTGGTGACGGCTGGCGGGCGCGTCTACTACAAGGAGAACCGCGCCGCTGACGGCGGCAACGAATGGCAGCTCGTCGCCCGCGACGCCTGGAACGGCTGTGAGCTGTGGCGCGTCCGGTCGGGGTCGATCTGGTTCAAGACCTACGACTACACCGACGAGACGCTGACGTGCGACGACCAGTGCGTCTTCCTGGTCGAGGACAAGACGCTGACGGCCCGCGACGGCCGGACCGGCAAGGTCCAGGCGACCTACGACCCCGGCTTCCAGCCGAAGGTGGTCACCTCCTGCGGCAAGGTGCTGGTCGCCAGCACGACCAGCCGCTGCACGGCGCTGGACAAGATCAGCGGCAAGGTTCTCTGGGGCCGCGCGTGCGACAGCCATCCCGCGTCGGCCGACGGCAAGGCCTGGGTCGCCGCCGCCGGTCAGCTCGAGGCCGTCGAACTGGACAGCGGCAAGTCGCTCTGGAAACGCCCCGTCGAGGGCCTGCCCGAGAAGCCGTCCATGACGATGAGCCTGACGGTGATGCACAAGGCCGGCGTGGTCTACGTCGTCTCGGCGGAACGCTGGAAGCCGATCGGCCAGGTCGCGGCGCTGGACGCAAAGGACGGCAAGCTGCTCTGGAAACGCGACGGCAGATTCTCCCACGGCGTGCTTCCCTTCGAGCACGAGGTCTGGTGTCTGTCGCGCGACCCGAAGAACAAGGAAGACAACATGGCCGCCCTGGTGCTCGACAGCCGCACGGGCGAGCCGGGCAGGCAGTTCAAGATCAAGGGCACAGTGATGGCCAAATGCTGGGGCGCCCGGGCAACGACCCAGTGCATCCTCTACAGCAACGGCTGGTACGTCAACCGCAGCAGCGGCGACGGGCTGAGCAACCCCGCGACGCGATCGCCGTGCGGGCTGGGCCAGTATCCGGCCAACGGCCTGACCTACTACATGCCGCACCACTGCGACTGCAAGGTGACGCTCCGCGGCTTCCTTGCGTTGAGCGGTCCGGGCGAACGCCGGTGGTTCGCCGACGAGCAGGAGACCGGCTCGCCGCGGCTGTTCACGTCGGCCGGGCAGGCCCCGGCGGCCAAGGCCGAGCCGTCCGACTGGCCGACCTATCGCGCCGACATCCGGCGGTCCGATTCGACCTCGGCGGCGCTGCCGGAGAAGCTCGCGCTGCTCTGGTCGCAGCAGATCGGCGCGACGCCGCTGACGCAGGCGACGGCCGCCGGGGGCCTGATCTACACGGCCGAGCCGGCCAGCCGCCGCGTCTTCGCCCGCGATGCGGCCACGGGCGAGGCCCGCTGGTCGTTCGTCGCCGACGGACGCGTGAACCATCCGCCGACGCTGGACAAGGGCCTGTGCCTCTTCGGCACCGGCGCCGGGTCGGTCTACTGCCTGGACGCCGCAACCGGCCGTGAACTGTGGCGGCTCCGTGCGGCGCCGGTGCAGAAGTTCATCGGCGTCGAAGGCCAGTTCGACTCTCCCTGGCCGGTCGCCGGCAGCGTGCTGGTCGTCGACGGCGTGGCGTACCTGAGCGCCGGGCGATCCTCCAGCCAGTCCGGCGGACTGTGGCTGCTGGCGGTCGAAGCGGCGACGGGCAAGGTGAAGTGGCGCGTGCGCGGCGGCGGCAGCGGCGACATGTTCGTCTCCGACGGCAAGTCGCTGCGGCACACGGGCGTGTTCTACAACCCGGCCGACGGCAGCCGTCTGCCCGGGGGCAAGGAGATTCCCGGCATCCTCTACTGCACGCGGTACCTCAATTCCGTATCGGTCGTCGACTACATGGCCACCGTCGAGCCGTCGCTCTCCTACAAGAAGCACATCGAACTGACCGACGGTCGGATCAAGGGCGACTGCATCGCGTTCAACGACAAGACCTCCGTGGCCGGCTGGCGATACACGCCCGGCACCCCCGGCTGGAACGACAAGAGCAAGACGAACAAGTATTTCATGTACGCGGCCGGTCAGGCCTCATGGAACGTCTTCGACACCAGGCAGCACATCATGGGCATCGTGCTGACCGAGCAACGGGCCTACGTCGCCGGTCGCCCGACTTCCTACAATCCGCGCGACCGGTCCGAGTTGTGGGTCGTCTCGCTGGCCGACGGCAAGTCGCTCCAGGTTCTGCCGCTGGAGGGCGTGCCCACGTACGACGGCCTGTCGGCCGCCGGCGGGCGGCTGTACCTCGCGACCGAGGACGGCCGGCTCTGCTGCTTCGGTCCCGGCCGCGACTGAATCTCCGAGCGGCGCATGCTGCTGGTGCGACTTGCCTCACACAGGAGACCGGACACTCACAGTTTCTTTCCGAGCGCTGCTGCCGCACGACGCCTGGCCCCGGGCGGGGCGGAGAAGAAAAGGGGTCACGAGTGCTCTGTTCAAAAGAGCGTGTAGGAGCAAGGCGAGGATCATGAGGTTGAGGGTGATGACCTTGAGCTGGATTTCGCGGTCGATGGCGTGGCGGGTGCGGGCGTGGACGCGGCTGTCCAGCAGCCGCTTGAGCATCGAGAAGACGCTTTCGATCTGCCACCGCTGGCCATAGAACTCGGCTGGGAAATGCTTGGCCATGACGCTTCGGTAGAACCCGTTGGGCATGTGGTCAGGGCGATGAGCCGGCCGCCCGCGGATCGGCGGGATGATGCCGATGACGCCCAGTTGCTTGTAGAGGAAGGCGTGGTGATGTTCGGCATCGTAGCCGGCGTCGGCCAGCAACGCCTTGAACCGATGGCGGCGGCGAGCCCGTCGGGCGAGGCGATGGAATTCGAGGTCGTCGGGCTTGGGCCCGCGGTCGACCACGACGGCCAGGATCAGGTGGCTGGCCAGGTCGCAGACGGCTGAGAGCTTGGGATATCGGTGATATGGCCGGCCGCAGCGTTGGCCGAAGTAGCGTGAGGCGTGGTCGCTGTCGTAGCCGGTGGAGTCGGCGGCGACGGCCTGGCTGTCCTGGTGGATCAGACCGGCGCGGCGGGCGTCGGCGATGGTGGCGTCCAGGAGGCGGTCAGCGCCCCCTTTTTTAGCAACCGCTTCTCGGCCTCGTGCAACGTACGGTAGCAGGGGACCTTCTTGAGGCCCAGTTCGACGCGAAGTTCGCTCCAGCGTTTGAGCCAGGTGACCACGCCGCGGTAGTCCAGTTTGAAGAACTGACGCAGCGTGAGCATGGCGAACAGTTGGGGCTGGGTGAAGTCGTGGCGGCTCTTGGGGCAGGAATAGTCGGCCAGGGCCTCCTTGCCCGCCCCCAACGCCGCTCGCGCCAACGCGATGGGGTCTTTGGTCGTCCGTGACATGTTCCCTATATCGGCCATTCATCGGTGATTTGAACAGAGCA
>JAJVII010000003.1 GCA_022072085.1 Phycisphaerae bacterium
CCGGCCGCCGGTCGCGCCGGGCTCAGGGGTCAGGCCTCCTCGACGGTGACTTCGACGGGCGTGGACCGCGTGATCGTGTTCAGAACCGGCGAGTAGTTGGCCAACTCGGCCAGCACCTCCGGCGGCGCGTCGGACTTGACGCGGATCGCCATCCGGATCTGCTGGAAGCCGCGCTCGACCTCATCGGAGAGGCCCAGGAAGCCCCGCACGTCGATGTCGCCTTCGAGCGTGGACTCGATGGACTCGATACGGATGCCGCGGCTGGCGGCGTGGCAGGCGATGCCGGTGGTCACGCAACTGGCCAGCGCGGTCAACAGGTGTTCGACGGGGTTGGGCGCCGAGTCATTGCCGAACACCACCGGCGGCTCGTCGGCCTCGGTCTGGAAGGGCCTGGGGTGTTCGATGTCCCGGCCGACGCCGTGGAAATCGGCGATCCGCGTGCTGTTGCGGGTGCCGGTGATCCAGCGGTTGCTGGCGCGGAACTGGAACCGGGCCAGCGAAGGGTCGCGCTTCAGGGCCGCGACGGTTTCCTTCACCTGTGTCATGTCGACGCCGTTAACGCGGCTCGTGGCCTTCATCGTCGTGGTCATCTTCGATCCTCCTTCCTGCGGACTGGACGTGTCAAGCGGTGTCGTGTCGTGCATTCACCCAAAGCATAGCCGCGCTTCGGGCCCCGGTCAGTTGACTGGGGGTCAAGGGAAGGTGGACTTGTGGTCAAGGGAAACTTGACCGCGGGTCAACCCATCGCGGCACGCCTATAATGGCCCGGCCGGGGAGCCCATCGACGACGGGGAGAACGACGATGACAGCCAACACACGGGATCGCCTGATCGAGAAGGCCTACAGCCTGTTCGGCCATCATGGCTTTCACGCCGTGGGGCTGGACCGGATCATTGCCGAGGTGGGAGTCACCAAGACCACGTTCTACAACCATTTCCAGAGCAAGGACGACCTGGTGCTGGCGGTGCTGACTTACCGCGACGAGATCGAGTCGGGCTACTTCCGCGACAAGCTCGGCGAACTGGGCGGTCGCAGCGCCCGGGGGCAACTGCTCGCGGTGCTGGACGCACTGGCGGCGTGGTTCAACGAGCCTGAGTTCCGCGGCTGCATCTTCATCACCGCGGCGGCGGAGTTCCCTTCGCCGCACGAGCCGGCCCACCAGGTGGCCGCCGGCCACTACGAGACGCTGCGCCGCCACATCGAGGAACTGGCCGAGGAGGCAGGTTGCGCTTCGCCCGACCACGTGTCCGAGCAGATTTGCCTGCTCATGCAGGGCGCGATCGTCATGCGGCATCTGGCCGGCAATCATGCAGCCGCCGACGTCGCCCGCCCTGCGTTCGACCGGCTCATTCGCCAGCATCTGTCCGGCGCGGACCCAGCCGCCGCGGGGTAACGCCGCGCGTTGCGTTACGCATGTCGGGGACTCAGTTCTGTTCGGCGAAAGCGTCGGCGCCGCGGATGTCGGCGTGCTCAACGGCGACCGGATCCAGCGCCCGCAGCAGTTCCATGCCCGCCAGTACAACGCTGGCGATCTCGCAGACGGCCCCCGCGGCGAACAGCGCCAGGCAGAGCAGGCCGCAGGCCGAGATCATTACCACCTGGGCCACAAGCAGATGAATGATTGATTGGACATCGGACATCGGGCTCCGCCAGGCTGGAGCGCAGGGGTCGTTGTCTGCGTCAGCATAACCGCGAGGGCGGGCCGTTCAAGGGATCGCGTGGGGCGCTCGAGGCGACGAGCGGGCGGTCAACCGAGGAAATACTTGATGAGCCAGTCGATGCGGCCGCGGCGGGCGAAGTGCATGCCGGAGAACTTCATCACCTCGCGGATCTTCTCGCGGAACGGCGACTGGTAGCAGTGGACCTTGCACTCCTTGCACTTGGGCTTGGGCTCGAAGGGGCAGTGGGTCAGCCGCCGCAACGCGTAGGCGGCCAGCTCGTCGCACTCGGGGCAGAGCGTGCGGCCGCGCGTGCGGTGGTGCTTGTGGCAGTAGACCTCGATGAACCGCCGGACGGTGGCGGCCTCGCGCGTCTTGGCCGGGCTCAGCTCCCGCTCGCGGGCCGGTGTGCCGGGTTGTGGCGTGGCATCGGTCATCATGCAACTATTGTTGCATGCCCCCTGCTGAGTCAACGTGACGTGGATCAAATCTCCGTCATTGCAGGAACCGCTGGAAGGGCGCGGAGATGGTGACGATGCGTTCGGCCCGGATCAGCGGGACCGTGCGGCCGCCCGACGGAGTGCTGCCCAGCGTGCCCTCGACGCGGACCCACGAATCGCGCGGCAGGGCCCCGGCGCCCTTGCAGTGGGCCAGCACGGCCACCGGCTGGGCGTCGGCGGCGCAGCAGGCGATGACGAACCGGAAGACGACGACGGTGTCGGCCGGCAGGTCGTCTCGCGGGTTGACCATGCCGATGGTGGAAATGCGTTGCCGGGCCAGCCTGTCGAAGTCGTTGAAGATGTCCAGCAGCGAGACGGCGGTCAGCCCTTGACCGAGCCGAGGGTCAGGCCGGCGATGATCTGGCGCTGGAGGAGCAGGAAGATCAGGAACGTCGGGGCCCAGAGGATGACGATGCCGGCGAACAGGGCCGGCCAGTTGGCGGCGTATTGCTGGCTGACGTTGAGCGTGTAGAGCCCGACCGGCAGCGTCTTCAGCCGCGGGTTGGTGATGAAGACCAGGGCGAAGTTGTATTCGTTCCACACGCCGAGGAAGTTGAAGATGGCGGCGGTGGTGATGCCCGGGGCGGCCAGCGGGAAGTAGACCTGGCGGAACGTGGCGAACTCGCCGCAGCCGTCGATGGCGGCGGCCTCGCCCAGTTCCGACGGCAGCGAGCCGAAGAACCCCGTCAGCAGAAAGATCGTGAACGGCAGGCCGGTGGCCGAGTAGATCAGGATCAGCCCAAAGCGGGAGTCCATGAACGAGAAGCCGGCCGCCGGCAGCGTCCAGTGACGCAGCATGAGGAACAGCGGCACGAGGATGAGCTGGCCGGGGATGGCCAGGCCGGCGATGAAGGCGTAGAGGATCGCGTCGCGCCCGGCGAACGTCAGGCGGCTGAGGGCGTAGGCGGCCATCGAGGCGGTGAGGATCGTCAGCAGCACCGAGCCCACGGCGATCAGGGCGCTGTTGACGGCGTACTCCCCCATGTGGGCGACCAGCAGGGCGGTGGCGTAGCTGGCATACCAGGCGCCGTAGCCGTTGAAGTGGGCCGCGACCAGCAGGACGCCGGCCGCCACGCAGCCGAGGGCGATGCGCAGCGACAACACCGCGCGCCGCCGCCGCACCTGTAGCGGCCTGGCCGGGAGGATGCGACCCATGAGCACCATGGCCGCCACCGCGAGCAGCGCGAACAGGCCGGCGGCGAAGGTCAGACGCTGATGCGGATCGAAGAACTGGCTGATCGCGCGTTCGGGGTGCTGGACGAACTGCTGGTTGGAGCCCATCGACGTGACGACGACCCAGAGGAACGCGAGGATCGTGCCGGCCACCCACAGCGACTTGACGGCGTAGAGCATGGGCAGCCGCGTGCGGCTGCTGAAGTAGAGCAGCACGACGGTGACCGTGGCGTAGGTCAGCACGGTCCAGGGGCTCACCAGCGAGCCGAGCCATCCGGGCCCAGCCGACTGCGCCGCCAGCATGTCCGCCCAGATCGTCATTGGGTCTAGAACTCCAGCGGCTCGCGCTCGCGCAGCGAGCGCATGGCCATCGTGCCCAGCACCACCAGCACCAGCAGCACGACGGCCATCGCCGTCGCGTAGCCCATCATGTAGATGTTGTCGCGGTTGGAGAACGCCAGCTCGTACTGCCGCACGCTGACGACGGAAGTCTTCTCGGTGTGGCTGATCGTGAACGCCTGGAACAGGCCGAACACCTTGAGGCTGCCGATGACCCAGAGCGTCAGCACGATGAGGATCACCTCGCGCAGCATGGGCAGGGTGATGTGGCGGAAGACCTGGCCCTCGCCGGCGCCGTCGATGCGGGCGGCCTCGTAGTAGGTCGGCGGAATCCGCTGCATGCCGGCCAGCAGCAGGATCATCTGGCTGCCCACGCCGGCCCAGACGCCGCAGACGATGATCGAGTTGAGCATGTTGTCGCCGCTCAACCAGGCGAACGGGTCGATGCGGCAGAGCCGCAGCAGGAAGTTGGCCAGCCCGTTGCTCGGGTCGTAGATTCGCTGCCAGAGCATGGCCACGCCGATGGCGCTGATGAACGAGGGGAAGAAGATCATGGTGCGAAAGAACGCCTTGCCCCGGAACGCCGGCAGGCCCAGCGCCGCCGCAAACAGGAACGCGTAGACGAAGTGGAACAGCCCGCCCACGATCATGTAGGTGAAGTTGTTCCGCACGCAGCCGCGAAAGAAGCTGTCGCCGTCGTTCCACACCAGCAGCCAGACCAGCAGGAACGTCCCCACCGCCGCGACGATGCCCAGCATCGCCAGCCCGCCCAGCCGACGGGCCAGACGCTGGGCCCGCGCCGTCGGCCGACTGCGGCGCAGCAGCTGACCGGCCACCGCCGTCGCCCCCAGCAGCAGGACGGCTGCCCCCAGCAGCGGCATCCAGCGCATCGCCGTCGGCCCGAAGAGCGTCGCGTAGTGCTCGCCGCCCACCGGCTCGGTCCGCGGGCTGAACCCCGTCCATCGCTGCGTGCTGACCCACAGCGCTCGCATCGCCGGCCAGGCCACCAGCACCCCGAACAGCGCCGCCGCCGGCGCCAGCAGGAGTGCCGCCGCCAACGCCTGCCTCAGGTGCGGATGCCGCCCGCGGACGATCACTTGGCCGTCCCTCCGTTGCGGGCGTAGTGCTCCTGGGCCCGCCGCTCCAGTTCCTCGACGAACTGCTCGGGCGTCAGGTTGTCCTTGAGCACGACGAAGAAGCGGTTGTAGGTCTCGGTCAGCACGAACTTGTTGAACCGCGGGGCATACCACGAAACGCCCAGGCCGACGAAGTCCTCCGGCCCGGCCCGCGAGAACGCCGGCTCGATGTCCGCGAGCACCCGGGGAAACGGCGTTCCCTGCGTCACGGGGATGTAGTTCAGCTTGCGGGCGAACAACTCGCCGGCTTCAGCCGTCAGGTAGCGCAGCAGCAGCACGGCCCCCTCGGGGTCGCGGCCCTGGCGGCAGAGGACGTAACCCTGCGTGCCGACGTCCATTCGGCCGGGGCGGCCCGATCCGCCAGTCATGTCGGGGAAGACGAAGCAGCCCAGGTCCATTACGTCGGGGTCCCAGCTCCGCGTGCCGGCGATCTCCGCCGGCAGCCATGTGCCGGTGAACAGGAACGTGCAGTCGCCGCTGCCGAACCGCCGCTGGGCCGCCGGCCACTGGCTGGAGCTGAAGTCGCGCATCCAGAAGTTCTCCCGGTCGCGCCAGCCGCGCAGTCGGCGGGCGATTTCCAGGTAGCGCGGGTCGGCGCCGGGTCCGGCGAACCGCTTGGCGCCCGGCATGTTCATGGCCGTGGCCATGAACGCCTCATAGCCGATCTCGCGGTAGACCATCCACTGCCACCAGTAGGGCGTGTAGTCCATGCCGTCGTTGGCGATCGGCTCGATGCCCGCCGCCCGCAGCTTGCGGCAATCCTCCTCGAACTCCGCGATCGTTCTGGGCGGGAAGGGCAACCCGACCTTGCGGAAGTGGGCCTTGTTCGCGAAGACCACCGTCGTGCTCACCATCCGCGGCAGCATGTAGAGCACGTCCGTGCCGGCGGGGAAGGGATTGCCGCTCTCGGCGACGTCCTCGGGGGCGACCCGGTAGAGCGACTGCCGCAGGGCCCACGGCTGGAACTCGTCGGCCAGCGTGCGCGACGGATCGAAGTACGACTTCTCGCCGCGCAGGATGCCCTGGCTGCGCCAGGCCGCCACCGGCGCGTCCGGCAGCGGCTGGTCCAGCGGCATCGCGAGGTTCTCGCGATAGAGGATCCGCAGTTCGGCCAGCGATCCGGTGATCAGATCCGGCACGTCGGTCCCGGTCAGAAAGCGAGGCCGGTTGGCCGACAGCACCCAGCGGCTGTCCCATCGCGGCACGACCTTGTAGTCCGGGTGTCGCCGCTCGAAGTCCTCGAACAGCCCGACCGTCCAGGCCGGGTGCAGACGCTCGAACTGGAGGATCATCCTGCGGTCGAACTGCGGATGGGCCTGGGCGAACGCATCGAACAGCCGCAGCCGGTTGCCGCGATCGGCGTCGTTCAGTGCGGCGACGAGCTTGTCGACGTAGCCCGGCGCCAGCTCGCGATAGTCAGCGACCAGTTGCGCGTCGGGCGTCGCGTCGGCGGGCCAGTTCCGTCCGGCGCAGGTCCGCCAGGCGGCCCCGATCCGCCCGCGATGCCCGGGCCACGCGTCAGCCAGGGCCACGAAGTTCGCCCGGTTCCCGGGCCCCAGGGGCGTCCGCGACGCCGTCGCCGGCGCAGGCCCGCCGTAGAGCACCTGCATCGGCTCGCCGGGCCCGAACATGCTGGCGTAGATGATGACTTTGCGCCCGGGGTATTCCAGCCGCTCCTGGTTGAGGTCCCAGATCAGAATCCCGATGAGGGTGATCGCGGTGACCGCAGCCAACCGGCTGAACAGGTGCATGCTCCGCCTCGTCCGTTTGGGCTGCGTGCCGCGTCGCGGGGGCGCATCCGGTCCCGGTCGCGTCGGCTGCGCAGGCGATGTCTCTGGGCCCACAATGTAGACGCCCCGCCGCCGCCGGGCAAGGGCACGGGAAGCCGAAGTGTTGAGTGCTGAGTACTGAGTGCTGAGTGCGGAGTGCTGAGTGCGGAGTGCTGAGTGCGGAGTGCTGAGTGCGGAGTGCTGAGTGCGGAGTGCTGAGTGCGGAGTGCGGAATCAAGAGAGGGGAGTCGGAGGAGAGGCGACATCGCGGCGGACGCCTCTTCTCCCTCTCCCCCGCTCGCGAGGGAGAGGACCAGGGTGTCTTCATTCCGCATTCCGGATTCCGCATTCCCCCGCTCTGTCCGCTCGAAGTGCGGGCGGCGGGGCGTTATAATCGGCTGGTCCGGCGGGCCTGGTTTCTTCCACTTGTGAGGCAAGGCGAGATGATGTTCATGCGTCGACGGGTCGGGATCGGTTCACTGGCGATTCTCCTGGCGCTGCTGGCCTGCGGGTGCGGCAAGGACAAGCAGGCCGGCGACGGCGGCGCAGCCGCCAAGTCGCCCGCGACGTCGCCCGCCGCCGACGAGCCCCGCAAGTTCGACGGCGAGCCCTCGGACGATCCGGGAAGCTGGCCTCAGTTCCGCGGGGCGGCCCGTGATGACATCGCCGCCGACGCCAAGGAACTGTTCCGCACCTGGCCGGGCGGCGGACCGAAGGTGCTCTGGAAGATCGAGGGCCTGGGCGAAGGCTACAGCGGGCCGGCGGTCGCGTCCGGCCGAGTCTTTTTCAACGACTACGACATGCAGAAGAAGGAGTGGTCGGTCCGCTGCGTCTCGCTGGCCGACGGCAAGGACATCTGGCAGTGGAGTTACGGCGTTCGCATCCCGCGCAACCACGGCGTGACGCGGACGGTGCCCGCGGCCGACGACTGCTTCGTCGTCAGCCTCGACCCGCTGGGCACGCTGCACGGCATCGACGCGACGACCGGCAAACAGCTCTGGAAGCACGACCTGTTTCGCGAATACGGCAGCGTGGTCCCGGAGTGGTACAACGGTCAGTGCCCGCTGAATGAGACCGACCGAGTCATCGTGGCCGTCGGCGGCACGAAGGAGGTCGAGATCGACGGCCGCAAGCAGACCGTGCTGATGGCCGCGTTCGATAAGGCCAGCGGCAAGGTCCTCTGGGCGACGCCCAACGCCTCCAAGCACTCGATGAGCCACCCGTCGGTGATGCCCATGACGCTGGACGGGAAGTTCTACTACGTCTGGACGTCGATGGTCGGCATGGTCGGCGTGACGCGCGAGGGGACGCTGGCGTGGGAGGTCCTCTGGCCCAAGGCCGACACGCCCGGCCAGTGGCGGGCCAAGACGGCCGTCGCCCCCAGCCCCGTGCAGGTGGGCCCCGACCGCATCTTCCAGACCTCCAGCTACCGCGCCGGGTCGGCCATGTTCCGCGTCGCTGGCGGCCAGGTCCAGACGCTCTGGACAATCAACGACGACCAGTTCAACAGCGATACGCACACGCCGATCGTCGTGGGCGACCGCCTGTTCGCCACCTACGCCGAGAAACAGTTCTGCTGCATCGACCCGGCGGACGGTCGCATCGTATGGCAGGGGCCCAAGGACCGTACGGTCGGCCTGGGACCGTACCTGATGGCTGACGGGCTGATCTACGTGCTCGAAGCCGACGGCGGCCACCTGGACCTGATCGAAGCCAGCGCCGAGGGCTGGAAGGAACTGGCCCGCGCCCGCGTGCTGCCCGACAACGCCCAGGAGGCCTGGGCCCCGATGGCCCTGGTCAACGGCAAGCTCATCTGCCGCGACCTGGGCACGATGGTCTGCCTCCAGGTCGGCCCGCAGCAGCCGCCGGTCAAACCGGCTGGGACGCCATGAAACGCACGCTCGTCAGCCTGCTGCTCCTGCTGGCTGTCGTCGCACTGGCGACGGCCGGTGCGCTCTATCGCCGCAGCAAGGTCCCGGTCGTGAACCCGCCCTACATCCCGCCGACGCTGCTGACCTCCGAGCAGCGCGAGTCGTCCGGCTATGCGCTGAACTACAAGCCGGCCGGCAACGTCGGCGGCGAGGGGCTGTTCGCCTCGACGCTGGCCGGCGTCGCGGTCTACGACGGCGGCGGGCAGGACATCCTCTACGCCGCCGGCGACAGCGAGGTGAAGGCCTTCGACCACTGCGCCACGCCGCGTCGGCTGGTCCCCTCGTTCCGCGTCTCGCTGCCGCCGCTGTCGATCGCCGTGAACGCCGCGGGCGACGTGCTGGTCGGGCAGGCGGGGCAGGTCGAGAAGTACGACCCGGCCGGCCACCTGCTGGCGACCATCGGCAAAGGCGAACTGGGGCGCGTCACGGCCGTCGGCCAGCGTGGCCAAGAACTGCTGGCCGCCGACGCCGACGGCGGGCTGATCCGGCGTTTCGACGCGGACGGCCGCCACCTGGGCGACCTGGCCCCGCCGCCGGTCGCAACGACGCAGCCGGACGACGCCGCTGGCGTAGCCCGGTTCCGCATCCGCCCGGGCGGTCGGCTGGCGATGGCCCTCCTGCCCGACGGCCGCGTCGCGGCGGCTGACCCGATCAACCATTGCGTGGTTCTCTTCGACACCGCTGGCCGGGCCGCCGACGTGTGGGGCCGGTTCGACGAGCAGGATCCCGCCGGTTTCGTCGCCTGCTGCAATCCGCAGGACCTCGGCGTGCTGTTCGGGCCGGGCGGGCCGGCGTTGATCGCGGCCGAGAAGGGCATTGCTCGGGTGAAGGTCTACAGCGTGGGCGGCCAACTGCTGGGCCTGATCGACGCGGCTGCGTTCGACCCAGCCAACGCCCACATGGCGGTGGCGTCCGACGCCGGCGGCCGCATCTACGTCTGCGACACGCAGCGGCGGACGATCCTGCTGTTCGCCCAGGCGCAGTGACGGCAGCGAATCCGCCGGCCCCGGTGACGGTTGAAGTAACATGCGGGCCGGCGGGAAGGGGTCGCGGCCAACTGACCCGGTCCGCGCCGCTTGGTCGGACCGGCTGGATGTGGTATATTTGAGAGGATTGGCGGGGCGGGTTGGGAGTGCGGGCCTATGTGTGCCATGTCCGATGAGCCATCCACTCGGCGGGAGTTTCTCGGGTGCGTCGCCCGGATCAGCGGGGCGACCGCAATCGGCGTGGCGGCCGTCGGGCTGACTGTGCGCGCCGACGCCGACAAGGTCTGGACGATCGACATCCGCACCTGCGACGGGTGCGAGAAGTTCAACGCGTCGGCCGACGGGCTCAGCCGCTGCGCGACCGAGTGCGTGCTGAAGAAGTCCGCGGTGAAGGTCGTCAACAAGTTCGACGAGTGCGGCTACTGCCGCATCTGCCCGGGCTACCACGACGTCAACAGCGAGGTGGACGAAGAGGGCCTGCCGGCCGGACGCGTCTGCCCCTACGACGCGATCGCGCGGCGGCAGGTGGGTCTGGCTGACCCGGCGCTCAAGAAGAACTGGTTCTACGAATACACCATCGACGAATCCAAGTGCACCGGCTGCGGCAAGTGCATCATCGGCTGTGCGCCGGAGATGGGCAACGGATCGCTCAAGCTCCAGGTGCGGCACAACCTCTGCGTGGACTGCAACGAGTGCGCGATTGCGACGGCCTGCCCGACCGACGCTTTCGTTCGCGCCCCGATCGACGCCAAACGGCCCGGACGATGAACAGATTCCCCGCCGGCGGGTCCGCCTGCGGTGGGAAGGATACGCTGGTGACCCGCTCGTTCCGTCTCATCCTCCCGCTCTGCCTGCTGGCAGGCGCCGCGATGCTCGCAACGGCTGCGCCCGTGCGGGCAGAGCCCCCCAAGACTTTCCGACAGGCCGTCCCCAGCGACGAGGACATCGGCGACGAATACGGCAAGCCGACCGCCGACAATCCCGAGCCGCGGGCCCAGGCGATGCACTGGGTCGATCTGGCTCTCTTCGTCGGGGCGCTGGTCGCGGCCGCCTGGCTGATCCACCGCAAGCGCAGCCGGGCGTGGCTGATCGCCCTGGTCACCGCGTCGGTCCTCTACTTCGGCTTCTACCGCTCCGGGTGTGTCTGCCCGATCGGCGCGACGCAGAACGTTCTGCTCTCGCTGATCGACCGCGGTTACACCATCTCGATCGTCATCACGCTCATCTTCCTGCTGCCGCTGGCGGCGGCGCTGTTCATGGGCCGCGTCTTCTGCGGCGGGGTGTGCTGGCTGGGCGGTGTGCAGGATCTGATCCACCGCCGCACCGTCCGCGTGCCGCGCTGGATGGACAAGACGCTGCGCTGGGGGCGGTGGGTCTACCTCGGCCTGGCGGCCTACTGGGTCGTCGGCGGCGTGAACCTGCTGTTCTTCGACGGCCGCGTGAAGCGCGAATTCGTCATCTGCAAGTTCGACCCCTTCGTGAACCTGTTCCGCTCGGTCAACGTCCAGGCGGCCCTCAACGGCACGTGGAACCGCGTGTTCGACCTGGCCGGCCCGTGGTGGATGTGGATCGTCACTGGCGTCGTGCTGGGCAGCGGCATATTCATCGGCCGACCTTACTGCCGCTGGCTCTGCCCCTACGGCGCCCTGCTGGGCGTCTGCTCGCGGGCCGCGCGGCGCGGCGTTACGGTCATGCCCGACGCCTGCTGTGACTGCAAGCTCTGCGACGACGCCTGCCCCTACGGCGCGATCGAGGAGCACGCCGCGGTCAAGTCGACCTGCCTCGCTTGCAACCGGTGCTATCAGAGTTGCCCCCTGGAACGGCAGCGCCTTGGCGTGCCGGTCGCGATGCCGGCGCTGGTGCAACTGGGGACGGGGACCGAAGAGACGCGCTCCCTGACGATCGCATCGCCGCGTTCAGGCGCGAGCGTCAGCGATCGCGCGGAGCGTGAAGAGACGCCCGTGCCCGCCGTCGCCGACCGCTCCCCCGTCCGCTATCGCCGCCTGGCGCCGTCGGCGGACCCCGAGGACATCGCCTACGTCGACGCGATGGTCGCCCTGCACGGCCGTTCCGCCGACGCGGGCCTGCCGATCCTCCAGGCCATCCAGGCCCGCCACGGGTATCTGCCGCACGCGGCGATCGCCCGCGTGGTCGAGTTGACCGACGCGACGATGGCCCAGGTGATTTCGCTGGCCACCTTCTACAACCGCTTCCGCACCGACCCGGTGGGCAAGCACCTGGTCCGTGTCTGCGTCGGCACGGCCTGCCACGTGGCCGGGGCCCGGCTGGTCGGCGACGCCCTGCGGCGGCATCTCGGCATCATGGGCGAGGCCGACACCGACGCCCTGCGGCGGTTCACCGTGCAGGAAGTCGCCTGCGTCGGCTGCTGTTCGCTGGCCCCGGTGGTGCAGGTCGACGAGCACACCTTCGGCCACCGCACCCCCGACAGCGTGGTCAAGGCGATCGATGCGTACGAGCAGGCAGAGAGAGAACCGCGAATGAACGCGACTGGACACGAATCGGAGTGAAGGCATGGGGAGCCCCGAAAGTCCGATGCCTTTCAGAGAGGAGGTCTTTCAAATCGTCGGGTGTGCCATTGAAGTGTTAAATGGAATAGGGCATGGCCTGACGGAGAAACCATATGAGAATGCGATCGTCGTAGAGTTCCAGACGCGGGGCATACCGTATGCGCAGCAACCCAGATTCCCTGTTGCATACAAGGGCGTGACCGTTGGAGAGTTCGTGCCGGACCTGATCGCATACAAGCAGGTTGTGGTTGACGCGAAAGTAGTAGACCGCATCGGCGAACATGAGCTTGGACAGATGATTAACTACCTGAGAATCACAGGTCTTCCGGTCGGCGTCATCCTGAATTTCAGACGCGCGAGACTGGAATGGAAACGAGTGGTCCTTGGTCAGGATGGCGATCGCAAAGAGAACAGCGAATGAACGCGAATGGACACGACTGGGACGCGAGCGATAGGTGCGGGGCGCGGGCGCGCGATCCGCGTCTTCTCTCATTCGCGTCCATTTGCGTTCATTCGCGGTTCGTCTTTCCCCGGCGGGACGGGAGGCGTCCATGACCCGGCCACCTGTTGAGATTCGCCTGGGGCTGGGGTCGTGCTGCGTGGCCAGCGGCAGCCGCGACGTCTATGACGCCGTCGAGCGGACGCTGGGGGCGATGCGGGCCACGGTCACGCTGCGGCAGGCCGGCTGCGTGGGCATCTGCCACCGCGTGCCCCTGCTGGAGATCATCGAGCCCGGCTGCGAGCCGGTGATGTACGGCAACGTCACGCCCGACGCGGTGCCGGCGATCCTCAAGCGTCACGTCGAGCCGCAGGGGTTCGGCGGCCGCATGGGCTACTGGGTCCGCCGCGGGTGGTCGCTGCTGACGCGGGACGCGGCCTGGGGCCGCCCGGGCGAGTTTGTCGTCGACGCCGACGCGGGCCCGGCGGGCGCGTTCTTCGCGCCGCAGATGCGCATCACCACCGAGGCCTGCGGGCGGATGGATCCCACTGACATCAACGAATACCGCATGCACGACGGCTACGAGGCCCTCCGCCGTGCGGTCCAGGGCATGAAGCCGTCCGACGTGGTCGAGACGATCCTCGCGTCGCAACTCCGCGGCCGGGGCGGCGCTGGCTTCCCCACCGGCAAGAAGTGGCAGGTCGTCGCCTCCCAGCCGCCGGGCCTGCGCTACGTCATCTGCAACGGCGACGAGGGCGATCCCGGCGCGTTCATGGACCGCATGCTGCTGGAGGCCTACCCGCATCGCATCCTGGAAGGGGCGGCCATCGCGGCCTACGCCGTCGGCGCCGAGGAAGTAATCTTCTACATCCGCCAGGAATACCCGCTCGCGGTCCAGCGCGTAACCGAGGCCATCCGCCAGGCGACGGCCGCCGGCGTGCTGGGCGAGAGCGTCATGGGCACGCCCGTCGCGATCCGCGCTTCGGTGCGCCAGGGCAGCGGTGCGTTCGTCTGCGGCGAGGAGACCGCGCTGATCGCCAGCATCGAGGGCCGACGCGGCAACCCGCGGCTGCGCCCGCCGTTCCCGGCAGTCTCAGGCTACCTCGGCCGCCCGACCTGCGTGAACAACGTCGAGACGCTGGGGACCGTGCCGTGGATCGTCCGCCACGGCGCCGAGGCGTTCGCCGCCATCGGCACGCCGTCGAGCAAGGGGACCAAGGTCTTCTCGCTCACCGGCAAGGTGGCTCGCGGCGGGCTGATCGAGGTGCCGATGGGCATGACCATCCGCCAGATCGTCGAGGAGGTCGGCGGCGGCATCAAGGGCGATCGCGGTTTCAAGTTCAAGGCCGTTCAGATCGGCGGGCCGAGCGGCGGGTGCATCCCGGCGGAACTGGCCGACACGCCCGTGGACTACGAGGCCCTGACGCGGCTGGGCGCGATCATGGGCAGTGGCGGGCTGGTCGTGCTCGACGAGAGCGACTGCATGGTGGACATCGCCCGCTACTTCCTCCAGTTCACGCAGAACGAGAGCTGCGGCAAGTGCACGTTCTGCCGCATCGGGACCAAGCGGATGCTCGAAATCCTCAACCGGCTCGTCGAGGGCCGCGGCCGCCGCGAGGACCTGGACGAACTGGAGACGTTGGCTGGGCAGATCACGAAATCGAGCCTCTGCGGTCTCGGCCAGACGGCCCCCAACCCCGTGCTAACCACGTTGAAATATTTCCGCAGTGAGTATGAGGCCCACATCGACGGGCGCTGCCCAGCCCGCAAGTGCCCGGCGCTGATCCGTTACGAGGTGAACGACAAGTGCATCGGCTGCACCAACTGCGCCCAGGTCTGCCCGGCCGACGCGATCGAGCCGCGGCCTTACGCATTGCATTGGATCGACCCGGCCAAGTGCACGCGGTGCGACATGTGCGTCCCGGTCTGCCCGACCGAGGCGATCGACATCGTAACGGGCAAGGCAAGTGTCGAGTTGCGAATTTCAAGTGTCGAGTGAGGTCCGATGATTCGGCTGACCGTTGACGGACATCCCGTGCAGGTTCCCGAAGGCGCGACGCTGCTGGACGCGGCCGCGGCGGCCGGCATCGACATCCCCACGCTCTGCAAGGTCGAGGGGCTGCCGCCGCTGACCTCCTGCTACGTCTGCCTCGTGCAGGTGGTCGGCGGGCGCGGCGGGCGGCTCAGCCCTTCCTGCGCGACGGCGGCGGAGGAGGGCATGGCCGTCATCACCGATGCGCCGGAGGTGCGGGCGGCCCGCCGGGCCTCGGTCGAACTGCTGCTCAGCGACCACCTCGGCGAGTGCGCCGCGCCGTGCGAGATTTCCTGCCCCGCCGGATTCCGCATCCCGACCTTCATGGAATCGCTTGCCGGCGGCGACCGCGAAGCGGCGGCCCGCGTGGCCCGCGACGACCTGGTCCTGCCCGCGATCCTGGGCATGATCTGCCCACGATTCTGCGAGCCCAACTGCCGCCGCAAGCAACGCGACGAGGCTGTCTCCATCGCCGAGTTACATCGGCAAGTGGGAGAGAGTGAATGCCCGGCCGCTTCCGCGGCC
This sequence comes from Phycisphaerae bacterium, assembly GCA_022072085.1. GTDB lineage: Bacteria > Planctomycetota > Phycisphaerae > JAJVII01 > JAJVII01 > JAJVII01. The sequence goes on from JAJVII010000003.1 coordinate 15,017, forward strand.
GGCTCGGGGGAGGGCGGGTGCAAGTCAGGCAAACGCGTCGCCGTGGTCGGCGCGGGACCGGCGGGGTTGGCGACGGCCTACAACCTGCTCCGACGCGGGCACGCTGTGACGATCCTGGACGCGCGCGAGCGGCCCGGCGGGCAGCTCCACTACAGTATCGACGATCATCGCGTGCCCAAGGCGGTCCTCGCGGGCGAGATCGACGTTATCCGGCGGATGGGCGCCGAGTTCCGCATGAAGACACGGCTGGGCCGCGACGTGACGCTCGCATCGCTGCGCGAGGAGTTCGACGCGGTGATGATCGCCGTCGGCGCGCCGCGCTGGCAGAAGTTGACTTGTCCCGGCGCGGAGTTGGCAGCCGACGCGGGCGAAGTGATGGCCCGCATCGCCGCGGGCGAGCCCGTGGACCTGGGCGGGCGGGTGGCCGTCGTCGGCGACGGGCAGGAGGCCATTGAGGTCGCCCGCACCGCCCGGCGGCGTGGGTCCGGCCCGGTCACCGTACTCTGCTCGCGGCCGCAGGCCCATCTGCCGCTGTTGGCGGCTCACATCCGGGCGGCCGAGGAGGACGGCGTCGCGTTCGAGTTCGAGGCGACGGCGTCGGAGATCAGCCGAAATGACGGCGGCGACATGCAGGTCAACTGCACGCGGAAGAAGGGCGAACCGTTCGCGATCGACTGCGACCACCTGCTGGCGGCGATGGGCCGCGACGTGGATCTGGAACTGTTCGCCGGCCAGGGCCTGGAGGTCGGCAAACGGGGCGTCAAAGTCAGCCGCGATACGCTGGCGACGAACCTGCCGGGCGTCTTCGCCGGCGGCGATGCGGTCAGCGGCGGCGGCTTCTGCGTGCGGGCGATCGCCTATGGACAGATGGCGGCCGACGCGATCGACCGCTTCCTGCGAGCGCCGGCCGGCCAGTCGCCCGAGCCGGCGCGGCATCCAATCAACGTCCGCTACGGGCCGCTCGCGTCCGAGGAGATGGCGATGCTGCTGGCGCGGACGGCCAACCCCGGCGGGCGGACGGCGAGGATCGACGACGACGTGGCCGCCCGCGCCGAGGCCGCCCGCTGCCTGATGTGCGGCTGTCAGGATTCGCACCTCTGCCGGCTGCGCGAGGTGGCGACGCGGCTGGACGCGGACTTCGCCCGGTTCAAGGGCGAGCGGCGGGCGATGCGGCGGGATGACAGCCATCCGCTGGCGGCCTACGAGTCGCACAAGTGCATCGTCTGCGGGGCGTGTGTGGCCATCGCCGGCGCCGAGCGAGACAAGCTGGGCCTGACCTGGGTGGGCCGCGGGTTCAACGTCCGCGTCGCGGTCCCGTGGGACGGCCCGATGAGCGATGCCCTGGGCGACCTGGCCCGCCGATGCGCCGAAGCCTGCCCTACCAGCGCCATCGTCCTGAAGCACCCGCGGCACATCGACTCGTCCGGCGCCCAGGAGTGACGGACGTTCGCGGCGTCACTCCTTCAGCAGCGTGACGGGGGCGATCTTTTCCAGGGAATCCTTCACCTTCGCAGCGTCCGCGACGACGACAATCACCAGGCGTTTGGGGTCGATGTGCGTCCGGGCGACGCGCAGAAGCTCGGCAGCGCTGCTGGCCTTGACGGTCGCGAGGTAGCGTTCGAGGAAGTCGTCCGGCAATCCCTCTCGGCGGATCATCCACAGGTCGCGGACCACGTCACCGGGCGTCTCGCGGCTGCCGGCGAAGCTGCCGACTATGTAGCTGCGGGCGATGTCCAGTTCCTCCGCGGCCGGCGCGGCGGTGCGGATGTCGTCGATCTGCTCCAGGGCCGCCTGCACCGCCTGGGCCGTCGTCTCAGTCCGCGTGAAGGTGCTGACGCGGAACTGGCCGGCGAAGCGCATGGGATAGAAGCCGCCGCCCACGCCGTAGGTCAGCCCCTTGTCGATCCGCAGCGACTGCATGAGGCGGCTGTTGAAACCCCCGCCGAAATACTGCGACATAAGCCGGGCGTCGGCGTAATCGGCGTCGCGGCGGGTCGGGCCGACCTGGCCGATGCGAATCTCGCTCTGCACCAGCCCGGGCCGATCGACCAGCACGATGCGCGTCGCGGGCGTCGGCGGCGCGGGCGGCACGTCCACAGCCGGCGGCGGGCCGGCGGCCTTCCATTGGCCCAGCGTCGCGTCAGCCAGCGCGAACGCGGCGTCGGGCGTCACGTCGCCGGCGACGTAAAGCACGCAGGTGTCCGGCCGAACGCTCGCGCTCCACCAGGCGGCGACGTCATGCGGCGTCAGCTTGGCCAGTTTGTCTGGCCAGCCGGCCGGCGAGTAGCGGTAGGGGTGGCCGGGGAAGAGCTGCTCGCGCAGGACGCGGTCGGCGACGTAGCCCGGGCCGCGGAACTTCACGGTCAGTTGGCTGACCTCCTGGTCGCGCAGGATGTCGAATTCGTGCGCGTCGAACGCCGGCGAGGTGACGACCTCGGCCAGCAGGTTGGCGGTCCGTTGCGTGTGCTCGCTCAGGCAGGTGGCGTCGACGCTGGCGGCGTCGTCGTCGACCGAGCCGGAGAGCGTAATGGCGTAGCGGTCGAGTTCCTCCGCCAGCGCCGCGGCCGTGTGGTGGGCCGATCCGCGGGTGATCATCTCCATCGCCAGCATGGCCGCCCCGGGGCTCGTCTCGCAGAAAGAGCCGAAAGTGCAGGCCAGTTTCATCCGCACGAACGGCGCCTGGCGGTCGGGCACGACGACGATCTGGAGGCCGTTGGCCAGCGTGCGCTGGGCGGTCCGGGCCGGCGGAATCTCAGCCAGCAGCGGGGCGATCGGCGGGGCGCTGCCCAGGTCGGCGGGGCGTTGCTTCTCTGCCAGCAGCTCGCGCGACGAGGGCGTCATCTCCTCGTCCGGCCGGGTGGTCGGCTCGGGGGCGTCCTGGTCGCTGTCAGGGGCCTTGCCGTGCACGGGCTTGACGGTGACCTCGGTGAGCAGGCCGGGAACGAAATACCTGCGGGCGACGCGCTGGACGTCCTCGCGGGTGACGGCGCGGATGCTGCCGAGGCGGCGATTGATCTCCTCGGCGTCGCCGAAGGTGGTGGCGTAGTAGCCAAGTCGGCTGGCCCGGCTGTCGGCGGTCAGGCGCGAGGTGACCTCGTCGCGGAGGAGCTGGTTGCGGGCCTTGGTCCATTCCTCCTCGCTGATAGGTTCGTCGCGGATGCGGTCGATCTGGCGGTGCAGGTCGGCCAGCGCAGCCGCGGTGTCGGCGTCCGGGCGAAGCAGCGTGGCCGAGATCCCAAACAGCCCGCCGTACTGGAGGGTGTAGCTGTAGGCGTTGGCGTCGGAGGCGATACGCCGGGCCTTGACCAGATCGAGGTAGAGACGGCTGGACTCGCCGCCGCCGAGCACCTGGGCCATGAAGTCCAAGGCGATGTCGTCGCCGCTGGTGGCCGGTACGGTGCGATAGGCCAGCGTGACGCGGGGCAGGGGCCCGGTGGGCTCGTCGATGGTCAGAAGGTGCGGGCCGTCCAGCGGTTCGTCGGGTGTGTCCACTTTCGGCGGCGTGGGGCCGGCCGGGATCCAGTTGAAGTACTCGCGGGCCAGCCGCTGGGCGTCGGCGGTGCGGACCGCGCCGACGATGACCAGGCGGGCGTTGTTAGGCAGGTAGTACCGCCGCCAGAAACTTCGCACGTCATCGATGTCCGCGGCCCGCAGGTCGGGGATGTTGCCGATGGGCGTCCAGCGATAGGGGTGCTTGGGAAAGACCGCCGGGATGACCTTCTCAAAGACCGTGCCGTAGGGCCGGTTCAGGCCGAGGCGGCGTTCCTCCTCGACGACCTTGCGCTCGGTGTTGTAATCCTTGGGCGTGACGCGGAGGAAAGCCATCCGCTCGCTCTCCAGCCACAGGGCCAGCGGGAGCTGGTTGGCCGGCAGCCGCTCGTGGTACACCGTGCGGTCGAAGGAAGTGTAGGCGTTGCAGTCGCCGCCGGTTCGGCGGACGTATTCAAAGTGGGCCTTGGGGCCCAGCCGCTCGGTGCGGCGGAACATCATGTGCTCGAACATGTGGGCGAAGCCCTGTCGGTCCGGCCGCTCGTTCACCGAGCCGACCTGGTACCAGACCTGCACCGCGACGATAGGCGAGGAGAAGTCCTCCAGCGTGAGGACCTGAAGCCCGTTGTCCAGGGTAATCGAGTGGAAGTCGTAGGACCGCGGCTGCTGGCAGCCGACGATGAGGCAGATCAGCGGCAGCAGCGCGACGAGAATGAGCTTGAGATACATGCGGCGCTCCGTAGGGGTGTGGATGTCAGGCCACGGATTGTATGCCGCGGGCGGCTTGTTGTGAATCGCCGGCTGCGGTCTAAGAGCGTGTATGAAAGCCTACGCGGGTCGCGACGACGGGTATTGCGGTCGCGGCCAAGGAGTCGAGGAGGAGTCGATACGAGATGGAGTATCGTCGACGACGAGCGACGCCGGCCGCGACCGCAAGACCCGCCGTCCCGGCGGGTTGGGCCGCAAAGGGCCCGTCTGCGGCGTCGCCGCTCCTGGACGATACTTCTTTCGTATCGACTGCGTCGCGGCTCCTTGCATCCGGGCCCTTTGCGGCCCAACGCGATCCCGTGTAGGCTTTCATACACGCTCGAATGACCGCATTCCAACCGGAGGAAACGACCATGGTGCGACGGGGTGCGATGCTGCTGGGCGCCGGGCTGCTGCTGGAGTGGACGGGATGCGTGCGCGCTGACCAGACGCGGGCGATCGACGTCGGCCAGGCGGCGGCGAACCTGAAGTTGCCGGCCTGGGCGACGTGGCAGATGAAGGACGCCGCCGCGTGCAACGCGTTCGCCGAGGCGTTCATGGCCCGGTTCGTGGACGCGAAGACCGGCAAGCCGGTGTGCGAGTTCAACCACGGCACCGCCGACGACGTGGTCGAGGGGGTGCAGACGTGGGACCGCTTCGCGCTGGCCTGCGGCAGCCCGGCGACACGCGCGGGCATGGTGCGGCTGCTGAACTACGTCTATGGCTGGATGGTCGAGCACGGCGACTTCAAGGAGGGCTTCTACGTCAAGCCCTACGACGCCGAGCACATGGGCGAGTTCTTCCAGATGCTCTGGGCCTGCCAGGAGATCGCCCCGGCCGACGCGAAGCTGGCCGACGAGAACCGCCAACTTGCCGACGCGATCATCGACCGCTGCTACAACGCGAAGACGCGACTGATCAAGCACCCCTGGCTGGAGTTGAGCGGCGGCGACTTCTACAAGATCCGCCACATCGACCGCGTGAACCCCGACCTCGACGAGCTGACCAACGGCGTGTTCATCAACTCGGCCTTCCGCGCCTACATGACCACGGGCGACGAGAAGTATCGCAAGTGGGCGCTGGAGTACGGCGGCAAGTGGAATGAACTGGCGGCGGCCAACGGCGGCGTCTTCCCGTTCAGCGCCGACAGTGCCACCGGCCTGGCGTCCAAGGAGTGGTGGAAGGGCTCGACCAAGTTCGACTTCCAGACCTGGGGGCTGATCGTCGCGGGGCGGTGGCTGCACGGCTGGCCGGTGGCGATGATGTACATGGACCGCGGCGACGCGAAGCACCTTGCCGGCGTCAACAGCACGCTGGATGTAATGTTCAAGTCCGGCGTCGGCGGACTGCCGGCCGACTTCTACGACCCGGCCGCCGGTAAGTGGGTCCGCGGCAAGCCCTCGACCTGGTGGGTGCCGAAACTGGTCGACCGGCCCTACGCGATGACCTTCGACAAGGCCGCGGGCCAGCGGATCGTGGACTACTACCAGGCCGCCAAGGCCGGCGGCAAGGACGCCGCGACCGAGGAGCACTTCCTCCAGTGGCACATGTTCACCTACTTCGGCGCGTTCGACGAGGAGTGGGCGGGCATCCAGTTCAAGAACGGCGTCGATCACGCCCAGCGGCGCAAGGCCAAGGTTGACGCCTGCACCGAGATGCCCAAGTCGGGCGACAACCTGACCGACTACGCGATGCACCGGCCGATGGAGTTCGGCCTGATCGACGGCAGTTTCTTCGGCATGTATGACAACGGGCGCGCGGGCAACCCGAGCACGGCCGTTCTCGGCTACTGGACCGACGCGAAGACGCCGGGCCTGCCGCCGGGTGTGGCGGCGCTGGTGCGGCACGTCGGGCCCGAGGGCGTGACGTTGCTGCTGTGCAACACCACGGACCAGCCGGTCACGCTGCACGTGATCGGCGGCTTCTACGGAACGCATCGCATCGACTCGGTGGCAGAGGCGGACCGGCCGACCGTGCCGGTCGGGGCGCGGACGGCGGCGGTTCGGCTGGCGGCCAACGGCGTGGCCAAACTTACGCTGAAGATGACGCGGTTCGCCTATCGGCCGACGCTGCTGCCGCTGGCGGGCGAGGCGAAGGCGTGGTGAGCTTTGCGTTTTGAAGCCGCCCGCCGGCGGGCTAAGATAGACGGTTTCGCGTCGGGGCCTGGCCCCGCGTGCTCTCTAGCAACGGTGACTCTGTGCCCGTGACCACGCTGGACAGACCGTTTCACGTGATGCTCAAGCCCATCGGGCCGATCTGCAACCTCGACTGCCGGTACTGCTACTACCTCAGCAAGGAAGACCTGCTCTTCGGCAAGGACAAGCAGGAGACCCTCACCCCGCCCCTCTCCCTGGAAGGGCGAGGGAGGGGAGGCAAGTGGAAGGTCAGCGAGGAGCGACTGGCCAACTACGTCGGCCAGTATATCGAGGCCAACGCCCGGTTCGGCGAGGTGAACTTCGCCTGGCAGGGCGGCGAGCCGACGCTGCTGGGCGTGGACTTCTTCCGCTGCGTCGTCGATTTGCAGAAGCGCCTGGCCCCGCCCGGCGTGCGCGTCTCCAACGCCATGCAAACCAACGGCACGCTGCTGGACGACAAGTGGTGCGAGTTCCTGGCGGCTGAGCGGTTCCTCATCGGCCTGAGCGTCGACGGCCCGCGCGAGCTGCACGACGTCTACCGCGTCGACAAGAAAGGGCAGCCGAGCTTCGACCAGGTCATGCGCGGCCGCGAGCTGATGGCCAAGCACGGTGTGGACTTCAACGCCCTGGTGGTCGTCAACCGCCGCAACTCGCAGCACCCGCGTAAGGTCTACCGGTTCATCCGCGACGAGATGGGCTGCCAGTTCATGCAGTTCATCCCATGCGTCGAGCGGACCGACTTCGTGCAGATCGCCCCGCAGACCTGGGATCCGAAATCGCTGCCGGTGGTGGGGGACCGGTCGGCCAAGCCGGCCCGCGGCGAGGACGCGCTGGTCAGCGAATGGAGCGTGGCGGCGGAGGATTACGGCCGGTTCCTCTGCGAGGTATTCGACGAGTGGATCGTCCGCGACGTGGGCCATGTGTTCGTTCAGATCTTCGACGTCGCCCTGGGCCAGTGGATGGGCCTGGGCTCGTCGCTGTGCGTTTTCGCCGAAACCTGCGGCAACGCCCTGGCGATGGAGCACGACGGGAGCGTCTACTCCTGCGACCACTATGTCTATCCCGAGTACCGCCTGGGCAGCATCGACGAGCGCCCGCTGCTGGAGATGGTGCAGTCGGACTTCCAGCGTAAGTTTGGCGACGACAAGCGCGACAGCCTGCCGCGCTACTGCCGCGAGTGCCCGGTCCGCTTCGCCTGCAACGGCGAGTGCCCCAAGAACCGCTTCATCCGCACGCCCGACGGCGAGCCGGGGCTGAACTACCTCTGCGCGGGGCTCAAGCGATTCTTCACCCACATCGACCCCTGGATGCGGCGGATGGCGGCAGAGGTCCACGCCGGGCGGCCGGCGTCCAACGTCATGAACGTCGCCCGGTCACAGCGGGCGGCGGCCGGCTTCGAGTCCGTTGGGGCCAACGATCTCTGCCCGTGCGGCAGCGGCCGCAAATTCAAGAAGTGCTGCATGGGAAAAGCCGGGCGACCCTCCTAGAATCCCCCGATTCTCATCCTCGGGCCGGCCGCGGGCATGGGGCCTGCGCGTGCGCCCGTCACGCAGAGGGAGCCTATGGATTCGAACTCATCGGCCGGCGTCGTGGACCTGGTCATCCATGAACGCCGCGAGCGTGTCTTCCTGGTCTTCGCGGGTGTCTTTCTCGGCTCGATGGCGATGCTGAACATCATCGGCATCACCAAGTTCATCCACATCGGGCCGCTCCAGTTGGCCGTCGGCGTGCTGCCCTATCCGCTGACGTTTCTGTGTACCGACTTCATCAGCGAGTTCTACGGCCGCGAGCGGGCCAACTTCGTCGTCTGGCTCGGCCTGGCGCTGAACATCTTCATCATCTTCATCCTCTGGCTGGGCAACACGATTCCGGCGATCCCCTTCAAGACCGATCTCCAACGCATCGAGCAGGTCCGCCACGTCACCGTGATGGACCCGGCCGCCGACGGCGCCGAGGCCGCCCGCGACTCCCGCGGCATGCCGCTGGAGGAGCCTGCAGTGCGCATGCCCGACGGCAGCCTCAAGCCGGTGACCGATCCCAGGCTCCGCCCGGCCGTCGACGCCCAGAGCGGCCAGCCGCTGGTCAACCCCAACACCCATCAACCGGTCATGGAACTCTACGACGCCGGAACCGATCAGCCGATTGTCGACGAGGACCACCTGTTCACACGCATCTTCCTGAGCACGCGGACGGCCGTCCTTGCGAGCATGCTGGCCTACCTGGCGGCCCAGTTCTGCGACGTCTTCCTGTTCCACTTCTGGAAGCGGCTGACACGCGGCAAGCACCTCTGGCTGCGCAACAACGGCTCGACCATGATCAGCCAGATGGTCGACACCGTGATGGTCGTCTGCATCACCTTCGGCGGGTCGGTGCTGGCCGGCCGCCAGACCGTCGGCTGGCTGCTCACGGTCATCGGCGGCAGCTACCTGTTCAAGTTCGTCATCGCCGCGCTGGACACCATTCCCTTCTACATCGGCGTGCGATATCTTTCCCGGTACCTGAAGATCGACCCCGCCCGCGAGCACAGCGGCGACGCCGTGCTGGGCGGCGAGGTGGCTCAGCCGGCCGCCGAGCCGGCATAACCTGACCAAGCCGGAGCGACCATGAATCCAGATGCTACGATCGTTCTGCTGGCTGCGGGCGACCTGTCATTCGCCGGCGGCGTGGCCGATGGAATCGCAGAGCATGGCGTGGCGTGGGCCTTCGAGGGGATCGTCCCGGCCTTGCAGGGCGCGGACATAGCGACGGCCAACTTCGAGAGCCCCGTCCTGCCGTCCGCGTCCGAGCCGCCGCCCAAGGGCCTGGTCGTGCCCGAGCGTCTGCTGGCCGGTCTGGCCGACGCGCTGCCGTCGCTGGCTGTCACTCTGGCCAACAACCACGCCTATGACGCCGGCGTCGAAGGCGTTCTGCGGACGCGGTCGCGCCTGGACGAAATGGACGTCGCCCATTTCGGCAGCGGCCGGACCGAGGCCGAGGCACGGGCCCCGCGGTTCGTCGAGGTCGGCGGCCTGCGGATCGGATTCCTCGGCCGCAGCGAGGACTGCCCGCAACTGCACGCAAGGGGCTTCCCTGGGCCGGCCCTCATGCGGATGCCCGACATGCTGGACGACGTGCGTTCGGCAGCCGATGTGTGCGACGCGCTGGTCGTCCACCTGCATCACGGCGTGGAATTCGTCGACTGGCCCGGGCCGCATTTTGTCGCCCTCTGCCGCGCGATGATCGAGGCCGGCGCGACACTCGTGATCGGCGGCCACCCGCACGTGCCCCAGGGCCACGAGGTCTGGCGGCACGGCCATGTCTTCTACTGCCTGGGCAACCTGCTGTTCACGCCCGGCCGCTACATGCGCGAGGGCAGCGCGTGGACCGTCCGATCGGCCCTGGCGCGCATCCGCGTCGGGCGGCGATTCGCCGGGCCGCCGGAATGGTTCCCCTATCGCATCGACGACGCCGGGCGGCCGTTCCTGCTCAACGGCGCCGAGGCTGACGCCGTCCGCGGCCACCTGGCCGACATTTCGACGGAACTGGCCGATCCCGATGCGCTGCGGCAGCGCTTCCGCGAGACGGCGCTTCGCTACCTGGGAATCTACCTGGGCTGGGCGCAGGACGTGCTGAAGGCTGGGGGCCCGCAGGCTGTCGCCGAGAAATTCCTGCCGCGGCTGGGCCAGGACGAGAGCCGCCAGTGGGTCCGCGAACTTTTCGCCGCCGCCGACTGGCCCGCACAGGTGCTTCGCCCGCCCTGGACCTGAGCGGTCAGGGGAAGATCATTGCGTCGGCGAACTTCATCTGGAAGCCCATGTCGGCCGAGAGGTCCACGTGCTCGGTCGCCCGGGCCAGCGTCTCGGCGCGCTCGCGGGCTGGCTGGCTCAGCAGGGCGAGCTTGGCCCCCATGCTCGCGGCGTTGCCTACAAAGTGAATCCGCTCGATCGGCACGTCGGGCAGCAGGCCGATCCGCAGGGCGTTCTCGCGGCGGACGTAGTTGCCGAACGCCCCGGCCAGGAAGACGCTCTCCAGGTCGCCTGCCGACACGCCGGCCCGCTCCAGCAGGATGGCGATGCCGGCGCGGATCGCACCGCTGGCGAGTTGCAGCTCGCGGATGTCGCGCTGCGTGAGGGCGACGGCCTCGCCGTCGGGCCCCTCGGCCAGCACGAAGCGGAGCTGCGTCCCTTCGCCGCGGAGCCGCGCCGCCAGCGGCGTCCCGGCAAGTGACTCGGGCAACTGGAGTCGCCCGGTCGTCTCGACCAGCCCGGCCCGCAGCAGGCCTGCGACCGCGTCGATCAGCGCCGTGCCGCACAGGCCGACCGGGGGCGCGTCGCCCAGCACGTTGATCCGCACGTCCCCGTCGATGACGACCTTTTCGATCGCCCCGACGGCGGCCCGCATACCCTGGCTGATCCGCGCGCCCTCGAACGCGGGCCCCGCAGCCGTGCTGGCGGCCCACATGCGACCGGCCTTGGCCAGCACGATCTCGCCGTTGGTGCCGATGTCGATCAGCAGCGTCGGGCCGGGCAGTTCCGCCAGCCCCGTCGCCAGCAGCCCCGCGACTGTGTCGCCGCCCAGGAACCCGCGGATCGCCGGCAACAGGTAGACCCCGCCGCGCGGATGGATGCCCAGCGGCAGCACCGCGGCCTCGATGCTCAGGCCCTGCGCGAAGCCGGGCGCGAACGGGATTACCCCCAGCGGTCCCGGGTGCACCCCGGCGAAGATGAGCTGCATCGTCGTGTTGCCGGCTACGACCACCTCGCCGATGTCCGCGGCGGCGACGCGGGCCTTGGCGGCCGTCTCGGCGATCATCTCGGCGCAGCCGCGGACGATCGCGCCGTGCAGGCGGTCCAGCCCGCCGGGCTGCTCGATGCAGATGCGGATCCGCGAGACCACGTCGTCGGCGTACTGGACCTGCGGGTTCAGCCTGGCTGCGACGGCCAACTCCCGCCCGTCGCGCAAGTCCATCAGCGTCGCTACGACGGTGGTCGTGCCGATGTCGAACGCGACGCCCAGCGGCGAGGCCGGGTCGCGACCGGGGGAGACGTTCAGCACGCCGTCGTCCAGCGTGGTGACCGTGACCTCCCACCCGCTGTCGCGCAGCAGCGTGGGCAGCGTGCGGAGCAGTTCGACCGGCACATGCAGCCCGGGCGTGCCCAGGCCCGCGCGCAGGCGGGCCAGGTCGTCGCGGTCGTCCTCCAGCGTCGGGGGGGCGAGCTTTACGAACCGCCGCCGCAGGGCCGGGGCTACGTCGATGTTCACCCGCTGGTCGGAGGTGAGAATCTGCTGGGTCGTGCCGTAGACGCTCTCAGCCGGCACGAGCAGCCGGACCGGAGCGGCCAGTTCGTGCCGACAACCCAGCCGCCAGCCCTCGTCCAGTTGGGCTGCGGTGAACTGTCGGCGGTCGGCGTCCAGCGGTGGCGGCGGGTCGGTGAGGAACCGTACGCGGCACTTGCCGCAGGTGCCCTCGCCGCCGCAGGGGGTCTGGATGGGCAGGCCGGCCAGCGCCGCTGCCTCCAGCACCGCGCTGCCGGGCAGCACGTGGGCGGTCCGTCCGCTGGGCTCGAAACGAATCGGCAGTTCGCTCATGGGGGCAGGGCTCGTGGCCCGTGACTAATGGCGCGTGGCTCGTGACGGACCACGGACCACTAGCCACAAGCCACTCTCCTCAAGTGACGTTCCGGTTCTCGTGTTCGTGGTCCGCGTGCTCGGCCTGCGTCCGTTGCTGGTCCTGGCGGCGATGGTTGATCGTCAGCTTCTTGGCGTAGAGGCGCAGCACGTCCTCGACCTCCAGGCCGAGCAACTGGCAGAGCGACACCCAGAAAAAAAGCATGTCGGTCACCTCGACGCGGGCGTTCTGGATGTCGTTCAACTCGTGCTGCCGGCCGGCGCGGGCCTCGGCATACCAGTGCTTCCAGTACAGCGTTTCCTGCAACTCGTGGCACTCAGCCGACAGGGCGTCGAGGTAGTTCTTGATCCATCGGCCGACGGTGAGCTTGATCTCGGCCAACGCCGCGGGGTCGCCGCTTTCCTCGGCCAGCCGCAGCCGTCGGCCGAGTTCAGCGGTGTCGATGCCGGCCTTGGCGTTCAGGCTGCTCTGCTGCCGCCAGATGTCGTTCAGGTCGCGGATGGGAATATCGTCGCTCATCGCGCCTCCGTCGGGCCATGGCCCAAAGGGGCCATTCTGCCCGCTTCGTCCCGCTGCTGCAAGAGCGTGATTGCCCGCGACCGCGGCGGGGCGTCCGGGTTACTATCACTGCAAGACGGGGAAGAGCCACAGATGGACACAGATGCGCACGGATGTTTCCCAAAGGGGCGTCCGGACGCGGTGACGCCGAGGAGAGAAGAGAGAAACTGATGATGCGTTTCGCATTTGTTCTCTGCACGTTCCTTTCTGTGATCCCTGCGATGGCCGACGATCCTGTCCCGGTCCCGCCGCCCACGCCGCTGGTGACGGGCAAGGCGGTCGCGCTTCAGCCGGCCGTGACGGGTCTGAAGGTCGTCTCGTCCAACTGGCCCGATGCGACCAGCCTGGCCGACTTCGGCCGCGATGCCGCCCGCATCGAGCACGCGACGACCGACGAGCAGCGGGCGATCGCCTGCTGGCGCTGGATGCGGCGCTGCACGACGTTCACGGGCAGCGGACCGCCCTGCGAGCCGGGGCAGGGCTATCTCAGCGACCCCAACCTCGTGCTCAATGTCTACGCCGCACACCACTGCGACGGGCTCAGCCGACTGACTGCGGCCATCTGGCGGGCGTCGCGCGGGCTGCCGGCGGTCAAGCTCTATCGGGCCGGGCACACCATGAGCGAACTGTGGTGGATCGACTCCGACGGCGTCGGGCGATACCACATGTTCGACAACAACTACGGCTACTTCCTCTACGACCGCAGCGGATCGCACATCGTGTCGGCTGACGACATCGGCGCGGACTTTTCGCTGGAGGCCTTGCCCAGCGGCACGCTGCGGCCGTGGATCGAGAAGCAGTGGTGGATGTGGGCGTGGATCCACACCGCCTGGCCCGAGCCGGACCCCTACGACGGAACGATGAACCTGCACGCGGGGGAGTCGGTCCGGCGGCTGTGGGGCAATGTCGGCGTGCCGTTCTACGCCAACCTCCAAAAGGGCCCGCGCGAGTTGGACGACGGCGTCTACCCGATGGACTTCGGCAACGGCGTCTTCGCGTGGAGCGAGGACTTCGCGTCCGACGCCTGGCGCGGGCGGCTGGCCGTCGAATCGGCCAATGCGAAGGCGGCTGGCGGCGAGTTGGGCCAGGCCGACGCGGCTGCGCCGGCGGAGGTCGTCTATCGCGGCCGATTTCCCTACGTCGTCGCGGACGTCGCGCTGCGGCTGGCGTTCGGGCACGCCGGCGACGCGGCTGTTGAGACGAGCATTGACGGCGGGCGATCGTGGGCGACGCAGTGGCAGGGCCAGGCCGACCCGGCTTCGCCGAAGGACATCTCCCTGGCCCGCCTGCTGCCGCCGACGCACCAGCCGGCCAAGAAGCAGTTCGACCGGCGCACCGCGATCGGGCGATACGACTACCTGTTGCGGCTGCGGCTGGGCGGTGGGGCGACGCTGCGGTCAATCGGCTGCGTGACGACCGTGCAACTCAACCACATGGTCCTGCCCAACCTGATTCCGGGCGATAACGCGATCACGGTCAGCGGCCAGTTGGCCGCCGGGCAGGCGGTCGAGGTGACCTACCTCTTCGACGACGTCGACGGCAAGGGCAAGCGGTCGGTGGCGGTGGCGGACAACTTGCCGTTCCGCTACACGATCCAGGCGGCCGGGCGGCGTTGGGCCGACGTTCAGTGCCGCAGCGTGACGGTACGGGCGGTGCCGGCTGACGGCAGGGGCAGCCGCGTGGTCGAGGCCCCCGCGGCGGCCAAGGTGCTGCCCGACGGCGGGATGGCGGAGCTGGATTACCGCGTGCTGAACGCCCTCGTTCCCGAGGCGCCGGGGGAGGTGCAGGACTACGCCGGGCGAACACCCATGACCGAGGCGCAGGCCCGGGCGATGAAGTTCGCCCCGCCCAGACTCCGCACGACGGCCGAGTATGTGAAGGACCTGGCCAGCCCGGACGAGGACACTCGGCGGTTCGCGGCGGCCGGGCTGATCGTCCTGCGCGACCCGGCGGCGTGGGCGCCGCTGATGACGCTGGCTGAAAGCGACGTGACCCGGGCGAAGTATTACGCGATCCAGGCGCTGTTCTGGACCGACGCGAAGCGGGCCTGGCCGATGATGGCCGCCATCCTGCGCCGCGACGCGAGCGTGAAGTACGCCCCCGACGTCGAGGGCAAGACCGAAGCGCCAACGAACCTGAACCTCTGCGCGATGGTCGCGGCGCTGGCGGGGCGGGCGAAAATCGCCGAGGCCGTGCCGCTGATCGCGGCGGCCATGGTCCGCGAGGGCAAGTGGTGGGAGGAGCCCCGCTGGGCGATGATCCGGGCGCTGGGCCGCATCGGCGACCCGTCGGCCATGCCGATCGTGCGGCGCTACGTCAACAGCGGCTCGTCGGACAAGCGGGTCGTGGCGATCAATGCGGCCGCCGACCTGGGCGACCGCGAGGTGGTCCCGCTGATCGAGAAGTATCTCGAAGCCAAGGGGTGGAACCTGCTGCCGGACGCGACGATGGGCGCCCTGACGCGGCTGCGCGCCGAGGGCTACACCGACCGTGTCGTGCCGCACCTGGGGAGCGATCGGGCGGACCGCCGCTGGCTGGCGGCCGACTATCTGGCCGAGTGCGGCCAGCCGGACAAGGCCCTGCCGCCGCTGCGGGCGGCGCTGGAGAAGGAGATGTTCGCCTACGCCCGGGAGCGGATGCAGCGGGCGATCGACGTGCTCTCAGCGGGGGGCAAGTGACCGGGGGAATCTCAGCCGAACGTTAGCCGCTCTACCCGACGTGTATGCCGCCGCGCTTGGGCTTCATGCGCTTCAGCAGCAGGACGAACGCCGGCACCATCAGCGGGCGGACGAGGAAGGTGTCGATCAGTAGGCCGAGGATGAAGGCCACGCCCAGTTCCTGGAGCAGCCGCAGCGGCGAGGTGGCCAGCGAGCCGAGCGTGGCGGCCATGATGAGCCCGCAGCAACTCACGATGGCGCCGGTGCGGGCGATGGCCGACCCGGTCGCCGGGCCCAGCGGCTTGTGCATCCGCTCCTCGACGATCCGCGTGAGCATGAACAGGTTGTAGTCCTGTCCCACGGCGACGAGGATGACGAAGAGGAAGAACTCGACCTTCCAGTCCGGTCCGGTCATGCCGAACAGCCGCTCGAACAGCGTGCTGGTAATCTCCAGGGCCGCGCCGTAGGTGAGGATCGTCGCGGCCATCACGAACAGCGTCACCGGCAGGTCGCGGATGAGCAGCATGACGATGACCAGCACGGCGGCGACCACGATGCTGCCGACGAACCAGAGGTCGCGATGGGTGACCTGCTTGACGTCGCGCATCTGGGCACTGTCGCCGGACATCAGCACCTGCACGTCAGCCGGAGCGACGCCCGTCGACCGGGCCACGGTTGTGCGAATGATCTCGGCCAGCGGATCGAGGCTGTCCATCGCCCGGTTGGTGTAGGAGGGGGCGTCCAGGGCGACGTCCCAGCGGGCGCAGCGGCATTGGCCGTTCCCGTCGCCAGCGCCGCTGGAGAGGTGACGCGGCACGACCTGCTGGGTGAACGCCGGCAGCAGCCGGGAGAGCTTGGACTCGAACGAGAGCGACTTGCCCAGCATGCCCGTCGCGTGCAGGCCGAGGGGGTGGACCAGGCTGTGCGCTTCCTGCACCGGGGCCTGGAGTTTGGAGCCCTGGGTCTCCAGCGCCGCGTCGACGGCGCTCACCGCGTCGATCCACTGCTGCTGGCTGCGGGCGGCCGGCAGGCGGACCATCACGTGGACCGGGCTGGACTCGCCCTGCGGGAAGTGCCGCTTGAAGATCACCGAGCCGCGCACCGAGTGGTTGTCTGCGGGCAGGTCGGCCAGCGTGTCGTAGACAACTTCCTGGCGGAACCCGCCAATCGCCAGCGGCGACAGCAGCGCCAGGCCCGCCAGCAGCACCAGCAGCGGATGGCGGACGGTGAAGTCGGCCAACCGGGCCCAGAAGCCGCGGGCCCGGCGCGTCTGCCCGCTGGGGTCGTGCGTGAAACGCCGCGGCCAGAACGTGCTGGTCCCGAACAGATAGGCCAGCGCGGGGCAGAGCGTCAGGCTGGCCAGGCAGGAGACCACCACGCTGACGCTCACCGCGGGCCCGGCGTTGCTGAAGGCCTTGAACCGCGCGAGGTACATCAGCGCCAGGCCCGCCGCCACCGTGCCGGCCGACGCGACGATGGCCGGGCCTGTCCCGGCCAGCGCCCGGGCGATCGCCTGCCGCCGGGCCCAGTTGTCCTTCGTGCCGGCGGAGCGGCCGAGTTCCTCGTGATACCGCGACAGGAAGAAGAGCGAGAAGTCCACCCCCGCGCCGTAGCCGATCACGATCGTGAACAGTTCCACGACCATCGACACGGTCCAGCCGCACTTGCCGCCGATGGCCAGCAGCGACAGCGATACGCTGACCGCGATTGCGACCGTCAGCAGCGACACAGCGGCCGCCAGCAGCGCCCGGTAGGTCAGCAGCAGCACGACCAGCACGGCGATGACGGTGACGATCGTCGTGCGGTTGACGCTCTTTTCTGTCGCGCTGAAGTAGTCGCGTCCGTAGCTGGCCGATCCGGTGACGGCCCACGTCAGCCCCGGCGGAGGCGAGGCGGCCTCGACGGCGGCCTGCACGTCGTTCACGTCGCGGATGGTCTGGGCCGAGACGAAGTTGTTGGGCAGGTCGGCCTTGATGACCGCCGCCACCGGCTTGCTCGCGGGGCTCAGCAGGTTGCCGCGGAGGAACGGTGTGGCCGGGTCGGCCGGCGAGAGCAGTTCCCACTGCCGCGCGGGGGCGAGTTGCGCCAGGCGTCGGGTCAGGTCCTGTATGAACCGCCAGTCGCTGCCGGGCTCAGCCGGCTGGGTCGTGGTCACTTCCGGCACGCCGGTCAGCCCGGCCGCTCGCTCGACGACGACCGCGACGACCGACTGGGCCGGAGGACGTTTGAACTCCTCCTGCAGCGCCATCTGGGCCTGGCGGCTGGGCACGTCGTCCGGCAGCAGCGACGACTCGTCGCGCGTGCGGACTTCCTTGATGTTGGGCGCGTAGACCAGCATCGCCACCAGCAACGCCAGCCAGGCCAGCACCACCAGGACGAACCGCCGCGACACGAACTGACCCAGACGCGAGAACACGGGCGATGATTACCCCGGATGCTCTTGGTTTCAGGCCCACGCAAACGGATCGGCGTCGCTCGTGCTGACGCGGACCTCCAGGTGCGGCGCGAACGACCGCACGCGGTCGGCCAGCCGCGACAGCATCAGCCGCTCGCTGACCGAGTGCCGCACCATGACGACGGCCATGCCGGCCTCGACGGCGGCCAGGGCGTCGTGGTGCCGCAACTCGCCGGTGAGATACAACTGCGCCCCGGAGGCCATCGCCCGCTCGAAGAGACGCCCGCAGCTTCCCGCGCAGCACGCGGCGCGGGAAACGATGCCCGTCGCAAGCGACGGGGTCTCGTCGGAGGACCTGGGCGCCGCCAGCCAGACGGCCTCGACGCCCAGGCCGGCCTTGATCCGTTCGACCACGGTTGCCAGCGGGGCCGGGTCAGCCAGTTCACCGATTCGCCCCATGCCCACCCGCTCGTCGATGCCGGCCAGCGGGTAGAGGTCGAACGCGACCTCCTCGTACGGATGGGCCCGCCGAAGGGCCGCGACCGCGTCGGCCGCGTGCCCGGCCGGCACAACCACTTCCAGCCGCACTTCGTCGGCCTGCTCCATTCGCCCGGCCTGTCCGAGCGTCGGGTTTGAGCCCTCGCCGCCGAGGAATGTGCCCGTGCCGGACGACCGGAAACTGCACCGCGAGTATCGGCCGATCACCCCCGCGCCGGCGGCGAAGAGGGCGTCGGACACCTCCTCTACGGACGCCGCGGGGACGAACGTGACCAGCTTCTGCCCGCCCGGCGGGGCGTAAGGCTCCAGCGGACGCGTCGCGGTCAGGCCGAGCACGTCGGCCAGAGCGTCGTTTGTGCCGCCGGCCGTCGCGTCCAGGGTCGTGTGCATCGCCATCAGTGCGATGCCGGCGCGGATGGCGTGAAAGACGCGCCCGGCGGGGCCGGGCCGGTCGCCGCGGACGGCCCGCAGCGGCGTAAAGATCGGCGGATGATAGCAAATCACCAGATCGGCTTGAAAGGAAATCGCCTCGGCCAGCACGGCGTCGGTCAGGTCGATCGCCAGCAGCACGCGCCCGACGTTCGCTGATCCGTCGCCGACCAGCAGGCCGTTGTTGTCCCAGTCAGCCGCCAGCGCCGGCGGGGCGAACCGTTCCAGCGCAGCCACCAGGTCGGCCAATTTCGGTTTCGCGACGTCGCTCATCTCCGGGTCTCCTGTTCGATGAGTCGGCGGAGGCCTTTGTGCAGCGTGCGGGCCATCGGGCCGGGCACGGGCTTGGCGGCGGCGGCCGGGATGGGCTTACGCTCGACCAGCACGACGGGCATGACCTCCATCGTCGAGGCGGTGAGCAGGACCTCCTCGGCGTCGAGCAGTTCGCGGTGCGTGATCGGGGCCTCGGCAACGTCGATGCCGTCGGCCGCCGCGACTTCCATCACCGCGCCGCGGGTGACGCCAGGCAGGCAGGGCGTCGAGGCCGGAGGCGTGATGAGCCGGCCGCCCGTGACGATGAAGACGTTGCTGATGCAACCCTCGGAGAGGTGGCCGTCGAGGGTGAACCAGAGGGCCTCGCCGAAGCCGGCCTTGTGGGCCTGCCGCAGCGTGGTCATGCGCGGCCAGTAGGCCAGCGTCTTGTGGCCGGCCATCGGGTCGGCCGGGTTGACGCGCGGGCCGGCGATGGCGACGGCCATGCCCTGCTCGTAGAGGTGGGCGGGGTAGCCGACCTGGCCGGTGACGGTGATCAGCAGCGTCGGCTGCGGGTCGCCCTCGGCGACGGCTGGCCCGGCCGTGGCGGTGATGCGCATGCGGGCATCGTCCAGGTCGTTGGCGTCCAGCAGGTCCGACGCGGCCGCGACGATCTGCTCGCGCGTGTGGCGGATGGGCAGGCCCAGGGCGGCGGCCGACGCGAAGAGACGGTCGAGGTGTTTGCTTATGCGGAACGGGACGCGGTGGTAGACCCGCAGCGTCTCGAACAGCCCCATGCCGTGCAGCAGCCCGGTGTCGCCGGGGTCGATCCGCGCCGCGTCGGCGTCGAGGATCGTGTCGTTCAGGAATACTTTCGCCATGACGGCTCCTCATGCGCTCAGCACTCAGCGTTCAGCACCACTTCTCCCGCCGCCTGCACCAGCCCCTGTGCCTTGGCGATGGTCTCGTCGTATTCTCCGGCCGGCTGGGAGTCGGTCACGATGCCGCCGCCGACCTGGAGGTAGACCCGTCCGCCGGAAATCAGGGGCGTGCGGATCGCGATGTTGAACAGGGCCGACCCGTCCAGGCCGATCCAGCCGACCGCGCCGGTGTAAACCGATCGCGCGACGGGCTCCAGTTCGGCGATGATCTGCATCGCGCGAATCTTGGGGGCTCCGGTGATCGACCCGCCGGGGAACGTCGCAGCCAGCAGGTCCATGACGTTGCAGCCGTCGCGCAACTCGCCCTCGACGGTCGCGACGGTGTGGTGGACGCGGGCGTGCGTCTCGACGGCCCGCGGATCGGTGACGCGGACCGACCCGAAGCGGCAGACGCGGCCGAGGTCATTGCGTTCGAGGTCCACGATCATGGCCAACTCCGCGGCGTCCTTGGCGCTGAGCAGCAGTTCGGCGATCGCGGACTGATCGCCCGCTCCGCCGGGGGCACGGGCGATGGTCCCCTTGATCGGCCGCGTGACGACCCGCCGACCGGCCAGCTTCAGGAACAACTCCGGGCTGGCTGAGCAGACCGCCTGCACCCCGCCGGCTTCGTCGCGCCACGCGAGCAGGGCCGAATACCAGCCCGGGTGTCGCGAGCGAAGGGCCGCGAACAGTCGGCCCGGGGCGGCGGCCGCGTCCCCGGCGAGCGGCCAACTGAACCGCTGCGAGAGGTTCACCTGATAGATGTCGCCGGCGGCGATGTATTCCCGGACGCGGGCGACGGCGGCTTCATACTGCGGGCGCGTGAAGCTGCGTTCGGCGGCGTCCAGCAGGCGGGCCGAGACGGCGAAGGCGTCCTCGTCGGCGTCGGTCTCCGCGTCTTCGTGTCCCCGCGTCCCCGCGTCTTTCGATCGCTCGCGCAGTCGCTGCTCCAGCGCATCAAGCCGGCGGTTGGCATCCGCCTCCGTGTCGCCGCCCAGACGCGTCGCGAAGAGCGTCCAGCGGCCGTCAGTCAGATCGCAGCAGGCGACGGTGTCGTAGAGCGCGAACCGCAGCAGGGGCAGGGCGGCGGCGTCGGGACCGGCCGCCGGGACGCCCTCCAGGGCCGCGCCCAGTTCGTAACCGAGGTGGCCGACCCAGCCGCCGGTGAATCGGCCCAGCGGATCGGCGGAGGATTCGAGCCCGTGGGTCCGCAGTCGGGCAGCCAGTCCGGGCAGGCCGTCCGCCGGATCGACGCAGAGCTCTCGCGGCTGGTGCATCAGGTAGCCGAAGCGGGCCCAGTCGCGGTGCGGGCGGCCGGAGTCGAGCACGACGCAGCCGGCGTCGGCGGCGTCGGGCCCGGCGAACGCGGCGACAGCGTCGTCCCACGCGGGGCCCTGTTTGAGCACGCGCGGGATTCGAAGGGGCAGGGTCGTCGGGACGGGCAAAGTCATAAGGGGGCAGTATAGCAACGTGCTGGCCGCCGGCCAACCGGCGCGGCCGGGCGGCAGGCGGGAATCTAAGGCGATGTCGCGTTGCGTTGCGGCCATGTCGCGCGTCCGGCTGGCGATCTTCCGGATTTTCGGGGCCTTCGGCTTTGCGGTTTCTGACGATTGCGGCGTCTCGGTACAGCGAACGAGCCGCGGCGCGGGCCGCGGCTCGCTGGTGTTCTCGCCTGTCGTTTGTCAGCCCTTGAGCAGGCGGCGGTTGTCCAGGAAGCCGTCGAGCTTGCGGGCCCGGACGGGGTGCTGGAGCTTGCGGATGGCCTTGGCTTCGACCTGCCGGACGCGCTCGCGGGTGACCTTGAAGATGCGGCCGACCTCCTCGAGCGTGTAGGTGTAGCCGTCGCCGATGCCGTAGCGGAGCTTGATGATCTCGCGCTCGCGGTAGGTCAGCGTGCGGAGCACCTCTTCGATGCGGTCGCGGAGCATCTCCTGGTTGGCGGTCTCCGACGGGTTCTCGACCGAGTCGTCCTCGATGAAGTCGCCGAAGTAGCTGTCCTCGCTCTCGCCGACGGGGCGGTCGAGGCTGATCGGGTGCCGCGAAATCTTCATAACGCGGCGGGCCTCCGAGACGCTCATCTTGGCTTCGCGGGCGATCTCCTCGATGGTCGGCTCGCGGCCGAGATCCTGGAGCATGCGCTTGCTGATGTTGCGCAACTTGCTCATCGTCTCGATCATGTGCACGGGAATCCGGATCGTGCGGGCATGATCGGCAATGGCCCGCGTGATGGCCTGGCGGATCCACCACGTGGCGTAGGTGCTGAACTTGTAGCCGCGGCGGTACTCGTACTTGTCGACCGCGCGCATCAGGCCGGTGTTGCCCTCCTGAATGATGTCCAGGAAGTGCAGCCCGCGGTTGCGGTACTTCTTGGCGATCGAGACGACCAGCCTCAGGTTGCCGCCGGACAGCTCACGCTTGGCCTTCTCATACTCGGCGAAGACGCGCTCCATCGTCGAAACGCGGTGGGCCAGTTCGTCGGGCGTCTCCAGGGCCAGGTCGCTGAGGCCGTCGACCTCGTCGTGGATCGCGGCGCGGTCCTCGGGCGGGATGCGGTTGACCTCGGCGTTGGCGAGCTGCCCCTGGCAGTCGTGCATCTTGGCGTGGATGCCGACCAGCTTCTTCATCATCGGCTGAATCTTGCTGGTGCGCAGGCTGAGCTCTTCCAGCAGCGTGACGGCCTTGCGGCGGCGGGCCCGCATGCGCTTTCGCACCTCGCGGGCCTCCGAGGCCGCGTGCGAGGAATCGCGAAGCTTCTCCCAGTCGCGCTGGTTGGACTCGATGATCAATTCGACCGTCCGGATATTCGGCAGCAGTCGCCGCGTGATGGTCTGCTTGGCCAGGTTCTCCAGCGTGGAGATCTTCATCGTCCGGTCGAACGGCAGTTCGCCGGTCTGGACGCGGCGCAGGATGCTCACGGCCTCGCGCAAACAGTAGTCGCTCTCGAGGACCTTGCGGCGGAAGGCCATGCGGGTCAGCTCGATTTTCTTGGCCAGGGCGATTTCCTGGTCGCGCGACAGCAGCGGGATCTCGCCCATCTGGGTGAGATACATGCGGACCGGATCATCGATGTTACGGTGGCCGGGGTCGGCCGGCTCGGCGGCGGCGTCGTCAGCCGGCTTGCGGAGCAGGGCCGGAGCCTTCGCGTCGACCTCGGCGGCCGATTGGCCGTTGCCGCCATGGCGGGCCAGGCCCAGGCGTTCGAGGTCCGCCTCGTCCACCAGCTCGACACCGGCTTCGTCCAGCGTGAGCAGGAGCTGGTCCAGCCGCTCGGGCGCGACGGCGTCGTCGGGGAGGCGGTCGTTCAGCTCTTCCCAGGTCAGATAGCCGCGGGAACGGCCCAGGTCGATCAGTTCCTTTACCTGGGGATCCACCAGCGTGCCGCTGGTCTGTTCCTTGGCGCTCTTTGTCGTGGTCGCTTCAGCCATTCAGTTTTCCTCAGACGCGGAGGAAGCAGTCGCAACCGCTTCATCGCGATCAAACCGGTCCCTTATCAGTCTCTCACCCACCTCGGCGCAGGTCCCGCGGACGCTTGCTCAGTTCCAACAAGTCCTGGTCGGTATACTCGCCACTGCGGACCCGGTCGGCCCGCTCGCGACTCGCTGCCACCTGCCGCTCGTGCTCCAGGAAGCCCACGGCGTTCTCGAGCGTTCGTCCGAGATCGCCGCGCCGGGCCACCTCCTCCGACAGGTCAGTGGCCAGCCTGGCCAGGCCGGGCGACTCCATCCGTCGCAGCACGGCCGTCAGCGTCAACTCGCCTTCCTCGGCCAATTTCCACACCGGCTCAGCCAGGGCCCGCATGTTCGGGTCGGCGAAGTCGGACGGGCTGACCGCCTGGCGGATCGAGTCGAAGTAGCTCGGCTCGCTCAGCAGCACGCCGAGCAACTGGGCCATCGCCACATCGGCCGCCTTGCGAGGCCTGGCGGCTGGTTCCGCCACCTGGCTGGCGTCGGCTGCGGCCCCGGAGGGCCTCCGCCGATGCGTCAGCCGGCCCAGCATTCTATTCAACTCGTCGGCCGATGTCCGCAGCAGACCGGCCAGCCGATCCAGCATGATCCCGCGCCGAACCGGGTCGATCGCCTCGTAGCCGTTCATGCCGGCCAGCGTCTGGAGCATCGCACCGACAGCCGACGAGCGGTCCGCGGTGCCGGTGGAGGAGGCGTACTGCCCGGCCACCTGCTCCCACTTGAACTGGAGCGCGTCGACCGCTGCGTCGATCGCCTTGGCCCATGCGTCAGGCCCCTGGTCGCGAATCAGGTCGCAGGGGTCCAGGCCCGCGGGCATTGTCGCGACGGCCAGGTCGACCCCGGACGCCAGGAACAACTCCAGCGCCCGGTCGGCTGCCTTGGCGCCGGCGGCGTCGGCGTCGAAGACCAGCACGATCCGCTTGGCCAGTCGGCCGAGCAGACGCATGTGGTCCTCGGTCAGCGCCGTGCCCAGGGCCGCGACCACGTTCTCGTGTCCGCCCTGATGGGCCATGATCACGTCGGTGTAGCCCTCGACGACGCAGGCTACGCCCGAATCGCTGACGGCCTTTCGGCCCCAGCGGAGCCCATACAGTTCCCGCCGCTTGTTGAACAGAGCCGTCTCGGCCGTGTTCAGGTACTTGGGCCCGACGTCGTCGCCCTTGCCCAGCGTTCGCCCGCCGAAGCCGATGACCCGGTCCGACGCGTCCAGGATCGGGAACATGACCCGGTTGCGGAACGTGTCGTAAAGCTGTCCCGGGCCGCGTCGGGATTCGCTTGCCAGGCCGGCAGCCGCCAGCAGCGTCTGATCGATGCCGCCCTGGCGGGCCTTGCTCAGCAGTCCGTCCCAGGCATCCGGGGCGAAACCCAGCCCAAATCGGCGGACGGTCTGGTCGCTGAAGCCTCTCTTCTCCAGATACTTACGAGCCTGCTCGCCCACCGGTTCGTTCAGCCAGGAGCGAAACTGGCGGGCGGCCCACTTGTTCGCCTCCGCCAGTGCCACCTTTCCGGGACCGGCAGGGCGGTCGGGGTCTTCGGAACGCTCGGGCAGTTCGATATTGGCTCGGCCGGCCAATATCCGCACCGCCTCAGGAAACTCAACCCTGTCCTCGAGTTGGATGAACTTGAAGACGTCCCCCCCAGCCCCGCAGGCAAAGCACTTGAATATCTGCTTGCTGGGACTGACGAACAGCGAGGGATTCTTATCGCTGTGGAAGGGGCAGAGCCCCTTGTATTCCTTTCCGCTTTTCTTGAGCTGCACTCGCTCGCTTATAAGTTCAACAATATCAACAGCTTGCTGAACTCGGCGAAGGATGGCATCATCGAATTTAGAGTATCCCACGCCAAACCCGGTTCGTTAGCGTCACTTCACTCTGTCGGGTGCTCGCCGCCAGATGAGTCTTGCGCAGGTCGATTATTCACCTAATATTACCACAGGAATCGAAGACTGCAAAATATAGCACAGCGGGGTAGAAACGTCAAATTTCGCAGGCTGGACGCGGCTGGAAAAACAGTCGTAAGGTCGCCTACTGAAGGTCGGGGGCGTCCGCGGGCGCGACCGCCCGTCCGTTTCGGCAAACCACCGGAAAATGCGGGCCGGCGTCGGCCATCGGGGCCCCGTCGGGCAGGTGGACGAACTGCTTCATCAGGTGCTCGCCGGCGGCGTTGAACCGGGCGTCGCCGGTCATGTAGTGCAGGGCGATGGCCCGCCGGGGGCGCGGGGACGTGTTCCGATAGGAGCCGTGCCAAGTCAGCGAATGGTGGAACGAGACCTCGCCCGCCCGCACCGGCCAGGGGATGGCCTTCACGGCCTGCGTTGGGGCTTCGGGCGGCGGAATGAAATCCCGGCCGACGTCAAAGAAGGCCTCGGCCTTGAACCGGTGCAGGTATTCGATCCGGTCGCCCCACAAGTGCGAGCCGGGGACCATCCACATGCAGCCGTTGTCGGTGTCCGCGTCGTCAAGGGCGATCCAGGCCGACACAGGCGTCATCGGCTTGATGACCGGCCAGTAGGGGGCGTCCTGGTGCCAGTTGTTCACGCCGCCGGTCCGCGGGGGCTTGAACTGGATCTGGTCGTGCCAGATTTGCAGGTCCGAGCAGCCGGTGAGTTGGCTGATGGCTTCGATGACCTGCGGGTGATGCAGCAGTTTGCGGAAAGGCTCGGAGGCCTCCCAGATGTTCACGATCTGCCAGACCGGCGAGGAAGGGCCTTTACCCATGTCAAGGAAGCGAACCGGGCGAGGCTGGCCCGGCACGAAGCCGTCGGGTCCGGTGTCCAGTACCCGCTGCAGCTCCCCGCGGAGTTCCTCCAGCCGGGCCCAGTCGAGCACGCGGCCGGCCACCAGACATCCGTCGCGCTGAAACTGCTCTACCTGTCGGCTGGTCAGCATCGCGGCCTCCCATGCAGAGGGTTGCTGTCGCGGAGGATAATAGGCCGTGTGGACGGGCCGGGTCCAGCGACTGGCCGCGATTCATTTCGCTGGCCATGTTGCCCGATTCGGCGTCAGGGGAACTCCAGCAGCATCGGCAGCAGGTGGTGGGCGTAGAGCAGTTCGACGAGGTCGGCCAGCGGCGGGATGAGCAGCACGACGAACGTGTCGATGGCGGCCCGGCGGATGGCCGACGTCGAGACGCAGAGCGTTTCGGGACGCTCGTAGGATCGGAAGGAGAAGGAGAACCGCGGCACACGCCGCCGGTAGACGTCGTAGGGGATGCCGAAGAGCGACTCCAGCCGCTTTTCTTCCTCGATCGCGACGACCACGTGCAGGGGCACGATGACCAGCAGGGCGATCATCAACATGATCAGATTGTCGAAGGCGAACGCCGCGCCGATCGCGATAGCGAAGGTTCCGATGTAGAGCGGATTGCGGGTAAGCGAATAGGGCCCTTCGGTGACCAACTCGCGGCTCTTCAGTTGGCCGATGAAGAAGATCGCCCACATCCGCAGGAACAGGCCCGCGAGCATCAGGCCATAGCCGGCCCACTCGAAGACCGTGTCCATCGCCGATCCGCGCGGCCAGGGCGGTCGGCTGATGAACGGCGCGATAACATACGGCACGAACACCAGCCGCAGCAGGCGCACACGCAACTTTCGAATGCTCATACGATCCTCCGTGCCCGGGTGAATCTAGCCGGACGCGACTGAAGAGACGATGAAGGGGCATGCCGCAACGGCTGGGATCCGCAGAAAAGGGGTGGAGCCGGAACATCCCAGCGCGGGGTTCCGGCTCCGGGCCTGCCCGGGGTAAGGCAGGCATTGGGGATCGTCTGATATCAGATGAACAGGCTGACGCGCCCGGCGGCGGCGGTGTCCATGAAACTGGCCACCCCGCCGAACTCGACGCCCTCCAGCAGGTCCGCGTCTCGAAGCCCCAGCATGTCCATCGACATGCGGCAGGCGACCAGTCGGACGCCCGCCGACCGCGCCGACGCCAGCAGTTCATCCAGGTTCATCACGTTCTTGCCCTTCATGCGGCGGTTCATCAGCCAGCGTCCGGCCCCGGCGAAGTGCCACTGGCTCAGCTTCATCTTCCGCCCGCCGGCTGGCAGCATCCACGCGAACATTCGGTCCAGCAGCGACCGCTTCTGCCCGCGGGCGACGCGCGGGCGGCGGAGCAGGCTCAGGCCCCAGAAGGTGAAAAAAAGCGTCGAGGGCATGCCGTTGGCGGCTGCCCCGTTGGCCAGCACCAGCGCCGCCAGGGCCTTGTCCATCGAGCCGGAAAAGACCACCGCGGTGAAACCGGCCGGCCCGTCGTTCGGCGACTGGCTCCGGGCGTCGGCCGGTTGAACGTGCGGCGGCGACTTCTCGACCAGGGCGACGATGTGGCCGTTGTCGCGATGGCAATCCACCAGGCGGTTGCCGGTCCGATGGGCCCAGGCCGCCACGTCGGCGCCAAACGCCGGATCACCTGCGACGATACGGATGCGGTCGCCGACGGCTGCGACTCGCACCGCGTCAGACAACTTCAGCAGCGGGCCGGGGCACTGGAGCTGCCGGGCGTCCACCTCCGCGACGGGGGCTGAGCCGCTTGTGTCCTTGCCGTCGCGGCCGGATGCGGCGGTCGGTTTGTCGCTCTTCGTCTCGACCGACGGCAGGCCGCCCGCGCCGCCCGGCCCGCCGGCTGGGGGCTTGGGCGAAAGGGGACGGGCGTCAGCCGGCGCGTGCGTCGCCCGATAGGTCGTGTACCCGCCGCTCAGGTTGGACGCCCGGAAGCCGCGCTGCTTGAGGATCCGCTCGGCCAGGTAGGCCCGCATGCCCACGCCGCAGTACACGTGGATCGCCCGGTCCTTGGGCAGCTCAGCCAGTCGGCTGCGCAGCTCGTCCACCGGGATGTTCACCGCGCCGGGGACCATGCCCGCGTCGCACTCGACGCAGGTTCGCACGTCCAGCATGAACTCGTCGCCGGCGTCGTCGAAGTGCGACACATCACTGACCCCGCGAAGCGCGTTGCAGGCGATCGCCCCGGCGATGTTCACCGGATCCTTCGCGGCGCCGAACTGCGGCGCGTAGGCCAGTTCCATCTCACGCAGGTCGTGAACCGTCAGCCCGTGCCGCACGGCGACCGCCAGCACGTCGATCCGTTTGTCCACGCCCGCCGGCCCGTAGGCCTGGGCCCCGAGCACGCGGCCGCTCTGTGGGTCGAACAGCAGCTTGATGTGCAACTGCTGGGCGCCGGGATAGTAGCCGGCGTGGTCAGCGGCATGGACGTAGACCTTCTCGCAGGCCAGGCCGGCCTGGCGGAGTTGACGCTCGTTGGCGCCGGTCGTTGCGACCTGGAGGTCGAACACGCCGACGATGCCCGTGCCCTGCGTCGTGCGATAGCTGTCGTCCGGCTCACCGAAGATGTGGTTGGCCGCCGCCCGGGCCTGCTTGTGGGCTGGGCCGGCCAGCGGAATCAGCACCGGCTGACCGGTGACCGTGTGGGTCGTCTCGACGGCGTCGCCGACGGCGTAGATCAGCGGATCGCTGGTCTGCATGTGCTCGTTGACGCGGATGCCGCCGGTGACGCCGATGTCCAGGCCGGCCTTGCGGGCCAGCGTCGTTTCCGGCC
This sequence comes from Phycisphaerae bacterium, assembly GCA_022072085.1. Taxonomy (GTDB): domain Bacteria; phylum Planctomycetota; class Phycisphaerae; order JAJVII01; family JAJVII01; genus JAJVII01. The sequence continues at coordinate 43,718 of JAJVII010000003.1, forward strand.
GAACGCCGATCGCCAGCACCGCGAAGTCGGCGTCGATCGACGTGCCGCTCTCCAGGTTCACGCGGAGCCGGTCGCCTGTGCTGGCAAAGCCGGCGACGCCGTCGCCCAGGACCAACTCGACGCCATGCGAGACGACGTGGGCCCCGACGGCGGCCGCCATCTCCTTGTCCATCGGTGCGAAGACCTGGTCGAGCTTCTCGACCAGCGTGACCGACAGGCCGCGGCGGCGGAGGTTCTCGGCCATCTCCAGGCCGATGAACCCGGCGCCGATGACCACGGCCCGGGACCCGTCACGGGCGGCGGCCTCGAGGCGGTCCATGTCCGCGACGTTCCGCAGCGTCATCACCCGCGGGTCGTCGATGCCCGCCAGGGTCGGGCGAATCGGGTCGGCCCCGGGCGAAAGGACCAGCCGGTCGTAGCTCACCTCGCCGGTCTGGCCCGTGGCGTGGTTGAGGACGGTCACCTTGCGGCCCGGGCGGTCGATGGCGGTGACCTCGCTGCGGTTGCGGACCTCGATGTTGTATCGCTCGCGGAAGGAGGCTGCCGCTCGACCGACGAGCTTGTCGCGCTCGCGGATCACGCCGCCGACGTGATAGGGAAGGCCGCAGTTGGCGAAGCTGACGTGCTCGCCGCGTTCGAGCATGAGGATGTCGGCGTCCTCGTTCAATCGCCGGCACCGGGTTGCGCAGGTAGCGCCGCCGGCGACGCCGCCGACAATGACGATCCTCAGTTTCGACTTCGATCCCTGGGTCGTGGTTTCCGCTGATGAAGGCATCTTTCTGGTCCTTGTTGCATGGCGGCTGATGAATCCGGCGCCGATGACTCAGGCGTATCGCGTCCGGCTGAAGCAGTCCTTGTGACTGCGGATGCAGGTCAGCACCTGGAGGACGGCCGGGTTGACGACGGAATAGAAGACCTGCACTCCGTCCCGCCGGGCCGCCAGCACGCCGCGGTCGCGCAGCAGGGCAAGCTGACCGCTGGTCGCCGACTGGCGGGCGCCGAGGTAGGCCTGGATGTCCCCGACGCAGCGTTCCCGCCGGTCCTCCAGAAGTTCCAGAATCTTCAGCCGAAGCGGGTGGGCCACGGCCCGAAGCACCTCGGCGGCGGCGTGGAGCATGTCATCGCTCATGGGTTCTGCCTGGGCCATCCTGCGGTCCTCCTTATTGAAACATGGCAATACATATATATACCAGTATTTGGATGTTGTCAAATGCGGCGCGGGCCTTTCCGCGGGGCGACTCAAGCTTCTTCATTCAAGCTCTGCTGTTTGCAGCGAGGGGGATTTCCGTCGCAAGCGATGGGGCTTGTCCGAAGTCCGACCGACGCGATCAGCTTCTCTCCCGAGCCCGGAATCGAGGATCTCGGGGCTCTTCCCGCCAGCGTCCCGCGTTGCGGATCGCCAGGCGGTGGGCATAGAATGGCCTCATGAGCCTGCTTCCCATCCTGCTCCCGCCTCCGGTGCCATCGCCGACGGGCCGCCCAGGCGGGCCGCGGTCGGTCGCCGCAGTCGAGGTCCTGCGCATCTCCGTCACCGACCGCTGCAACTTCCGCTGCGTCTACTGCATGCCCCAGGGCGGCGTGCCCTGGGCGCCGCGCGAGGAACTGCTGACGTTCGAGGAGATTGTCGAGGTCGTGCGGGCGGCGTCGGGTCTGGGCATCGGGCGGTTCAAGATCACCGGCGGCGAACCGCTGGTCCGCCGGGAACTGGACCGGCTTGTCGGCTGGATCCGAAGCGAACCGGGCGTCGAGGAAATTTCGCTGACCACCAACGGCCTGCTGCTGGCGGGCCAGGCCCGTCGGCTCGCGGACGCGGGTGTCGGCCGCGTCACGGTCAGTCTGGATACGCTGGACGAGGCGAAGTTCGCCCAGGTGACCCGGGCCGCCGGCACGCTGCGGCAGGTGCTTGCGGGCATCGACGCAGCCCGGGCCGCCGGCATGGAGCCGATCAAGGTCAACTGCGTCGCGATGCGCGGCGTGAACGACGACGAGATCGTCCGCTTTGTCCGTTGGAGCGGGCAGGCGGGCGTTGCGGTGCGGTTCATCGAATTCATGCCGCTGGCTGACCACAGCCTGCTGGCCGACGGCAGCCTGCTCACCGAGGCCGAAATGCGGGCGATGATCGAGCCGGAACTGGGGCCGCTGACGCCCGAGCGGGACGAAGCCGGCGTCGGACCGGCCAAGATGTTCCAACTGAACGGCGGGGGGCGCATCGGTTTCATCAGCGCGATGAGCCTGCCGTTCTGCGATCGCTGCAACAGGCTGCGGCTGACCAGCACGGGAATGCTGCGGAGTTGCCTCTTCGACGGCGGCGAGGTGGACGTGCGGGCCCTGCTGCGGAGCGGGGCGGGGCAGAGCGAGTTGGCCCGGGCGTTCGTCGACTGCGTGCGGCTGAAGCCCGAGGTCCATTCGGCCCGCGGCGGCGAGCAGATGAGCCGGATCGGCGGGTGAAGGGGCAATGACGAATGTCAAATGGCGAATGTCGAATCAATGACCAAGCCCGAATGACGCAGGGCCTGTCTTCATTCGCCATCCGACATTCCGCAAATAACATTTGCAGGAATCTGCAAAGACGCTAACTTGAGCCGCGAGCCTGCGGCAAATGTCCCGGCTGGGACAGGGGTCGCCCGATGAGCGACGGGGTCGGCAAACGGAATGAGCAGAAGCTGACGCACGTGGACGCGACCGGCCGCGCCGCGATGGTGGACGTTTCCGCCAAGCCGCCGATGGTGCGAACCGCGACGGCGGGCGGCATGGTCCGCTGTGCCGCGGCGACGACGGACCTGCTGGCGGCCGGCAACGTTCCCAAGGGCGACGTGTTGGCGGTGGCGCGGATCGCGGGCATCCAGGCGGCCAAGCGGACGGCGGACCTGATTCCGCTCTGCCACCAGCTGGGGCTGGACCACGTGGCCGTCGAGTTCGACGTGCAGCCCGAGGCGATCGCGATCACCGCGACGGTTCGCACGCGGGCGGCGACGGGCGTCGAAATGGAAGCCCTGACGGCAGTGGCGGTCGCCGCGTTGACGGTCTACGATATGTGCAAGGCGGTTGACCGGACGATGCGGATCGACGGGATTCGCGTGCTGGAAAAACGCAAAGAGGCGGCTCCCACGGATCACCGAGACGGCGTATGAGCACGATTTCCTCCACGACGACCACGCTGGAACAGGCCTATCGCCGCATCCGACCCGACCTGGAAAAGGTTGAGCGGATCATCCGCGATGAGTTGACCAGCGATCGGCCGGAGGTTGCCGAACTCTGCCGCCACCTTTCGCGCTTTCACGGCAAGATGCTCCGCCCGGCGCTGCTGCTGCTGACGGCGCGTGCCACCGGTGGGGTGAAGGACATCCACCTCGGCCTGTCGGCAGTGCTCGAGATGTTCCACCTCGCGACGCTGATCCACGACGACATCCTGGACGAGGCCGGCACCCGCCGCCAGGTCGACACCATCAATAGCCGCTGGGGCAACGAGTCGGCCGTCATGCTGGGCGACTGGCTGATCAGCCACGCTTATCACCTCGCGACGCGGCAGGGCAGCCCGTGGGCGAGCCTGGAGATCAGCCAGACCAGCCATCGCGTCTGCGAGGGCGAGCTGATGCAGTTGGCCCGCCGGGGCCGGCTCGATCTGTCGGTCGAGGACTACCTCAGGCTGATCGAGCTGAAGACCGCGACGCTGACGGGGCTGGCGGCCCGGCTGGGGGCCCACTTCAACGACGTTGCCGCGCCCGTCGAGTCCGCCTGCCTGGAGTATGGCACAGCGCTGGGCATGGCCTTCCAGATCACCGACGACGTGCTGGACCTGGTCGGCGACGAGGTCGAGGTCGGCAAGACGCTCGGCTCGGACCTGGCCAAGGGCAAAGCCACGCTGCCGCTGATCCAGTGCCTGAACAACGGCCACGCCCGCGAGGCGGCCCGGCTGCGCGACCTGCTGGCGGACCCGGCCTGCTGCAACACGTCAGCCGTTCGCCGACTGCTCGCCGACGCCGGCTGCATCGCGTCGGCTGAGGCCGTTGCCCGCGACTACGTGCAAGCCGCGAAGTCCGCTGCCGACGCTTTGCCTGCCGGCGAGGCATGCACGGCGCTGAAACTCGTCGCGGACTTCGTCCTCGTCCGCTCGCGCTGAAGTCCCAAACCGTTCTCTGACGACATGGGGCCCTGAAGTGCCCCCCGCCCGGTCGCTTCGGCGATCCAGGTTCTGCCTGCCAATGCAGTTCGGCGCGGTCCTGTTTGATCTTGCAAGCCGGCCGGCGGGTTCGTAGGATGCAGCCGGCACGGAAGCCGTGGAGTTGCAACCGGAGTTGAGTTTCCGTTCCGTTCGCAGCCATCAACTGGAATCTCACGTTCTCAGGCGGGAGCCGCCCGCAGTCTGCCCCAAGGAGCCGACGATGAACCGCCCGGCCTTGCTCTTCGCGATGCTCGCCACCGTGAGCCTCCTGGTCTTCTGCGTCGGCTGCCCGCCGGTTGAGAAGGTTCCGCCGGACGTCAACCCGCAGCCGGCGCCCGTGCCCAGCGGCCCGCTGGTTGTCGTGCCGCGCACCTACATGACCGTGCCCGAAGCCCTGACGGTGGCCAACCTCCAGCTCGGCACGCAATACGCCGCCCCCGACTCGGCGCTCACGGGCGTCGTCGGGCCTTACCCCGTCGGCGGCAGCGTCGGCCTGGACGACTTGCTCAACGACGTTGCTCGGGCGACCGGCATGACCCGCGAACAGGTCAAGGGCGTGTGCGTCTTCGAGAAGCCGGCCGACCCCGCGTCGGTCGAGGCGGCCATGACCGCGCTCAAGAGCGACGACCCGCAGCATCGGCGGCAGGCGGCCTACGACCTGGGTGAACTGGCGGCCCCGCGGGCGATCCCGGCGCTGATGGCCGCCGTCGGCGACAACGACCTCTCGACGCAGTTCCAGGCGCTGATGGCGTTGGAAGGCCTTGAACGCGACTTCGTCACCCGGGCCCGCTACCCCGGACGGGCCTCGCTGATAACGCTGTTCGGCGACAACTCCGGCCAGGACGCGCTGCTCTACATCATCGACGAACACAAGGACCAGGGCGGGCCGGTCTGGCTGGCTGCCGTTTCCGTCGCCAGCCGGGCGCAGCTGCCCGGCGTGACGCCGCTGCTGATGAAGGTCTTCGCCGGCCGGCGGGACTACGTCCGCGGCGACGATCGCCCGGTCCGGGCCGCCGCCTGGGCATGCAGCGAATACAGCGACCCGGCGACCGTGCAGCCGCTGTCGGACCTGCTGACCGCTGACGACGTGGACTACGACCTGGCCCGCGAGGCGGCGGTCGCGCTGGGCCGCATCAACCTGGCGTCGTCGGTCGAGCGTCTGGGCGACGCCGCCGACAGCAAGCGAGCCGACGTGCGGCGGGCAGCGGCTGAAGGCCTGGGCTTCTGCCAGAGCCAGCCGCGGGCGCTGGAAATCCTGCGCCAGTTGCTGCGCGATCAGGATACGACGACCTGCTGCCTGGCCTGCGAGGCGCTGGGGCGGCTGAACAGCACCAGCTCGCTGGCGATGCTCGGGGCGACGCTGACAAGCGACGTGCCCCTGGCGGTTCGACTGGCGTCGGCGTCGGCGCTGGGGCGGACCTATCAGCCTGGCGCGCGGCAGGCGCTGCTCAGCGCCAAGGGCGTGCTCGATTCCCGCGTGCGGGTCGCGGTGGCCGAGGCCCTGGGCGTCATCGGCGGGCCCGGCGCCGAGAGCGCCCTGCTGGTACTCATCGGCGACCAGGACATGCACGTGCGGGCCGCCTCGGCCCAGGCGCTGGGGCGGCTGGGCACGGTCAACGCGATCCTCGCGGCGACCACCGTGCTGAGCAACCGCAACGAGCAGATGGAAGTGTTGATGGCGGCGGCCGACGGGCTGGGCGAATCGCACCAGGCCCCCGACGCGGTGAAGGAACTGGAGAAACTGGCTGCCTCGACCGACGCGTTCGACCGGCTGCGCGACTCAGCGGTTGTGGCCCTCGGCCGCAACGGGTCGGCCGAGGCCCTGCTGTCGATCGACCGGCTATGCCCGACGGCGGCGGCGACCGGCACGACCCAGCGCGACCTGGCGGTCCGGTTCTACAACCCGCCCGACGGCAACATCGCCGTGCAGCGTCTGACGCACTACCTCCGCAGCGGCAACCGGACGCAGAAGGCCTACGCCGCCGACCGGCTGAGCGAACTGGCCGACCCGGTCGGCCTGGACCAGATGGTCCTCCGCGTCAAAGAGTGGGACCCCTACGTGCGGTCGGCGATCGTGCTGGGCCTGATGCGTTCGCGCGGCCCGCAGGTTGTGCCCGCGCTGGTGTCGCAACTGGCCAGCCGCCAGGCGTCCAAGCGCCGGGCCGTCGCCCTGACGCTGGGCAACCACCGCGATCCGCGGGCCGTGGCGGCGCTGCTGGGGCTCAGCGGCGACCAGGACCCGACGGTCCGCTGGGCGGCGGCCCAGAGCCTGGGGCTCATCGGCGACCCGGCGGCGGTGTCCAGACTGATCCAGATGGCGACCTCCGAGACCGAGAAGCAGCCGCGCGACGCGGCCATCCGCGCCCTGCGATGGCGCTACTTCGCATGGATGGACAACGTGAAGACGACGCTGTCGGCGATCGCCGGAACCGAGGGAGATTGCGGCGTGCGGACATCGGCGGCGCCGGCTGAGGGCGTCTGGACGCTGCTGGCCGTCGCCCAGGATCCGCAGGACCCGACGATGCGGGCGGCCGCCTGCGACGCCCGGGCCGTCAGCGACGGCGGCGGACTCCAGGTCGCGGCGGTCCGCGGCCGGCGCGTGGGCTCGCCGCTGGCCGGGATGCGATACCAGTTCGTGGGCGGACGGTTCATGCCCGTCGGACCGCAGAGCGGCGCCGACCCGGCCGGCGAGTGGCAGTTCGACCGCCGCAACCTGCTGGACTACCCGCTGCCCGGGACCGAGGCGTCTGCTGCCGGGGACAGCGTCGTCGTGACCGACCCGGCGAACAACGTGCGGCTGATGTTCACGCCGCCGACGGTGAGGAACGAACTGCTCCAGGGCAGTGTGGGCGTTCAGATGCAGGCCAAGGGCCAGAACGCGTGGGAAGCGGTCCGGCCGGCCGGGGCCGCGCCGGCGCTGCGGGACTTCACCGCGGCATGGGACGCGGACCTGGGCGCGGTCGTGCTGGTCGGCGGAGCGGCGTCGGACGAGACGGGCAGTTTCGCGTCGCTGGAAGTGTGGGCGTTCAAGTACAAGAACGCTGGGGCGTCCGGCGGAGCGTTTCCCCGCGTGTCCGCGGATCGCCCGGTCCTGACGGTGCTGGGCAACGGCCGCGTGCAGGTGAACTGGCAGGCCGTGCCGCGGGCCCGGAGTTACGAGGTCCAGCGGGCCTCGGTGGACGTCAAGAGCCTCTGGACGCAGAACCCGCACAAGGTGATCGGCAAGTTCGAGAAGGTCAACGACCAGTCGCTGGAGGCGACCGGCTTCGAGGACGTGGTCAACGCCTTCAAGAGCGCCCAGGCCGACACCGACGCGATCGCGCCGGTCTTCGCCTACAAGGTCGTCGCCCTGGACAGCGGCAAGAAGGCCATCGAAGAAAGCGCGGTGGCCCTGACGCTGGCTGACGCCCCGAGCGGCCTGCGGGCCATCGAGCGCGACGACGGCACGACGCTGCTGGTCTGGAACGCCTCGCCGCAGGAGGGACTGCGCGGCTACTACGTCTATCGCCAGGACGCCTTCGCCGGCGACGCGGTCTTCCGCCAGCAGAGCGTCCCGACGCCGCTGACGGTCTTCGTGGACGGCCGCAACTGGCCTCGCACGGCCCGGCGGAAGTATTATATTGTTCCGGTGGACTACCTGGGCCAACTCGGCATCCCGTCGGCTGGGGTGTGGAGCTTCGGAGCCCCATAAGAAGTGCTGAGTGCTGAGTGCTGAGTGCTGAGTGATGTCCCAGGGCCCGCACAAACTGGGCAACGGCGTGACGATCGCGAGGCGCGACGGCGATGAGCCGCTGGAACTGCTGATCCGGGCAGCCGACCTGGACGAACTGGTCTGGCGGCTGCACGACCTGATCCCGCTGATCCAGAGCGGTGAGTTGAATCGCGTCGTCGCGGGGCTTTCGCCCAAGGCCGATCCACAGCGGCCCGGCAAGGCTTAAACTCCGCTGGGCCCGCCTTTTGCCCTTGCAACCGTCGGCAATCGCCAAATATAATGCGGATCACGGCATCTTCGCCCCAGCGCGCGAGGTATCGTTGGACCAGGACGCAACACAGCATGGCCGCTTCGCCGGGCCGGTCTTTACCGGACCGGCACAGGTGGCGCTGTGGCTGATCGTCGTGCTGTTGGCTGTGATTGCGACGATCATGCTGCTGGGCCCCGGCGGCACGCAGTCGGCGCAGGGCCAGGTGACCCGGGCCGGGGCGGCCTACGACCCGTCCGGCGTGTTCATCGTGCCCGGCCAACTCGGCAAGGACCTGTGGGGCCTCTATGTGATCGATTCGCGAGTGGGGACGCTGGTGCTCTATTACTACAATCCGAACACCAAGAAGCTCACGCTGGCGGCGGCGCGGTCGTTCGTGAACGACCGCTACCTGGAGGACTACAACACCGATCCTCCCCCGCGCGAGATCGCCGAGATGATCGAAAACCTTCGGCGGATGTCGCCGCCGCCCGCAAAGGACAACAGCGGCGGAGGGCAGTAGGAAACGCCCCCGCCCGCCGGCCCGCATCGGCCGGGGATGGACCCAGGACCAGGAGATCGCAAGCATGGCCAAGATGTTCTACACGCAGTCCGAGTCCGCCACCAAGCTGGGGATCAGCGTTGACGACCTCAAGGCGATGGTCCGCGACGGCCGGTTGCGGGAGTTCATGGACAACGGGCCGGTCTATCGCGTTGAGGACATCAACAAGATGGCCGGCGAGCCCCGCCCGGGCGACACCGACGCGGTCGACCTGGAACTGGTGGAGGAAGAGGGCGAACCGGGCAAGGAGGACACCGTCATCACCTCCGCCGGCATCAGCGTCTTCGACGACGAGGATCTGGAGATCGAGGCCGACCCCATGGCCCAGACCCAGATCACCCAGTCAGTCAACGACTCGATCAGCCTGGAGAGCACCGGCAGCGGCAGTGGCCTGCTCGACCTGACCCGCGAAGCCGATGACACCAGCCTGGGCGCCGAGCTGCTGGAGGAAATCTACCCCAGCGCCCCGACGGTCGAGGCGGCCGACGTGATTACCCCCGAGGCCCCGTCCATCGAGCCGCAGGTCCCGGCGTTCGGCGCTCCGGCGGTCATCGAGTCGGCCGACCCCAGCGCTGCGGCCTTCTCGGGCATCGCCCTGGTGGGCGTGGCGGTGGCAGTCTTCCTGGGCATCATCGTCGTGTCGCTGGCCAACAACACCTGGCCCAGCTTCCTGGACAGCATCGCCGAAGGCAACACGCCGATCGTCGTCGGTGTGGTCATGGCGGCGCTGGCTGGGGCGTTCGGCGTGGTCGGCCTGCTGATCGGCAAGAGCACCAGCGGCCCGCGCGTCTGAGCGCGTCGCTGCCGGGGCAGTCCGGTTTTGCTGGGGAATCACGCGCCCGTCAGCCGATATTATCCCGACGGTGCGGCACGGTTTCGTGCACGTCAATCGGGATTCAACACTAGGGCGGTCGAGGAAAAGGAGTCGGACATGAAGCGGGCCAGTGCGGTAGTGTTCTTTGCTGTTGCGGGGTTGGTTCTGATGGGACAACTGGGCTGCGCCCAGATGGATGCGCTCAAGGCCGAGAACGCCGCCTGCCAGAAGGCCCGCGGCATCCTCACCAACGACCTGCGCATCGCCAACGGCAAGGTCGACAGCCTCCAGCGCGAGCGCGATGTCGCCCTCGAACAGGCCAAGGATAGCCAGGGCCGCATCGACGACATGATGAGCAAGGTGCAGGCCGCCAACACCGAGAACGCCCGGCTGGCCTCGGCCAACAGCGAGTTGCAGACCCGCCTGCGCGAAGCGGAGGAGCGGGCCAAGGTTCCCGACGTGATCACCGTCAAGGAGCCCGGCGCGGTCAAGCTGGCCCCGGCGGTGGACGAGGCCCTCAAGGCCCTGGCCCAGCGCAACGGCCTCGAGTATGACGCCCGCCTGGGCCTGGTCCGCTTCAGCACCGACCTGCTGTTCGACCTGGGCAGCACCAAGATCCGCCCGGAGGTCGAGAAGTCGCTGGCCGAGTTCGCCCGCGTCATCAACATGGACGAGGCCAAGCAGTATGACGTCATCATCGCCGGCCACACCGACGACGTGCGGATCGCCAAGCCCGAGACGCTTCGCGTGACCCCGACCAACTGGCACCTGTCGGCCTACCGCGCCTGCGCGGTGCTGCTCGACCTCCAGAAGGACGGCGTTAGCGCCGACCGCATGTCGGCGATGGGCTTCGGCGAGACCCGCCCGCGCGTCGCCAACAAGGGCCGCGGCGGCACCCCGGAGAACCGTCGCGTCGAGGTCTTCCTCGTGCCCAAGGGCAGCGTCGCGTCCGCCGGCTGATTGGCCGCATGTTACACATTCAGGATTCGTCCATCGCCCTCCGCCTCGCGGGGGGCGATTTTTTGTTTCCGGGACCGCGGCACGAGGATTCACGCGGGCGAGGCGGATTTCCGTCTGTCACGTGTCTATCATAGCGGTAACATTTGCCCGGCTGCCCGACGCGGATCGCCGGCGTTGATCGAACAGGACACGCTGCATGATTCGATTCCGTTCCGCCCCGACGCTTGCGATGCTTGCGGCACTGCTCCCCCTCGCAACGCTGACCCCCGGATGCCGACAGAAGGAAGACGTCCGCGTCTACACCGTTGACCGGGCCGACGAGCGGTTGAACGAGTCGGTCGCGAGCGGCGCGACGCGGGCGGGCCTTCCGCCCAACCATCCGCCCATCGACGGCAGCCGCCTGCCTCCAGGCCATCCCGACATCAGCGGCATACAGGGCATGGGTTCGATGGGCCCCGTCGGCGGGCAGTCGTCCCGTGTTCGGATGCAGTGGACCCTGCCGCCCGGCTGGAAGGCGGACCCCCAGCCCAAGGCGCCGCGCTACGCCACATTGCTGGCGCCGGCCGGCAGCGGGACGATGGATGTCGGCGTCTTCAACCTCGGCGGCGACCTGCTGAGCAACGTCAACCGTTGGCGGGATCAGCTTCATCTGCCGCCCATCGCCGAAGCGGACCTCGCGACCGCGACGACTTCGCTGAAGACCGACGCCGGCGAGACGGCGACGCTGGTGGAGATCAGAAGTGAAACCGCGCCGATCAGGGCGACGCTGGGCGTCATCTTCGAACGTCCGGGAAGTTCAAGTTCCTGGTTCATCAAAGCCGAGGCGGGCCCCGAATCCGTCGCCGCCATCCGCGGCGCGCTCCTGGCCCTGGTCAAGTCGGTCCGCTTCGCCGGCCCGTCTACCCAGCCGGCGATGGGCGCGGGCTTGATCGTCCCGGCCGCACCGGCCGGTTGGAAGCCATCGGCAGAAGGCGCCGATGGTTCTGCCTTCGACTACCGGATCGGCGATGACGCACATCGCGTCCGCGTCGCAGCCAGCCTGAGTCCCGCCGGGGACCCGGCGCTGCTGTCGTTCCTTAACAAGTGCCGCGAGATGGCCGACCAGCCGCCCGTGAGCGACCTCAAGGATCAGCCGGCCGCCGGCCGGGCCGAGGTGGCCGGAGCGGATTGGCCCCTCTATTCCTTCACCGGGTCGGCCGGCTCGGCCCACGCCCGGACGCAGATTCGTGTCGTCCGCATCGCCCATGGCGATCGCGACTGGATCATCGCCGTGGGCGGCCCCCCGGCGGACATCGACGCCCGCTGGCCGGCTGTGACGGCCTTTCTCAAGACCCTGCGGTTCGAGGAGGGCGGCCATGAGTAGGCATCCGGTCGCCAGGCTGCTCCGCCCGCTGGCGTCGCTGAAGATGACGGTCGTGCTGATGGCGCTCTCGATGCTGCTGATTTTCGCGGGCACGCTGGCCCAGATCGACAACGGCATCTGGTGGGTGCAGCGGCACTACTTCAACTGCCTCTGGCTGATCTGGGACGTGCCGGGCGTGAGCTGGCTGAAGGTCCCGCTGCCCGGCGGCTACGCCCTGGGCGGGTTGATGTTCGTGAACCTGCTGGCGGCCCACACGCTGCGATTCCGCCTCTCCTGGCGTCGGAGCGGGATCATCCTGCTGCACGCGGGGATCGTCCTGCTGCTGGTCGGCCAGTTCGCGACCAGCCTCTCCCAGGTCGAAACGCAGATGGTCATCCCCGTGGGCGGATCGAGCAACTACTCCGAGGACCCGCGGCACATGGAACTGGCGGTCATCGACCCCACGCCCATCGACCATCTCGTGGTCGTCGCGATCCCGCAGTCGAAGCTGACCGAGGGAGCGACCGTCGCCGACGGCCGCCTGCCGTTCACCGTCAAGGTCGAGAAGTGGTTTGCCAACGCCGAACTCCATCGGGCCGGCGGCGGGACGGCCGCCGTCGCCGATCGCGGCGTCGGCCGGCAGCTCGTCGCGGTCGCGCAGGCGGTCGTCCCGGGCACGAGTTCGGGTCGCGACTGCCCGGCTGCATATGTCAAACTGACCGGGGCCAAGGGAACGGACCTGGGGATCTGGCTGCTTTTCTGGAGGCCGGACCTGCGGGACATGCCGACCGCCCAGCCGCAGCAAGTGGAGGTGGACGGGAGGCCTTACCTTATCTCGCTCCGACCGCGGCGCTACTATCACCCCTATCGCATCTACCTCGACCGGTTCATCCACGAGGACTATCCCGGCACGAACAGGCCGAAGTGGTACGAGAGCCAGGTCCGGCTGGTGGACAAGACCGGCAACGTCGACCGCAAGGTGCGGATCTACATGAACAATCCGCTCCGCTACGCGGGGCAGACGTTCTACCAGGCCAGCTTCCTGGCCGGCGACTCGGGCACCATCCTTCAGGTCGTTCGCAACCGCTACTGGCTGATCCCGTACGTCTCCTGCGTCATGGTCGGGCTGGGGCTGTTGATCCACTTCGCGTTGTCGCTGACGCGGTTCGCGTCGCGGCGGACGGAGGACCGGCCGTGATGCACAAGCTGCTCGTCCCTGTCGCGGCCGTCGCCCTGTGCAGCGTCTACCTGCTGGTCGCCGCCCTGCGCACGCCGCCGACGGTGAATGGGTTCGACCTGGAGGCGTTCGGCCGACTGCCCGTGCAATACGGCGGGCGGATCAAGCCGATCGACTCGGTCGCCCGCACCGCGCTGCTCACCATCTACAACAGGCAGTCGTTCCACGCCGACGGGCACGACGCGACCGCCCTCCAGTGGCTGCTTACGCTGGCGACCGACCCGGCTGAGGCGAACACGTGGAAGGTCTTTCGCGTGGACCTGCGCGAGATCGTGGACATCATCGGAGCCGAGAATGAGGGGCAGCACTACTTCTCCTACAACGACATCGCCGCCAAGTGGGAGACGCTGGCCGACCAGTTCGACCAGGCCGGAGAGGTCGACGAGTCGCAGCGGTCGCTCTACCAGAAGAAGGTGCTCGAACTCCAGGGCAAGGTCTACATCTACCTCGGCCTGTCGCAGTTCAGCCGCATGCTCGTGCCGCCCGGCGACGGCGGGGATTGGGTCGATCTCTACGGCGCGTGGAGCGACCCGGCCGACACGCGCGGCGTCGGCGAGGACGCCGCGGCGCGGCTGGCGCTGACGTGGTTCAACGGCCGGCCGACGGTGAAGGTCGGCGAGAAGGAGCTGACGCCCGGGCAGTGGCTGGCTCGTCTGCGGTCGGCCCCCGAGACCGCCAGGGACGACGCGGTGTTCCTCGCATCCGACGCGGACGCGGCGATGCTGCTGGAGCAGATCGGGATGATGTCGCGGGCCAGGGCGACCGGCGCTGCCGCGCAGCCGGGCCAGCGGCGATACTCGTACAACGAACTGACGCGGCTGATGCAGTCGGTCGCCCCGCAGATGCGCGACGCCCGGCAGGTATTCGCGTCCGGCCGGACTTCCCCAAGCATCCGCCGAGCGCTTAACCTGGCCGACTACGTGGAGGAGCGGCTGGGCCTGTTCAATCGGCTGATCGGCGTGACCGGCCGGCCGACATCCCAGCCGGCAGCGATGCCCGGTCCGGCAGCCGACGCGCCGGCGGCCGCAGCCATCCTTCGTGCCGTCAGCGCCTGGTCGTCCGGCGACGCAACCGAGTTCAACGTGCAGGTGCAGGCCCTCGCGAAGCTGGCCGACGCCGCCAACGCGACGGCTGTAGAGAAGTCCGCGTTCGAGGCCTGGTTCAACCGGTTCGACCCGTGGATCAAGTGCATGTTCTTCTACATCGCCGTGCTGCTGCTGGCCTGCATTTCGTGGCTGGGGCTGGGCGGCGTGCTTCGGCCGACGGCGTTCTGGCTGCTGGCGCTGACGATGGTCGTTCACACGCTGGGCCTGGCGGCGCGGATCTACATGCAGGGCCGCCCGCCGGTGACCAACCTCTACAGTTCCGCCATCTTCATCGGCTGGGGCGTGACGGTGCTGGCACTGATCCTGGAGGTTCTCTTCCGCAACGCGATCGGCTCGGTCGCGGCGGCGTTCACCGGGTTCTGCACGCTGCTGATCGCCCAGAACCTCAGCGTCGACGGCGACACGATGGCGACGCTCCAGGCAGTGCTGGCGACGAACTTCTGGCTGGCGACGCACGTTGTCTGCGTGACGCTCGGCTACGCGACGACGTACCTGGCGGCGCTGCTGGCGGTGATCTACATTCTCGGCGGGGTGTTCACGACGGCCATCCGCGGCAAGCTGGCGGCCGACCTGTCGCGGATGATCTACGGCACGATCTGCTTCGCGCTGTTCTTCAGCTTCATCGGCACGGTGCTGGGGGGAATCTGGGCTGACCAGAGCTGGGGCCGCTTCTGGGGTTGGGACCCGAAGGAAAACGGCGCTCTCATCATCGTCATCTGGAACGCCCTGATCCTGCACGCCCGCTGGGACGGCATGGTCCGCCGCCGCGGCCTGGCGGTGCTCACCGTCTTCGGCATCGTCGTGACGACCTGGTCGTGGTTCGGGGTCAACCAGCTCGGCGTGGGCCTGCACAGCTACGGCTTCCGGGCCGGCGCGATGACCTGGATTCTCGCGGTGGTGGCACTGTCCGTGCTGATCATGATCACCGGCATGCTGCCGAAGAAGTACTGGCTCAGCCACGCGATTGAGCAGACTGCCGCCGACGGCGGACCGACGCCGCCGCTGCCGCCGCAGCAGTCTTCCCAGGCTGGCGGCTGACGTCCGCACTCACCACGGCTTGACGGGCTTGTTGCCCAGTGCCTTCTCGATCTGTTCCAGTTCGGCATCCGTCAACTTGATCTCGCAGGCCGCCACGTTCTGGGCGATCTGCTCGGGACGCGACGCGCCGGTGATCGCGCAGGTCACCTCCGGCCGCCGCAGCACCCACGCCAGCGCGAGCTGGCCGAGCGTGCAGCCCCGGGCCTTGGCGATCGGTTCCAGCCGACGGATGCGGGCGAGGTTCTCGCGGGTCAGGTGGGGGCTCTTGCGTTCGGCCAGCCGCGTGCCGGCGGGCCCCTTGCCGGCGGACTTGTACTTGCCCGTCAGGATGCCCTCAGCCAGCGGGCTGTAGCAGACCACGCCGATGCCGTGCCGCCCGCAGAAGGGCAGGTCGTGCGTTTCGACGTGGCGGAAGAGCATCGAGTACTCCGGCTGGAGGCTGTCGAACCGCGTCACGCCCAGCCGCTGAGCCGCGAGCATCGCCTCGGCCAGTTCGTGGGCGTAGTAGTTGCTGCATGCGGCGTAGAGGATCTTGCCCTGGCGCCGCAGGTCATCCATTGCCCGCAGCGTCTCCTCGGCCGGCGTGTCCTTGTCGGGGTAGTGCGTCTGGAGCAGGTCGACGTAGTCCACGCCCAGCCGACGCAGCGAGCCCTCGACCGACTCGAAGATGTGCTTGCGATTGAGCCCGAATCCCAGCGGGCCGGGCCACATCCGGAAATAGCACTTGGTTCCGACGACGATCTGGTTGCGGGGCAGGGCGCGGATCGCCTTTCCCAGCAGCAACTCGGCCTGCCCGGCGGCATAGACGTCCGCGGTGTCGAAAAAGTTGACCCCCGCGTCAAACGCCGCCTGCACGCAGGCGACGGCGGCTTCCTCCGCGACGCTCTTGCCGTAGGTCAGCCACGAGCCCAGGCCGATCTCGCTGATCCGCAACCCCGTCCGTCCCAGCACGCGATAGTTCATCTCACTTGTCCCTCAGTTGGGCCCCCAGCCGATCGGCCAACGCCGCGACCGTCGGGGCAATGTAGCCGTCCACTTCCTCGTGCGTCAGCGTGCCGTCGGCGCGACGGTATCGCAGCGTGAGCGTCAGGCTCTTCTTGCCGGCGGGCACCTGCTTGCCGCGGAACTCCTCGACGAAGTCCACGGCCTCCAGTTGGCACGGGGCGCTGTCGCGGATCGTCCGCACCACCTCTGCCCACGCAGCTGCCTGGTCCACGAGCATCGACAGGTCGCGTTCGATCGCCGGGAAGCGGGCCAGTGCCGTGAACCGCCGCGGGTGCGACGCCAACTCGATCAGCGGCTGCACGTCGATCTCAGCCACCGTGACCTCGACGCCCAGGTCGAACATGCCGCGCACGTCGGCCGACACGACGCCGATCAGGCCGATCGCCACGCCGTTGAGCAGGACCGCGCCCGCTCGGCCGGCCTCCAGTCCAGGCCGGTCCGCCGGTTCGATGGTCATCGCCGCGTTGCGGTCCAGCCCGCGAACGACCTCCTCGATCAGCCCGCCTGCGAAGCGGAACCCGCCATCGGTGCACAGGCCAAGCCGCAGCGGCTCGTCGGGCAGCACGGAGTCGGGGGCCGGCGGGTTGAAAACGTGGGCGATCTCGAACAGGTCGGCCCGGCGGACCTGGACCGTCTCGTTGTGCCGCCGCGCCCGCAGCAGGCTGGGCAGCAGCGACCGACGCAGGGCGTTCTCCTGCTTGCGCGACGGGTGAGTGACAGCCAGGTGGCCGGCCGGTCCGCGGGCAAACAGCTCCGCCAGATCGCCGGGCACGAAGGTGAAGCTGACCGTCTCGTGCAGGCCGAGCGAGCAGAGTGTCGCAGCCACGCGGCGGACCGCCTGCCGCCGCGGGTTGGGCGGGCGCACATCCACCTCGACCCGCCCGCCGACGGGGATCGCATCGTAGCCCTGCACGCGGGCGACCTCCTCGATCAGGTCCACCTCGCGGCGGAGGTCCTGGCGGAAACTCGGCGCCGTGCAGCGGACGACCCGGTCGTCCAGCTTCGGTGAAAGTTGGAGGGACGCGAGAATGGTCATCGCGCGGTCAGCCGGCACGTCGATGCCCAGCAGCATCGCCAGCCGATCCAGCCGCATGGCGATCTCGGGCGTCTGCGGGTCTAGCTTGCCCCCGGCCGCGAAGCCGGGCAGGGGCCGCCCGCCGCAGAGCTGCGCGATCAGATCGACGGCTCGGTTGGACGCCTCACGCACGCCGGCGGGGTCCACGCCGCGCTCGAAGCGATAGGACGAATCGCTGAACAACGCCAGCTTGCGGGCCGTCGAGCGGATGGACATGGGGTCGAACCACGCGCTTTCCAGCAGGATGGTCGTGGTGGCGCTGCTGACTTCGGTGTCGCGGCCGCCCATTACCCCTGCGACGGCGACGGGGCGCCTGGCGTCGGCGATGACCAGCATCGACGGGTCCACCTTGCGCTCGTGGCCGTCGATCGAGGTGATCGTCTCGCCGGCGCGGGCCATCCGCACGACGATGCGGCCCTCGGCCAGCTTGTCCATGTCGAACGCGTGCAGCGGCTGGGAATACTCGAACAGCACGAAGTTGGTGATGTCGACGACGTTGTTGACGGGGCGCAGGCCGATGGCCTCGATCCGCCGAACGAGCCAGTCGGGGCTGGGCCCGACCTTCACGCCTTCGATGATCCGCGCGGTGTAGAGCGGGCAGGCGGCCGGGGCTTCCATCGTCACGCTCGTGCGGCCGGCCGTGTCTGGCGCGTCGCCGGCGGGCGTGACTTTGGGCGGAGTGAACGTCGCCCCGGTCAGTGCCGACACCTCGCGGGCCATGCCGAGATGGCACAGCAGGTCAGGCCGGTTGCTGGTCACCTCGACGTCCATCAGCGTGTCGCCGCCGGCGGCTGCGAACATCTCCTCAACGGGGAAACCGGCCAGCAGTAGCTTCTCGGCCAGCGCGTCCGCGGGCAGGTCGGTGGGGGCGTACGTCTTGAGCCAGTCGTAGCTGATCTTCATGGCCGATGCGTTTCCATGTGCGCGGGCGGGTTGACGTGGTCGCCCGCATAGTAGGGCTCGACGTGCACCAGCACATCGGCGATCTGATCGACGCGCTCGACGACGCGGTCGCGCACCGCGGTGGCCACGACGTGGGCGTCGGCGACGCTCATCTGCGGGTCGACCTCCACGTGCAGTTCAACGAGGACGTCCAGCCCGCTTCGGCGGGCGATGAGCTTCTCGGTCTCGCGCACGCCCTGCACTCCGGCGGCGATGCTGCGGATCTGCCGGAGCATTCCGCCGCTGACGGCTTCGTCCATCAATTGCGGCGTGGCTTCGCGGAGAATGCCGACGGCCATCCACGCGACGAAGCCGCAGGTGATCAGCCCGGCGATCGGGTCGAGCACGACCCAGCGCCCGCCCAGGGCGATCGCGGCGCCGACGGCGACAAGACCGATCGCGGAGGAGTAGACGTCCTTGCGATGGTCGGCCGCCTCGGCCCGCAGGGCGACTGAATTCAGCCGCCGGGCCTGCCACAACTTATACTGGGCCAGCGATTCGCTGACAATGCAGGTGCCGCCCAGGAAGAGCAGGGCAGCCCAGTGCGGCGGGGGCAACTCCTCGGCGTGGATGACCTGCCAGACGCCGCGGCTGCCCAGCCCGACCGCGAGCATGACCATGAACCAGGCGATGAAACCGGCCGCCAGCACCTCGGCCTTGCCGTGGCCGTAGGGGTGCTCGGGGTCTGCCGGCAGTGCCGCGATCCGCCCGCCGATGATGACTGCCAGAGCGATGGCACTGTCCGAAAGGCTCTCGACGCCGTCGGCGACCAGGGCGGTCGAGCCGGTCAGCCAGCCGCTGATCATCTTGACGGCGGTCAGCGCGAGGGTGACCACGATGCCGACCCAGGTGACCTGGACGACCTTGCGATAGCCGGCCCGACTGGTCGTGGGCAGGCGGATTGAACTTGGCGTCTGCTGCATGGGTCTCCCGGCAAAGGGGGCAGATTACGTCGGGGCGGCAAACCTGTCAAGGAACACGGCCTATGGCCGGGCCGGGGCGCCTGCAAGTCACAGCCAAATGACGCCATTGCCTTGACACGCCCCCGTGAGGAACCTATCTTACGCTGTCCGTGCGGCTCTGGACGATGCGCATCGGCCGATTCGCGTCGGCGTTGCAGGGCGCCTGTGACGGTGTCGGCCGACAGATCCTGATCTGTCAGCCGCCACGTGAAAGAAGTCACGGACTGCCCATCGTTGAGCCGGGCGGTGACTTCGGTTCCGGAGATATGTCATAACGTCGGACTCGCCCAGGCCGGAAGGCAGCGGGCCGAACGGGCAGGGCGCAGGGCCCGGGCCTTCGCTGGCGAACTACGCGGCGCTGGGCATCGAGTTCTTCGCCACCGTCGGCGTGTTCATTCTGCTGGGCTGGTGGCTGGACGGCCGGTGGAACCCCGGCGGCGGGCCTTGGTTCATGTTGACGGGCACAGCCGTGGGGTTCGCAGCCGGCATGTATCTGCTCGTGCGGGTGCTCAAGGCGCGAGAGGGACGCGGATGAGCGCCGAGACGACGGCTTTGAAACTTCGGCCGCTGCTGCTGGCGACGCTTGCAGTCGCGGCGGTAGCGGCCGGTCTGGCGGCCGGCATCTGGCCGACGTGGAAACTGGCTGGCAGCCGAGGGTTGGCCGGTCTGGCGGGCGGACTGGCGGCGACGGCGGTCGGACTGGCTGCCGGGTTGCTGGTCATGCTGCCGCGGGCGGCCCGCGGGCGGCAGGCGCTGGCGATGGGATTCCTGATGGCCAGCCCGGTGCGGCTGGCGGTGACGATCGTCCTGGCGATGCTGCTCTACTGGCTGACGCCGTGGGGCGGAAGGACGCTGGTGCTCTGGTCGGCGATCTGGTATCTGCTGCTGTTGACGGTTGAAGTCGTGTGGTTGGCGAACATCTTGAATCCGGGCGTGACGCCGAAGACGAACGACTGAGCGGGTGCGAATGCTGATCGGAGCGATGAGAGTTCTGGCCGAGGCGGAAGCCAAGAGCAACCCCCTCGATCACGTCAAGGACGTCCCCTGGCACGGATTCGACGTGTTCGGCGCGCCTATTCTGTCGGCGCAGATCGCCGTGATGATCCTGGCGGCGCTGCTGCTGCTGCTGGCGATGATCGGGGCCGCCCGCGTGCGGGCCTACCTGCCCAGGGGACGCGGCTACAACCTCGTCGAAATCTTCGTCATCTTCGTCCGCGACTTCATCGCCCGCCCGGCCCTGCACGACACCAGGAAGATCTACCGCTACCTGCCGTTCATTCTCACGCTCTTTTTCTTCCTGCTGTTCTGCAACCTTCTGGGCATGGTCCCGCTGCTGGACATCAGCCACGCGATCCCGGCGTTGCACGGCACGCCCGTCGGCGGCACGCCGACCAGCAACCTGTTCATGGTCGGCGGTCTGGTGGGGATGACCTTCCTGGTCATCGTCTTCTCGGGCGTCAACGAGCAGGTGCAGCACTACCGGCATCACAAGGGGCTGCCCGCGCCGATCGGCTGGCTGCTGGGCTTCTTCCTTTACCTGTGGAGCCTCGTGCCGTCGATGCCGCCGGCGATCAAGATTCCGATGTCGATCATCCTGATCCCGCTGGAGTTCATCGGCGTGGTGGCCAAGTGCTTCGCGCTGTGGATTCGTCTGCTGGCGAACATGAATGCCGGCCACATCCTGCTGGCGGTGCTGCTGGGCTTCGCGGTCAGCGGCCTGCACCAGGGGATGGTCGGGCTGCTGGTCACCCCGGTTTCGATCCTGGGCGCGATCGCGATCAACCTGCTCGAACTGCTGGTCGCGTTCATCCAGGCGTTCATCTTTACGTTCCTGGCGTCCCTGTTCATCGGCATGGCGGTGCATCCGCACTAGAAGTGGTCCGTGGTCAGTGGTTCGTGACTCGTGGTTCGCGATCAAGAAGAGAAAGTATCCAAGCCCCGTCGGTTGCGACGGGGATGATCGACGAGGACGACAACCGAAGACAAGCCTGCGGGGCGCGGGACCCGACGCCTCACTACCCTGACGGGAGCGGGCGACACGACAGACGCCGCGGGTCGAGGCGTCAAAACTGAGGAGAGGTTCGATGCTTCAGCGATTTGCGATCTTTGCGGCGGTGGCGGCCATCGCCCTGGCGCCGGCGAGGGTGCTGGCGGCCGACGAGCCTGCAGCGGCGGCCAAGACTGAGGTCAAGACCCAGGGGTCGATGCTGTTCGACGCCAACGGCGCCGCCTGGTTCGGCGGGGCGATCGGCGCCGGCATTGTCGTCATCGGCGGCGCCAAGGGCATCGGCCGAATCGGCGGCGGCGCGGTCGAGTCGATGGCCCGGCAGCCCGAGGCGGCTGGCCAGATCAGCACGGCCATGATCATCACCGCAGCCATGATCGAAGGCGCCACGCTGTTCGGCGTGGTGGTCTGCCTGCTGGCTGTGTTCAAGTCCTAGACGGGCATCGCGACGGGCCCGGCCCCGGGGACCGCTCCCCGGGCCGGCGTCCGTGAAAGGGCAAGCTATGTGCAAGAACGTGTATGAAAGCCCCGTCGTCGGCCCAAGGCGCCGCGAGGGGGCGACTGACAAGGCCGAGGAGCGAGTCGATACCCGGGCTCGTATCGTCGAGCGACGAGAACGCCGTCAGTCGCCCCCGCAGCCAGCCGACGCCAGAAGGGGTTTTCATACACGTTCTAAGGCCAATCGGGCGTGGCGGGGCTGGGCGGCGGCGATCGCGATCGTCGCGGCGCTGGCGCTGGCTGCGCCGTTGCAGGCGGCCGAGGGCGAAGGGGGCGGCGGCGGGATCATCTCCGGCTCGTTCTGGAACGCGGTCTGGGCGCTGGTGATCTTCCTGGGCCTGCTGGTCGTGCTGGGCAAGTTCGCCTGGGGCCCGATCGTCAAGCAGCTTGAGCAGCGCGAGCAGAAGGTCCACGACACGATTCAACAGGCCGAGCAGCAGCGCGACGACGCGATGAAGCTGCTGGCCCAGTATCAGGAAAAGCTGGATCAGGCCCGCGAGGAAGCCCAGCAGTTGATGCAGAAGACCGTCGCCGACGCCGAGCATGTGAAGGACAAGATCGTTGAAGAGGCCCGCGAGGAAGCCGCCAACGCCCGCGACCGGGCGGTGCAGCAGATTGAGCAGGCCAAGGACGACGCGCTGGCGGGCCTGTTCAACCAGGCGGCCACCATGGCCACCGACGTGGCCGGTCACATCCTGGCCCGCGAGCTTCGGCCGGAGGACCACGCCCGGCTTGTCGAGCAGACGTTGGCGCAACTGGACCGGGAGCAGTCGAGGAACTGATGGCCGACGACGGCGACAAACTGACGCTGGCCGGCGCTTACGCCGACGCCCTGCTGGACCTGGCGACGGCGGCCGGCAAGGTCGAGGGCATCGCAGCCGAACTGGACGGGCTGGCGGAGGTCGTCCGCACGCAGCCGGACTTCGCGGCGTTCATCGGCTCGCCGGTGATCGGTGCCCAGGCCAAGCGCGACTCGATCGCCCGGATGTTCAATGGCCGGGTCGAGGACGTGACTTTGCGGTTCCTCCAGGTGCTGGCCGACCATGAGCGGCTCGAACTGCTGCCGGTGATGGCCGAGGCCTACCGGCTGGCGCTGGACCGGCGGATAGGCCGCGTGCACGTGGAGGTGGCGACCGCGACGCCCCTGGGCGATGCGGATCGCGAGCATCTCCGGGCCAGGCTGGGGCGGCAGATGGGCGGCGAGGTCGTGCTGCACGAGGAAGTGCGGCCGGACCTGATCGGCGGGCTGGTCATTCGCGTGGGCGACACGATGTTCGACGGATCGGTGAAGCAGCGGCTGACGCATCTGCGAGAGCAGATCATTGCAAGAGGCACACATGAAATTCAAGGTGGACGAAATCTCCTCGCTGATTAAGCAGGAGATCGAACAGTATCGCGAAGAGCTGGACGTCTCGCAGGTCGGGCGCGTCATCGAAATCGGCGACGGCATCGCCCGGGTGCACGGGCTGGGCGGCGCGATGGCCTCGGAGATGGTCAAGTTCGAGACCGGCGCGTTCGGCCAGGTGCTCAACCTCGAAGAGAACTCCGTCGGCGTCGTCGTCTTCGGCGACTTCGAGGAGATCAGTGAGGGCGACCGCGTGACGGCCACGGGCGAACTGCTCAGCGTGCCGGTCGGTGAGGCAATGATCGGCCGCGTGGTCAATCCGCTGGGCCAGCCCATCGACGGCAAGGGCCCGATCGAATCCCACCAGCGCCGTCCGGTCGAGGTGAAGGCCCCGGGCATCGCCCAGCGGCAGCCCGTGAAGGAGCCGCTCCAGACCGGCATCAAGGCGATCGACTCGATGATCCCGATCGGCCGCGGACAGCGCGAGCTGATCATCGGCGACCGCAAGACCGGCAAGACCGCGATCGCGGTGGACACGATCATCAACCAGAAGGGCGGCGATGTCGTCTGCGTCTACGTGGCCATCGGGCAGAAGGAATCGACCGTGGTCAACGTGGTCGAAGCCCTGCGGGCCAACGGGGCGATGGACTACACGATCGTCGTCTCGGCCTCCAGCACCGACCCGGCGCCGATGCAGTACATCGCGCCGTACGCCGGCTGCGCGATGGCCGAGTTCTTCATGTATGAGCAGAACCGCCACACGCTGGTCATCTACGACGACCTGACCAAGCAGGCCCAGGCCTACCGCCAGCTCTCACTGCTGCTGCGGCGCCCGCCCGGCCGCGAGGCCTATCCCGGCGACGTGTTCTACCTGCACAGCCGCCTGCTGGAGCGGGCCTGCAAGCTCAGCGAAGCCCGCGGCGGCGGATCGCTCACCGCCCTGCCGATCATCGAGACGCAGGAAGGCGAAGTGTCGGCCTACATCCCGACCAACGTCATCTCGATTACCGACGGGCAGATTTACCTTGAGCCGTCGCTGTTCTACGCGGGCGTGAGGCCGGCGATCAACGTCGGCATCAGCGTGTCGCGCGTCGGCGGCAACGCCCAGGTCAAGGCGATGAAGAAGGTGGCCGGCTCGCTGCGGCTGGACCTGGCGGCCTACCGCGAACTGGAGGCCTTCGCCCAGCTCGGCACGGACCTCGACGCGGCGACGCAGCGGCAGCTCGACCGCGGCGCCCGCATGGTCGAGCTGCTCAAGCAGGGGCAGTACACGCCCTACCCGGTGGTGGACCAGGTGCTCTCGATCTTCGCCGGCACGCAGGGCTTCCTGGACAAGGTGCCGCTGTCCAAGGTCAGCGACTTCGAGGCCGGGCTGCTGGAGTTCATCCGCACCGAAGGCCGGGCGGCCTACGAGGAGCTGCGCGAGAAGCGGACCCTGACCGACGAACTCGTTGACCAGCTCAAGAAGCTGATCGCGTCGTTCGCCCAGCGATTCGCCGAATCGCAGAAGTAACCGAAGACGCAACGGCGCCCGGGCCGACCAGGCCGGACGTGAACCGACAAGGAACAGATGGCCAACACGCGAGTCATCCTGAAACGCCGCAAGGCCGTCCGCAACATCCACAAGATCACGCGGACGATGAATCTGATCGCGACCAGCAAGTTCCGCCGGGCGCACGACCGGGCCGTCGACTCCAAGCCCTACACACAGAAGGTGACCGCGCTGGTCTCCAAGCTGGCCGACGTGGCCGGCGGGCAGATCGATCACCCGCTGTTGCGCAGCCGCGAGGTCCGCAACGAC
Source organism: Phycisphaerae bacterium (assembly GCA_022072085.1). Classification (GTDB taxonomy): domain Bacteria; phylum Planctomycetota; class Phycisphaerae; order JAJVII01; family JAJVII01; genus JAJVII01. Next base: position 68,531 of record JAJVII010000003.1, read on the forward strand.
CTGGTCCTCGTGCTGACCAGCAACCGGGGCCTGTGCGGCGGCTACAACGCCCAGGTGCTGCGGGCCGCGATCGCCCACATCGAGGCCCAGAAGAAGGCCGGCGTGAACGTGCGGCTGGAGGTCGTCGGCAAGAAGGGCATCAACTACCTGAAGTTCCTCGGCTACCCGATGGCCGGGCGGTTCACGCACATCGAGGACAAGCCGAGCTTCGACCACGTTGAAGAGTTCGTGAGCCGGCACATGGACCTGTTCCTCCGCGAGCAGTCCATCGACGCGGTGCACGTCGTCTACATGCGGTTCGTCAGCGCCGGCCGCCAGCAGCCGGTGGTCGAGAAGCTGCTGCCCCTGAGCGGCCTGGACGAGGTGGCCAGGCCGGCGGCTGCGGACGGCGCCGCTAAACGCGAGCATCCGCTGGAGGCCTACGACTTCTCGCCGGCGCCGGCGGAACTGCTGGCCGAGCTGCTGCCGATCACCGTGAAAGTGCGGCTGCTCCAGTTCCTTAACGATTCCGTGGTCAGCGAGCAGATCGCCCGGATGACGGCGATGAAGGCGGCGACCGACAACGCGGGCGACATGATTCGCGGCCTGACGCGGAAGTACAACCGTGCCCGCCAGTCGCAGATCACCAGCGAGCTGAGCGAGATCATCGGCGGCGCCGCGGCGTTGGAATAGTTGAACCACAGAGACACAGAGGCGCAGGGTAGGATCGGAACAGTCTTGGATAGGATCAACTCTCTTCTCCGTGTCTCTGTGCCTCTGTGGTGAATCCGAATCTTGAGGTGTTGGACATGGCAACAGGCAAGGTATCGCAGGTGATCGGCTCGACGTTCGACGTGCAGTTTCCCGAGGGGGAACTGCCGGAGATCTACAATGCCGTGGACGTCGAGATCGCCGTCGCGGGCGAGAAGCGCATACTCGTCGGCGAGGTGCAGCAGCAGCTCGGCGGCGGGCGCGTCCGCTGCGTCGCGCTGGACTCGACCGACGGGCTGATCCGCGGGCAGGACGTGGTCGACAGCGGCCAGCCGGTCACCGTCCCGGTCGGCGAGGAAGTGCTCGGCCGCGTCTTCAACCTGCTGGGCGACACGATCGACGAGCGCGAGCCGATGAAGGCGGCCAAACGGATGCCCATTCATCGCGAGGCGCCGCGGTTCGACCAGCTCGTGCCCAAGACCGAGGTGTTCGAGACCGGCATCAAGGTGGTCGACCTGCTGACGCCCTTCGTGCGCGGCGGCAAGATCGGACTGTTCGGCGGCGCCGGGCTGGGCAAAACGGTCGTCATCCAGGAACTGATCGCCCGCATCGCCCGCTTCCACAGCGGCTATTCGGTCTTCTGCGGCGTCGGCGAGCGCACCCGCGAAGGCAACGACCTGTGGCTGGAGATGCAGGAAGCCAAGATCGGCAACACCGGCAAGCGGGTCATCGAGCACACGGCCATGGTGTTCGGCCAGATGAACGAGCCGCCGGGCGCCCGCATGCGGGTGGCCCTGAGCGGGCTGACGATGGCCGAGTATTTCCGCGACCACATGGAAGCCGACGTGCTGGTCTTCATCGACAACATTTTCCGCTTCAGCCAGGCCGGCTCGGAGGTCTCCGCGCTGCTCGGCCGAATGCCCTCGGCGGTGGGCTATCAGCCGACGCTGGCGACCGAGATGGGCGAACTCCAGGAGCGGATCACCTCGACGACCAAGGGCTCGATCACGTCGGTGCAGGCGGTCTACGTGCCCGCGGACGACCTGACCGACCCGGCCCCGGCGACGACATTCACTCACCTAGACGCGTTTATCGTGCTCCAGCGCTCGATCGTGGAGAAGGGCATCTACCCGGCGATCGACCCGCTGGAAAGCTCCAGCCGCATCCTCGCGCCGGAATACGTCGGCCAGGAGCACTATACGGTTGCCCGCCAGGTGCAGCGGATTCTCCAGCGCTACCGCGACCTCCAGGACATTATCGCGATCCTGGGCGTTGACGAGTTGAGCGAGGACGACAAGCTGCTGGTGGCGCGGGCCCGTAAGATCGAGCGGTTCCTCAGCCAGCCGTTCTTCGTGGCTGAGCAGTTCACCGGCTTCCCGGGCAACAACACGCCGCTGAGCGAGACGGTGCGCAGCTTCCGCGAACTGGTTGACGGCAAGTGGGACCACCTGCCCGAGCAGGCGTTCATGTATGTCGGGACGATCGAGCAGGCGGCCGAGAAGGCCGAGCGGATGAGCAAGGAGTAGACCGGCGATGCCCATCGGCAGCAAGACGTTCCAGGTCGAACTGGTGACGCCGCATTTGGCTGAGCAGCCGATGACGTGCACGTTCGCCGCGCTGCCGGCGTGGGATGGCGAGATCGGCGTCCTGCACGGCCGATCGCCGCTGGTCTGCAAGCTGGGCGCCGGCGAGCTGCGCGTGGAAGTAGACGGCGCGGTCCGCCGTTACTACATCCAGGGCGGCTTCGCCGAGGTGTTGGACGGCGTGGTGACGGTGCTGACCGGGCAGGTGATGGCGGCCGAGGAACTGTCGGCTGACCAGGCGTCGGCGGACCTGGCGGCTGCGCTGGCGGCGCCGGCGGCCGACGAGCCTGCCCGCGAGCGTCGCCGGGAGCAGGTGGAACACGCCCGCGCCCGGCTGGCCGTCGCTCGGCGGGCGGGCAGGGGCAAGGGATCGGATCACGGTTGAGCCAGGCGTCTTCGTCGGGATGAGCCCCCGGCGTGACGCCCCGAAATGAAGCATTGTTGTAAGTGTCGTCGTAACTGACGTTACGGCCGCTCGTGTATTGATTTCATGAACTCGGTCTCTAGAATTGACACGATAGCACCAGGTTCTGTCGGAGCCGAACCGTACGGAAATCGCATGAGGGAGTACTTCTCCAACATCTACCGCTCGATCAGGTCCATCCTGATCGGCATGGCTGTCACCATCAAGTACATGGGACGGCGCACCGTGACCGTGCAGTACCCCGACGCGATCCCGCCGATCTCGCCGCGCTACCGCGGCTTCCACGAATACGAAATCGACCGCTGCATCGCCTGCGACCTGTGCGCCAAGGCCTGCCCGGTGGACTGTATCTACATCGAGACCGACGGCAAGGGCAAGAACGCCGTGCTGACGCGATACGCGATCGACTACAGCAAGTGCATGTTCTGCGCCCTGTGCTGCGATCCCTGCCCGACCGAGTGCATTCACATGGGCAAGGTGCACGACCTGTCCGGCTACAGCCGCAGCGAGATGATCGTGGAGTTCACCGAACTGGCCAAGCAGGGCCGCCGCACGCCCGAGCCGCGTTGGATGGCCAAGGCCCGCGAGCTGGGCCCCAAGGCCCCCGAGTGGATTCGCAAGCTGGACGAGCACTATAAGACCGGCTCGCCGATCGGCTGGGGCAAGGTCGGCGGCGTGGACACCAAGGCCACCCCGCCCCTGCGGGCGTCCTGGGCTGGCGGCTCGGTGGCCCAGAGGGCGGCGGCTGAGCGACAGGAGACCGAGGTATGACCTGGGCGGTCATGGGCATCACGCTGTTCGTGCTGCTGGGCGTGGCGTTCGTCCTGGGCAGCCTGCTGGCGGGCAAGCTGATCCGGCCGTCGATCCCGCACCCGCAGAAGGGCGAGATCTATGAGTGCGGCGAGCCGACCGTCGGCGACAGCCGCATCCAGTTTGACCTGCGGTTCTACGTCGTCGCGCTGGTGTTCGTGATCTTCGACGTGGAGGTCGCGCTGCTCTATCCGTGGGCCCGCGTCTATCTCCAGAACGCCCGGACTGCGTTCGTGGACCTGCTGTTCTTCTTCGGCGTGCTGCTGGTGGGTTTCGCCTACCTGTGGCGGTTCGGATACCTGGACTGGGTGCGGTCGTCGGCTGGGCAGCAGCGCGGCGGGCAGACGTCCGGTGACGAGGACATCGCCGCCTAGAGCGTCCGCGTCTCCCCTTGGGAGCGGTTGCATGAGTTGGATCGAAAACAGGTTCGAGGAAGGCGTTATCGTCACCAGCCTGGACTGGGCCCTGAACTGGGCTCGGCGGAGTTCGCTGTGGCCGATGACGTTCGGCCTGGCCTGCTGCGCGATTGAGATGATGGCCACCGGCGCGTCGCGGTTCGACCTGGACCGCTTCGGGGCCGGCGCCTTTCGCGCGACCCCGCGGCAGAGCGACCTGATGATCGTCGCCGGCACGGTGACCTACAAGATGGCCAGCCGACTCAAGCGGCTCTATCACCAGATGCCCGACCCGAAGTACGTGATGGCGATGGGCGCCTGCACGGTGGGCGGCGGGCCCTACTTCATCCACGGCTACCATGTCGTCAAGGGCGTGGACCTGGTTGTGCCGGTGGACATCTACGTGCCCGGCTGCCCGCCGAGGCCGGAGTCGCTGATGGAAGGCCTGATGCGGTTGCAGGACAAGATCGCCAACCAGACGATCGCCAGGCGGCGGCTCGAGCCGGCCAAGAACTGAACGCTGAGGATTCGCACCCGATGACGCCCGAACAGATCAGCCGCCGATTGCAGGATCGATTCGCCGACGCCGTCCGCGCCGCCGACGCGTCGGGCCTGCACCCGCATGCGGTCGTGGAGCCGGGGCGATGGGTCGAGGTCGCTCGCTTCCTCCGCGACGATGCGGACCTGGCGATGGACTTCCTCCGCAGCATCAGCGGCGTGGACTATCCGGAAGACGGCAAGCTGGTCTCGGTCTACGACCTGATCAGCACCAGGCACGGCCACGCCTTCGCGATCAAGGTCGAGGCCCCGCGCGACAACCCGCATACGCCGTCGGTCTGCGACGTCTGGCCGGCGGCTGACTGGCACGAGCGCGAGGCGTTCGACCTGCTGGGCATCGTGTATGACGGCCACCCGAGACTGACGCGGATACTGCTGCCGGACGACTGGGCAGGCTATCCGCTACGGAAGGATTACGAGTTCCCCAGAGAGTATCACGGGATCCCATGCTCGACCGAGACGAATCAAGAACGACCGCTTCACTGATCATCCCCGATCCGGTGGACGTGGACGTGACGCGCGACGACGCCGCGGGCGTCGACAGCGATGTCATGACCGAGGAGATGCTCGTGAACATGGGCCCGCAGCACCCCTCCACGCACGGAGTGCTCCGCGTGGTCCTACGGACCGACGGCGAGATGGTCCTGGAGGCCACTCCGCACGTCGGCTACCTGCATCGCTGCGCTGAGAAGATCGGCGAGAACCTCCAGTACTTCCAGTTCATCCCCTACACCGACCGGATGGACTACCTGGCGGGCATGAACAACAACCTGGCCTTCGCGCTGGCTGTCGAAAAGCTGGCCGGCCTGGAGGTTCCCGAGCGGGCCCAGTACATCCGCGTCATCTTCGCCGAGATGAACCGCATCGCCAGCCACCTGGTCTCGATGGGGACCTACGGTCTGGACCTCGGCGCGTTCACGCCGTTCCTCTACGCCTTCCGCGAGCGCGAGTTGATCCTCGACCTGTTCGAGGCCGCCTGCGGCGCCCGGCTGACTTACAGCTACATTACGGTCGGCGGCGTGACCGACGACATTCCGGCCGGCTGGCTGGAGCGTTGCGTCGAGTTCCTCGACTACTTCGAGCCGAAGATCAAGGAATACAACGACCTGCTCAGCTACAACCACATTTTCATCAAGCGGACCGCCAACGTCGGGGTCATCCCTCCCGACCGGGCGATCGCCTGGGGGCTGTCCGGCCCGGTGCTGCGCGGCAGCGGCGTGGCCTGGGACCTGCGCAAAGCAACGCCTGATTTGGTGTACGGCCGCATGGACTTCGAGGTCTGCACCGGCAAGGGCCGCATGGGCGCGGTCGGCGACTGCTGGGACCGCTACTTCGTCCGCATCGAGGAGATGGAGCAGTCGGTGCGGATCGTGCGGCAGTGCATCGACCAGATCGGCGGCGCCGCGGGCGGCCACAAGGCCAAGATGCCCAAGATCCTCAAGCCCCCTGCGGGCGAAACCTACTACGGCATCGAGAACCCCCGCGGCGAACTCGGCTTTCTCGTCATCTCCGACGGGACGGCTGTTCCTTATCGCGTCAAGGCCCGCGGACCGAGCTTCTGCAACCTGGCGATCCTCAACGAGGTCGCGACCGACTGCCTGCTGGCCGACGTGCCGGCGATCGTCGGCTCGATCGACGTCGTGATGGGCGAAGTGGACCGGTGAGACAATGACGAATGTCGAATGGCGAATGTCGAATGAATGACGAAGTTCGAATGTCGAATGCAGACTGCCGCGACAGTGGGTTTCCCTCTTCATTTGTCATTGGGTCATTCGTCATTGTCTCGTCATTCGGATTTCGTCATTCGACATTCTCAGGCGAGGTAAACGGATAACGTGGTCCCGGCGCCCGACTACATCCCGCTGATCAATCTCCCCCGGCCGATCGAGGCGGTGGCCGTCATCGCGGTCTACCTTGGCTTCGTCTCGGTGGTTGCGATGTTCTTCATCTGGTGGGAGCGCAAGGTGTCGGCCCACATGCAGAGCCGCCTGGGCCCGATGCGCGTGGGCGGCTGGCACGGCTGGTCGCAGTCGCTGGCCGACGGGCTCAAGCTGCTGAGCAAGGAAGACCTGATCCCCGACGAGGCCGACCGCCCGCTGTTCCGCATCGCCCCCTACCTGGCGTTCGTGCCGGCGTTCGCGGCCTTCGCGGTGCTGCCGTTCTCGGCCAAGTTCGCGTTCGTGGACGTCAGCATCACGGTCGTGCTCATCTTCGGCATCCTGGCGCTGGAGGTGCTGGGGGTGATCCTGGGCGGCTGGGCCTCCAACAGCAAGTGGTCGCTCTACGGCGCGATGCGAGAGGCCTGCCAGATCGTCAGCTACGAAATCCCCCTCGGCCTGGCCGTCCTCACGCCGGTGCTCACGGTCGGGTCGCTCTCGCTGGTGGACATCTCGATCGACCAGGGCGGCGGCATCCACCGCTGGCTGGCGTTCCGCAACCCGTTCCTCTTCGTCTCGTTCGGCGTGTTCTTCATCGCCTCGCTGGCGGCCAACAAACGGGCCCCGTTCGACCTGCCCGAGAGCGAGTCGGAACTGGTCGCGGGCTTCCACACTGAATACAGCGGCATGCGGTTCGCGATGTTCTTCTTCGCCGAGTACGCCGCCATGTTCCTGATCGGCGGGCTGGCGGCCTTGCTCTACCTTGGCGGGTGGTACGATCCGTTCGGCATCGTGCTGCACATGGAGCACACGCCGAGCCTGGTCTGGTGGGCGGCACTGGCCGGCGCCGGCATCTTCGTGGTCAAGGCGTTCACCATGGTCTTCGTGCAGATGTGGCTGCGCTGGACGCTGCCGCGGCTGCGGATCGACCAGGTGCTCTACATGTGCGTGAAGGTGCTGCTGCCGCTGGCCTGCGTCAACCTGCTGGGCGTCGCGCTGTGGGCGTGGCTGTTCCCCGGCGGGGCGGCGCAACTGGCGGTGCAGATCGTTCTGACGGTGATCGGCGCCGGCGGGGCCGGCGCATTCCTGGCGATCCTGGTCTGGGCTATGTTCTTCCGCGGGCGCGGCATCACGGTCTCGATGCTCAAGCCCTGGACCAACCTGTTGCACAGGACCGAGTCGAAGTGACATCGAGATCCGGAATGGAACCGGCCTGATGCTCGAAGCGATTCTTTTCTACGGTTTTGCGGCCATGGCGCTGGCGGGCGCGTTCGGCGTGCTGCTCTCGCGCAACATCGTCCGCACCGCGGTCTGGCTGCTGGCGACGCTGGGCGCGGCGGCGGGGCTCTACTTCCTCCTGGGGGCGATGTTCGTCGGTGCCATCCAGCTCATCGTCTACGCCGGCGGCACGCTGGTGCTTATCATCTTCGGCGTCATGCTCACCAGCAAGAACCCGCACATGCGTTTCGCGCCGCGCAGGGCCGAGGTGGCTGTCGCCGCGGTCGTCTGCCTGGCCCTGGTCGGCCTGCTGGTGTGGGTGCTGCTGCACAGCACCTGGTATGTCGGCCCGATCGTCCAGACCCGGGCCCAGTGGGCCCAGACCGGCGTGAACGAACACCCCTGGGCCCACGACCTCCAGGCCGTCACGCAGTTCCTCGACGCCAATCACGTTGCGATCGTTGACGCCAAGGGCGTCCCGTGCGGGCCGGTCACGCTGGCGGGCCTGGCCCGGGCGGCGTGGTACGAGCTGACTGTCATGCCGCAGGGCGACCAGGGCGACCGACGGCAGCCCTTGCACGACGCGGACGGCAAGCCGATGAGCGGCGATCAACTGCTGGCTGAACTGCACGCTCTGCCGCCGCAGGATCGCGCGATCGACGATGCGGCGTTGGAGTCGGCCATCGCGGCCCTGGAGAGCCCCGACGCCCCGGCCCGGACCGTGCAGCAGGTCGCCTATGCCTGCGGCGATGCGGACCTGCTGACCGACGCCGACGGCGACGGGACGCGGAACATCGGGCTGGGGTTCCTGGGCGTCTACCTGCTGCCGTTTGAGGTGATTTCGGTGCTGCTGTTGGCGGTGCTGATCGGGGCGGCCTATCTCGCACGGCCGCGCGTGCCGGCCTCGGGCGGAACGGGAGGCGGGCGATGAACCACGTGCTGCACATCGGGCTGAATCACTACCTCGTGCTGGCGGCGATCCTGTTCGCGGCTGGCCTGTGCACGATGACCCTCAAGCGGAATGCGATCGGCATCCTGATCGGCGTCGAGTTGGTGCTTAACGCCGCGAACGTGAACCTGATCGCCTTTTCGCATTACGGCACCGGCCTGATCGACGGCCAGGTGACGGCGATCTTCGTGATCGTGCTGGCGGCGGCTGAGGCGGCTGTGGCGCTGGCCATCTTCTTGAATTTCTACAACCGTCTGGCGACGGTCGACGTGGACCGCGGCGACCGGCTCCGCGGCTGACACGGCAGGGACGTGCGGATGTTTGACGACGTGAATCCCATGATCTGGATGCTCACCGCCGCGACGCTGCTGCCGCTGGGCGGTTTTGTCGTGCTCATCCTGCTGGGCAAGCGGATGGGCCGGGCGCTGGCCGGGTGGTTCGGCACCGCCGTCATCGGCACGTCGGCGGTCCTGGCGCTGCTGGTCGCCAAACGCTGGATGGGCCTGGGCGAGCACGCCGCCGTCGCGGACCTGATCATTCCCTGGCTCCAGCTCAAGGAAAACCTGGTCCTCAGCGTCGGCGTGCACGTGGACGGGCTGACCGTCGCGATGACCGTCATGGTGACCATCGTCGCGACGATGATTCACCTGTTCAGCGTCGGCTACATGTGGGACGACGTGCGGTTCAGTCGATTCTTCGCGTTCCTCAACCTGTTCTGCTTCTCGATGCTCGGGCTGATCGTCGGCAACACGCTGATCACCATGTTCGTGTTCTGGGAACTGGTCGGCCTGTGCAGCTACCTGCTGATCGGCTTCTACTTCGAGAAGAAGTCCGCGTCCAACGCGGCGATCAAGGCCTTCGTCGTCAACCGCATCGGCGACTTCGGGTTCATCCTGGGCATCGCCGGGGCGTTCTTCTGGCTCGCCCGCGAGGCGTCGGCCGGCTCGCACGGCGTCATTAACCTGACGATCTCGCAGATGAATCACATCGGCAGCGGCCTGCTGGCGGCCCCGGGCGGGGCGCCGCTCTGGCTGACGGCGATCGGGCTGTTGCTGTTCTGCGGCGCGGTGGGCAAGAGCGCCCAGTTCCCGCTGCACGTCTGGCTGCCCGACGCGATGGAAGGCCCCACGCCGGTGTCGGCGCTGATCCACGCCGCGACGATGGTGGCCGCCGGCGTCTACATGGTCGGCCGAATCTTCGACCTGCTCACTCCGCAAGCGCTGCTGGTGATCGCGGCCATCGGGCTGATCACGCTGACGATGGCCGCCCTGATCGCCATCACGCAGTTCGACATCAAGCGGGTGCTTGCCTACTCGACGCTTTCGCAGCTCGGGTACATGGTGATGGGCATCGGCCTGGGCGGCTACGTCGCGGGCCTGTTCCACCTGATCACGCACGCGTTCTTCAAGTCGCTGTTGTTCCTCGGATCGGGGGCGGTCATCCACGCCTGCCACCATGAACAGGACATGCGCAAGATGGGCGGGCTCTTTAGAGCCATCCCCATCACCGCGATCACGTTCATCATTGCGACGTTCGCGATCAGCGGGCTGCCCTTCGTGACCAGCGGCTTCTACAGCAAGGACATGATCCTGGGCAACGCGTGGGACTACGCCAGCGGCGCCCGCACGGTCCATAGCACACACGCTGAATCGGCTGGCGAACACGGCGGCGAGGCGACCGCAGCCGAGACGCCGACGGCTGAGCACGGCGGCGAAGCCGGCGAAGGGGAGACGGCCGCCTTCCACGCCCCGGCCCTGAACCGTCAGACGATCGGCGCCGGGCGGGCATGGGCGTGGATGTTCTTCTGGATCCCGCTGGTCATCGCGTACGTGACGGCCTTCTACATGTTCCGCGCGGTGATGCTGACCTTCTTCACCCGCCCGCGCGACGAACACGTCTTTCACCACGCCAAGGAACACGGCGTGCCGTGGAAGATGAAGATTCCGCTGATCGTGCTGGCGGCCGGGGCGATCGTCGTCGGCTTCCCGCAGCTCAAGTTCGTCGGCTGGATCGAATCGACACGGCCGGCGGAGGCCTGGGGTCTCCAGATCAGCCATGCGGCCCACGGGTTCCTGTTCGTCTGGGCGGGCATCGCCTTCGCCGTGGGTGGCGGGCTGGCGGTGCTGATCTACCGCAACGGCTTCGGTCTGGCGACGAAGATTCGCCGACTGCCTGGCGTCGAGCCGATCTACCAGGTCGTCTACAACAAGTTCTACGTGGACGAACTCTACAACCACGTGCTGCTGAAGCTGACGATGGCGGCCTGCCAGGTCAGCTACTTCTGGGACAAGTGGGTGATCGACGGGCTGGTCAACGTGGTCGGCACGACGGTTCGCTCGGTCGCCGAGTTCAGCGGAATGTTCGACCGCCATGTGATCGACGGCTCGGCCAACGGGCTTGCGGCCGTGACGCAGGGCGCCGGCCGGCTGGTTCGCGTGCCGCAGACCGGGCGGATTCGCAACTACGTGCTGTTCATGGTGCTGACCGTGCTGCTGGCGGTGGGCGTCTTCCTGACGGTGAGGATGGTTCAAAACGGAATGCTTGGATAGGACACTGCGATGCTGCTGACGAGTATCATCTTCCTGCCGACAGTCGGCGCGATCCTCGTGCTGCTGATGCCCACGCGGGCGGCAGTGCGGTGGATGGCCCTGCTGTTCGCCGCGGCCACCTTCGGGATCAGCCTGATGCTCTTCCCCGCGTTCATCGGGACCGGGGCGTTCGGGGCGAGCTACGGCGAGGGCATCAGACACATCGTGCGGGCCGACTGGATCCAGTCGTTCAAGATCGAATACTATCTCGGCGTAGACGGCCTGAGCTTCCCGCTGGTCATCCTGACGACGTTCATTTCGCTGCTTTCCTGCCTGGCTGCATTCAACGTCACCAAGGCGACCAAGGGCTTCTTCAGCCTGTTCCTGCTGCTCGAGACGGGCATGCTGGGCGTGTTCCTCTCGCTGGACTTCTTCCTGTTCTACATCTTCTGGGAGGTCATGCTCCTGCCGATGTATTTCCTCATCGGCGTCTGGGGCGGCCCGCGCAAGGAATACGCCGCGATCAAGTTCTTCCTCTACACGCTGGCCGGCTCGGTGCTCATGCTGATCGTGCTGCTGGCGTTCTACTTCATCGGGCGCGACGTGATGGCCCGCCCGTTCGACCTGATCGAGATGGCGGCCAACGCGAAGTTCCAGGCGGCCATCGGCGGCAAGTGGATCCTCGGCATGAAGTTCATGCCCATGGCCTTCGCGTTTCTGTTCATCGGGTTCGCGATCAAGCTGCCGGCGGTCCCGTTCCACACGTGGCTGCCCGACGCCCACGTCGAGGCCCCCACGCCGATCTCAATGATCCTCGCCGGCGTGCTGCTGAAGATGGGCGGCTACGGCCTGATGCGCGTGAGCTATCCGATCCTCCGCGAGGCGGCCGTCAGCAGAGTCTTCATCACGCTGCTGGCGGTCATCGGCATCGTGAGCATCGTCTACGGCGCCGCGGTCGCGATGGCCCAGACCGACTTCAAGAAGCTCGTCGCCTACAGTTCGGTTTCGCACATGGGCTGGGTGACGCTCGGGTTGGCAGTCACGCCGATCAGCTTTGTCGCCGGCGGCGGCAGCATCGCCGGATTCAACGGAGCCATGTTCCAGATGGTCGCGCACGGCCTGTCCAGCGCGATGATGTTCTTCCTGGTCGGCGTCATCTACGACCGGGCCCACCATCGCGACCTCAACCGCTTCGGCGGACTGGCGCTGGCGATGCCGGTCTACTTCGGACTGGCCGCGGTGGGCTTCTTTGCCGGCATGGGCCTGCCAGGGACGGCCGGCTTCATCGGCGAAATCCTCGTCCTGTTCGGCACGTTCGACTACAGCGTCTGGTATGCCGGCATCGCCGCCATCGGCATGATCCTGACCGCCGGCTACATTCTCTGGACGATCCAGCGGGTCTTCCTGGGGCCGGCCCGGCCGGACAACGCGAAGTTTGCCCCGATGACGCCGCGCGAGGTGATCGTGCTGATCCCGATGGGCGTCTTCGCGATCGCCCTGGGCATCTATCCGAAACTGGCAACCATGTTCTTCCAGGGGACGCTGGAGAACATCTGCGCCCTGTTCCGATGAGCCGAGACCGCGCCCGGATCGGCCGGCTGCGGGAAACAGTCGATTGGATGTGAACGGATGAAGCTGCTGGCCCTCAACGTGCCGTTGCCCCCGGCTGCCGACATGGCGGCCTTCGCGCCCGAGCTGATCGTCACCGCGACCGCGGTGGCGGTCCTGCTGCTGCCGTTCTTCCTGACGCGCAGCCGGCGCGACCGTTTGACGGCGGCGGTGACGGCCCTGGGCGCGGCTGCGGCAGCCGTGGCGGCCGGGGCGTTCTTCGTTCGCGGCGGATCCCACCCGGCTTTCAGCGGGCTGCTGGTGGCCGACCGGCTGAGCAGTTTCCTGCGCGTCCTGATCTTCGGATTCCTGGCCCTGATCGCGGTGATGTGGCTGATCACGGCATCACGCCGCCGCAACGACGCGACGGTGATCGACGCGCCGGAGTTCTTCACGCTGCTGATCGCCGCGACCGTCGGCATGGGCATGATGGTCTCCAGCGTCAACCTGCTGATGGTGGTCGTGGGCATTGAGCTGGCGTCGCTGCCGAGCTACGCGATGGCCGGCTTCCAGAAGCAGCAGCGGCTGGGCGCCGAGGCGGCGATGAAATACGTCGTCTTCGGCGCGGTGACGGCGGCCGTCATGCTCTACGGCGTGAGCCTGCTTTACGGCGTCTACGGCACGCTGAGCGTCGATCGCATCGCGGCATCCGTTGCGTCAGCCGGAACGATCCCGCCGGTCGCGGTGATCGGCATGCTGGGCCTGCTGGCCGGCGTGGGGTTCAAGATTTCCGCGGTCCCGTTCCATTTCTGGTGCCCCGACGTCTTCGAGGGCGCCAGCGTGGAGGTCGCGACGTTCCTGTCGGTCGCGTCCAAGGCGGCCGGGCTAGCGCTGCTGCTTCGGCTGGTCTACGCGGTCGGAGGCTTCGCCGGCGCGGCGCCGCACTACGCCGGGTCGATTGCGCTGGCTGTGGGCATCCTGGCGACGCTGACCGCGACGCTGGGCAACCTGGCGGCGCTGGCCCAGGACAACCTGAAGCGGATGCTGGCCTACAGTTCGATCGCCCACGCGGGCTACGTGCTGATGGCCGTCGCGATCCTGCCGACGGACGGGCAGGGCATCTCCGGTTCGCCCGGGGCGCAGGCCCTGGTGCTCTACCTGCTGGTCTACCTGTTCATGAACCTGGGCGCATTCTCGGTGGTCGCGCTGGTCTACAACCGCACGGGCAGCGAGCGGATCGAGGCGTTCGCCGGACTCGGGCGGCGGGCCCCGCTGCTGGCGATTCCGATGGCTCTATTCCTGGTCTCGCTGGTCGGGCTGCCGCCGATGGCGGGCTTCGCCGCGAAGTTCCAGCTCTTCTACGCGCTGTTCGTCTATCAGCCGATCAGCCTGCGCTGGCTGGTCGTGGTCGGCCTGGTCAACACGCTGATCTCGCTGTTCTACTACATGCGGGTCGTGCGGGCGATGTTCCTCCAGACCACCGACGACGGCCCGATCGAGGTGTCGGCCCTGGCGGCCGGCTGGGTCATTGCGATGGCCGTCCCGGTCACCGGGCTGCTCGTTGTCTGGCAGCCGCTGACGAAGTTGTTCTAGGCTCTGTCTGAGCACTCCGGCGTCGGCCCAAGGCCGAGCGAGCGGGCGGCTGGCTAGGAGGCCGAGGGAGCCGTATTGAAGCGAAATGCGTCGACCGAAGGCCGACAACGCCAGACGCCCGCGCAGCCGGCCGACGCCAGTCCGGGGTTTTCAGACAGAGCCTGGTCCCGGCTTCCGGCCGGGCTTTTCGAATGATCGCCGGATCGCCAGAGAGATCCGGGCTTTGCACGCATGAGATTGGGAACGCTGATGGCACGCGACGATGAGAATCAACCTGAAATCGAACTGCTGACCTCCCTCTTCCGGGCCGAGCACCGCGCGATCCTTCCGCTGCTGGGCCGCACCAGCCCGTGGGTGAGCGAGTCGTCGCTGGAACTGGCCGACCTGTCGCGGTCCGTGCAGAAGCATCGCACGGCGGCCATCGACTGGCTGGCTGCGCGGATCGACACGCTGGGCGGCACGGTGCCGCCGGTTCGCTGGCCGACGGCGTTTTCCGAAATCAGCTACCTGACGCTTGAATACATCCTCCCGCACGTCCTGCGAGACCAGGAGGCGATTGCCCGGGCCTATGCCGACGCGCTGGGCAGAGCGCCCGGCGGCGACGTGCGCGAGGGCGTCGCGGGGCTGGCCCGCGAGTCGGCCGAGGACCTCGAGAAGCTCCAGACGATCCACGCCCGGCTGGAGCAGGAGCGTATAGAGGCCGATCGCAGGCGGGCCGAGGAAGCGGCTGCGAAGAGGGCCGCCGAGGAAGCCGCTGCCAGGAAGGCGAAGGAGGAGGCCGCTGCCAAGCGCGCCGCCGAGGCCGCGGCCAAGAAAGCCGCCGCAGCCAAGCCCGCGGCCGACGCAAAACCGGCGGGTGATGCCAAGCCCACAGCCGATGCCTCGCCCCCGGCCACGCCCACCGCCCCGGAAGCGAAGCCCGAGGAGCAGGGCGGCTGATCGGGCCGCGTCCGGGAGATGCACGTCTCACAATTCGTTTAGACGCATTCTAAGGCAAGCAGAATCGACGCGGCCGATCCGGTCGACTCCGGGTCGAGGCGACTCGGCCGAACGCGTCAGATCGCATCGGCCAGCGTTCTCTGCAAGGCGTTGCCCCGCAATGGGTTGCGATACAGGCTCTTACAGGCAATTACAGGCAGATACAGAGTGGGGGGCGGTGTCGGTCGGGGCGCGGTCGCGGGCCGGGTTCAGGCGACGGTCCAGGTTTCCGGACCGGCGATGATGCTGTCGAAGTCGAGGTCGCCGGCTTTGGCCTGGGCCTCGCGGACCTGGTCGCGGACCTGCGTGTCAAAGCAGGGGGCGTCGACGCAACGGAAGACGCCGACGGGCTCGGGGAACTCGGGGTAGCGCATGCGGCTGAGCATGTAGGCCAGCGAAGGTTCCCTCGCCTGCTCGTCGTGGATGAGCAGATCGTCGGGCCCGACTTCCTCGACGTTGACGACCTCGGGTCGCAGGTTGTGCAGGCGGATGCCCTTGGCGGCGTCGCGCCCGAAGGTCAGCGGCTTGCCGTGTTCGAGGTAGATGACGTTGTCGGGCTTGGCGGTCCTGTCGGTTGCGTAGCCGTAGGCGCCGTCGTTGAAGATGTTGCAGTTCTGGTATATCTCCACGAAGCTCGTGCCGCGGTGGGTCGCGGCGCGCTCCAGCACGTATTCCAGGTGCTTGACGTCCACGTCGATGGCCCGGGCGGCGAAGGTGGCCTCGGCGCCCAGGGCGATTGAGAGCGGCCGCACCGGCCACTCGACCGTGCCCATCGGGCTGCTCTTGGTTTTCTTGCCGTGCTCGCTGGTCGGCGAGTATTGTCCCTTGGTCAGGCCGTAGATGCGGTTGTTGAACAGCAGGATGTTCACGTCGACGTTGCGGCGGATGACGTGCATCAGATGGTTGCCGCCGATGCTCAGCCCGTCGCCGTCGCCGGTGGCGATCCAGACCGACAACTCGGGATTGGCAACCTTCACGCCCGTCGCGAAGGTCGGCGCCCGGCCGTGGATCGAGTGGAAACCGTAGGTGTTCATGTAGTAGGGGAAGCGGCTGGAGCAGCCGATGCCGCTGATGAAGACCGTCTTCTCCGGGCGTGCGCCGATCTTGGCCAGCACCTTCTTGACCTGGGCCAGGATGGAATAATCGCCGCAGCCCGGGCACCATCGCACGTCCTGGTCCGACGCGAAATCCTTGGGCTGGAGGACAGGCACATCGGCGGCCTTGGTATTGGCAGACACGTTACTTCTCCTCGAGTGCGGCGTCGATGCCGCTGGTGATGTCGCTGATGGTGAAAGGCTGGCCCTGCACCTTGGAAAGCTCCCTGGCGTCCACGAGGAACCGGGCCCGCAGGATCAGGCAGAGCTGGCCGAGATTCAGTTCGGGCACGAGAACCTTGCGGAACTTCTTCATCTTTTCCCCAAGCCCGGCCGGCAGCGGGTTGAGCCCGCGCAGGTGACAATGGCTGACCTTCAGCCCCTTCTTGCGGGCTCGGCGGACGGACGCGGCGATTGCCCCGTAGGTGCTGCCCCAGCCGACCAGCAGCAGATCGCCGGAGTCGTCGCCGTACCAGATCAGCTCGCGCCCCTCTATGTGGGCTCGCGAGACCTTCTCGGCCCGCAGCCGGACCATGTGCTCGTGGTTGGCCGGGTCGTAGCTCACGTTGCCCGTCACGTCCTCCTTTTCCAGCCCGCCGATGCGGTGCTCCAGGCCCGGCGTGCCGGGCAGGGCCCACGGGCGGGACAGGTCGGCGTTGCGTTCGTAGGGCAGGAAGTGCTCGTGTCCGTTTTGGCCGGCGGCCGGGATGCGGATCGGTTCCAGGTCGGCGAGCTTGGGGAACCGCCACGGCTCGGCGCCGTTGGCGAGATAGCCGTCGCTGAGCACCATGACCGGGGTCATGTAGCGGACGGCCAGACGGAATGCGTCGATGACGGTCTGGAAGCAGTCAGCCGGCGTGCAGGGGGCCAGGACGACGACCGGGCACTCGCTGTTTCGGCCGAAGACAGCCTGGAACAGGTCGGCCTGTTCGGTCTTGGTCGGCAGGCCGGTGCTCGGCCCGCCGCGCTGCACGTCCACGATCACCAGCGGCAGTTCGGTCATGACGGCCAGCCCGATGGCTTCGCTCTTGAGCGCGACGCCCGGCCCGCTGGTCCCCGTCGCGCCGAGCAGGCCGGCGAAGCTGGCCCCGATGGCGGCGCCGACGGCGGCGATCTCATCCTCGGCCTGAAAGGTCATCGCGCCGGTCTTCTTCAGTCGGCTGATCTCGTGCAGAATGTCGCTGGCCGGCGTGATCGGATAGCTGGCATAGAGCAGGTCGCGTCCTGCCAGCCGCGACGCTGTAATCAGGCCCAGGGCGGCTGCTTCGTTGCCGGTGATCTTGCGGTAGGTTCCCGGGGCGAGGCGGGCCTTGTCCACGTGGTAGTGGCTGGCGAACATCTCGGCCGTTTCGCCGAAGGCGTGCCCGGCCTTGAGGGCCCGGGTGTTGGCCTTTGCGACGTTGGGAACCTTGGCGAACTTGGCGGCGATGAAGTTGAGCGTTGCGTCCAGCGGGCGGTCGTAGAGCCAGTAGACCAGCCCCAGCGCGAACATGTTCTTGCATCGCCCGGCTTCGCGGTTGCTCAGGCCCAGGCCCTCGACGGCCTTCTCGGTCATCGAGTTGATCTTCACGCGGTGCACAGTGAAGCGGGCCAGCGTGTCGTCCTCCAGCGGATTGGCGGAGAAGCCGGCCTTGCGGATGTCCTTCTCGACGAAGGCGTCTTCGTTGACAATGACGATGCCGCCGGGGCGCAGGTCGTTGACGTTGACCCGCAGGGCCGCCGGATTCATTGCGATCAGCGTGTCCACCGCGTCGCCGGGCGTGAAGATGTCCTGGCTGGAGAACTGGATCTGGTAGCCGGACACGCCCGCGAGCGTGCCAGCGGGGGCGCGGATCTCGGCGGGGAAGTCGGGCAGGGTGGCGATGTCGTTGCCGACCAGGGCCGAGGTGTCGGAGAACTGCGTCCCGGCCAACTGCATGCCGTCGCCACTGTCACCGGCGAAACGGATGGTGACGGCCTCGATGTTGTCCAGCGGTTTGGGAGCGACGGCAAATGCGTTGTCGGTTGGCGGACTCATGGGCTGGCTGCTTCTCCCGGGCGCCCAAGCGGGCGGCCTGCTGCGGTTCGGGTTTCGAGGCGGTCGCGGACGCTCTCAGGAAGTTCCCGGCGCCGCCGGGCCGGCGGGCTCACGCGCAGCCGACGGGTTGGGAACTCAATACCTTGGCGGCAGGCCGGTCACGGCTCCGCTATCTCTCCGGAAAATTCTAGGCCCCCTCGACGCCGAAGGAAAGCGAAGCGGCCGGGGTTCCCTTCTGCTGCGTTGCTAGGTCGACGCCAGTTCGCGCAGGCCGTGGCTGTCGGTGGCGCCCAGCCGCCGGTAGATCTCGATGGTCGCGTTGGAGCGGTTCAAAGTGTAGAAGTGGATGCCGCGTACCTGGTTGTCCAGCAGGTCGCGACACTGCTGCGTCGCCCAGTCGATGCCGACCCGCGCGATGGCGTCGTCGTTGTCCTGGCCGGCCTTGAGCAGGCGTCCCAGCAGCTTGGCCGGTATCCGCGCGCCGCACAGGGCGGCCATCTTCATGATGCCCTTCCAGGACATGATGGGCATGATGCCCGCGACGATGGGGGTGCGAATGCCCACGAGTTCGCAGCGGTCGCGGAAGTCGTAGAAGTCGCGGTTGTCGAAGAAGAGCTGCGTGATGATCAGGTCCGCGCCGGCGTCGACCTTGCGTTTGAGGTTCTCCAGGTCGCTCAGTCGGCTGGGCGTCTCGGGGTGACCTTCGGGGTATCCGCCCACCGCGACGCCGAAGCCGGGGAATTCGCGGCGGATCAGCTCGACCAGTTCGTTGGCATAGCGCAGGCCGTCGGGCGGCGTGGGGACGAACTCCTTTGCGCCCTGGGGCGGATCGCCGCGCAGGGCGACGATGTTGTCGATTCCCTGGCGCCGGTAGGCGTCGAGTATCTCGCGCAGCTCCGCGCGCGTGTGGCCGATGCATGTCAGATGAGCCGCGGCGTTCAGCCCGTTCTCCCGCTGGAGGCGGACGACCAGATCGCGCGTGGTGCTGCGGGTCGATCCGCCGGCGCCGTAGGTGACCGAGACGAAGGAGGGGTTGAGGTCCCTGAGCTGGCGGGCGCGCGACAGCAGGCCCTCGGCGCCTTCGTCGGTCCTGGGCGGGAAGAACTCGAAGGAGAACGTAATCGGCTGCGTCTTGAGCACGTCGCGAAAGTGCATGCGGCTCCCTTGGGTCGTTCAAACCGCGAAATAGTAGCCGAGCGGCGGGTGCATCTCAAGGTGCGAGGCCCGGCCAGAGGCGCCTGCAAATCGCCCTGCACAGTCCTTTTCGTCAGAAGACCGGCGGGATCATCAACTAAAGCAGGCCGTCCCGCGGACCGATAGCGGCTGAACAGGGAGATCGGCCGTTCCCGTGGGACGGGTCTCTTCTGGGAAGCCTCAGGAGTGAGCAGATGCTTCGGGTACCGCTCGGGCAGGTACAACCCGGCATGATTCTGGCGGCCCCCGTGCCCAACCCAAAGCAGTTGGAGTACGATCTGCTCAAGGCCGGCTTCGAGCTGAACGAGCCGATGATCGACCGCCTCCGCCAGCTCGGCGTGCGGACGCTCTGGATCGGCTACCCGACGCTGGACTTCCTGGACGAGGTCGTCAGCCCCAAGCTGACGCAGGAGCAGCAGAACGTCTATCGCGCGGTCAAGGAGAGCTTCTCCGGATCGCAGCGTCGGGTCGTTGCCCGCATCGACTTCCAGGAATACCGCCGCACGCTGGTCTCGATGGTCAACTCAATCGTCGCCCAGGGCCTGGACACGATGATGATCGAGCCGCTGATCGGCGACTCCAAGGACCTGTTCCTGCACAGTTCCAACGTCTGTTACATGTCGCTCATGCTCGGCATCCGGCTGGGGCACTACCTTGTGCAGCAGCGGGCCCGGCTGGACCCGCGGCACGCCCGCGACGTGATGAACCTCGGCCTGGGCGCCCTGCTGCACGACGTCGGCAAGGTCGAGCTGGCCCGTGAACTTCAGTGCTACGAGCCCGCGCCCGGCCGCGAGACCCCGCAGGAATGGCGAGAACACGCCCGGATCGGCTTCGATCTGATCCGCACCAAGGTCGAGCCCTCCGCCTCGCAGGTCGCCCTGCATCACCATCAGCAGTGGAACGGCGGCGGATTCCCTGAAGTCGAAACGGTCGGGCGGCCGCTCAGCGGCGAACGCATCCACATCTTCAGCCGTATCGTCTCGGTCGCCAACTGGTACGACCGGCGTGTGCAGCAGGCGGCCGGCCAGGGATTGCCGCCGATCGTGGCGATGAAGCAGCTTCGCTCAAAGGAATTCGCCGGCGTGTTCGACCCCGTGGTTTTCCGCGCATTCAGCGACATGGTTCCGCCGTTCGCGATCGGCTCGCTGGTCGGGCTCTCCGATGGGACGTCGGCTGTCGTGCTCATCCACAGCCCCGACGATCCCTGCCGGCCGACCGTCAGGCGGATCGCGGAGCAGCCGGCCCTCGGAAGCCAGCCGG
Organism: Phycisphaerae bacterium; assembly: GCA_022072085.1. Classification (GTDB taxonomy): domain Bacteria; phylum Planctomycetota; class Phycisphaerae; order JAJVII01; family JAJVII01; genus JAJVII01. The sequence continues at coordinate 89,247 of JAJVII010000003.1, forward strand.
AAATCTCGCCGGACGGCGAGGACCTCGATCTGTCGCTGAACAGGGGCCTGGAGATCGTCAGCGCCGACGGCTGCGACGTGGAGCCCTTCCTCTTCGAGGCCGACGAGGGCCTCGGTGAGGTCGAGCCCGGCCGCCGGGTCCACATGGCCAGCTAGTTGTCCACCTGCGTCGCCGGTCCGCCCCCCACTTGCACCGTTGCATCCAATTGCCGCGAGCCGTAGCGGGCGAACAGGTCGTCGTGCTGCGGGCGGTACAGGTCCAGGCGGTAGCGATAGGTCCCCGGCAGGGCGTAGCCGGGCAGTTCCGCCGACATTTCGACCGACTGGCCCGGCTCGACCTGTTGATCGGCCGGCGTTGAGAAGCACCAGGCCGGCCTGGGCAGCGGCAGTTGCAGGTACTTCTGCACCCACAGCACGGTCCCGGTTTCCGGGTTGCCGGTGAAGTGCCACGCGTCGTGGCTCAGGTTGGTCAGACGCACACGCAGCGGGATCTTCTCGCCCACCGACACCCGCTGCGGCGCCGACAGCAGCTCGACCCTGGCCCGGAATCCGTCGGGGACGTAGACCTCGCGGGTCCACTTCAGGAAAGTCTCACGGCTGTGGGCTTGGCCGCTGTCGGCAAGATACTTCTCATACAGCTCGAAGAACCGGTTCATGGCCGTCGCCTTGCCGACGGGCAGATGGCCGTAAAGCATCCGCAGCTCGCGATGGGCCGCATCGTCCGGGCCGGCATTGTCGCGGACGATCAGTGCCACCGCAGACGCGAGGCCCGTCCGGTCGGCCCCGGCGAAACAGTGGAACAGCAGGGGATAGCTGTGCGGGTCTTCCAGCGTGTCGATTAGAATTTTCAGGTCCGGCGGCGCCGGCAGCATCTCGGCCGTCATCTTCACGTCCACCAGCCGGATGCCCAGCCGCTCACAGGCGTCGGCCTCCTCCCGGTACCATTGGCCCTCCTTGCGGGTGCCGCGCAGGTTCACGACGGTCCGCAGGTCGAATTGCGACTTCCACGCCTCCAGTTGCACGGCCCCTGGCTGGCGTGATCGGTAGACCTGGCCCGGGACGACGGTGTGGAAGTTGTGGCCGATGAAGATCGGTCCCAGCCATGCTGCGGCGATCCCCAGCAGCACCAACGGCGGCGCGTAGAAATACCATCGCCGCCTCAGGTGCCGAAGGGTTCTTGCTGTTCGTGTTGCCTGGCCCATTGGTCCGCGATCCTCATTCGACCTCGGGTTGACCCAGCCGGTCGATCATCCGCTCGGCCGTGTCGTTCAGATACTCGCCCAGCCACGGGCCGTAGAAGTTCATCAGCCGCGTCTCGTAGCTCCAGTAGTCGTTGAAGACGCTGCGCGGCATGACGTAGCCAACGTAGTCCGCGGCGAAGCTGGTGGCGATCAGCGTGCCGTGCCGCCCGGCGTTCCAGTCGTCCAGGGCGTTGCCCAGCATGCCCGCGTAGTCGCCGGGCATGCCGACCAGCGTCGCCGGGCCGATCCGCAACGCCTGTAGCCGCGTCGCGTCGCGGCGGATCCACCGCGTGCAGATCGGACTCAGCCTCCAGTGTCGGCTGATCGACAGTCGCAGCGGCGGCAGATCGACCGGGAGGTTCAGGCTCGCGAGCGACGCCTCGGCCTGCCAGTGGGCCGAGGGCAGGGCGGCCATCAGCCGGTCGGCCAGTTCGCGCCCGAGCTTGATCGCGCGGTCAGGGTTGTCGCGGCCTGGCGGCAGCTTCGGACGCGAGTCGCCCACGGTTCCGGCGGCGAACATGGCTACGCCCACGCCGGATTCGTGCAGCCGCTCAGCCAGCCCGCCGGGGTAGTCCGCGCTCATCTCGCGCGAATGCAGGCCGGACGCGGTCGGATGGGCGCTGAAGACCGCCAACGCCGCCAGCAGTTCGCCCGGCTGCGTGGTTGTCCCCGTGCCCGGCCGGCGAAAAAACAGGCCGTAGAGCCAGTCGTGCGTCGGCAGCAGGTTGTCCACGCGGTTCTTCTGCCGCTCGAAACGCTCGGTCGGCAGCCGCAGCACCGCCATCTCCGCGTCAGCCAGGTTCTGCCGCGACGCGATGACGGCCTCGGCCATCTTCTGCGTGAGCGTCCTGAAGAACTCCGGGCTGTAGCTGCCGGCGACGATCTCCTCCAGCGAGTGGTCGCCCCATTGACCCGGGCCCGAGTGGGTGTGCGTTGCGGTGAAGTAGATCTCGTGGGGCGACAGGCCCGTCTGCGATCGGACCGCGTCGGCCATCTTCTGGTTGATGATGAGGATGTCGGTGCACAGGATCGTGACCACTTTGTCGCCGCGAGCGATGCTCAGCGCCCGCGTGTGGCAGCGCGAGCGGATGCCTGTCGATCGTTTGTCCGACTTTTCGCCGTAGCCAGCCAGCTTGTGGCCGACGGGCGGGGTGATGTCCAGGTCAGCCGTTCCGACGCGGATCGGTCCGGGCCCCGCCGACAGCGGCTGAGCCGCCGCGAGCCGATCGAGCGTGGACTGCTGATACGCGCTGCCGACGTAGGTGGACGTGTCGGCCGGCCAGGGACCGATGACCACCGCCGAGGTCACGATGAGCAGCAGCGGGATGCGGTAGCGCCATTTGCGATACCACGGCTTGGGCGGGCGCACGGGCGCGGCCGCCGGGGCGGGGGCCTTGGCGTCGGTTGCCGGTTCGGGTTTGCTGTCGCGTTCGCTCACGAGCCGGTTTCCTTCGTTGGTCGGTGCGCTGCGGGGTCACAGGCCCAGCAGCATCTTCATGGCCGGCCGACCGACCCGCAGGTGCAGCAGCGGCCCCTCGCCCAGCAGGGCCATTGCGGCGATGCCGATGACCACGTGGCTGGCCATGACGGCGGCCAGGTTGCGGTGTCGGCGGAAGTGCAGGCACCAGAACAAGCCGGCGCCGAGCGTCCCGGCCACCAGCAGCCCGTTGGGGGCGTGCAGCAACGCGAAGATCGCCGCCGCCCCCGCCGTCGCGATGCCCCGCCGCCGGCGCTCGCCGCCGCGTGCGAGGTAGTATAGCCGATTGTTCACGAAGCACTGTAACGCGACCTGTTGGGCAATCAGCCCGGGCACGTATCGCGCGACCCAGTCGCCGTGCAGCCGAACCGGTCCGGTCGGCCAGAGCAGGATGATCGCGAAGACGCCGGCGATGAAGGCCCCCGTGAACAACCCCGCGACTCCCCACCCGCGTCGCAGACCCGCGGCCCCCACGCCCAAGTCGTCCGGCGTCTCGCGCAGCCGGATGATCGAGCCGACGACGACGGCGATGGCCAGGCCCATGAACGCCCAGCGGTCGATCCACCTGGGCCAGGGCTGGCCGATGCTCCGGACAAATCGCCACGGCGTCCATTCGTGCAACAGGACGAGCAGAACGACCGCGACCAGTTCCACGACAGCCAGCGGCCCGGCCGGGCGGGGCCGGGGCGGCGGAGGGGCATCGTTGACGGCGGCCTCGGCGGTCATGGTCCTGACGAGAACTCCCTTGCCGCCGGCGTCGCGGGGCGGGCTCAGTAGAGGATGTCGAGTTGGCTGCCGACGCGCTGCTCGATCGTCCGGGCGTCGATCCGCTTGATCCCGGGCTTGCCCGCGTAACCGTCGCAGAAGTCGGACCGGTTGAACGTCAACTGGCAGACCAGCGGCCGCTTCCACTTCAACGGCTTGGGCCAGCCCTTTCGATTCCGCAGGGCCCGGGCCACGTCGGCGCGGATCATCTCGTGGGCCCGCTCGGGCATCGGGCCGGTCGCGCGATTGCGGCCGACGCCTTGCTTGATCGCGGTCGTTGCGATGCCGGGCAGCAGGGCGGCGGCTTCGTCGCAGGCCGCCTGGTCGCCCGACAGGTAGACCAGCGGCACGTTGAAATGGCCGGCCATCGTCGCCCACATGCCCAGTTCGCCCAGCGGGACGCCGTTGATGCTGTAGCTGTGCCAGTGCTCGGCGGACATCGTGTGGTCGAGGAATGCGTTGATCGTGCCGGCCATGGCGTGCTGGCCGACGATCATCGTCGCATCGAAACTGCCGTCCAGGGCCGCGGTCCACTTCCCGCGGCTCTTGTCCAGGACGATCCGCCGGTCGAGCATCGCAGTCTCGAAGTTGTTGCCGTGGTGGTGGCCGTCGCGGACGACGACCTCGCGGGCCCCGCCGTCGAAGCAGCCGGCGACCGCGGCGTTCACGTCGGTTGTCATCAAGGCGCGGGCCGAGCGGTGGTAGTCGGACTCGCAGTCCGTGTAGGCGGCGTCCACAATGCCGCTGATGCCTTCCATGTCCGACATCATGTAGATTCGCATGAGTGGGTTCTCAGAGCAGGATGTCCGCCTGCGTCTTGCACTTCTTCTCCAGCGTGCGGGCGTCGATCCGCACCACGTCGCCGCGCAACGCCCGGTCGTCGGCCATGTCCGAGCGGTAATACTCCAGCCGGCAGGTCATCGGCAGCTTCCACTTCAACGGCCGGGGGAACTTCGACTTCTTCGCAGCGACGGCGCGGGCGGCGTCGCGGCGGATCGTTGCGTGAGCATGGTTGGGGTGCATGCCGACGGCGCGGTTTCGTCCGACCCCCTTCTTCACCGCCGTCGTGACGATGCCGGGGATCAGGTCGGCGGCCTCGTCGCAGGCCGCCTGGTCGCCGGCCAGGTAGATCAGCGGCACGTCGAAATGCCCGGCCATCGTCGCCCACTGGCCGATCTCGCCGATCGGTCGGCCGTTGATCGAGTAACTGAACCAGGCCTTGGACGATTGCGTGTGGTCGAGGAAGCCGTTCAGCGTGCCGGCCATCGCGTGCTGGCCGACGATCAACGTCGCGTCGAACGTCTCGTCCAGCGACCCGCACCAGCGGCTGCGGTTCTTGTCCAGGATCGCCCGCTCGTCCAGCAGTGCCGGCTCGATGTTGCAGCCCTGGCTGTGTGCGTCGAGAACCCAGACCTCATCGGCGCCGCCGTCGAAGCAGCCAGCCACCGCGGCGTTCATATCCTCGGTCAGCAGCGTTCTGCCGGTCCGGTAGAAGTCGCTGGTCTGATCCATGTAGGCGATGTCGACGATCCCGCTGATGCCCTCCATATCGACCATGATGTAGACTTTCACGGCTTGCGCACCTCCGGTCAGATGGCCCTTCGAGCCCAGCGTTGACTGCATGACGATAGCACGCCTTCGGGCGGGTGTAAATCGCTTGCTGGGCGGCTGGCCGCTTGCCGATAGAGGGGGAATGCCATAAGCTACCGCCCTTACATTGCGAGGGACCACGATGCTCGACATCCGATACATCCGCGAGAACGCCGACCGCGTGCGCGAAGCCGCCCGGCAGAAGAGGATTGACGCCGACG
>JAJVII010000039.1 GCA_022072085.1 Phycisphaerae bacterium
GTTCTGCCGTAGACTGACTCATGGTGGCGTACTCCTCTGCCCGCGTGGGCGGTTTGGTGGTTATCTGCAAGACAACCAGAGTACGCCGCCTTTTCATTCCCTCATCAACAACTTTCGGTTATACCTCAAGTGAACATCATAGACCCTGGCCGGGCCCTTGGGCTGCGTCGGGAACAGGTCGCCCTGCGCCAGCGAACCTGTGGGTGCGTACTTGTGTATCCTGAGGATGTTGTCGGCGAAGAGTCTGTCTTCGGCGAAGCCCGCGGGGATATTGTTTGGTTTACCGTCGTAGACGCCAAGGTATAGGTTGCCCTGGTGATCGAACCTGACCCCGCCGGCAAGCTTCGGGGCGCCGAAGCTGGTGAACTCCGTCGCCTTCCAGGGCAGATGCTCATAGTCGCCCTTGAAGAGCAGGAGGTGCGCAGAGTAGTCGTTCCTGGTTCCCGCCGGAGCGCCCAGCGCGGCAAATTGCCCGTTGGGGGCCACGCCCATCCCGTAGTCCATGTTGCCGTAGGAAATAACCCAGTTCCAGATCACTGCCTCGGTGAGCACATTGCTGCCGGACTTGCCGAAAGGCGCCGGGGCCAAGTAGTCTCCGTCGAGTTTGTACCGGCCGATGCCTTGATCCTGGCCCCTGGGCGGCGACTGCACGTTGAGATTTTCGCCGCGGAGCCTGACGTACAGGTGACGATTGCGCGGATCGATGGAGAAACTGGATGCGCACAGGGGCCAGTCCTTGGCGGCGAAGCACCGCGTCAAGGCAGGCCGGTTCCAGTCGTTCAGCCGGAAAATGCCGAAAAAGCCGTCTGACACGAAAACGTTTTCGGTCTCCGGGTCGGCCATCATGTGGTAAAGGCCCAGGCAGCGCTGCGGCCCGGCCTCGTAGAAGTCCTTGACCAGTTCGAATGAGCCGCCCTTGTCCCGGTAGATGCGCACGGGCAGATCCTTGTAGGCGACCCAGATGTTCGGTCCCGCCTTGCCCTGAGCCACCAGCAGGTAGCTCCGGTTCAGTTTCTCGTAGCACTGATTGTTGTCGGCGAGCTTCAGCTCGATGGCCGGCTTGGTGTCCTTGCGCCAATCGGCGAATTTGAGGAGTCTCAGATCGCCCTTGACGCCTTGTTGCCCGACGCGGGTGGTGACGTACAGCACCCCCTTCTCGGGCCCAAGGACGATTTCGTCCGGGTAAAGCAAGGGGATCTGCCGGACGATCTCTGCCTCCTGATTCAAGACGACAATCCGCTTGTTCAGGCGATCACAGACGAAGACGTGCCCCTCGTCGTCCGCTGCCACGCCGTGGAGTTCGGAGTAGCTGTCGGTGCCTCCGATGGGCGACTTGGCGCGATCGCCCGGTGAACCGATGACTTTGTTCAGTGAGAAGAACGGTTTGGCCTCCCGAGAGGCCGCATCCACTTTCCAAACCTGCCCGTCCTGCCAGAAATCGTTATCCGCCGCGGCTGCCAGAGTCCCGTGGGTTCCCTCGTTCTTGCCTGCGAAAACTCCGCTCAGGTAGAAGGTCTTGCCGTCCGGCGCCGGACAGGTGAAGAGAGGGCCGTAGGGACGCAGGCCTTTTGCCTTGCTGCCGGGCCATGCTGGCTTCATGACGAGGGGGCCGACCTGTGGACTCTCGATCGTGCCGTCAGTATTGACCATTGCCAGGCTGTAATCCCGCCCCAGAACGAGCAGCTTGTCGTCGCCCTGGGAAGGCATCAGGCGGAGCATCTCCAATCGATCCGTGCACAGCGGCGTGGTGGACATGAAGGGGGATTCCAGCCGGCCATACTTCGGCGTGTAACTGCCGTCGGCATTGAAGTCGAGGCCCCATCCCTTCATCTTCTCCACCGGCCGGCCGGCGGGTGGCGGGAACACGGTGTTGAGGTAATGGCCGTCCGCATCGTAGTGCCGGATCGTGTGCATGCCGAACTGGTTCTGGGAGCCGACGACATAGACCGTGCCGTCCCGCTTGAGTTCCAGGCCGCCCATGTACCAGAAGGCGTGATTCCCGTGATACGTGTCCCGGGAGAAGAAGGCGTACGGGTCGCCGCCAACGATCCTGTCGAGTTTCACGCCCATGCCGGCCCGGACCCGGACGTGGAAGGGGCCGCCCTCGGCTGCCACGCCGAAATCGTCCCGGCCGTCCCACGCCAGGATCTGGTTCAGGCCCGGCTTGAGCGGTGGCGGCGGCGGGTTCTTGCCGCCAAGCATTCCGGCGGCCAGGTGTCGGACGATTCTGCCCTTCGCATCCAGGATCGCGACTTCCATGTCGGTCTGGCGGCTGGCGGCAAACGAAATCTCCACCGTCGAGCCCACTCGTCTGGCCGACGGCGGCGCGGCAAACCGGACGGGCGAATCATCGGCGATGGCCGACTGCGCAGCCAAAGCCGCAAGCAACAGGACAACCGGATATCGCATCACGGGCTTCACCTGGCCTTCTTCAGTTCGCCGATCGGGCGGGCATGTTCGTTGATCTCCTTCCACTTCGCCTCTGCTAGCGCCTTGAGTTGTTCGGCGATCTCAGCGTGGTCCTTGGCGACGTTCTTCTTCTCGTTCTCGGGCGTGGTCAGGTCGAACAGCTTGCCGCCTCTCTTTCCCATGGCTGTAACCGAATAGACTAAACACCGCTGCGTGCGAAAGGAAGCGGAGCATCCGTCCCTGCTGCCGGATGCCCCTCATGCTGTGTGGGCCGTCCAGGCCGATCTGGAGGGCTCTCCGGGACCGGCTCTTTTTGCCATTTTTTCCGCCAGCCGCAACCGGCTTGCCCGCCTCGCCTTGTGGCCGGTTTCGCCTGCGCCGGCCCGCCCGGCGGCCGAATCATTCCTTGCACGCCGGGCGGCCTTGCTTTAGCATTTCGAGATTCGTAACTCGCCCGGGAAGGAACCGCGGGTGCTGTCGGCCAAGGTTGGCCAAGTCGATCCCGTGCCGCGCGGATGGCGGCCGGCCCCGAACCGGCCGGCGGCAGGGATGGCTGGATGGAGCGGCGTCCCTCGGGACCCGGGCGTGATGAAGTCACTGCAACGCCGAGCCGTCGTCCTGGCGGCTGTCGTTATCTCCGCAATCTGGTTGGCGGGGTGGGCTTGCCACCTGCTGATCGACAGCCGCGGCCTGTCGCGCGACTCGATCATGTTGAGCGGCCTGCGGGCCGATCGGGCCGACGCCCTGGCTGCCGAGGAAGCGGCTGCCCCCGTGGCTCCCGATTTCTCCCAGACGGCTCCCGCGCCGGCGCCGGCCCCTGAGCCGATGCAGGCAACGCCTGCACAGGCGTCTGCTGACCCCTCGCCCCAAACGCCCGCACCAGTGCCGGCCGGTCCGACGGTCCGCCGCATGTGGATGCGCGTGACGGCCTACTGTTCCTGCGCCAAGTGCTGTGGCCGGTGGGCCCGGCTGGGCCGGACCGCCAGCGGGGCGCCGATCGCCTCCAACGGCGGGCAGTTCGTGGCCGCCGACACCCACGTCCTCTCGTTCGGCACGCGGGTCCGCGTCCCCGGCTACGCCAGCGGGCAGTGGGTTCCCGTGCTCGACCGCGGCGGCCGAATCCGCGGCAACGCCCTCGATCTGTTCATGCCCTCGCACGCCCAGGCCAAGCGCTGGGGCGTGAAGTGGCTGTGGGTCGAGGTGCAGGAGCCCGGCCCGTCCGACCGCTGATCGTCCCCGCCTCGCGCGCCGTGATGGTGACGCAAGATCCCCCCGATTTCGGCCGTCATACGCATTCCACCTAATTTTCGTGCAGCCATGAACAGCGGCAGATGGTCTTGATTCGTTCGGGGGTGAGGGCTTGCCACATGCCGCAGAGCTGGTCGGCAAGTTGATCGTAGTCGGCGTAGACGCGGTTGCTAAAGGCGTGATCCTTGATCCAATGCCAGAGCCGTTCGACCACGTTCAGCTCCGGTGTGTAGGGCGGCAACGGCAGCAAGGTGATGTTGGAGGGAACTCCCAGCCGACCGGTCGTGTGCCAGCCGGCGTTGTCCAGCACCAGCACCACGTGACGGTCCGGGCCCACCTGCCGGCTGATCGCCTCCAGGTGCAACTGCATCATCTCGGTGTTGGCCCAGGGCAGGATCAGGGTGCAGGATTCGCCGCTGAGCGGATTGACCGCGCCGTAGAGATAAACCCATTCGCATTCGTCCTGCAGCGGGCGGATCGGACGCGAGCCGCGGGGCGCCCAGACGTAGGTTAGGCACCCCTTCTGGCCGAATCGGCATTCGTCCTGGAACCAGACTTCGACCGGCTTGTCGGGCTGTTGCTCGCAGACGGCCTGGACAAAAGGGGGGCGTTATCCTTCCAACGCTGTTCCTCCTCGGCCTGCTTCTTGGGGTTCACCGGGCGGGGCCGCAGTGGCTGGTAGCCCAGCCGATGCAGCAACTCGTAAGCGCCGTTGAGGCTGTAGCTGACGCCGAATTGCTCCTTGAGAATGCGCACGATGTCTTGGCCGCGGAGGATTTGCTCGCTGTTGTTGATTCGATCCAGCAACGCCTGGTGCTGCTCGCGTGGCAGATGCGGGGCCTTGCCCGGCTGCTTGAGCGGGCGGACACGCTCAAGGCCGTGGTCGCGATAGAAGTAGACCCAACGCTGGACGAAGTTCTTGCTGCGGTCCAGCTTGTCCATGATCTCCCGGGTTCTGCGGCCCTCCAACGCCAGCAGCACCGCCCGCCAGCGGTCGCGTTGCTTGGCGTTGGTCTCCCTGGCGATTCGCCGACGCAGTTGATCGAGGTCCGACCGGTCGTGGGCCGTCACGTTCATGGGCATCCTTTCCAAGAGGAATGCCCGATCATCCCACGTTTCAATCCCTAGCGCAACCCGGACATGTACCTAACTGCGCGCGAAATTCAACCGGGATGCGTATAAGTCCTTTGTTTGCGTCCGCGGCGAAGATAGAAACCACAGGAAATCCTGCCGCATTGTCGGGCATACGCCAGACAGAGAAGGGGAAGGGGCTGAACATCGTACGCCACCCCCGCTGGCCGGGGCGCGGCCGGGGACGCCGGAAAAGTCTCGCGGGAAGTGATCGGATACGCGCGGGCCGGTCTACCCAGCCGGTTGCTCCGCCGGTTCGATCAGCGCCAACAGGCCGAGCAGTCCCATGTTCGCGAACAGCAGCGGCGCGAAGGGCGGGGCGCCCTGCATCAGCAGTTTCAGCGAGAACTGGCCCGTGCCGGCCAGGTCGTGCGTCAGGTGCATCGCCAGTCCGAACACGCCCAGGCCCATCGCACCGAGCATGGCCCAGAAGTAGATCACCTTCTCGATTCGCCGCGGGCGCCGCAGCGCCGCGTGGTGCAGCACCAGCCCGGTCAGCAAGAACCCCGTGACCGTCGGCGTCCAGACGACCGGCTGCTGCCGGCTGGCCGGCGAGTGGTCGATGATCGCCAGCAGCGTCGCGGCTAGCAGGCCCAGCCCGTTGAGCAAGTGCAGGTGCTGCTGCTGGCTGAACGGCGCCGCCAGCCAACCGCCCAGCAGCCGCAGTCGGCCGGGCTGGGTCGGGTCCTCCTCGGCCGCCGCGACGATTCCCACCAGCGCCACGCCGGCGAACGCCAGCGGCGCCAGCAGCGGCGCGGCGTAGACCACGCCGTCCCATGTGAGATGGCCGCCCAGTCCGATCGCTGCGGCCATGTGCATCGCGAAACCGACGATGCCCACCGCAAGCATCAGCCCCATCGCCGCCAGGTGGAGCGAGAGAGCCGACGAGCCGTGCCGCGGGCGCAGCGCCAGCCACAGCGCCGTCAGCGCCCCCAGCGGCGAGGCCAGCACCGGGATCCATTCATAGCCCACCATGAAGTAGCGCCGCGACCAGCCGTGCGAGAGGAAGACCTCCAGCGCCAGGAAGCCGAAGTTGAACGCGACGAACAGCAGCACGATCCGCTGCGGGCTGATCGCGGCGGAGAACTCAAACACCTCGCCCAGCGACCAGAGCCGCCGGCTGGCGCGAGACGGGTTGCCGTGGGCGTCGGTGCGATCGCTCATTGCCCGCCTCCTTTCGCGGCGTCAATGGGGGGCGCAGGAATCGGCGCGAGCCCGTGGCCGGCCTCCAGCCGCATCACCAGGGGCGGCCCCGAGCCGCCCGAGGCCGCCGGCTGCGTGGTCGGGGCCTCGCCGCCTGCGCGGGCCTTGAGTTCCGCGGCCTTCTCCTTCAGCTCGGCCATGTCCTTGATGAGTTCATAGGCCCCGTGCCACTGGCTGTAGTCGGCGCCCTGCATGAAGGCCCCGAACTTGGTCGTGCGGCCCCAGTGGTGCCAGAGGTCGAACGCGGTGAACTCGATCCGCTCGTCGAAGGGCGTGCGGGTCACCAGCCCGCGGTCCTGGAGATCCTTGAGGATCGCCGTCGCCTCGGTCACCTTTTCGTTCGTCCATTTCACCGCGTCGTCGCCCTTGCGATACTCGTCCAGCACGAACGGCTTGCTGTGGCACTGCATGCAGACGTTCTGCATGCGGGCGCGGTTGTCGGCGGCGTTTGGCCGATCGGCGGTGATAGGCTCGTGCAGGAACAGGCTCAGCCGGTCGCCGACGTCGTGCGTGCGCGGCTGGCCTCCGAAGCCGCTCATGTGGCAGACCTGGCAGGTCGGGGCGGGGAAGTCCAGCGTGCCCAGCGGGTGGCGGGCGGTCCAGTTCCAGTGATGGCCTTCGGTCGCATACTTCACCCCGTGCTTGGACTCCATGTAGATCTCGAACTGCGGGTGGTCCGGGCCGATGTGGCAGTTGTTGCAGGTCTCGGGCTTGCGGACCTGCTCCAGCGAGAACTCGTGCCGCAGGTGGCAGGTGGAGCAGCGGCCGGCCGAGTTGTCCGCCTGCGGCTGGCCGATCGAGTGGCAGCGGACGCAGGCGACAGGGGTGACCTGCGGGCCCTCGATGGCGTAGAGGGCGTTGCGCTGCGGCAGGACGGGCTGGCCCTGCGGCGAGCGCGGGATCTCGGTCACCGCGGTGTAGAGCTTCATCAGGGCGGGGTTGTCCTGGATGTCCTCGATGCCGGTCATCGCGACCCATGCCCGCAGGCTGTGTCGGCTGGCGTTGAACTGCTGCACCTGGCCCGCGTGGCACTTGGCGCACAGGGCCGGCGTGACGGCGGCGACGATGTTGAACCCCTCATGCTCCATCGAGCCGGGGTAGCCCTTGGGAACCTCGTGGCAGGCGATGCAGGTGTAGCGGCTGACGGCGTGCCGCGAGCGGGCCCACTGGGCGACGATGGCCGGCGACTCGCGCTGGTGGCAGGCGATGCACTTGTCGCCGGCGGCGAACTCGGGCAGGGGCGGCATCTCGCCCGGGCCGACGCCGGGTCCGAAGTCCACCTGTTCAGCCCCCGGCGGCTGCGGGCGATGATTCAGCCACCACCAGGTAAGCCCGGAGCCCAGGATCATGACGACCAGCGCGGTCACGACGGTTCGCGGCATGAGCTTATGTTCCTCTGCCGATGAATATGGCTCAATGTGGGAGGCACTCGTTGCTCACGTAATCTGACAGATCGCCCTCGCCGCGGCAAGCGCCTTCTGCCCGGCTGTTTGCCGGATGGCGCATCGCCCATGCGCGACGCGATCGCCCGTGTACGAGGAAGCCGGAGTTGGTCGTGGTCACTTTTCCCCGGCGGAGAACTCGTCGGCGCCCAGGTCGGGTTTGTCGCCGCGGGGCTGGCGGTCATAGTCGTCGGGCACGTCCTTCCCGGCGGTCCCCTTGTCGATGGCGTCGACGGCGCTGGCCTTGAGGTGCAGGTTGCCGTGGGCTGGGTCGACGAAGTAGTCGCTCACCTGCTTGACCAGGTTGTTGCGGACGTCGATCTTGCCTTCGTACTTCTCGATGGAAATCCGCGGCCCGCAGAAGAGGTTGTCGGCGACGACCAGGCCGTCGCTGGCGTTCAGGACGCGGACCAGTCGGCCCAGTCGGCTGGTCGGGTCGAAGACCGAGTTGTTGAGGACCCGGCAGTCGCGCGTGTGCTCGGCCAGGATGCTGCATTCGGGGCAACGGACGACGAAGTTGTTGCGGACGATCACGCCGTTGGCGTGGCGGCGGTTTTCGTCGCGGGCGCTGCTGTTGCCCAGGCAGATGCCGCTGTCGCAGTCGATGACCGCGTTGCGCTCGACGATGCAGTCGGTCGCGTTGTGCCAGAGGAAGATGGCCCCGCGGGCCGAGCCCGTCTTGCCGCGGATGCCGGTGAAGACGTTGTCGCTGATGACCCAGTCGCGGGCGTTCATCGCGTCGATGCCGCCGACGTAGTTGCCGCCGAAGTTGCCGGGGTTCTCCTTCTCGTACGGCTCGTCGTCCAGACGCTTGGCCCGGTCGTTGTAGAACAGGCAATACTGGATGCGGCAGCCGTAGGCGAAGTCGGCCTGCCCTTCCTTGTCGGGAACCGCGGGCCCCTTCACGTGCCGCTGCCAGACGTTGTGGCTGATCACGTTGTAGATCGTGATGCGGTCCACGTCGAGGTTGGAGTTGATCTTGATGCCGTTCTGTTTGATGTTCTGAACCGTCAGATCAGCCAGCGTGCAGTCGGAGCAGTGCGTGAAGCTGACGCCCTCGGTGTGTCGGCTGGCGGCGAAGTCAAGGACGACCTTCGTGCGGTCGCCGCCGGCGCTGCGGACGGCCACCCTGTCTGTGTGAATCTGAAGGGCCATCGGCATGCGGTAGACGCCGTCAGCCAGCAGGATCGTGCCGCCGGGCTGGACGGTCTTGGTCGCCTCCAGCAACTCGGCCGGCGTGCGGACGTTGATGACCTGCCCGGCCGGTTTGGGCAGGGGCGGGGCTTTGGGGAACCAGGCCTGCATCGGCGGGCCGGCGGGGGCGGGGTCGGCGTCGGGCCGGCTGGTCGAGGCGTCACCAGGCAGCGGCGCCCCCTTGGGCGCGGGCGGCGAGGCGCCGAGGATCTGCGTCGAGATCGCGCTGGGCGCCTTGCCCTCGAGCGCGACGTGGATGACCTCGGCGTAGGCCATCAGCGTCAGCCAGGTTCGCAGGACGTTGCCGTTGCGGGCCAGGCCGGCCTCGGTGTAGTCGGCCTGCCACTGCTTGGGGTTGCTGGGATGCACGCCGTCCTTGCTGATCGGCGTGGGGACCTCCCACTGGCTGAACGCGGCGAACTGCGGCAGCGTGCCGTTCCAGTCGTCCGGGCGGCGGTTGAGGACGTGGGCGTAGAAGTCGATCAGCGGCACGTGCAGGTCGGCGGCGATGCGGCGGTCGATCGCGACAGCCTGGCGGACCTTCTCGTCCAGACCGCTCATCGGCGGGATGGTGCTGAGGATGACGACCACGCCGCTGTCGAGGCACTTCTGCACGAGTGCGCGAAGGTTCTTCTCATACGCGGCCATGCTCTCGCGGCGGATGTCGTTGCTGCCGAACATGACGACCGCGACCTCGGGCTTGAGCGCCGCGATCCAGCGGTCAACGTTCTTGAGGCCCCAGCCGGCGGTCTGGCCGCCCTGGTTGCCCTTGTCGGGGCCTTTCCAGCGGTAGCACTCCCTCTTCATGCGGCCGTTGACCGCGTCCAGGGCGGCGGCGACGTCGGCCGGCAGACTGGACTTGTTGACGTACTGGAGCGGCGCGAAGTAGGCCATCGAGTCGGTGATCGAGTCGCCGATGTGGACGAGCACGCCCTTGTCGCCCTTGCATTCGGCGTGGACCCTGCGCATCGGCGCGACCCAGTCGGGGTCGGCGGCACGCAGGGCAGGGGTTGCGACGATCGAGGCGAGCATGAACGCGACCAGGCCGGCGGCGGTCTTTCGCATGACGTGTCCTTTCCGATGGGGTCGGCCGGGAACCGATTCGACGTCGCAGGCCATCATCCCGTTAAACCGTCCGCAGGGCAAGCCGGGTCGCGGGTTGCGGATGGGCCCGGGGGCCTGCATAATGGCGGTCGGCCGGGGCATAGAATGGCTGCGGGGCCGACAGTCGGCGGAGGTGTGATGAGCGGGAGCAAGCCTACGACGCGGAAGCTCACGCCCGAGCAGTGGGAAAACCTGCCGGACGAGCAGTTGCTGAGCATCCGCATCCGCGACCTGGGCCTGTCGGTCGAGGGCTCGTGGCTGGCCCCGCGGATCGAGCAGCTTCATGCGGAGTTGGAATCGCGCGGGATCACCTTCCGCCCGCCCTGCTACCTGGCCGACGAGTGGCTCTGCCCCGACCGCGTGCCGATGATCGGCATCCCCTTCTACCTGGCCCACCCGCGGCTGCGGCAGCTCGAACAGAAGATGATGCTGGAAGTGGAGGGCGGCACCGAGCCGTGGTGCATGAAACTGCTGCGCCACGAGACCGGCCATGCGATCAACTACGCCCACGAGTTCTTCAGGCGGACCCGCTGGCGGAAACTGTTCGGGCCGATCTCGCTGCCTTACGACGTGCACACCTACGCGACGCAGCCGTACTCCCGGCGATTCGTCGTTCACCTGAAGGACAACTACGCCCAGGCCCACCCGGAGGAGGACTTCGCCGAGACGTTTGCGGTCTGGCTGGACCCAGCCAGCCACTGGTCGCAACGCTACGCCGGCTGGCCCGCGCTGCGCAAGCTCCAGTACGTCGACCACTTGATGGCAGGCGAGGGGACCACGCCGCCGCGGGTCACGCTGCGCGAGGAGCTGAACCCCGCGCGGCGGATGACCTCGACGCTGGCCCAATACTACAACCGGCGGCGGAGCTACTTGCGCGAGGGGTTCCCGGGCTTCTACGACCCGGGGCTCCAGAAGCTGTTTGTCAACGCACCGCCGGGCAGCCACCGCGAGCCGGCGTCGGCGTTCCTGCGGCGGTGGCGGCGACATCTGGTCAACAGTGTTTGCATGTGGACGGCCGATAGAAAATATGACGTCGATGAGTTGCTCCGCTTGCTCGTCCGCCGATGTGACGCCCTGGGCCTGCACGTCCACAAGGGCGAAGTCGAGACGGCCGGCGAGGTGGCGGCGTTCCTGACGGCCAGCATGAACCGCGTCCACAACTTCGAATTTGAGTCTGTCGCGCCCGAGCCGCAACGATGAACCACCCCATGAAGGTCACGCTGCTGATGGACCAGGCGTGGCTGCCCGCGCACGATCCGCAGCTCCTGGCCGACGAACGCTCGCCCATGACCGAACGGCACGTCGCGATCAGCCTGAGGAACCTTGGCCACGAGGTCACCGTGCTGCCGGTCGACCGCGACCTGCCCGGGCTGGTGCGGGCGCTGACGGAGAACCCGCCGGACGTGGTGTTCAACCTGGTCGAGCAGTTCGCCGGCGAGCGGCGGCTGTCGGCCAACGTCGTCGGCGTGCTGGAGGCGATGGGCGTTCCGTTCACCGGCGCTGGGTCCAAAGCGATCATGCTCTGCCAGGACAAGGCGCTGTGCAAGGAACTGCTGGCGCACCACCGCATCCGCTCGCCGCGGTTCGTGGCGATGGCGCCGGGGCACACGCCGCGCGTGCCTAAGCGGGCCCGTCTGCGCTACCCGCTGATCGTCAAGCCGGTGATGGAGGAGGGCTCCGAGGGCATCGTCAAGGACTCGCTGGTCCGCAGCGACGAGGAACTGGCCGACCGCGTCCGGCTCATCCACCAGACATGGAACCAGGTGGCCATCGCGGAGGAGTACATCGACGGGCGGGAACTCTACGTCGCGGTGATGGGCAACGAGCGGCTGAAGGCGTTCCCGCCGCGCGAGCTGGTCTTCGGCGGCGGTTCGCCCGACGCTCCGCGGATCGCGACCGGCCGGGTCAAGGCCGACGAGAAGTACCGCCAGAAGTGGAACATCACGTACGGCTTCGCCGAGCTGGAGGCGAAGCTGGCCGCCCGCATCGACGCGCTGGCTCGCAACGTCTGCCGCGTGCTCCAGCTTCGCGGCTACGCCCGGCTGGACCTGCGTGTCACCGACGCCGGGCAGATCAACGTGCTGGAGGTCAACGCCAACCCGGACATCGCCTGGGGCGACGAGTTCGCCGAGTCGGCGCTCAAGGGCGGGCTGGCCTACGAGCCGCTCATCGACCGCCTGCTCAGCCTGGCGTTGAGCCGCTGAGGGCAGCGGCGTCCCGGGGACTCGCCGGGAGATTCCCACCACAGAGGCACGGAGACACAGAGATGACAAGAAGAGAAAGCATCCGCAGATTACGCAGATTCAGGATGGGGGGGGAATGTCGGGCGAAGACGAACCGCCAATGGACGCGAATCGACGCGAATGAGAAATCAGGGATCCTAAATCTGAGTTCTCTCTTTTCCCCATTCGAGTCCATTCGCGTGCATTCGCGGTTCTCCCCCTTCCTCTCTTCTTCATGCTTTCGGTCTCGTCTTCTCGGTGTCTCTGTGCCTCGGTGGTGAATATTTCTTATACCGGATTCAGTCGCCGGGAATCCCGGGCCGCTCTACCGCTTGAAGATGTCCTTCACCTCGAAAGTCACGTCGCGGGTCTCGCTCTCGGTGACGATCTCGAAGCGGAACGCGCTGTGAACCTGGTCGCCGGACAGGGGGAACTTGGCCGTGTAGGTGCCGGTCTTGCCGAAGGGCTCGCCCTCGGTCCATCGCCCGCCGCCCAGGGTCGTGCCGCCGGGGTCCAGGGCGAAGACCTGCTCGATGAACGGGCTGCCCGTGCCGGCCGTCGTCCGCTTGTAGCTCAGCGTCACGGTGAGCTGCCGCGAGCTGCTCATCTGGAGGTTGGTGATGCGCACCGAGATGCCCTGGCCGATGTCCTTGAAGTCCTCCATCACAACCGCCGGCAGCGAGACCTGGACGCGCTTGCGGGCGATGATGACGTCGGTGTCCAGCGTCAGCGTCCCGATGCGCGTGGCGTCCCTGAGTAGTTCGATGCGCGGGACCTCGACCTGGCCGACGCCCTCGTGGATCGCGTTGTAGGCGGCGTAGCTGCTGTAGGGGCTGATCTTGGGGGTGATGTCCTCGCCCTTCTCGTCGGTGATCTTGTTGACGCGGAGCCGCTTGTAGACCGCCGCCACGTCCGCGTCGGAGGGGACCTCCAGCGAGCCATCGAGCTGGAGGCTGTAGCGCGAACGGGTGTCGTCGCCCAGGTCCACGTCGCCGCTGGTCTTCAGCCTGCCCCAGACCAGGCTGTAGCCGTTGGACTTGAACGCGGGCCCCTCGGCCTTCTCCCCGGGCTTGCCCGCCAGCAGCAGGACGGTCGTCGCGAGCACCACAGCCGCAGCCAGCAGAATGCGACGGAACATGGCTTCCCCTTCAACAGTGACCGATGCGAGACGGAATAGTCTTGTCCTTCGGGCGGGCCCCAGAGTGACATGATAGTTTCCGGGCGACCGCCTGCAACCCCATTCCCGGCGCCGGCGGACCTCACGGGGCGGCCTCTGCCGGCTGCGTCGTCGGCGCTTCGCGCAGCAGCACGCGGGGCTCGCGGCCCTGCCGTACCTCGCTGTAGACGCCGCGGTCGACGACCAGGCAGGCGGCCGGCCCGCCGTAGAACCTGGACATGCCCACGTCGATGCGGAACAGCCGCCCGCCGGCGACGCACTGCACGCCGTCGGTGTCGACGGTGTGCCCGATCACCAGATGGCGCGCCCCCAGCCGCGGCAGGATGATCGCCAGCTTGCGGGCGACGACTTCGGGTTCGCCGACGGCCAGGCCGCGGTCCCACACCGGCCCGTCGGCTTCCATGCCCAGGCCTTCCATTTCCCCGCGGGCCAGTTGCTCGCGCATCGCCCGGTTGATCTTCTCCAGCGGCATCTTCGAGACGGCCAGCGAAATGCCCGCGTGCACGAACGCCACGTCGTTGATGCGGATGACCGTGTTGTGCGTGCGCAGCCATCGGCCGTAGTGGCCGGCGGGGCTCATCGCCTCGCGGTAGGGTCCCTCTCCGCCGAAGGCCTCGACCTCAGCCGGGTTGACGTAGCGCCAGTCGCCCAGGGGGACCATGACCTCGTGGTTGCCCAGCAGCGGGTGGACCATCCCCCCGGTCTTGGCGGCCTGGGCTTCGAGTTTCATAAGCAGGTCCATCCCCTTGCGCGAGTCGGGCCCACGGTCCAGCACATCGCCGGTCTGCACCAGGTGCGTCCGGCCGCCGATCCAGTTGTCCTGCTCGTCGATCACGCCGGCGGCCCGCAGCACCGCGACGAACTGGCCGAAGTCGCCGTGAACGTCGCCGACCGCGACGATGCGATCGACGCCGGTCCAGACGCAGTCGGGCTGGCTGGTCGGTTGTGTGGTGGGCGCCGCGGCCCGGACGGTCTGCGGCAGCACGGTCAGCAGGGCGGAGAGCAGGGCGGAGGCGAGCATTTTTCGCATGGCCGATTCCCCTTGCAGAGCGAACGCGAATGCGCCGAAGCACTGTCGCCATTGTAGCGACCTGGTCACCTTGGCGGGCTGCGAAATGGGCCTGCCCGCGGGGTGAAGCGGGAGGCCCCGATCGGCCGATATTGGCAGCAGAGGGGGCCCCGGGAGACTGGCATGTCCACCATCGGCTCAGGGATTGCCGGCTCGATCGCCTCCACGCCGCTGGGCAGCAAGGAGCGTACGACCCAGACGCAGGCCGATCACGCCGAGCAGGCCGCCAAGGCCCGCAAGCTGGCCCAGCTCGTCGAGGCCCATCGGCACGAGGTCGAGGACACCGAGCAGACCGAATTGGAGTCGGTGCTGCCTGACGAGCGCCGCCAGAGGCGTCGCCGGGGCCAGCGGCCCGGCCATGAGGAGCCGGACGAGCAGGCCTTCGAGCCGCTGGATCAGGTCGAGCTGGAATCGGCGGCCGCCCCGCCGGATGAGAAGTCGCCGCCGCCCCCGCCTCTGACGCCCCCTTCGACAGGCGGCCTGCTGGACGTGGAAGCCTGAGGCGGCGAGGGAATTTCAGATTTCAGATTTTCGATTCTCGATTGAGGAGAGAGATGGGGCCTGTCCGGTTCCCGAATCTGCAATCTTCAATCTGCAATCTTCAATTCCAGATTCCCCTTCCTGGCCGTGCGGCCCTTGCCTTTATCCCCCCGCTGATTCTGCTATAATGCCTCTCCCAACTGTGCTGCCCGACGGCGTTGCCCGCGGGCTCTGGGATCCCAGGAGCAAGACGATGGCCATCCGCAGAACCAAGACCCGTCGCAAACCCTCAAGCGGCCGATCCGGCGCCCGCGCGACGACGGCGGCGCCGGCGCCGACCTACGCCTACGACGGCAGCGTGCTGCCCTTCGTGAAGATGCACGGGCTGGGCAACGACTACGTCTACGTCGATCTTTTCGCGACGCCGGAACTGCCGGCCGACCCGGCCGACCTGGCCCGGCGGCTGGCCAACCGGCACTTCGGCATCGGCAGCGACGGGCTGATTCTGGTCGGGCCCAGCGACAAGGCAGACCTGAAGATGACCATGTTCAACGCCGACGGCAGCGAAGGGGCCATGTGCGGCAACGGCATCCGCTGCGTCGCCAAGCTCGGCTACGAGTCGGGCTACGTCCGCAGCGAGCGCGTCGCGATCGAGACGGCCAGCGGCGTCAAGACCGTCGAGTTGATCACCGGCGACGGCCGCGTCGAGGCGGTGCGCGTCAACATGGGCGTGCCCAACCTGGCCCCCAACACGATCCCGGTGAACCTGCCGGGCGAGCGCGTCGTCGGCGTGCCCTTCATGGTCAAGGACCGCCGCTTCGACGTCACCTGCGTGTCGATGGGCAACCCGCACGCGGTGGTCTTCTGCGAGGACGCGATGGAACTGGATCTCAAGAAGTACGGGCCGGCGATGGAGAACCACCCGATGTTCCCCGACCGCGTCAACGCCCACTTCGTCAGGGTCCACAGCCGCGGCGAGGTGACCATGCGCACCTGGGAGCGCGGCAGCGGCGCGACGCTGGCCTGCGGGACCGGTGCGTCGGCCGTCTGCGTCGCCGGGGCGTTGAACAAGCTGACTGACCGCCAGATCATCGCCCACCTGCCCGGCGGCAACCTGGAGTTGAACTGGGACGCAGCCGCCAACAACGTGTTCATGACCGGACCGGCCACCGAGGTCTACCGCGGGCAGTGGATCATCAGTTGACCCGGCCCGCCCGTTTCGGAGCCGCCTGAGCGATGATCACCGACGTCCGGCAACACTACCGTTTCGACGGCGAGAAATTCGCCAGGAGCAACCTGGTCGAGACCGGCCAGCTCTTCGCCGACGTCTACTGCTTCGAGGCCGGTCAGTCCCAGCCGCCCCACACCCACGACGGGGCCACCAAGATCTACTATGTGATCGAGGGCACGGGCCTGTTCACGCTCGGGCCCGACGAGCGGCACGTGTCGGCCGGCGGGTTCGTCTGCGCCGGGCCCGGCCAGGTTCACGGCGTAAGCAACCCTGGCCCGGGACGACTGGTCACGCTGACGGTAATGGCGCCCAATCCGAACAAGTGAGCCGCGAGGAACGAATGTCCGACGCGCTGACCCAACGCATCGACGCGATGTATGGCGACCTGGTCGCCATCCGACACGAACTGCACGCTCATCCGGAACTGAGTTACGAGGAGCACGAGACCGCCCGGCGGATCCGCGGCTGGCTGGGCGCGATCGACGGGCTCGATGTGCGCACCGGGTTGGCCGGCGGAACCGGCACGGTCGCGACGCTGACCGGGGGGCTTCCCGGGCCGACGATCGCCCTGCGGGCCGACATCGACGCCCTGCCGATCGCCGAGCAGACCGGCCTGCCGTACGCCTCGACCCGCGCGGGCGTGATGCACGCCTGCGGGCACGACGGGCACATGACCTGCCTGCTGGGGACAGCCCGGCTGCTGGCGGCAATGCGGCCGGCGATCCGTGGCCAGGTGCGGTTCCTCTTCCAGCCGGCAGAGGAGGGTGGCGCCGGGGCGGCCCGCATGATCGAGGACGGGGCCCTCGACGGTGTGGACGCGATCTTCGGTCTGCACGGCTGGCCCGGGCGGCCCGTCGGCCACGTCGCGACGCGGCCAGGGGCGCTGATGGCCTCCACCGACGGATTCTACATTACGATTCACGGCAGCGGCTCGCACGGCGCCTACCCGCACATCGGCCGCGACCCGATCCTGGCCGCCAGCCAGGTGGTGCTCGCGCTTCAGACGATCGTGTCGCGGCGCAAGGACCCGCGCAACCCGGGCGTGGTGACGGTCGGCCAATTCCACGGCGGCACCGCAGACAACATCGTGCCGGAGACCTGCAAGCTGTCGGGCACGATCCGGGCGCTGGACCCGTACACGCGCGAACTGCTCCGCGAGCAGGTCGAGCAGATCGTCCGGGCGTCGGCTGAGGCGATGGGCTGCCGGGCCGAGATACGCGTCGGCCGCGGGTATCCGGTGACGGTGAACGACCCACGGATGACCGAGCTGGTGGCGGCGACGGCCCGCGAACTGGTCGGCGCGGAGAACTTCCACGACGACGAGCCGCCGAGCATGGGCGGCGAGGACTTTGCGTATTATCTGGAGCGCGTTCCCGGCTGCTTCTTCTTCATCGGCGCCTGCCCGGCGGGCGCCGACCGCTGGCCCGCGCTGCACACGCCGCAGTACAACTTCGCCGATGACGCCCTGCGCGTCGGCATGCGGATGTTCTGCGGACTGGTCGAACGCTACCCGTCCGTCGGCTGACGCCGCGGCGGCATACGGTGAACCATGAGCGATGCGATCGGACAGGAAGTGGATGCCCGTTTCGAGCGGCTGGTCGCGATCCGCCACGAGCTGCACGCGCATCCCGAGGTGTCGTGGCAGGAGCACGAGACGGCCCGGCGGCTAGCGGGCTGGCTGGGTGAAATTCCCGGGCTGACGGTGAAGACCGGCCTGGGCAAGGGGACCGGCCTGCTGGCTGAACTGGACACCGGCCGCCCCGGTCCGGTGATCGCCCTGCGGGCCGACATCGACGCGCTGCCGGTGCAGGAGGAGAACGACTTCGCGTGGAAGTCGACCCGCCCCGGCGTGATGCACGCCTGCGGGCACGAGGGGCACACGACCTGCCTGCTGGGGGCGGCGATGGTGCTGGCGTCGATGCGCGATCGGCTGACGGGGCGCGTGCGGTTCATTTTCCAGCCGGCCGAGGAGGCCGGGCCCGGGGCCGTCGCGATGATCGCCGACGGCGTGCTGGACGATCCGCCCGTGCAGGCGATCTTCGCCCTGCACGGCTCGCCGGAGGCCAAGGTCGGCGCGGTGCTCATCAGTCCGACGGCCAGCCACGCGTCGGCCGACTCGTGGAAGGCCCGCATCGTCGGCCGGGGCTGCCACGGCGGCTACCCGGCCAACGGCATCGACCCGATCATGACCGCCGGCCAGGCGCTGGTGGCGCTTCAGACGGCTGTCTCGCGCAACGTCGACCCCCTTCGGCCGGGCGTGGTCACCGTCGGCAGCATCCACGGCGGGTCCGCGGGCAACGTCATCCCCGACGCCGTCGAACTGCTGGGGACCATCCGCGCCCAGGATCCCGACACGCGGCAGCTCCTGCACCGCCGCGTGCGCGAGATCGTCACCGGCGTGGCCGCGTCGATGGGCTGCACCGCGGAGCTGACCCTCGGCTCGGGCTACCCGCCCAACATCAACGACGCCCGGCTGTCGCGCTGGGTTGGCGAACTGGCGGCCGAGACGCTCGGGCCGGCGGCCGTCGACGCCAACCGCCGGGCCGGCATGGGCGGCGAGGACTTCGCCTTCTACGCCCAGAAAGTCCCGTCGTGCTTCTTCTATGTGGGCACCTGCCCGCCCGGCCGCGACGGGTGGCCTTCGCTGCACAACCCCCGCTACGACTTCTCCGACGGCGCGATCCGCGTCGGCGTGGGCCTGCTCAGCCGCATCGTCGAACGGGCCAGCCAAGCCGGCCTGCCGCTGGGGCAGTAGCCTCCGGCCTGCCGGGGCCTTGCCTCGCAGCCGCCGGTTGACTGCGCCGAAACGCGGCTACCATATCAGTGTGGTTGAGTGGCAGCGGCGGGGACGCTCCCTCACGGTCGCGGCTAAGCGATCGGGTGTGACAAGTCCAGGAAGGAAGGCACACAGATGATCCGCAGAATAGGCTTTGCATTGTGCGTCGGGCCATTGCTGCTGGCAGCCGGGTGCGAGAAGCCCGCGACTTCCGGCGAGCAGGCCGCCGCCCCGCCGCCGGTCCGCACGGACCTGCTCGTGTCGGCCGACTGGCTGGCCAAGAACCTGGGCGACCCCAAGGTCGTCGTCGTGGACGTCGGGCGCGACGACGCGGCCTACCGCCAGGGGCACATCCCCGGGGCCCGGTTCCTGGCGTGGGACGCCATCGCGACCACGCGGGAGGGCGTGCTGAACGAACTGAGGCCGGTCGATGAACTGGTCGCCGTCGTACGCAAGCTCGGCATCGCCAACGACAGCCGCGTCGTGCTCTACGACGGGGGTGTCGGCATCGCCGCGTCGCGGGCCTACGTCACGCTGGACTACCTGGGCATGGGCGACCGGACGGCGCTGCTGGACGGGCAGTGGGCGCGGTGGAAGAAGGACGGGCGGCCGGTCTCGATGGACGCGCCGGTTTTGGTCGAGTCGAAGTTCGTCCCGCACCTGAACCCGACGATCATCGCGTCGCTGGACAACGTCCGCGACGCCTCGCGGGACGCGACCCACCTGCACCGCGCCCCGGTCAGCCTGATCGACGCCCGCGCGCCGTCGGAATACCTCGGCGAGAAGAGCGGCGAAAATGTGCCGCGCGGCGGGCACATCCCCGGGGCCGCCAACGTCTTTTCCAACGACAACGTCGTCAGCGCGGACGACCCGGTGTTCAAGTCGCCGGCGCAGCTCCGCGAGATGTACGGGTTGGCCGGCGTCCAGACCGGCAACCAGGTCATCTCCTACTGCCGCACGGGCGGGCAGGCGTCGCTGGCCTACTTCACGTTGAAGTACCTCGGCTACAAGCCCGCGCTCTATGACGGCTCGTTCAGCCAGTGGAGCAGTTGCACCGACACGCCGGTGACCGCCGGCGCCGAGAAGCCGAAACCGGGCGAACGGTGAGAAACGCCCCTTCGGATTGAGATGCTGCGAAAGAGCCCAGCCAAGGCCCTGGCTGGGCTTTCTCGTCATGCGGCTACGGCGCATCATCCGCCGGTGCCGTGGCGGGGTGATCCTTCCGCGCCATCTCGTCCAGTTCGTCGATGCGGTCGGCCAGCCAGTCGGTTCGGCCGATCTCGCTGGCGTGGCCGTCGAACTTGAGGGTGATCAGCTTCCTGGGCCCCGCGGCGGCAGCCACGATGTGCTCGCCGTGCTGGTAAGGCACGAAGGTGTCCAGCAGCCCGTGGACCAGCAGCAGCGGGCAGCGCAGCCGGGCGGCGGCGTCGAGCGTCGAGGCGTCGTCGGGATTGAAGCCCCCCTTCGCGGCCGCACGGCGGAGGGCCTCGTCGTATTCCTCGGGCTTGTCGAGGGCGAGGATGCGGCGGGTGATTTCGCGGCAGCTTTCCGGCGGGGCGACGGCCATCACGCCGCGCACGCGCGGGTCGATGGCGGCGTACTGGATCGCGACCATCCCGCCCAGCGACGCTCCAAACGCAAGGATGCGCGGGTCGATCGCCCCGCGTTTCAGCAGGTCGTCCACGACCAGCTTGATGTCGCGCTTCTCTTTCGCGCCCCAGGTAATGTATCGGCCTTCACTTCGCCCGTGGCCCCGCAGGTCGGGCAGCACCACGTCCCAGCCGCGGTTGGCCAGCCGCTCGCCGAGGTCCAGGAACCACGTCTTGCTCGCCAGCAGCGGATGCAGCACGACCACCGTGCCGCGGGTGACGCGATTGAACGGCGGGACGGTCGGGATCAGCCGGCTGCGGATGACCCAAACGTCCAGCTTGACGCCGTCGACGCCCGGCATAACGTAGCCGGCCGAGATGCGGCCCTGGCGGACCATGTCGTCGGCGGTCCCCGTCAGCCCGAGCATAACCTGGCCGGGGACCGACGCCGGCTTGATGAGCCGGTCGGCCTTGGCATCGTAGTCGACCTTGCAGCCGGCGGCCGGCAGCATCAGCAGCGGCGCGGCGGCGAGGATCGCACGGCGGAGCAATTGCACGCGTCACCCCCATCTCTTCGGAGTCAGGCCAACTTCTCCATCGGTTCCTTGACGTGCCGAACGTCATTGACGGGCCCGCGGTCGCCGGCGCACCACTGGACGGCGTTGGTGATGACCCGCATGACGTTCGCGTCCTTGTAGATCGGGAAGGTCTCGTGCCCGGGGCGGAAGTAGAACACCCGGCCGCGGCCGCGGTGCCAGCAGCAGCCGCTGCGGAAGACCTCGCCCCCGGCGAACCACGAGACGAACACCAGGTGGTCGGGATTGGGGATGTCGAAGATCTCGCCGTACATCTCGGTCTGCGGCAGCTCGAAGTAGGCCCCGACGCCCGCGGCGATCGGGTGGGCTGCGTCGATCACCCACAGCCGCTCCTTCTCGCCGATCTCGCGCCACAGCAGCGAGCACTTGGTGCCCATCAGCCGCTTGAAGATCTTGGAGAAGTGCGCCGAGTGCAGGCAGATGATGCCCATGCCGTCGAGCACGCGCTGGTGGACGCGGTCGACGATCTCGTCCTTGACGTCCTTGTGGGCGCAGTGGCCCCACCAGGTCAGCACGTCGGTGTTGTCCAGCACCTCTTGGGTCAGGCCGTGCTCGGGCTGGTCCAGCGTCGCGGTGCGGGCGACGATGCCCGGCTGGGCGTTGAGGTGAT
Source organism: Phycisphaerae bacterium (assembly GCA_022072085.1). Classification (GTDB taxonomy): domain Bacteria; phylum Planctomycetota; class Phycisphaerae; order JAJVII01; family JAJVII01; genus JAJVII01. The sequence goes on from JAJVII010000039.1 coordinate 21,482, forward strand.
CGGCGATGACCTGGTGCATGCCCTTGGGGTAAACCTTGCGGGCCGGGTGGTCGGGTTTCTGCTCGTGGCGGAATTCGTTCCAGACGGTGACGCGGATGTCGGCCATTGCGGGGTTCTCCTGGTTGATTGCCGGTTACGCGACGACGACAGGTGGCCACTATATCGCGTCGCGAGCGGCCGGGCAATTGGGCGCCGGCCGGCGACAGGCGGAACACGGATGGCACGGATTTCACCGACTGACCGGGGCGGAGAATCGCATTTCCAAACAGACTCCCTTTCCGTGTAATCCGTCTTGATCCGCGAAATCCGTGTTCCTTCGTCTCTTCGCGGCCCCGGCGGGGGGTAGGCGAAAAAATATGGGCCACTGCTGGCCGGGCGACCAGGCAGATGGCCCATGCGCTGGGATGGGTGATGAAGCCGATTTTAGTGCACCTCGGGCGCTGACCTGGGAAGGCCGGGTTCCCCCAACCACTTTCCCTGTTATCAAACTTCCCGACGTGCGTTACAGTGATATAAACGCTCGGGGGGGAGGAGAAGTTTCGCGGATTCGCAAGAAAGTTTTCGCCGGGCCCGCCGACCTGACAACAGGCCCAGCTTCGGGGAACCGACATGCAGGATGCTCCCGCCCAGTCGCAACACGTCACCGACACCTATGGCCAACGCTTCGACCGCCGCCGCCCCGACGATCCGCCGCCCCCGCCCGTGCCCACGCTGACGATCGACGACCCCGAGACGCGGCAGCGGGTCAGCGGCATGAGCGGCTGGTTCAGCGAGTCGTTCGTCGCCGGGGCGCTCTACGTGCTGGCCTGCCTCATCGGCGCGATGGGCGTGCTGGGCGGGCTGATGCGGCTGAACGAGGTGGCCGACTCCGGCGTCCGCCTGGTCGACGCGGTGACCGTGGCCGGGCTGATCATCGGGGGCCTGGCGCTGGGCGGGGTGCTGGTCGGACTGGCGGCGCTGCTGGGGGCGCTGGGCCGACTGCGGCGGAACTTCCGCGACCAGGCCCACGCCCTGAGCGACCTGTCCGAGCGGATCGAGCGGCTGGGCCACCTCGCGGTTGACCCGGCCATGATCGACCGGCTGGAGGAGCGGCTGGGCCGACTGGACGAGGGCGTCCGCGACGTGGCGCACAACAGCCTGCTGGACGAGCAGGCCCGCGGCGAAAAGCGCCGCCAGCTCTCGGCCCGCGAGCGCGACCAGACCGTCGAGCAGATCCGCCGCGAGATGGCCAACGGCGAGTGGGACCGGGCCCGGCTGTCGATCGAGCGGCTGCGGCTGAACTTCCCCGGCGAGGCCGATTCGGCTGCCCGGCTGGAGGAGGAACTGGAGGTCCGCCGCCACCAGGCCGAGGCCGAGGACATCGTTGCGACCCGCCGACAGGTGGACGAACTGATGAGCGTGTCGGCGTGGGACCGGGCGGTGGCGGCAGCCCAGGAACTCGTGCTCAAGCACCCCGACTCGATGGGCGCCAAAGGGCTGCTGGCCCGCGTGGACCGCGAGCGGAAGCTCGCTGAGGAGCAGCAGCGGCAGGGGCTCTACGCCCAGATTCAGCGGCATACGTCCCGCCGCGAGTGGTCCGACGCGATGCAGGTGGCCGACCGGCTGATCGGCCTGTTCCCGCACTCGATTGAAGCCGAGGCGGTCAAGGCGCAGATGGAGACGCTGTCGGCCAACGCGGAGATTCAGCATCGCCAGAAGGTCGAGCTGGCGATCCGCGACCTGGTCAAGCGGCAGCGTTTCGCCGAGGCCATCCAGCTTTCCGAACAACTCATCGGGACCTACCCCAGTTCCCCGCAGGCCAACGCCCTCCGCGACCAGCTCCCGCGCCTGAAGGAACGGGCCGCCGAGATCGACAAGGAGGCCCGCAAGCGCCGCGTTCAGTGGGAGTGAGGGCAATGGCGAATGGCGAAGGAATGTCGAAGCTCAAATGACGAATGCGGAACCGGGTGTCTTCCTTCGGTATTGGATATTCGTCATTGATTCGACATTCGACATTCGACATTGAGTCTCTCCTGCCGGCCTCGTATATTCGATCCGCATCGCAAGCCATTCCCGACTCGATGAAAGGGTCCGTCCGCATGAATGCACGCCACCGCCGCATCCTGCTGGAGGTCTGCTCGCTGCCGACGGCGCCGTTTGTCGAGACGGCCGTCCAGCTTTACGTCCGCCGATTCGTCGCGGCCCGCAAGGGGCTCAGCCTGTCGGCGGACCGGTGGGGAAATCTGATGGTGACCTATGCCAGGGGACGTCGCCCGGCCGCCGGGCCGCTCTGGCTGATGGCCCACATGGACCACCCCGGCTTCGTGGCTGACGGAATGCTCGGGCCCTCGCGGCTGCGGGCCCGCTGGTTCGGCGGCGTTGCGGTCGAGTGCTTCCGCGATGCGAAGGTCCGCTTCTTCCTGCCGGACGGGCAGGGCGGGGTGGCCGCCACGGTCCGCGGGCGCGTGCGGCGGATTCTCACGACGGTCGAACGCCCCGGCACGCGGGCCAACCTGCGCAAACGGCCCGAGGCGGTGGAACTGGAAGTGAGCGGCCCGGTCCCTGCGGGCACGCCGGGCATGTGGGATCTGCCGGACGCCGCCATCCGCAACGGCCGACTCTACGCCCGCGGCGTGGACGACCTGGGCGAGGTGGCCGCGATGCTCTGCCTGCTGGACGACCTGCATCGCGAGGGATCGCCGGGCCATGTGACCTGCGCGTTCACGCGGGCCGAGGAGGTCGGCTTCGTCGGGGCGATCGGGATGGCGCGGGAGAAGACGATCCCTGCGGGCGCGACGGTGATCAGCCTGGAGTGCAGCAGCGCCGCGGCCGCCGGCGTGAAACTGGGCGACGGGCCGATCCTCCGCGTCGGCGACATCGCGACGACGTTCGATCCGCGTACGTCGCTGTGGATCGAGAAGGTTGCGGCGGACCTGGCCCGGACGCGGCGCGGGTTCACATACCAGCGGCGGCTGATGCCCGGCGGGGCCTGCGAGGCCACCGGCGTCGGGGCCTACGGCTACACCGTTGCTGCGATGTGCGTGGGGCTGGGCAACTACCACAACATGACGCCGCACAGCCGCATCGGCGCCGAGTCGATCGACGTCGGCGACTTCGACAAGCTTGTCGCCTGGCTGACAGCGCTGGTGCGGCAGGCCGACCGGCGCGTCGGCATCGAGGCCGGCAGGCGCGAACGGATGGAGCAGACGTTCGCCGGCCACCGCGACCTGCTGGGCCGCTGGCAGTCAGCGTCCGCGGCGATCACCTCTCCTTTGGCTTGACCGTGACGGTGACGCGGTACTGGCCGGGGAAGCTGTAGTTCGCGTAGCTGGGGTGCATGGCCATCGCGAAGTAGATCACGCCGGGCTTGTCAGCCGTGAAGGAATACTGGCTGCCGGTCTTGACGGGCTCGCCGCTCTTGCCGATGCGGTAGACCAGGGCGCCGACGGGGATGCTGCCTTCCTTCCACCAGCCGTAGTTGGGCGTGCCCTCGGGCGTCGATACGGCGTTGCTGCCCCAGGGCGACATGGTGATCTGTCCGGAGGCCTTGATGATCACCTGGTCGCCGCGCTCCACCTGGAGCCCGCAGCTCTTGAACTCCTTGAAGACGTTGTCGGTCCCGCTGACGGCGAAGGTCTTCCGCTCCTCGTTCCGCTGGTTGACGGTGCGCTGCACCTGGCGGATGTCGCCGAGCTTGACGGTCAGCTCGCCGTAGGGGCTCTGGACCTGGAAGCTCTTGGCGTCGATCTCGCCGACAAGGGTGAACTGCGCCGTCTCGATCGAGTCGGCCCGGATCAACTCGCCGGGCTGGTCGCTCTCCTCATCGTCATCAGCAGCCAGTTCCTCGAACGTGTCGAGGATGGCCTTGATCCGCAGATTCTTCTCTCCCTCGTTGCCGGTCTTGGCCCGCTCCAGTTCGCGGCGGATCGACGGGCCCATCGCGGTCAGATCCTTCTGGGCCTGCTCGCGTTCGGCGTACTTGCTTGAGCCGAGGTTCTCGATCAGGTCGTGCAGCTTCTGCTTGTAGTCCGAGTGGCTGTCCAGCCCGGGCGTGAAGCTGCGGATGCGGCCGATCGGGATTTGCAGGTCGCCGAACTCCGTGTGAACCAGCAGGGACTTGTCCTTCAGCTTGCCGGCGATGACCGAGCCGTCCATGAGGTACAGCCGAACTTCCTGCGGGTCGCGCACCGTTCCCGTGGGCGCCGGCGGCGCCTCGGGCGTCTCGGCGGGGGCGGTCGCGGGAGGAGTCGCGGGAGTCGTCGCAGGCGTGTCGGCCGGCACGGGCGGACGAATCGGCTGGATGTTGCCCTCGGCCGGGACGGGCCCGTCGAGGACCTCCACGTCATCCTGGCCCATGACGACCGATGCCGACAGGAGCAGGCCGACGGCCACCGACAGCAGAGTTCGCGTGCGGCTCATACCCGAAACCATCCTTTCGTCTCGTGGTGCGTTCTGAAACCGGGATTCCCCCCGCGTTTGGATGCGCCTGGCGGGCGAAGGTTCCGTGTTCGACGAACCCTCGCCGGCGCATGTGATCATCATACCAGCAATCGGCGGGAAATGGAAAGCTCCGGCAAGACACGCTCACTCGACCGGGTCGTAGCCGCCTTTGCAGAAGGGGTTGCAGCGGAGGATGCGCCACAGGCCCATCAGCGTGCCGCGGAGGATGCCCTTCTTGCGGACCGCCTGCACGAAGTACTGGCTGCACGAGGGGGTGAACCGGCAGCAGCCGGGCAGCCACGGCGAAATCGCGATCTGGTAGACCCGCACCGGCAGCAGGTAGAAGCGGCGCAGCATCGCCCGCGGGCCTCGATCCGGCCGGGGCGGCGGCGGGCCTGTCGGGGCGTCGGCCATCAGCAGCCTCCGTCGTCGAATTCGTCGCCGGCGTCGCGGGCCTGTCGGCGGGCCCAGCGGGCGACGGCCTTGGCGGTCAGCGTCGCGACCGACCGGCGATAGTCCGCCAGCGACGCGGGGCCCTCCGGGGTGCGCGGGATGAGAATGTAATCGAAACCGGCCTGCAGGTCGTGGCGGGCGAGCCTGAACGCCTCGCGCAGCAGACGCTTGAACCGGTTGCGGACGACGGCCGGCCCGAGCTTGCGCGACACCGACAGCCCGACCCGCGGATGGGGCAGGGCGTTGGCGGCGGCGTAGCAGATGAGAATGCGGTCGGCGACGCTGCAACGGGCGTTGTAGATGCGGTCGAAGTCGCCCTGACGCTTGATGCGCATCGATGCGGGAAAGCGGAAGCGAAGCGGCTTGTCGCGGGTCTCTGCCATGAGGTCACCGACGGGCCGCCGCCCGGCGCTACTTGCCGTCCAACTCGGCGAATGGATTGGCGTCGGTCTGGGACTGCTGCCCGGCCAGTTCGGCCAGCACGGCTTCGAGGCTGGAGGTGTCGGCGGCCGGCTCGCTCGACGCGGCCCGGGCCAGCGCGGCGGCCGGGTCCTTGCCCCCAGCCGGCAGCGGCGGAGGCGCGGTCGGCCTGGGCGCAGCCGGCGGCGGTGCAACCGGCGCGGCAGCCTGGGGCGCGACGGGGACGGCCTCGGCAATGGGCAGGTCGTCGTCTTCCTCCGCGGAGGCGGTGGGCGGCGGGCGGTGTCGGCCGTTGGCCTTGGCGGGCGGCTCGGACGGGCCGGGCGGCAGGGGCACGCCGCGGAGCTTGGCCGACCAGGCCTGGAGATACTGCTCCATGCGGCGGGCGAGGACCTTGAGCTTGCCGACCTCGCCCTCGCCGGCTTCCTTGTCGGGCTGCGTGTCCAGGACGGCGATCATCGCGCGGACCTTGGCGATGCAGGAGCAGGCCTGGCAGACTTCGTCGATCAGGACGTTCTCGCGTCCGTCGGCGACGCCGGCGGCGATGTGCGTGCCGACGCCGACGGCGGCGGCCTCGAAGTTGCGGACGAACTCCGGATGCCGCGTGAAGACCGGCTCCTGGGTGAGCCGAAGGGCCTTGCGGGCCAGGCTGATGGCCGGATGCCAGACGGGAAGCTCGTCGTACCGCAAAGTCGTCATCGCCGGTCTCCCATGTCAACGGGGCGGCATCCATGCCGTCGGGGAGACCTATCTTAGTCGGATCGGCGCGGCGTGTAAATGGGAACCGAACGCCAGGCGTCAACTGATGAAGGTCTTGCGCTTCTTGCCCGAGAGGTAGCTCTCCATGATGCAGCCGGCCAGGTCGCCGCTGCCGCAGTAGAAGCTGACCCCGCGCGTGAGTTTGGTCATCTGGTCCACGAAGCCGACCCAGTCCATGTAGTAGTAGTCGTCGATCAGCGCGAACGTGGCGATGCGGCAGCCCGCCCGCGTGACGGCCAGCGCCTCGGTCAGCGTCGTGGCGGTCGTCTTGCGGTCGGGCGGATAGAGCAGCACCAGTTCGTCGCCCTCGACGTGGGCGGTCGGTTCGCCGTCGGTGATGACAAAGATGATCTTGTTCTCGCCGCCGCGGCGGGCGAGCGCCTGTCGGGCCAGCCGCAGGCCCATCTGGAGGTTCGTGAAGTGCTGCGGGGCGCGGTCGGCTTCGGCCAGCGGGACGCGCATCGACACCTGGTAGTCGAAGACGGTGACGCGCTTGGGCGTCAGCAGGGGCAAGCGGGTTTCGTCGATCGGCTCAGCCGTCGAGTAGAAGCCGACGATGTCCAGCGTGTCGTCGCTGAACCGCTGGCGGATCAGGGCGTGCATGGCCATCGCGACCTTCTTGGCCTGGAAGAACCGGCCGAAGCGGGCCATCGAGCCGCTCATGTCCAGCAGGATCGCGAGGCTCACGCTGGTCTTGCACTGGGAGAGGTAGAGTTCCAGGTCGCTCTCGTTGAGCTGGATGGGGCAGTTGGCGCCGTTGCGGGCCAGGGCGTTCTTCAGCGTCGCGGTCAGGTCCAACTCGCTGACCGGGTCGCCGAACTGGTAGGGGCGGCTGCCCTCGGTGCGCTCGCCGCCGTGCCCGGCGTGGGGGGTGTCGTGGGCATCGCGCGTGCCGGCTGACAGGTTCGCGAAGACCTCCATCAGGGCCTTGCGTTCCATCATTGAGACGGCCTTGGGGGTCAGGCGGTAGCGGCCCTTGACTTTCTCCAGCAGCCCCTGCTCGACGAGCTGCTGGAGCATCTCGGCTTGCTCGGGGTCCAGACGCTCCATCGCGTCCAGCGCCTGCTGGCCATACTGGAGCACGAACTCCATGACCTGGCCGAAGAACTCCATCAGCTTCTGCTGATCGACGAACTCCGAGCCGTCCCATTCTGTGTAGTCATACTGCATCCGTGCTCACTGACGATAGTACGTCCTGTTGTTCCGGACATGCTTGCTCAATCGGTTGTTGACGTGCAGGGCCTCGAGCACGAACTCGACGGCCGACGCGACCTGGGCCTCGTCCGCGGGGTCGCCGCCGGTGGCGCGGCAGAGCTGCTCAGCCGTCTCGGCCAGCCCCTCGACGTGCCGGGCGTTGGCCAGCAGTTCGGCGTTGCTCACCTCGTCGCCGCTGTGCAGGCGGACCTGGCCCTGGAACTGGGCGACGATGCCTTCGAGCTTGTGGAAGTCGGCGTAGCGCGCGAAGACGTTCTGGACGGCCTCGCCGAGCATCGCGGCGATGAGCTTGTCCTCGGCCTGCTCGTCGTCGGCCAGCATCAGCTCGATCTTGCCGCGGCAACTGGCGGCCAGGAACGCCAGGTCGGTCACGCGCGGCACGATCCGCGTCTCGCCCAGGAGGATCGCCCGCCGCTCGGCGCTGGAGACCAGGGTCTCGAAGTTGGCGATCGACGCCCGCACCGACACGCCCGAGGCCTGGTTGATGTGCGGGCTGGCCCGGGCGATGCGGACGAGTTCCTCGATGATTTCGTGCATGAACCGCGGCACGGTCACCGGGCCGGTGGTGCGGCTGCACCAGGCATTGGCCCGGGTGATGGCCATCGACTCCTGCTCGCTGTGCGGGTAGTGCGTGCGGATGACCGAGCCGATGCGGTCCTTCAGCGGCGTGACGATCCGCCCGCGGTTGGTGTAGTCCTCGGGGTTGGCGCTGAAGACCAGCGTCACGTCCAGCGGCAGCCGCACGGGGTAGCCGCGAATCTGCACGTCGCGCTCCTCCAGCACGTTGAACAGGCCGACCTGGATCCGCGGCGCCAGGTCGGGCAGCTCGTTGATCGCGAAGATGCCGCGGTTGGTCCGCGGGATCAGCCCGAAGTGCATGGTCGATTCGTCCGCCAGCCGCCGCCCCTGGGCCACCTTGACCAGGTCGATCTCGCCGATGAGGTCGGCGATGGTCACGTCGGGGGTCGCCAGCTTTTCGTGATAGCGGGCTTCGCGCGGCAGCCACTCGACGCGGGCCGCGTCGCCCTGCTGGCCCAGCAGCGCGGCCGACTGCTTCAGCCGCGGGGCCAACGGGTCGTCGGGAATCTCGACGTCGGCCAGTACCGGCGTCCGTTCGTCCAGCAGCCCGGGCAGGGCGCGGAGCATGCGGGTCTTGGCCTGTCCGCGCAGGCCCAGAAAGAGCAGGTCGTGTCGGCTGAGGATGGCGTTGACGATCTGCGGGATGACGGTCTGGTCGTATCCGACGATGCCGGGGAAGAGCGGCTGGCCGCCTTTGAGCCTCGCGATGAGGTTCTCGCGCAGCTCGTCCTTGACGGAGCGCGGACGATAGCCGGACGCTTTCAGTTCGCCCACGTTACGGGCGAGCGTTTGGGTTGGCCTGCTCATGGTCGAACGCCTTGGCAGCCGCCGGAACGGATCGGGGGATGCTTCATTGCCGCCGTGACGCAGAATGTTAGGAGCAGCGTCGGGGCAGGTCAAACGAAGGGAAGTGTCGAGTGGCGAGTTCCGAGTGTCGAGTGGAGAGACAAGGGACGCCGCGGTTGCATGCGACTCCGCAGGTGTTCGGACAAGGGAGAGTGACCAGCGGCCGGCGAATTGTCGTTTCGTCCTACGGCGCCTACAAGCCGGCGTTCCGCGAAACCGCGAGCGGGCAAGCCGACGGCCTATGCGCCTGCCGCCGACTCCCAGCCCCCGAGCCACAAGCCACTGACCCCTAGCCCCTAGTCTCTAGCCTCTGGCCCCTTCCCCTCACGGCACGTCGGTGACGTGGTCGTAGAAGCCGGTGTAGTCGAGCTTGCGCGGGCCGGTGATCCAGGCCGTCGCGACGTCTGGGTGCTTGTCGAGAATGCCGGTGAGCATGTACGGGATGTGATAGCCCCAGTCGATGGTCTGCTGGAGCGGCAGGATGTATTCGGGGATGACCTTCAGCAGCGGGACGATGTTGAACTTCGGGTTCTTCAGGAAGCCCAGCAGCAGTTCGGTGGGGCAGTTGCCGGCGCCGCGGCCGAGCCCGAACAGCGTGCCGTCCAGGTAGTTTGCGCCGCGGATGATCCCCTCGATCGTGTTGGCGAAGGCGAGTTGCTGGTTGTTGTGCATGTGGACGCCGACTTCCTTGGTCTTCAGGAAGCCCTGATACTTCTTGACGTAGAAGTCGACCACCTCGCTGTAGAGCGCCCCGAAGCTGTCCACCACGTAGACGGCCAGCGCCTTGGTTTCGCTTTCGAGCTGCGCCAGGGCCTCATCGAGGAACTGGTCGCCCTCGTGGCTGATGGCCATGATGTTCACGCAGCACTCGTAGCCCTTCTCGGTGGCGGTGTTGGCCAGGCGGATGGCCTTGTCGATGTCCTTGACATAGGTGGCGACGCGGACCATGTCGATGACCGATTCGGAACGCGGCAGCAGGTCGTCGGGCGAGGACTTGTGGGCGTCCATCATGACGCAGAGCTTGGTCTGCCCTCGGTCGATGCCCTCGGTCGCCTGCTTGAGCACCGACTCGTCGCAGAACCGCCACGGGCCGAACTCGTCGGGGTTGAACATCTCTTTGCTGTTGCGGTAGCCCAGCTCGACGTAATCGACGCCGGAGGCGCAGACGGCCTTGTAGACGGCCCGCACGGTCTCCAGGGGGAACTGGCTCTTGTTGGCCAACCCGCCGTCGCGAATGGTGCAGTCAACAACTTTGATCTGAGGGCGATACATCACGGTGCTCCTCGCATCGGTTGTCAGCGGTCCGGTCGAAACGGTTCGAGAAGGCGAAGCTTACCGCCGCCAGCCGATTCCAACAAGGGTCTGCCCGCCAACTCTACAACAGCCTGCAATATCCTGTATCTTAAGTTGTTGGGCAACAACGTGTTGAAAATAGCCCGGCCGATGCGATTACAGGCGTTCGGCCGGGTCGCCTCGACTCCGGGTCGACCAAATCGGCCGCGTCGATCTGGCCAAAGCGGACACCCCTTAGAACGTAAACGGTGATGGGGTTCCTTTCGGCCTGGACCGGGTTGCCCGGCGTGACCCCGGTGGCGACTCGGCGTGTCGCCCACCGTGGGCGGCCTCATAGCCCATCCGATTGCTGCGCCAGACGGCTGCCACCGGTGGGTCATGCAAAAAAAGCGGTTGAGGGCGTCCAACGCGCGCGGAAATGGTGGGATGGATTACGGTGTAGATGTAACTCATTTAATATTCTATTTTTATGTGTGCTTTGCCGGCGGGTGCCACATCGCTTCCAGGCCTGTCGCGGCAGGCCTCGGTGGCAGGGGACGGGCAATATCCTATTGCGTCCGGCACTGCCAGGGCCTAAAGTTAGCTGTAAGCAGCCTGCGGGGTGGCAGTTGCGAAGAGCCTTGGCGACCGCGGGCCGGCCGAGAACCTCAGTTTACCTGTCCATAAGCGCCTGTCGGCCGGGTGGGCCGGGGCGATCTACGGTTCGTCTGACGATTGACGCAGGGAAGTCGAAACGGAAATCGGCCCGACGGACCGGGTTCGGCTGGCGCTATATCCCGCCTGCGGCGGGGACGGTGAACCATGAGCGAGATGGCAAATTCAAGTTCAGGCTCAAGTTCAAGCTCCGACCAGATTCGCGTCGAGGCCCTCCAGGCCAACGCCCGACGTTGCTGCATGTGCCCGCCGCACGTGGGCTTCCGCGTGGAGGTCGTGCCCATCCAGGCGTTGACCGTGGGCGGCTCGTTCGCGCCGGCCAACCTGGCCGTGCTTTGCCCCTTCTGCCGCTGGCTGGTCCAGCGTCAGCGGGTGAGCATGACGGCGCTGAAGAAGTTCAAGAAGGACTGGGAGGCCCAGGCTGCCAAGGCCCCCGTCGAATATACCGACAACGGGCTGACGATCATCGGCGAGCCGCTGCGATTCGAGACGCACGGGCGTCGGCTGGCGACGGTGCTGGAAGGCAGCGAAATCGATCAACTGCTCACTAACTTCTTCAACTGCCTGGACACGTTCCTGGTCCACGAGGACCAGCACCTGGAGAACGCGATTAGCCTGGCCGTCATCCGCGCTTTCCGCGACCAGTACAATTACGTGCCGCCGGAGCGTGAGATCAAGGAGCTTTCGACGGCCGACAGCCGCAAGCTCGACCTGCTCTACCGCGGCATCCGCACGATCCTCTCGACCGGACTGGCCAGCAAAGTCCGCGCCGCGGCCCCGGAGCGAAAGCGGTCGGCCAAGCCGAAGAAGCCGGCCAAGAAGGTTGCAAAGAAGCCGGCGAAGAAGTCGGCCAAGCCCAAGCCGGCGAAGAAGGCCGTGAAGAAATCCTCGAAGAAACCGCCCAAGAAGAAGTGACGGGATCGGGTCGCAGTGACGGGCGCACCGATCCGAAGCTTCTGACAACTGCGTCTATGCGGTGTGGCCCGGCTCTCTCTTTCGTTCAGCCAGGATGGCCTCGAGCTGGATGACGGCCTGACGATCTTTGGGTCGCCCGAGAGCCGACTTTGACTTGATGAGCGCCTCCAGGCTGATGACGCGGAAGGCGCGCCCGTCCAATTCCATGGCCACAGAGTTCCTGCGGACCTCCTCGAAGGAGCCCAGACCGGCGATGTCGCCGAGGACGTCCAGTTCTCCCAGGTCCGTTCCAAGGTAGAGGTTCCGAAAGCCGCTGAGGGACTGAGCGGATTCGTCCAGCGACTTGCGTTGCGGCGTCATGCGATGGACCGGATTGACGTCGCCCAGGGCGGCGAGCAGCTTTCGCATGTTCTCCGGCGTGAAGGGGGCGGCGACGTCCACGTCTTCCGTGTAGAGGCTGGAGCCGTGGAGGATCGCGGCGGTTCCCCCCACGATCACGAACTCGACCCCCTGGTCGTGCAGCCTGTCCAGTAAGTCCAGTTCGGGATCGATCATTTTGACGCACGAGCCCGGCGCAGCCGCCGCACCCGCCGAAGTGCCCGCAAGTGAAGATGAAGCCGCTGCGAAGGCGAGAGGCCGAGCCGGTGTCGAATCAGGCTCATGTCCACGCCGTAGTCGACGGCGGCCTGGACGGGATCCTGCGGCTCGGTATGACGCGAACGAGCGGCGTCCATTGCCAATCTCCACGATCGCGATTGCCGGAGGAGGGAATCGAACCCACACTCCCAGTAAAGGGAAATGGATTTTGAATCCATCGCGTCTGCCAGTTCCGCCACTCCGGCGATGCGGGCGATTATACCGCGCATCGCAGGCCTGTCAAAACGCGACGGCAGAAACGCCGGCCTGACGTGACGCCGACAAGCCCCTCGCACGGCGCCCATGAAATCTGTATAAGTATGTTCGGCTGATCCACTCTTGAGCGTGCCCTGCGCGCGGAGGTTGACCCGGCGTGTCGCCAAGGAAGAAAGAGGCATCCGACCGCCGCAAGCTGCGCCTTGGTCGCAACGGCTTCATGGTGGCTGTCGATCTGGGCGGGACCAAGATGCTCGCGGCGGCGATGAACGACAGGTTCGAGATCCTTGCCAGCAGCCGCAAACGCACCCTGCCCAAGACCGGCCCGGTCACCGGCGAGGTCGTCTTTGGCCGAATCTGCGACGTGATCGAGGCGGCCATCCACGAGAGCGGGCGGCCGCGTTCGGGACTGGCCGGCATCGGCATCGGATCGCCCGGCCCGCTGGACCCCTACGGCGGCGTGCTGATCGACCTGGCCAACCTGCCGTTCAAGAACTTCCCCATCGTCGAGCGGTTGCGCAAGAAGTTCAAGACCGAGGTGATTCTCGAGAACGACGTCAACGCCGGGCTCTACGGGGAATACTGCTTCGGCTCGGCCCGCGACGCCCACACGGTGCTGGGCGTCTTCCCGGGCACGGGCATCGGCGGGGCGATCATCTTCGACGGGCGCATCCACCACGGCGCCAGCGGGGCGGCCGGCGAGTTCGGACACATGATCTACGACCCCGGCGGGCCCCTGTGCGGCTGCGGACGGCGCGGCTGCATCGAGGCGTTCAGCGGTCGGCCGGCGATCGCCGGTCGGCTGGCGGCGCTGGCGGTGCGCGGCGACGCCCCGCACCTGGCCGCCGACGCCGGCTCGGACGTGCGGTCCATCCGCAGCGGGGCGATCGCCCGGGCGATCGGCGCTGGCGACAAGCGCGTCGAGGCCGTCGTCCGCGAGGAGGCGTTCCGCATCGGCATCGTCGCGGCGTCGGCGGTGAATCTGATCAGCCCGGACCGCCTGGTGCTGGGCGGCGGGCTGGTCGAGGAGATGGGCAAGCTGTTCGTGGACGAGGTCACGCGGGCGGTCGCCCAGTACGGGCTGCCGTTCCTGGTCAAGCCGCTGAAGGTCGTCAAGGCCGACCTGGGCGACGACGCCGTCGTGATGGGCGCCGCCAGCCTGGTGGCTGAGCGCATCGCGGGCAGGGCGAGGAAGGGCTGACGCATGGCCGACACGCACGATCCCGCTTCCGCGCCGGCCGCCCCCGAGGTGGTCGCCGTCGTCGACATCGGCGCCAGTGCGATCCGCATGGCCATCGCCGAGGTTGGCCCGCGCGGCGACATTCGGACGCTGGAGACGCCCGCCAAGCCCGTGCCCATCGGGCGCGACGTCTTCACGACCCAGCGCATCTCGCGTCCGACGCGGCTGGAGGTCATCGACGTCCTCAAGGGCTTCGCCGAACTGATGGAGACCTACCAGGTCCGCCATCGCCGCATCATTGCGACCAGCGCCCTGCGCGAGGCCCTCGACCGCGACACCTTCCTGGACTGGGTCTACGTCCGCACCGGCATCGACATCGAGGTCATCGAGCCGATCGAGGAGACGCAACTCACCCTCACCGCGGTGCAGAGCGTGCTGGGCCCGCGGCTGAAGGAGGCCCGCGACGTGCTCATCATGGAGGTCGGCGGCGGCTCGACCGAGCTGATGATCCTCCACCGCGGCGACGTCGTGCTCAGTCAGGGGCTCTCGCTGGGGGCGCTGCGGATGCAGCAGAAGCTGGCCGGCCTGGACCCGCGCCCGGCGACGCGGATGCGCCTGCTCTCGCGTGAGATCGAGGGCGTCGTCCAGAACGTCGCCCGCGAGTTCGACCTGGGCAAGATCGACTTCTTCGTTTCACTCGGTTCGGAGATGCGGTTCGTCGCCCGGACCCTCGGCGAACGGGCCGGCGAAAACTGCCTGACCCTGCGGCGCGACGCCTTCGCCTCGCTGGTCCGCGACGTGTCGCGGATGGACGTGGACGGCATCGTCGACCGGTTCGGCCTGCCGTTCGCCGACGCCGAGACGCTTTCCGCCACGCTGAGCGTGCACCTGATGATGCTCGAGGCGACCGGCGCCGAGCAGGTGACCGTGCCGATGGTCAGCCTGCGCGACGGGCTGCTGCTGGGGCTGGCGTCGCTGGTAGCTGGTCGGCGGGGCAGCGACTTCTCGCGACAGGTCATCGCCAGCGCCCGGGCGCTGGGCCGAAAGTATCACTACGATCAGAAGCACGCCCTCCAGGTCGGGCGGCTGGCGCTCAAGCTGTTCGACTTCCTCCAGAAGGACCACAAGCTCGGCCAACGCGAGCGGCTGCTGCTGGAGGTCTCCTGCATCCTGCACGACATCGGCATGTTCGTCCGCAACAGCGCCCACCACAAGCACTCGCAGTACCTCGTGAAGGCGTCGGAACTGTTCGGCCTGCGCAAGGCCGAGAAGGACGTGCTCTCGGAGATCGTGCGCTACCACCGCAAGGCGATCCCCATGCCGACGCACCTGGACTACATGTCCCTTTCGCGGGCCGACCGGGTGACGGTTTCCAAGCTGGCGGCCATCCTGCGGGTGGCCGACGCCCTGGACCGCGCCCACCTCGGACGCGTGCGGGACTTCGACATGGAACGCCAGCGCGACGCCCTGGTGCTGCGGGTCCGCGGCGTGGACGACCTGGCGGTCGAACGCAGCGGGCTCAAGGCCAAGGGCGATCTGTTCGAGGACGTGTTCGGACTGACCGTGGTGCTTGAAGAGGCCAGTGCGACCTCATGAGCGGATACAGCGACAAGGATTTCATCAACCGCGAATTGAGCTGGATGGCGTTCAACGAGCGGGTGCTGGAGGAGGGCGAGGACCCGACCACGCCGCTGCTCAACCGCCTCGGCTTCCTTTCCATCGTCAGCTCGAATCTCGACGAGTTCGTTATGGTCCGCGTCGGCGGGCTCAAGCAGGTGCAGCGGTCCGGGGCGGCCCAGTCGGCCGTCTGCCCGACCGGCGTGACCGGCGGCGAACTGCTCGACCGCCTGCGGGCCGCCATCGCCGAGCAGGTCCGCCGACAGTATGCCTGCTTCAACAACGAGGTGAGGCCGACCCTGGTCCGCGAAGGGCTCTCGGTCCGCGGGCGGGCCGAACTCGACCGCGAGCAGGCCGTCCACCTGGACAACCTGTTCGAGGAGCAGATCTACCCGCTGCTGACGCCGCTGGCGCTGGACGAGACCCGCGGGCTCAGCGAGGTCCCCGCGCTGACGATCAGCATCCTGGTTCGGCTGCGCAAGGCCGCCGCCAAGGACGCCCCGACGCTGACGGCCGTCGTGCCGATCCCCGCGGCGCTGCCGCGCATGCTGATCGTCCCGTCGGTCAGCGGCCACTGCTTCACGCTGATCGAGGAAGCGGTGCTGATGCACCTGGAGCGTCTGTTCGCCGGGCACGAGGTGCTCGAAACCGCCCTGTTCCGCATCACCCGCGACGCGGACATGAGCGTCGAGCAGAGCCGCGACGAGGACTTCATGTCGGCGATGGCCGAGATCCTCGTCCAGCGGCGGGAGAGCCCGGTCGTGCGGCTGGAACTGTCGGCTGACGCCTCGCCGTGGGCCCGGCAGACGCTCCAGAAGATGTTTGAGATCGGTGACCCCGACACGTTCACCATCCCTGGCCCGCTGGACCTGAAAGCCTGGTGGTCGATGGTTGGGTTGGGCGGGCTGGACCGGCTGCGCTATCCGGCCTTCCGTCCGCAGCCGTCGCCGGACCTGGCCGACGATGCCGATATCTGGGAAACCGTCGCCCGCAGGGACGTGCTGCTGCACCACCCCTATGAGAGCTTCGACGCGGTGACGCGCCTGCTGCGCGAGGCGGCGGACGACCGCAACGTGCTGGCGATCAAGCAGGTGCTCTACCGCACCAGCGGCGACTCGCCGATCGTCAACGCCCTGGAGCGGGCGGCGCTGGCCGGCAAGCAGGTCTCGGTGCTGATCGAACTGAAGGCCCGCTTCGACGAGGCCCGCAACATCGAGTGGGCCCGCCGCCTGGAGCGGGCCGGCGCCCAGGTGATCTACGGGCTGGCCGGTCTGAAGGTGCACGCCAAGGCCCTGCTGATCGTGCGGCGCGAGAGCTCCGGCATCCGCCGATACGTCCACTTGGCCACCGGCAACTACAACGACGTGACCGCCCGGCTGTACACCGACTTCGGCCTGCTGACGTGCAACGAAGACTTCGGCGCCGACGTGGCCGCGTTCTTCAACATGGTGACCGGCTACTCGCAGCCGGCCGCCTGGCGGAAGATAGAGGTCGCCCCGCTGGGCCTGCGTCCCAAGCTGCTGCACCTGATCCGCCGCGAGACCGAGCGGGCGCAGGCGGGCCGGCGCGGCATGATCCTGGCCAAGCTCAACTCGCTGTCTGACCCGGAGATCATCGAGGCGCTCTACGATGCCTCGCGGGCCGGCGTGAAGATTCGCGTCAACTGCCGCGGCGTCTGCTGTCTGCGGCCGGGCGTCAAGGGCGTCAGCGAGAACATCGAGGTGGTCAGCATCGTCGACCGCTTCCTGGAACACGCGCGAATCTACTACTTCCGCAACGGCGGCCAGGAGGAGTATTACCTCTCCAGCGCCGACTGGATGACCCGCAACATCAATCGCCGCGTCGAGATTCTTTTCCCCGTCGAGGCCGAGCCGCTGCGCAAACGGTTGGCCGACGTGCTGGATACCTTCCTCCGCGACAACGTGAAGGGCCGCCGCCTCGGGTCCGATGGCGTCTGGACGCGTTCCGACCCCGGCCGACGCAGGATGCGGGCCCAGGAGGCGTTCATGCAGGCGGCCGAGGCTGAGGCCCAGCGCGTCCAGCAGCGCACGCCGCGCCAGTTCCGCCCGCTCAAGCCCGCGGAAGGGGCGTGAGTCCCGCCGCGCGGCCCCGGCGCTTTGCAGGAACAGGACACACGCCGCTGAAGCGACCCCTTCGGACAGGACGCGACTCGCCGGACGCCGGCCCGGGTTTAAGATGCGCGGCGTGATCGTGGGCGGTGGCCTCTCTGCGAAAGGAAAGCCTGCCATGACTCGACGGCTCCTGACGGTCGGTCTGCTGGTGGCGATCTGGGCCTGCCCGGCGATGGCCGGCGTTCCGGCGGTGCACGCGCCTCGCCCGCGCATCTGGCTGCGCGACCAGGCCTGGTCCGGCCCGACGTGGGCGTCGATCAAGGCCAACCTGGATCGGCCGGACTACAAGGCCCGCCTGCCGCGCCTCGGGGCCACGCCGATCGGTAAGGCGATGCTCTACAAGCTGACCGGCGACCGGGCCGCCGGCGAGGCCGCTGTCGCCTGGATGACCCGCGTCAAGTTCCAGAACGACGACTCGCCCAGCTACACGGGCATCGAGGCCGAGCGGCTCGCGGCGATGCACGACTGGCTGCACGACGACGCGATCTATCCCGAGGCGGCCCGCAAGAAGGTCGTCGCGCTGCTGGAAGAGCAGGGGGACTACTACGTGAAGTACCTGGGCAAGGGCGGGCCGACGCCCTTCTACTCGCGAATCCCAGGCGCGGTCGCCGGGCTGACGCTGATAGGCCTGACGCTGTCGGGCGACAGCCCCAAGGCCGACGGGTTCATTGCGTTCGCCCGCGACTTCCTGGTCAACGACTACGGGACGATCCGGCAGATGGAGGACGGGGCGGCCTGCGGCGGGGGGTACAGCTTCCACCACATGTTCACCGACTGCGCCAACCTCGTCGCTGCCTGGCGCAGCGCGACCGACTGGGACGCCGCCGACTGGATCGTAACCAACCAGGGCGACTGGCTGCGGCGGCAGATGATGTTTCACATCTGGTCGAGCAACCCGAAGGGCTGGCTCTACAAGGACGGCGACATCTGGGGCGCCAAGGCCTCGGACAAGACGCAGTTCCTCATGCACATCGCGACGATCAGCGGCATATATCGTGACGGGTTCGGCCGAAGCTACCTTGACCTGTCAGCCAAGCGGTGGGGCACGGGCGACTTCCACCCCGAGTACCTGTGGGAGTGGTTCCTGTTCAACGACCCGACGATCCCGGCCAAGCCGCTGAGCGATCTGGGCCGCATGGCCGTCTTCAGCCCCAAACTGCACGGCATCGTCACGATGCGAAGCGGCTGGGACGACGACGCGACGGTGATCCACTTCAGTTGCGGCGAGACGGTGAACCACCACGCGACGTGGGACCAGGGCAAGTTCACAATCTTCAAGCATGAGCCGCTGGCCATCAAGAACGGCGGCTATCTCGGCGGCTACATGGGCCTCATGCACCTCTACTACAAGTCGCCGTGGAGCGCCAACTGCATGGTCCTCACCGGGTCCAAGGCGTTCGGCTGGCAGCCGCGGATCGACTTCGACGGGTTCCAGTCGTGGACCGCGTGGAAGGCCGAACGCGACCGGCGATACAAACGCCCGCCGACCGGCGTGCTGCTGGCGTCGGAGTCCAACGACGACTACGCCCGCGTCCTGGGCGACATGACCGGGGCCTGGCCGGAGGGAACGTCGTGGACCCGCGAGATGGTCTTCCTGGGCTACAAGTATCTGCTCGTGCTCGACCGCGTGAAAGCGCCCGCGGAATTCCAGAGCCAGTGGCTGCTGCACTCGGTCAAGCCGCCGACCCTCGCCGGCGACCTGGTCCGCATCGACAACGGCCAGGGGCGGCTGTTCAGCCGCACGCTGCTGCCGGCCGACGCGAAGGTCATCGACCGCAGCGGCAAGGGAAACGAATACCGCCACGTGGACAGCAAGGGCGTCGACCGAACCATCGCGACGGCCGACGGGCACCACGACAAGTTCAACCCGGCTAAGACGCCGGCCGAGTTCCAACTCGGCGAGGGGCGGGTAGACGTGCAGGCCCCCGCGGGCGACGCGATCTATCTGCACGTGGTCTATCCGGCCGACGCCGGCGTCGACACGATGCCGGCGACCAGTGTGCGTCAGGCGGCCGACGCGATCACCGTGACGGTCGGCGACCTGAGCTACACTTTCAAGTTCAAGGCCCAGCCGGCGGCCGCTGATCACTGAAACGGTTGGGCGGTTCCGGCGGCTGTGCCCAGGCGACAACTTCGGTCGGCCCGAGCCTATCACGGCCGCATCCCGGGGTTTCCTTTTGTACCGGTCGCGGCGTCGTCTATCATGTCGTCATGAAGCGGCGCGTCGCACAGCTTCCCCTCCACGGCGGCAAGGCCCCGCCCTGGCTGTTCAAGCGGATGACCCGGCTCGCCGGCGGCGTTACCATGGCCGTTTGCGACCGCTTCGGACCCGAGGAGATGCTCCGCCGGCTGGCCGACCCCTGGTGGTTCCAGGCGTTCGGCTGCGTGCTGGGGTTCGACTGGCACTCCAGCGGCCTGACCACCGTTACCTGCGGGGCGATGAAGGAGGCGGCCCGGCTCTTCGGCGACGAGATGGGCCTGATCGTCGCCGGCGGCAAGGGCGGGACCAGCCGGAAGACACCGCACGAAATCGCCGACGCCGCCGACCGCCATGCCATCACCGGCGGCGATCGGCTGATCTTCGCCTCGCGGATGAGCGCGAAGGTGGACTCGGCCGCCGTGCAGGACGGCTACCAGCTCTACCACCACAGCTTCTTTCTCACGCCCTCGGGCGCGTGGTGCGTCGTGCAGCAGGGCATGAGTGACGCGACCGGCTGCGCCCGGCGATACCACTGGCTGGGCGAGACGGTGGACGACTTCGTCTGCGAGCCGCACCAGGGGATCGGGGATCAGGGGGCAGGGGACGGGGATCGGAGGGCGGGGCGGCGATCGCAGGACAGCCAAGGACTTCTCTTTCTTCCCGACCCCCGGCCCCTGACCCCCGACCCCTCTCTTCTGAACATGGTCGCCCGCGAAGCCCAGGTCAACCGCGACGCATGCGCCGCCCTGGTCCGCGGGCGGCCCGACGCGCTGATGGACGAGGTGCATCGGCTGACCGAGGGCCCGACGCTCTTCGCCCCGCGGCATCATCCGGTCCTGCCCGCCGACATCAACGCCGAGCGGCTCCGCCGGATCGTCGTCGCCGCCCACGAACGCCACCCGCAGGACTTCGTCACGCTGCTGGGGACCGAGGGCGTCGGACCGGCGGCCGTCCGCAGCCTGTCGCTGCTCGCGGAATTGATCTACCAGGCCCCCGCGTCGCATCGCGACCCGACCCAGCCGCCGCCTGCTTCTCCTCTTCCGAGCCGCGAGCGGAAGCTCGCCGATACTTCGCTCGGCCGCCGGAAGTGGGCCGACTACTCCTATGCCCACGGCGGCAAGGACGGCCATCCGTTCCCTGTCGACCGGGCGACGTACGACCGCAACATCGCCCTCCTGATCGACGCCGTGCGCGAGGCCCGCGTCGGGCAGTCCGACAAGGCCGACGCCCTCCGCCGCCTGGCGTCGATGGAGAGATCCGCCGCCCACGACCCCGGCGACGCCGCCGGGCCGGCCCCTGACACCGGGAGCATCGCATGAATCCGCATCGCGCCTTGGCCGCCGCTGTCGCGGCCGCCGTCACATTCGCCGCCGGGAGCCCCGCCATGTCCCAACCGACGCCGTCGCAGCCGACCGCCGCGCTGGTCCCCTTCGACATGCCCTGGGATGACGCCTCGCGGTCGATCACCAACGTCAGCGACTGGCTGGACAAGCCGGCCGCCCGACTCGGCCGAATCGTCGCCCGCGACGGCCACCTCTACGCCGGCGACACGCGCGTGCGGCTGTTCGGCGTGAACCTCTGCTTCGGAGCCTGCTTCCCGACGCACGCCGACGCGGACAAGCTGGCCGCCCGGCTGGCCCGCTTCGGCATCAACGCGGTCCGTTTCCACCACATGGACATGCGGCCGGCGCCCGACGGCATCTTTCAACGCGACATGATCGCGCTGGACCCCGGCCAACTCGACCGGCTGGACTACCTGATCGCCCAACTGAAGGCCCACGGCATCTACGCCAACGTCAACCTGCACGTCAGCCGCGTCTACCCCGGCCAGCCGACCTGGCCGGGCATGCCAAGTTTCCACAAGGGGGTGGACAACTTCGTGCCGCGGATGATCGAGCTTCAGCGGCAGTACGCCCGCGACCTGCTGACCCGCCGCAACCCCTACACGAAGCTGACCTACGCTGAGGACCCGGCCGTCGTGATCGTCGAGATCAACAATGAGAACGGCCTGATGCACGAGTGGTTCGGCGGCGGGCTGGACGACATGCCGGCCGAGTACGCCGACGAACTGACGCGGCAGTGGAACGCCTGGCTGGCCAAACGCTACGGCGACGCAGCCGGCCTGGCCAAGGCATGGGACGTCGGCGCCCAGCCGCTGGGCGAGACCATGCTGACCAACGGCGACTTCGCCCGCGGCGTCGAGGGCTGGACCGTCGAGCGGCACGAGGGCGCGAAGGTCACCGCGACGACCGGCCGCGACGGCCAGGGCGGCAAGCCGGCCGCCACGCTCCGCATCGACCAGCCCGGCGGGACTTCGTGGCACGTGCAGTTCAACCAGTCGCCGCTGGCCGTTCGGCGCGACACCTCCTGCACGCTCAGCTTCTGGGCCAAGGCCGACCGCACCCGCCGCGTCAGCGTCCAGATCGGCCAGGCCCACGAGCCCTGGTCGCTGCTGGCTGCGGCGTCCGCCAACCTGACCGACAAGTGGCAGCGGTTCGAGTTCGTCCTGCCTGTCGGCGCCGCCGACGACCGGGCCCGGCTGAACTTCTCCGACCTCAGCGCCGCCGGCGCGACGTTCAGCTTCGCCGACGTGTCGCTGCGCCCCGGCGGCGTGCTGGGCCTGGCCGACGGCGAGCGGCTCGGCCGCGTGCCCCTCTTTCCGCGGTCGCAACTCGGCCGGCGCACCGTCGCGGCCCGGCGCGACTGGATGCGGTTCCTCTGGGACGCCGAACGGGCCTACTGGCTGGGGATGTATCGCTACCTCAAGGACGACCTGCACGTGCAATCGGTCGTCGTCGGCACGATCGTCGGATGCTCGAGCCCCAACATCATGGCCGAGCTGGACGCCGTCGACGCCCACGCCTACTGGCAGCACCCGCAGTTCCCCGGCCGACCGTGGGACGCAGCCGACTGGCTGGTTCGAAACCAGAGCATGGCCGACCACCTGCCCGGGACGATCGGCTCGCTGGCGATGCGGCGGGTCGCGGGCAAGCCGTTCCTGGTGACCGAATACAACCACGCCGCGCCCAACACCTACAGCGGCGAGGCCGCGCTGTTCCTGGCCGCCATGGCCGCCCGGCAGGACTGGGACGGCGTCTTCCTGTTCGCCTGGTCGCACCGCCGCGACGACTGGAATGCCGAGACGTTCAAGAACTTCTTCGACATCGACCGGCACCCGACCAGGCTGGCCAACCTGATCCCCGCCGCCGCGATGTTCCTCCGCGGCGACGTGCCGGCGGCTCGCGACCTCGTGCAGGTCGTCCTGCCGCCAGACGAGGAAGTCGAACTGATCCGCACGCGCGGCCGCGCGTGGGAACTGGTCGATGCCGCCAGCGTGGGCGTGCCGCGGGCGGCGGCGCTGACTTCCCGCGTCGCCATCCGCGTCGGCGCCGACGCGAAGCCCTTGCCCGGCGAAAGCAAGCCCGCCGCTGCGCACGACGTGCCGGACAGCTACCGGGTCGAGGGCGGACGGACCGTCGCCTACGTCGGCCGGGCCCGCGAGGGGCAGGACGTGCAGGCCGGCGACGCCCGCGTGGTCGTGGGCCCGACACGGCAGCACTGGCTGACGCTGGCGGCGACGGCCATGACCGGCGACCGGCCCTTCGGCGTTGGCCGGACGCTGCTGGTCGCCACCGGCGATGTCGAGAACACCGCGATGGGCTGGAAGAACGCGGAGAAGTCCACGGTCGGACGCGACTGGGGCCGGGCCCCGGCGCGGGTCGAGGGGATCGCGGCGACGGTGACACTCGACGCCGCACCGGCCCGCGTCCGCGTCTGGGCGCTGGACGGCCGGGGACAGCGGGCGCAGGAACTGAAGGTGGCCGACGCCGCAGGCCGATCGCGAATCGAGATCGGCCCGCAGTTCAGGACGCTGTGGTACGAGGTCGAGGTCGAGTGACGATCACAGGTCGCTCAGCTTGACCGCGCGGACCTCGACGTCTTCCTTGTTCGGACCGTGAATGACCCACAGCCGGCCGTCGTGGACGATTGCGTGCGGATAGCTGAAGCCCCGCGCCTTGTGCATGCCGACGATCCGCCAGATGGCATTCTCGTCGGCCACCAGCTTGTGCAGCCGGTCGAACGTGCGTCCGTCGCTGGAGACGCCGACGGTGAGAATCCGCCGCCGCAGCGGGCCGGCGGTCGCGTTGCTGACGATCGCCACGCGGCCGTCCCCCAGGGGCAGGACGTGGAACTTGCTCTGGGCGTCCACCAGGTCGGTCGGGGCCGCCTCGCTCCAGGTTGCCCCGCCGTCGCGGCTGGTGGCCAGCCACAGCCGCCGCGAGCCGGCGTCGTCGCGCATCAGCACGTTGATGTCGCCGTCCGGCGTCATCCACCACGAGGGCTCGGTGAGCCTGACGCCGCTCTGGGCCCGGCGGCTGAGCACGTGCACGTCCCACTGGTCGACGGCCTGTTGGCCGCCGATGGCCAGGATCGGATCGTGCGGCCCGTTCACGCCGGCCATCGCGTATCGCCCGTCGCCCAGCGGCCGCGGGGCCTCGTTGACGTAGAAGTCGTCCAGAACCAGGCCCAGCGGCTTCCAGGTCTTGCCGGTCCATTCGAAACCGTCGGTCGCCAGGTCGGCCCAGCAAAGCCCCGGGCGCGCCTCGCCGTCGACGTACCGCGCCCGCGTGCAGCGCGTCGCCAGCGTCAGCAGCTTGCCGTTGCGGAGCCACAGCCCGCCGGCTGTCCAGCGCAGGTAGCCTGCTGGACGGGGGGTCACGTCGGCGGGCGACGACCAGGTCAGCCCGTCGGGCGAGGTGGCGTAGCGGCTGGTCTGCCCGGGGCTGTCCTCGTTGATGTGGGCCGCGGAGAAGACCGCCCAGAACTTCCCGTCGAAATGGGCGATCGACTGGTGGTGGTGATAGTTGAACTCGTCGCCCGCCTTGACGTGGACGACGCTGCCGACCTGCGAGGGCAGGGGGGCGGTCGCCTCGGCCTGCTCCGCGAGCCCGGCCTTGAGAAGGTGGGCGACCTTGCGGTCGCCGATCCCCGCGACCGGGACGTGTCGGCCCGCTTCGCCGCCGGCCAGGCGTCCGCCGGTGGACAGTTCCCGCTTCAGTGTAAGCAGGTCGGCCTCGTCGTAGAGGTCGTGGGGCCGCAGCGGCTGGCCGGCGGGCACGCCCATCGACTGCAACGCCTGCTTCATCAAGGTGATGGCCGTGCTGCCGGAGGCCAGGATCTTCGCGACGCGGCGGACGTAGTCGGCCTTGGCCTTGTCTCCGCCGGCGGCCTCGGCGCACTCTCGCGGCAGCAGGTTGACCGTGCCGTCGATGCAGCCGTCGGCGCCGGCGGCTGCGAAGTCGGCCCGCTGCCAGGCCGAGCCCGAGTAGATCTTGAACCCGGCCGGGGCCGAAGCGCGGATGGCCCGGACGCGGTCGATGCTCTGCTCGCTGTCCTTGACGCCGACGACCTTGGCGGCGAGCGTGTGGGCAAGCCGGCCGATGTGCTCCGGGGCCCACGCCTGATGCGTGCGGACCGGGTTGTGATAGAACAGCAGCGGCAGGCGGGCCGCGTCGGCGATGGCCGTGTAGTAGCGGTCGAGCTGAGCGGGCGTGGCGTTGAGGAACCAGGGCTCCAGCACGAAGGCTGCATCGCATCCGGCGTCGGCGGCGATGTGCGTGAAGCGGATCGCCTGCCGTGTGCTCGTCCAGCCGGTCCCGGCGGCGACGGTGACGCGTCCGCGGGCAACCTCGACTGCGGCGCGGTAGAGGGCCGCCCGCTCGGATTCGTCGAGCTGCCAGGCCTCGCCGTTGCTGCCGGTGACCAGCAGGCCGCTCACCCCGCCGCAGATGATGTAGTCAGCCAGCGCCCGGAACGCGCCCAGGTCGAGCGACTCGTCCGCATTGAAGGTCGTGAAGATCGGGGCCCAACAGCCGCCGCGGATCGCAGGGGTCGTCATTGAAGCGTCCTTTCATCGCCGGCCCGGGGCTGGCGAAAAGGTATTCATCGCGATAATCTGGCCGCCTGTCAAGAGACGCCTTCAACAGGAGCCGCCGATGTCCGCGACGCTGTTTCACGCCGACGCCCGCTGGATCTGGAGCCGGCATGCCGATCGACACACCAACGACTTCTTCTGCTTCCGCCGGACGCTCAACGTCCGCGGCCCGGTCCGGGACGCGACGATCCGCATCACCGCTGACTCGCGATACGAACTGCACGTCAACGGCGAGTGGATCGGCCACGGGCCGCCCAAGTCGTACCTCTCGCCGTGGCCGGTGGATGAATACGACCTCCGCGGGCGGCTGGTCGAGGGCGACAACGTCGTCGCGGTGCTCGTGCAGCACATGGGGCAGGACAAGTATCACACCTACATCCCGGCCGACGCGGGCCTGCTCGTGCAGGCCGAGTGGCGCGACGCGGGCGGGCGGCGGCGGGTCGTCAGCGACCGCCGCTGGCGGTGCCGCCCGCACGACGGGTTCCTCTGGCCGGTGCCGCGGATCAGCATCCAGCGCGAGTGGACCGAGCAGTTCGACGCCCGGCGGGCGCCGGGGGAGGCGTGGCGCGATCGCGGCTGGGACGACTCCGACTGGCCTGCGGCCGTCGAGGTCCGCCGCGTCGGCACGCCGCCGCACGGGGCGCTGGAGCCGCGTGACATCCCGATGCTCACCCGCGAGCCGGTCGAGCCGGCGGCAGTCCTGGCGGCTGAGCCGGTGCGGGCCGCGGACCTGACGCTGGCGTGGGACTGCCGGCGGCTGGTCTCGGGCGAGCGGCGGATGGCCGACGCCCTGCCGGGGCGTCTGGTCGTCGCGACCTTCATCCACAGCCCGCGGGCCCAGGCGGTGCAGTTGCACCGCACGCTGATCGGATACTACGAGGCGCCGTGGAAACTGAACGGCCGCGAACTGCGGTTCGACGACCTCTCGCTCCAGTCCACCGACAGTGGCGTTGCCCGCGCCCGGCTGCGGCGCGGCTGGAACGTGCTGATGACCAACACCTCCGGCTGGACGGTCAACCGCAACGACGCGCTGAACCTCTGGTTCAAGCACCCGGTCGCGGCGCACTGGAAGCCGGCGCCCGGCGTCGCCGGCGGCCCGCTGTTGCGGCTGTGGTCCGACGACGCCGACGGCCCGGCGGCCAGGCGGATCGATGCGATCTGGAAATCCGGGCGGCTGACGGAGGCGGACCTGCACGCCGACTTCGCCGCCCCGCTGCCGCGCGACGCCTGGTCGGCGGCCAACGTCGCGGCCGTCTGCCAGTCCGAGCGCGTCGTGCCGGGCGTCGTGGTCGTCGCGGAGAACCTGCCCGCGCTGATCCGCGACAACGCCGACTGGGCGACGATCCAGCCGCCGCGCGGCGGCGCGGACGTCCGGCTGCTGCTGGACTTCGGCCGCGAGACGGTCGGTTATCACGAGTTCGAGCTGGACGCGCCGGCCGGCACGGTCGTGGACCTGCACAGCTTCGAGTTCATCCAGCCGGACGGCCGGCGGAACCTCAGCGACGGCATGAGCGCGACGGCACGCTACGTATGCCGCGAGGGGGTGCAGCGCTATCGGACCTTTACGCGCCACGGGTTCCGCTACACCTGGGTGACGCTGCGCGGCCTGCGGCGGGCGGCCGGCGTGCGCATGGTGCGGGCGATCCGCAGCACCTACCCGGCGACGCGGCGCGGGGCGTTCGCCTGCTCCGACCCGACGCTCGACCGCATCTGGGACGTCGGCGTGCGCAGCGTGCGGACCTGCTCGGAAGACACCTACACCGACTGCCCGACCTGGGAGCAGACGCACTGGGTCGGCGACGGGCGGAACGAGGCCCTGGTCGACCTGGTCGTCAGCGGCGATCCGCGGCTGAGCGCCCACTCCTGGATGCAGGCGGCCCGCAGCCTGGATCGCTCGCCGCTGGTCGAGAGCCACACGCCGCCGACGAAGGCCAACATCCTGCCCGCCTGGTCGTTCCTCTGGATGCGCTGGGCCCAGGAGCACTACCAGATGACCGGCGACGCGACGCTGGCCCGTCGGATGCTGGGCTGGCTGGACCGGAACGTCGCGGGCATCCGGCGGCACGTCAACCGCGACGGGCTGTTCGAGATCGAGGCCTGGAACATGTTCGACTGGGCCCCGATGGACACGCCGCGGCGGGGCGTGGTGACGCACCAGAACTGTCTGGCAGTGCTGGGCCTGCGGCAGGCGGCGCGGCTGGCCCGCGACCTGGGACGCCCGAAACTCGCGCGGGGGTGGGACGAACTGGGCGACGCCCTGGCGGCGGCGATCAACCGGCGGCTCTGGTCGACGCAGCGGCGGGCCTACCTCGACTGCATTCACGAGGACGGCGCGCCCAGCACAGTGTTCAGCCAGCAGACGCAGACGGCGGCGTTCATCTCCGGCGTGGCGGCCGGCGTGCGGGCGCGGCGCTGCCGCGAGATCATCGAGCGGGCCCCAGCCGGCTTCGTGCGGGCCGGCAGCCCGTTCTTCATGTTCTTCGTGCTGGAGGTGCTGGCGGCGGAGGAACGCTTCGGCGAAATGCTGGACACCATCCGCGACTACTGGGGCCCCCAGATCGAGGCCGGCGCGACGACCATCTGGGAGATGTATCACCCCGACCAGCCGCGGATGACCCGCAGCCACTGCCACGGCTGGTCCGCGGCCCCGACGTTCTTCCTGTCGCATTACGTCCTGGGGGTGCGGCCGGCGGAGCCGGGTTATGGGACGATCCGCATCGCCCCGAGGACCGGCGGGCTGCGTTGGGCCCGCGGCCGCGTGGCCACCCCGCACGGCGACGTGGAGGTGTCGTGGGAACGGCGGGGCCGGCGACTGGAACTGCGGGCGACCTCGCCGGGTCCGGGGATGCGGATCGAACTGGCGACGGCCGGCCGGGTTGTGGCCAAGTCCAACGCCCGCGTGATGCGGTCGCCCCGCGGCGGCGTGGTCCTTTCGTCGCCGGGCGGGGCGGTCCGGGTGGTGGTGGAGGGGTAGCGAAGAAGGGGAGAACCGCGAATTCACGCGAATGGACTCGAATGGGAAAGAGAGGGCGGAGGGCCGGTCTTTCATTCGCGTCCATTGGCGGTTCATCTTCGTTCCGAATTCCCTCCAGTCTGAATCTGCGTAATCGGCGTAATCTGCGGATGTTCTTCCCCTCTTGTATTCTCTTCTCTGTGCCTCCGTGCCTCTGTGGTGAGAATCCCTCCGGCGGGGTTCGATAACCGTCCGGCGGGCGATTGTACTCAAGTCCTGCCTCCGATATCCGATAGTTGCTTAGACGCCATGTGTTCCGCACCGGCGGGCCTGTGTCGCGTGCGCGCTGCCCTTGCATGGAGAGAACGGCGATGCGTATCGAGTGCACGAGGGAAGGGCGGACCCACATTCTGCGGCCGTATGGGGTAATGGCCGGCGCCCAGGCTGAGGCGTTCGAGGAGCAGGTCCGCGAGGTCCTGGGCCCCGGCGGCGGCGACATCGTCATCGATATTTCGAACCTCGGCTTCGTCGACAGCCGCGGGTTGGAGGCCCTGGTCAGCCTGGCCCAGCTTCAGATCCGCAACGGCCGAATGGTCAAGCTGGCCGGCGAACAGCCGATCGTGCGTGAAGTGCTGGAACTCACGGAGTTGGCGCCCCTGTTCCAGAGGCACGGCGAAGTCCGGGAGGCGATCAAGAGCTGCCAATGATCACAACCCCCAACAGAATGCCCATCGGTGAAATCCTCGTCGAGGAAGGCGTCCTCTCGCGCGAGCAACTGGCCAAGGCGCTGGCTGAGCAGAAGGCGACCGGGCAGTTCCTGGGCGAACTGCTGATGACCCGCGGACTGGTCAGCCAGGAGGGGCTGGTCAAGATCCTGGCCCGCCGCCTGGGCGTGAAGGGCTGCGTGCTCCAGAACGGCCTGGTGGACCCGGCGCTGCTGGAGATGGTCGGCGCGGATGAGGCGCTGCGGCTGAAGGCCCTGCCGATGTTCCGGGTGGGCGAGACGCTGACGGTGGCGATGGCGGAGCCGCAGTCGCTGCCCGCGGTGGACCGGCTGCGACATCTGACCGGGTGCACGATCCGCCCGGTGCTGGTGCTGGAGGCGAACGTCCTGGAGTTCATCAAGAAGCTGGCGTCCAACAAGACGGACATGGCCAGCCTGATCGAATCGGTCAGCGGCCCGGACCCGGCCGAGGCGCTGGTCGAAGGCGAGGACGGCCTGGTCATCGACCTGGACAAGACCCGCGAGGAGGGGGCGGTGGTGAACCTGGTTCACCGTGTGATCCTCAAGTCGATCCACGACCGGGCCAGCGACATCCACATCGAGCCGGACGTCGACTCGACGCGCATCCGCTACCGGATCGACGGCGTGCTGCACGACCTGATCCAGCCGGCCGGCGACATGCACGCGGGCATCGTGTCGCGCGTGAAGGTGATGTCGCGGATGGACATCGCCGAGAAGCGGCTGCCCCAGGAGGGCCGCCTGCGCGTCGTCGCCCAGGGTCGGCAGATCGACCTGCGCGTCAGCAGCATGCCCACGCTGCTGGGCGAGAAGATCGTGATCCGCATCCTGGACAAGGCCAACCTGAAAGTACGGCTGGGCGAACTGGGCTTCCGGCCCGAGGGTATGGCCGCGTTCGAACGCGTGCTGCGGCAGCCCTACGGCATGGTGCTGGTCACCGGCCCGACCGGCAGCGGCAAGACGACGACGCTCTACTCGGCGCTGGACACGTTGCGCAGCCCCGAGGTCAACATCGTGACCGTCGAGGACCCCGTCGAATACCAGCTCGACCTGATCAACCAGGTCCAGGTGCAAAGCGCGATCGGCATGACGTTCGGCCGGGCCCTGCGGAGCATCCTGCGACAGGACCCCGACGTCATCATGGTCGGCGAAATCCGCGACGAGGAGACGGCCAGCGTCTCGGTCCACGCGGCCCTGACCGGCCACCTGGTGCTGGCGACGCTGCACACCAACGACGCCCCCGGTGCGATCACGCGGCTGGTGGACATGGGCGTCGAGCCCTACCTGCTCAGCGGGTCGATCAACGGCGTGGTGGCACAGCGGCTGGTGCGGAAGGTCTGCGTCAACTGCGCCGCCGAGCAGCGGCCCGACCCCGCGGTGCTGGCCGACGCCGGGCTGCCCGGCGACGCGACGGGTACCTGGGTGAGGGGGGCCGGGTGCGACCAGTGCCACGGGAGCGGATACGCCGGGCGGGTGGGCATCTACGAGGTAATGGAAATCACGCCGGCGCTGCGGACGATGATCCACCAGCGGCTGTCGGCTGAGGAGTTCCGCAAGCGGTGGCAGTGCGACGGCGGGCTGACGCTGCGGCAGGAGGGCCTGCTGCTGGCGCGCGGCGGGGTCACCACGCTGGAGGAAGTGCTGGGCGCGACCCATTCGGACGGCGTGGCTGCGTCGTAAGGGCTGAACGATGAAGTTGGAATATCAGGCATACGACCGGAACGGCCAGCTCGTCTGCAACGTGCTGGAGGCCGCGACCGTCGCCGAGGCGACCGACCGCCTCCGCCAGCAGAACCTGCTGGTGTCGGAGATCGTGCCGGTGGGCGAGACGACCGTCGGCGCGGGGCTGCGGTTCCGCCTGCCGCGCGGACGAATCCGCAAGCTCCGCGACGTGGCCATGTTCACGCGGCAGCTCCACTCGCTGGTCCACTCGGGCACGCAACTGGCCCAGGGACTTGCGGCCCTGGAGCGGCAGATCAAGGACCCGCAGTGGCAGGCGGTCGTGGCCGACCTGCGGACGCGGATCGAGCAGGGCAGCTCGCTGACCGACGCCCTGGGGGCCCATCCCGATCACTTCGACCCGATCTACCGCAACATGGTGGCCGCCGGCGAGAGCAGCGGCAAGCTGACCGACCTGCTCGGTCGAATGGCCAAGATGACCCGCAAGCGGATCCACATGCTGAGCATGATCCGCGGCGCGATGATCTATCCGATCCTGCTGGCCTGCGTGGCCACGATCGTGATGGGCATCCTGATGGTCTTCGTCGTGCCGCGTTTCCGCGACCTGTTCGAGACGCTCAAGGCCCCGCTGCCGCCGACGACGGCGTTCCTGATCGCGTGCAGCGAGGTCACCCGCCACTACTGGTACGCCGTGCTGGGCGGGGTCGTGGCCTGCGTGCTGGGGCTGCGCTACTACCTGCGGTCACCGGCCGGTCGGCGCATGGTCGACCGCCTGGTCGTCCGCATGCCGGTGTTCGGGCCCATCGTGCGCAGCTTCGCGACGGCGCGTATCGCCCGGCTGCTGGGCGAGCTGATCGACAGCCACCTGCCCATCCAGGACGTGCTGCGGCTGACCGGCGGCACGATGTCCAACGGCTGCTACGCCGAACTGATGGCCCGCGCCCAGGAGGCCGTCGCCCACGGGCAGGAGATGAGCACCGTCTTCCGCGACGGCGACCTGACCTCGCCGGCGTTCTACGAGGTGCTGCGGACCGGCGAGCAGAGCGGGCGGACCGACGTCATGCTGCTGGAACTGGCCGAGTTCCTGGACGAAGAGAACGAAGTGACGCTCAAGTCGCTGACGAGCATTCTTGAGCCGATGATGCTGGTGCTGATGGCGATCATGGTGGGGTTCGTCGCGGTCAGCATCTTCCTTCCGCTGTTCGACGTGACCAGTCTGGTATCCGGAGGTGCGGGATGATCTGGCCGGCGATGTTGCGGTCGCGCTGTGGCGTTATCGGGCTGGACATCGGCAGCCGATCGGTGAAGGCTGCGCAGATGGCCGGCGGCGAACTGATCGCCGCGATCCAGGTTCCGCGCATGAACGCGGGCGGCGGGGCGCTGGCTGACGCCGAGGCCCGGCAGGTCTGCGAGATGCTGCGGCGAAGGCCCTTCCGCGGCCGCCGCGTGGCCACGGCCGTTCCCTCTCACCAGTTGATGACCGGCATCCTGGAGCTTCCGCCGCGGTCGTCGGGGGCGCCCATCGAGCATCTCGCCCGCGTGGAACTGGGTCGACGCTACGACGCCGAGCCGTCGCAGTTCGAAGCCGACTGCTGGGACCTGCCTTCGCCGGTGCGGGCGGCCAACCGGACCTGCGTGATGGCCGTCGCCTGCAAGCGGCAGGACGCCCATCGCCTGCTGGATGACCTGGAGCCGCACGGGCTCTCGGTGACGGCGCTGGACGTGCACGCGTTGGCCTTGGCGCGGGCCTGCCGCCCGCTGCTGGCTGAGTCCGGCGGGACCGGCGCGATCATGGACGTCGGCTGGGCGGCGTCGCGGCTGGTGCTGGTGCATCATGGCACGGTGGTCTACGAGCGGGCCCTGCCACGGCTGGGCGTGTCGGCGATGGCCGCCCTGATGGCGGCGCAGGTCGGCGTCGAGACCGTGAAGGGCGAAGAGCTGCTGGCCTCCGAAGGGCTGGCCGGGCGTCCCGGGCAGGCCGACAACGACGGCGCCGTGACGCTCCAGGACGAGGAGACGCCGGACGTGACCGAGGCCATGGCGGCCGAGGTCCGCACGCCGCTGTCTTACCTGTCCAGCCAGTATTCCGACGCGACGGTCAGGCAGGTAGTGCTGGTCGGCGGCGGGGCGCTGACTCCCGGACTGGCTGCCCGCCTGAGCGAGCGGCTGGGCCTGGCGGTGGTTTCGCCGGGACTGGAAAGCCTGTGCGAGTGCGATCCGGAACTGTCGGCGATGGGCCCGGCGATGGCGGTGGCCATCGGACTGGCCCGCTATGGCGAGGACGACGAATGAAACGGGTAAACCTCATCCCGCAGAGCCGGCAGCAGGCCCGGGCCAGGAAGAATCGCGCGGTTCGCTGGGGGACGATCCTGGGGACCTACGCGACGCTGCTGGCGGTGGGCTACGTGGCCTCGACGCGTTACGTGGCGGCCGACGCCCGTCCGCTGGACGCCGAGGCCCGGGAAGTCGGCTCGAAACTGGCGACGACCAATCAGACCTGCACGACGCTGTCGGGCGAACTGCTGTCCGCCCAGCAGAAACTGCGGACCGCCCAGTCCGTGGGCCAGCAGCCCGACTGGAGCCAACTGCTGACGCTGCTGTCGCAGAAGACCGACGAGAACGTCGTGCTGAACATCTGCCGGCTGCGGCGAATCCGCAAGTCGGCCGACGGGCCCGCGCCGCAGCCGGGCGTGGCGGCCGAGACGCAGGCCGACTCGAAGCTCGTGCTGGAACTCGAGGGCTTCGCCAAGTCGCAGTCGAACGTGCCGGAATACGTCCTGCGGCTGGAGCAGATCGGGCTGTTCGAGAAGGTCAAGCTCGTCAAGACGTCGCGGCAGGACTTCCTGAACAACAAGTCGGTCGCCTTCACGCTGGAGTGCGACTTCCGGACCCGGGGGGAGGAGTAGCGCCGTGAAATCCATCGGCACGTGGCAGTTCAGGCAGATCGACATCTTCGCGGTCGTCATCGGCGTGGCCGTGACGGCGGCGTTCTACTGGCTGGGCGTCAATCCGGTGCTCTCGATGCGCGACCAGCGGACGGCCCAGCTTCAGGATCTCTACGCCCAGCAGACGAACCTGGGCCAGAGCGAACGGCGACTGGCTCACATCAAGCAGGAACTGGCCGGCGTCCGCAAGTCGCTGGACGCTCTCCCGGTTCACCTCGAGCCGGCGACGAGCCTGAACACCCGCATCTCCAGGCTGACCGAACTGGTGAGCGAGAGCCGGCTGAAGATCGACGGCATCAGGCCGGCTGAGCCCGCCTACGGCGCGGACTACGGGTCTGTTCCGATCGTGATCGACGGCAGCGGCAGCTACACGGACTGGACACGGCTGCTGCACGAACTGGCGAGGCAGTATCCCGACACGGCCATCGAGACCTTCCAGCTCTCGCGGACGGCTGACGACATGTCCAGCACGGTGAGCTTCCATCTCGACCTGACGTGGTATGTCTCGCTGCCGACGGACCGGCCGGCGGGGCAGGGGGCGCCCGGCGGGGTCTGAAGCGGGGCTGCGATCGGGCGAAACGACATCCGTAAAGCCCAGCCAACGCCTTGGCTGGGCTTTGGCGCAGGTGAACTGGATACGCAGGGAGATCATCCTGACTCGAATTCCCGCGCCTGCGCCTTTCCTTGCGATCCTGAGATTATGGGACACGCGAATTCTTCTCCGGCCGTTTGACTCCCGCTGCTTTGTATCTTTCACTTTCTGTACTATGAAGCTCCAAAAGCGACAGCAGATCATGGTGGGGCTGTGTGTGATCGGTGTGGCCGCAGTGGTCATCGACCGCTGGCCCGAGAAGTCACCGGTGTTCACGCCCCGGGCTGCATCCGCGGCGGTTTCGGAACCGCCGGCCGCTGTGCCGCAGGCAATGCCTGAGCGGCAGAGCACGACGATCGCCCGCCGGCTGGAGCAGATCTCCGGCCTGGCGGCGCCCGCGTCGGGCGCCCTGCGCGACGTCTTCCAGCCGGGCGCTCCGTGGGTCGTCGAGACCCCGGCGTCGCCGGCGGAGGCCCCCAAGCCCCAGGCGGCCCCGGACACCCGGTCCGAGGATTTCATCAAGGCCCACACGCTCCAGGCGATCCTGTCCATCGGCGGGGAGTGGAACGCCGTGATCGACTTCAAGTATCTCAAGGTCGGCGACACCTGCTGGGGCGGGTACCGCGTGGAGGAAATCACGCCGCAGGCGGTGATCCTGGCCAACGGCGCGGTCAAGGTGAAACTGGAACTCCAGAAGTGACGCGGGGGATTCTTACCGGACCCTTGCTGCGGGCTTCCCGACGGGAGGCCCGCGGCGTTTTCCGGTTATGGTACTAACTAAAGTGCCTCCTCGATAGGGTCGATGGCAGACGTGTGGGCGATGATGGTCATCGCCCTTGCATATATTCCCTGGCGAGGAAGGAAGGGCGAACGATGTCTTGTCAGCGAAGCAAGAAGCGGATGGGCTTCAGCCTGCTCGAACTCATGTTGGTCGTCGTCATCATCGCGTTGATCGCGGCCATCGCGATTCCGCGGCTCAGCCGTGGAACCGAAGGCGCCACCAGCTCCTCGCTGGCCGGCAGCCTGGCCGTCCTCCGCGACGGCATCGACCGCTACTCCGTCGAGCACGGCGGCAGCTTCCCCACAGTGGCCAGTTTCTCGGCCCAGATGACCCAGTACAGCGACGCCAGCGGCAACACGTCGGCCACCAAGGACGCGACGCACGTTTACGGGCCGTACGTCCGCTCGGTGCCCCCGCAGCCCGTCGGCCCCCGCGCGGGCCAGAGCGGCGTGGCGGCGGCAGACGGCGCGACGGTGGGCTGGCTGTACAACGCCTCCACGGGCAACATCACGGCCAACTGCACGACCGAGACCGACGCGACGGGCAAGCTCTACGTGAACTACTGATGATTCCGAGGCTTCGTCGCTCAGGGAAGTATTGAGCAGAACCGGCGTCGGGCGATTGAGCTGCCGAGTGCGGTTCCTTCGCCCGACGCCTTGCGCCCACCCCGAGGATGAATCTGGCGATGCACCGTCGTCCGAGGCCATGCCGGTTCAGCCGACACCCGGGCTTCTCCCTGCTGGAAGTCAGCATGGTCCTTTGCCTGATCTTCCTGCTGGCGGCGATGGCAGCGCCCCGCTACGTGAGCAGTCTGTGCGCCTACCGCGCCGACCTGGCGGCCCAGCGCGTCGCCGCCGACCTGAAGATGGCCCGCGGCAGCGCCTGGTCGGCCGGCGCCCATCGCACCGCCGCCTTCACCGTCGCCAGCCAGTCCTACGTCATCGAGGGCCAAACGGACCTCAACCGTTCCGGCGGCGACTACGCGGTTGACCTGGGCGACGACCCCTACCACGCCCAGATCGACTCGGCTGACTTCGAGGGGGCGTCCTCCGTCACCTTCGACGGCTACGGCATGCCCGACCGCGGCGGCTCGATCGTCATCCGCGTGGGCGACTTTCGCCGCACCGTCACGCTGGACCGCGCCAGCGGGAATGTGAGCGTGCAATGACCCGATTGCGCCGACGCGGCGTGACTCTCCTGGAGGTGATCCTGACGATCGGGATCGCCGCGATCCTGCTGGGCGCGTCGGTGAGCATGCTCTTCGTTGCCCAGCAGGCGGTCGCCAGCGGCGCCGAGTCGGCTGAGAGCCTCTCGCAGGAATCAGTCGCGATGCAGATGATCACCACCGACCTGAGCCTGGCGACGTCGTTCAGCGAGCGGACCGACACGGCCGTCACCATGACCGTGCCCGACCGCAGCGGCGACGGCCAGCCCGAAACCATCCGCTACGCCTGGTCCGGCGTGCCGGGCGACCCGCTCACGCGGCGGATCAACGGCGGCGAGGTGACGACGCTCGCGCCGGCCTGCTACCATCTGCGGTTCTCCTACCTGCTTAAGACGCTGGCGGGAGGGCCCTGACGATGACGCGCCGCCGCCCGGGCAAGGCCCTGACGCTGGTCGAGACGATGTTCTCGGTGCTCATCATGGGCACGGTGATCGTGATGGCCATGAACTCGTTCGGCTCGCTGGTCAAGTCGCGGGCGACGACCAACGCCGCCCTCCAGGCGACGTCGCTCGCGGAGCAGTTGCTCAGCGAGATCGTCCAGAACGCCTATGCGGACCCGACCAGCCCGGGGTCGACCGGCCGCGAGGGCAGCGAATCGACGCGGGCGAGTTTCGACGACGTCGACGACTACAACAACTGGACCGAGTCGCCGCTGACCCTGCGGGACGCGACGGTGATCGCCGGCACGACCGGCTGGACACGGCAGGCGACGGTCCAGTATCTCGACCCCGACACGCTGGCCGTAAGCGGCAGCGACGGGGGCCTCAAGCGGATCATGGTGACGGTGACCGACCCGCGCGGCGTGACGACCTCGGTCTCGGCGCTGCGCAGCCGGTGCGGCGCCTATGACCAGAGTCCGTCGGCGACGACCACGGCGGTCCGCTGGATCGGCGTCGAACTGCAACTGGGCGGCGACACCTCCACGCGAATGTTCTCGGGCACGAGCATCCCGGCCATCGTTCCATCGGGGCAATGACATGACCAGCCGCCGCGGCGCCGGCCGCAGACATTCCGGATCGGTCTACCTGCTGGTGCTCGGCCTGTCGGTGATGCTGACGGTGCTGGGCATTGCGACGCTGTCGGCCGGCCGCATCGGCATGCGCTCGATGTCCGCGTCGCGCGACTGGATGAAGGCCCAGGCGCTGGCGAACTCGGCGGCCGAGCACGCCATGCTCCAGATCAGCCGCCACTCCGACTGGCGCAGCCTGTACAGCGGGCAGACGGTGCATCAGAGCCTGGGCGACGGGATGTTCTCCTGGCGGCTGGTGGACGAGACCGACGGCAGCCTGAACAACGGCGACTCCGACCCGTTCGTGATCCTGGCGACCGGAACGGTCGGCCCGGCGAGCTACACGCTGCGGGTGCAGATGTCCGGCTCGTCCGGCAACGTGCTGGTGTCAGGCATGACGGTGGCCACGACGATCACGCTCAGCAGCGGGGCCGAGGTGGACAGCTACGACTCGAGCCTGGGCGACTACGGCGGCAGCAATGCGGGCGCCGAGGCGACCGTCCGGACCAACTCGACTTCCGACGGCGCCGTGGCGATGGGCGCCAACTCGACGGTCCGCGGATCGGTCCAGGTGGGCCCGGGCGGGAATCCCGACGACGTCCTGAGCATGCACAACAACTCGGAGGTGACCGGCACGATCACCGCGATGCCGGAAGAGGTTGCCATGCCGACGGTCTCGGCGCCGACCGACCTGGGACCCAGCACCGGCGACATGAGCCTGTCGTCCAAGGCCACCCAACTCGTGACCGGCGACCTGCACGTCGGCAAGCTGTCGCTCAAGTCCAAGAGCACGCTTCAGATCAGCGGCGACGTGACGATCTGGGCCGAGGGTGACTTGAGCATTGCCAGCAACGCCTGCA
This sequence comes from Phycisphaerae bacterium, assembly GCA_022072085.1. GTDB lineage: Bacteria > Planctomycetota > Phycisphaerae > JAJVII01 > JAJVII01 > JAJVII01. Next base: position 59,738 of record JAJVII010000039.1, read on the forward strand.
TTCAGGTGCTGAGCGGCTCTTCGCTGACGCTCTATGTCAGCGGGAGCATGTCGATCGCAAGCAACGGCTCGACACGCAACGACACCTCGGACGTTTCCAACATCACATTTATCGGCCTGGGCTCCGGCGCGGTTTCCCTGACCAGCAACAGCACTTTTGAAGGCGTCATCATCGCCCCGAATTCCAGCATCACGCTGGCGAGCAACGCGCAGATCTTCGGCGCGGTGGTGGCCCGCGATATGTCGCTCTCATCCAACGCCGAGTTCCACGAGGACCGCCACATCACCAGCCAGGCCGACAAGGTCATCCTGGGAGAGGGCGGAGTCACCGCCCCCAAGCCCAGTGCCTGGGGCCGCGTCGTAGAGTAACAGGGGAGGCGGGGGATCACTCGGGCTTGACGCCGGCCGGAGGCTTGGCCGGTTCGATTGGCACGGTTGCTGACGATTCGTGCCGGTAGAGATACACGCCCGTCGGTTCGGCCCACAGGATCACGCCATACTCGGGGATGAACGTGCAGACCGGCATCGGGTAGGTGCCGTACGGATAGTGAGCGGCGAAGTCCGGCACTTCGCGGTATTCGTTCCGGTCGCTGTCGAACTCGAACATCCGGGCCTTGACACCCGCTTTTCGGTCACTGGCCTTCAGGAACAGGTAGCGTCCGGTCTGCGGGTCGATGGTCAGCCTGTCGGCGCTGATGTGCATGGGCGCGGGCAGGTCCTTCAGCCGCTCGATCTTGCCTTCGCGCGTGATCCGCGCGACGACCCCAGGGTTGTTGTTGCCGCCGGCCATGAGCAGTTCGTGTCGGAACGGATTGTGCCGGAACAGGCCGTGATAACCGTCCACCGGGCTGGGGCCCAGGTCTTCCCACTTCTGCCGCTGATCGCTGAATATCCAATCGTGCTTGCCGAGGATGACCAGCCCGTCCATCGCGGAGAAATACTCGATGGCCATTCCCGTGAACCCGCTGTCCGGCGGCACGGGCGGCAGTTTGGTCCACTTGCCGGTGAGCAGGTCGTAATAGGAGATGCCGCCCTTGAGGCTCACGCCGGCCTTCTTGTCCTCGAAGCCGTTGTAGCGGTGATAGAAGCGGCTGCGCAGCGGGTCCAGCCCGTTGCTGCCGTAGATGTGGCCGAACGCGCTGCGGAAGCAGGGGTTGTCGCTGTTGCGGTCCAGTTCGATCACCCGCCAGGCGTTCTTCTCCTCCGAATAGGCGATGAACTGCCGCGTCTGCCGCAGGCCCATGTAGAGGAACTGGCCGGTGCGGCTGTCCCAGTGGGCGTCGTTGGTCCATCCGGCGATGTGCAGCCCGCCCGCGCCGCCGCCATTGCGGCCGCCGTCGACCTTGGGCGAACTCCACAGCCCCTTGGGCATGTCGGACTTCAGTTCGACCCACGCGCCGGGCTTCAGGCTCGCGGCCAACTTCGACAGTTCCGTCTTGCCGCGGCGGGACTGGACAGCCGCCCGGATCGCCGCCTCGGCGTCCGGCTGCGAGGTAGCCTCCGCCGCCCGCGCCGCCTGCGGGCCGAGCAGACACGCAAGAGTCATCGCCGCGATCGCCGACGCGATGGGCCTGGTCATGAGCGCCCTCCTCGCTGGGACATGGATGGGCCGGTCCGGCGGGCGGCCGGTTCAACGGAGAGGGGGGGGATTCCCTGCGCCGTGTTTCCCAAACCCTTTCTAAAACAGGATTTATCGCCACAAGTCGCCATCAGAACAGGCTTTGCAGTTGGTCAGCCGTGAGCACAATTTGTCATGGATTCTCACCTGTGATCACGCTGATTGACACACTGTGTCAATCCCGCCAACCCCATCGGGGCGTCCTCCAAATCGGAGAAGACGACCATGTCGAACTCGAAGAATAACGGATCAATGGCGGCCGGTCAACGTAGACGAGTCGCCATTTACACCAGGTTCAGCACAGACGAGCAAAATGTCCGGAGCATTGATGCCCAGGTATCCTTCTGCCGACATTGGCTGGACACTACTGGATATGGGGGTTGCGAGGTCGAAATCTTCAGCGACGAAGGCGTATCCGGCGAGGTGCTTGAACGGCCGGGCATCGGCCAGGCCAAGTCGGCAATCGCGAGCGGCAGGATCGACCTTCTCGTTGCGGAGGATGTCTCGCGATTCTACCGCGACCGGGCGCAACCGGTTGTACTGGCTGGGCACTGCAAGGATCACCGAACCCGGTGTGTCGGCATCAATGACCATGGCGCCGACACAGACCAGGAAGGCTGGCAGGACGCCTTCGCCCGGGCCGGCGGCAAGCACGCTGCCTCCAACGAAGATACGTCCCATCGTATCCGGCGGTCGGCGGCTGACCGCTGGCGTCAGGGTTACGCGATGGGACCTGCCTATCCAGGCTACGAAAACGTCCCCGTCGACCGCGAAAAATACGACCGGACCCGCAAGGGGCCTTTCCGCATGGCCGTCATTCCGAAGTGGACGGGCATCCTTCAGGAAGCTTTCGAGAGAGTGGCCAGAGGCGACTCGCTGGCCACTGTCGCCGACTTTCTGACACGCCGTGGACTGCCGCGCCAACACAACGCGACGAGCAAGGCGTGGAAGGCGCATGCTGTCCGTGACCTGGTTACCAATCCGGTGTACGGCCGGGCTGCTGTCGGCGTCGTCATCGGGCGCCGGCTGACCCGGCCGGTAGACCGTCCCGCAGCTCTGGCAATGGACCTGCTCGTCGTCGTCCCAGACCAGTATGTCGGTCTCGTACTCGCCGCAGTTCGGGCAGGCGTCGTCCTCGGCCACCTGCCCGCCTTCGTCGGGCCTCTTGCTCTGGACGATGGTCAGCTGGAACTCGCTGCCGTCCTTCATGCGGACGACCAGCCCGGCGTTCCGCGTCAGCACCCCGGCGTCCTGGAAGTTGTCGATGCGGCTGGCGGTGGCCAGTTCGTCGGGCAGGCCCGCGTCGGCGCGGTCCTCGTCGTCCATGAAGGAAAGCTCTTCGAGCAGCGTCTTGAGGGCGTCCTGGAACTCGTTCTCGTTCATCGCGGTCTCCTTTGCGTTGGCGTTGGTCCTGAACACGAGCACATTGAGCCACATAAACTAGTGCTTGCTAAGCATGATTCCGGCAGAAATTCCGACATTTTTCCGGCCTGTAAGCTCTTGAAGGATGGCTGGTTATGGCGAAGGGCGAGATTCCTGGCGCGCAGGGTCAGGTTCCCGTGGCCGACGCGCCAGTCAGACGGCCCGGCGGTTTGCGCGAGAGGCGGCGTGGGCTTGGGCGGCGGGAAGGCGATGTCGGTTGGTCCGACGGGCGGGAGGTGCGTGCCTGTGTTGGGCGGGCGGGGATGCGGCAATGCAAAAGGGCGGGCAGGCGTCCCCCGACGGACGCCCATGGCTTGCGCACAGGCAAGCCGGCCCGCCCAATATCAAGAGCCGAAGCCGAGATTTCCAACTGCTGGTCTGACCCAAGTCCAAGGCACATCAACAATCACTGCGTCGGCACGAATCCCACCGCTGAGGAGCCGAGAGAATAGTACGCTGCCACCGGTCCAGAATTCAAGTATGCCCTCAAGAATGGGTCCAGACCTCGAGGGTGCCTTGGCGGGTCTCACGGCGTGCGCCATTGTGGCCGCCGGTGAACCTTCACTGGTATTGTCTAGCCCTCCTCCCCCGGATTCGATCCGATGCATGGAAGACTATTCGGGACAGCAGGCTGTGAAGACATGATGCCACGCCAGGGCGCAGGCCTCCGCCGAGAAGGCTCCGGTCCTCAACAACTGGAGCTCGTAGATGAGCCATCGTCCCAGCCAGGACAGCAGGAGGGCGATGATGCCCGCGACGAAGATCCCGACACTTGAGCTGGCGGCGGAGATGTTAACGGCCACGAGGGCCAGCAGGATCACAAAGCTTGCGATTGCTACGGTCTTGGAGATGACTTTGACGGCCCGCTTGGGAATCCCCGCCTTGTACGGCAGTTGTGAACTGGCGCCGAGCACCAGGCCGACGAGATACGCGGCGACGACCTGCCAGGCGACCGTATTTCACTCACGATGCATCAATACGGCCGTGCAGGCCAGCGCGATGGCAACGACCAGCCCGTAGGCGGCCGAGTAGAGCATCCCGCTCAGCGACATGAACGATTCCAGCATGCCGGGCAGGATTCGCTTGTGCTGAAGCACCGTGGCTTCCTCCGCCCCCAGGTCCCAGCAGCGTTTCCATTGCGGCGCCGTCGATGGGCTGTCCTTCTTGGGTGAGTTCTTGGCGGCCATGTAGTCACGGTGGCGGCAACACTGGCCCGACTTCTCGTAGGGGCCGCAGAGGATACGGATGGACCGCAGGGCGGACCAGCCGAGATAACCGGGCGGCGCGGCTCCTTTGAGGAGATGGACTGAGAGGGCGGACAGAAATCCCCTGCGGTAATGCATGGCCCTTGCCTTTTCGATGGTGGATAGAATTCCCACCGTCAGTAGCGCCAAGGCCAGCAATGTGCCGAAGCGGATCGCGCAGCCTTTGTCCCCGGGCCCCCTCCTGCCTGGCAGGACCTGGCCAGACTTCTCGAGGATCAAGTGCGGAGAGGCGGAATCCTCGACGCGCTCAAACGAGATTCTGGCGGGCCCGTCGACTCTGGCCTCGTTGGTCAGGTAACAACCCGTCCGACTGACATTCACGGGTTGTCCATCCGACGAATACCCGCCCCCCAGACCTTCCAATCTGGCAGTGATCGCCGAACGCGCCACATATCGCGGAGCCCTACGTCTTTCCTGCACGGCTGATGCCCTTTCCGGATGTTTGAGTTCGCGACTTCTGCCAACCGGCGGCGCCACTTCACTTGCAGCGTCCGTCGGGGCCGCTGTCAGCTTGCACCTGGCGTTGCCGCGAGCAAGACCGTAGCTGGATCAGTGCTCGGGCGCCGGGACATCGACCATTGCGCCAGGCGCGACGACCAGAGGCTTGTGGCTCGATGCCAATCCGGTAACGGGCAGGGCCTCGAGGTCGGCACGGGCCTTTTTCGCCCCTGGCAATGCTTTGCGGTATTGCAGCACGAGGTAGGTGTCCGCCGGCACGGGAACCGGGTCGGACGAGCCGCGCACGAAGAGGACGTGCTGGCAGCCCAGCAGCCAGCACCCGCCGTCCAACGGCTTGAGACGAACTCGCCCCGTTGGGCCGGCATAGGGCTCGACGGAGATCTGCCGCCCGCCATCGGAGAGCCTTATCGTCCACAATGCGCCGTCCAGCAGAATCGGCTGACCATAGAAGCCCAGCGTCGGTTCCCAGTCCGCTTCGGTGCCGACTGCAATGGTGTCCCCGGCATCGGCGGGTAAGCCATCCGGCAGACCGTTGACGACATTGGGCTTGACCTGATCTGTCAGTTCCAGGTTGCTGTTGCCGTCCAGCAGGACCACGCGACGGATGCGGCCGGCGAATCGGCAGTAGGCTTGGGCAGCGAAGTCCAGCGACAGCTCCAGTTTCTGCTCGACGCCGGACTGGACGTATTGAGCCTGCACCCGGACGGGCACGATCCTGTCCTTCCAGGGGACCTGAAGACGGCCGGCGCGGTAGGCAATGACCCGTTCCTCGCCGTCATCTCCGCCGTTGGAGACGCTGGCCAGAGGGATGACTGGTGTCTTGGTGAACTCGGCCGTGCCGGCCGGATTCCAGCGGAGCAGATTGGGCACGGTGCTCTCGGCGGCGGTGGCATCCAGGGCCACGGTGAATCGGCGAGAGCCCGTCCCAAACGCCACGACGCAAGCCTTGGACCAGAGGGTTCCCGAAGCCGGCCCTGGCGGCATGAAATCGCCCCCGCGGTCGGCCCGCAGCACCTTGCGCTGCAGGACGTGGTGGACGGAGTCCAGTTCGAAGCGCGTCCCGCCGACCGACCGGCCTGGCGGGTTCTCGTCCTTAACCTCCTGAATGGTGTACCTGGGCGCCGGCATTGCGACGGGCCGGGCCGCCGCCGTCAACCCCTCCAATGTCGCACTGTGCAGGACGTAGGGGCCCAGGCATTGCTGCGCACCGGAGGCCCACCAGGCACCGGGTCGGTCCAGCCGGGTGAGGAAGTACCCGCGCGCGGGCCACCAGGTCAAATCGGTGACGGCGTCCTGGGCCAGCCCCGGCAGCGACTGCGAAATCCGCCAGTTGCCGTCGGAATCCTGGATGAGCAGGCAGGGGCCGGCGACCTGCCCATCGCGGGATGGGTCGGCCCGCCGCTGGAGCAGGATGCGCGGGCGTCCTTCGTGCCACAGCGCTGAAATGGAAGAGATCGTCCCCGGGAGTTCAACGATGTCCGGCTCAAAATGCCAGGTCAGCAGGTCTTTGCTGGTGGCCAGCATGACCCGTTCACTGCTGGAATGACTCGTCCGATCACTGGTGGCTGTCGCCACCACGATGGCGTAACTGCCGTCGGGCCGTTGGGCCAGTCGGATTTCCGTGCGGTAGCCCCGTAGGATGTAGTAGGAGAGTGCGTTGCGGCTGGGTTGCCAGTGGACGCGGTCGGTACTGATCCAGAGGTTCAGATCGAAGCGGTAGAGTTGATCGTACCGGAAACCCGGGGAGCAGGTGACCAGGATGTATCGCCCCCAGCTGTCCTGGATGAAGTCGAAGCTGGCGGCGTTCAGGGACACCTCGGCGATCAGCGCCGGGGCGCTCCAGTGCACAAAGTCCCGGGACCAGCAGAGGTAAGGGTAGGAAACGTGGCGGCCGTCCCGATCGGAGGCGAAGACTAGAACGTAGCGCCCGGACTCGTCACGGATGCATCGGGGCCGGGTCTCGTCCCATGCCGACGACAGCGGGAGGTCCAGACGGCGCGGCCCGCTGAAGGTCCGCCCCTCCGCACTGACCGCCGTCCAGAGATCCCGCCTGGCGGACCAGACCAGGCGAAGCCTGTCGGCCTCGGGAAGGAGGGCCGGAGCGGCGTCGGCGAAGGATGACGAAGCTTCCAGGTCGTGGCCGGGGTAATCCGCAGGCGTCAGGGGACAGGTCTGCCATGTGGACCAGGGCGTCTGCTCCGTCCAGGGCAGTCGTCCGACCACTTCAACGATCTTGTCGGCCTCGACCTGCACCGTCGTATCCCAGGGGAGTTGAGGGGCATCCGGGACCGCGGGCCGGAAGGTCAGTCGGTGCTCGCCCGGGGAAAGCATGCCGATCAGGCCGTCGCTGAAACGGCCGGGCCGGTCGTCGACGTCCACCCAATACTCGGCGGCATCCTGGCAGCGGACCCGCACGGCGCCATGGCGGGGTACTTTTTCCAGCTGCGTCTCGATCCGCAACGATTGGAGGCGGGTCAGGCCGCTGGTGTGGCGGTCCTTGACGCGGCAGCAGATGCGCAGCCGAAACATACCGGCCGTCGGCAGAGCGTCAACGACCAGCCCATCACGCCGGGCGGCAGCGATTCCCGTTGAGGCAGCGGGCAGGTAGTCCGGGGCGTTGGACCGGGCCGGGGCGATGGCCACCTGGAAGATGCCATCGTCCCCCGAGCTGTCCGGGACCAGGCGGAGGCGGCGGAACACGCAACCGTCGGGGGCGATCAGGACCACCCGAAATTCAACCTCCTGTTCGACAGGCGCGGCAGGAGCGTCCCTGGCCTGGTACTCCCTTCCCGCCAGCTGAAGGGGGGCGCCAGGCGGGCGGTAGATCAGTTCGTGCTGATCGGGAGCGAACCGCAGGAATTCTCCCAGTGGATTGAAGCTCCGTCCCGGATCGATCAGCAAGTCGGTCGCCGGCGTCCGGCCGGTCAGCGCCTGATAGGCTACGGCGTTCTCGATGATAAGATTCTGGAGTTTCTCGGCGCCCGGCCGCCGATCGAGCAGGGCCGGATGGGCCAGCTGGACGGCCTCCAGGTATCGGCCCATTTCCGCCAGCATCCTGACCTGACGGAACAGCAGCCAGCGGTCCGCCGGCGTCCCGGCTGCCTCCCCGCTGCTGTCCGGGATCAGCACCTGCGGCCAGCGGTCGCGGAATCGCTGATAGTGCTCCAACAAGACCTGCGGCGGGGCGTCCAGACGCTCGTAGGTGTCCAGATACTCCCGGATCGCGTCGCCCATACGGGGATGGGAGGCGTCCATGTAGACGAACCGCTCCAACGCGGCACGGGCGTGCCGGTAGCGATCCATGAAATAAAACATCTTGCCCACCCAGTACTGGGCCTCGAGATAGCCGGGGTCCTGGCGGGCGGCGACGGCGAACTTCAGCCAGGCCGCCCGGTACTGGCCGTGGTCGTAGAGATCCATCCCCTCATAGAGTGACCGGGCGGCCGGGACGCTCCGCGTCCAGACCGGCAGGGCCGGGAGGAGTTCGGCGGCCGGCCGCTTGAGCAGCCAGCCCAGCAGTTCGGCTGAGAGCTGTTTCTGCAGGTCCAGCACCTGCCCGGCGGAGCCCTGCACGGACTTGCGGAAGACCTCCCTGCGACCGGCCACCTCGACGATCTGGCCGGTGATCTCCAGCCGCTCGCCCTGGACCTGGCAGGTCCCGCTGACCAGGTAGGCGATTGCCAGCTGTCTTCTGACCCGATCCATGCTGGCGGTGTCGGTCGACAGCTCCGGCGTCCAGTTCATCTCCTGGGCCAGGACTTGCATTCGATCGCGGGCGACCACGGCCAGCTGGCGATGGGCGGCGAAGTCCGTGGTGACCTGGTCGGCGAGGTACTTTTCCAGCCAGACCCACTGGGGCGTGGGGGATTTGAGCTGGAAGTTGAAGACGGCGACGGGCACCGGCTCGTCGGCCGCCAGCAGCGCGGCTCCGGGAACGAGGATCGCCAGCAGGAATGTCAGGACGAATCGCCGCATGGTGCACTCGCTCTGCCGTTACCGAATCACTCGATGCCGTCACTGCCCCGGTCGGGTTGGGAGGCGGGCGACGGACCCAGTCGCGGGATCGGGGCGTTCTTCTGCCGTTCTGTAGCCTCGGCCAGGAGCTTCTTCACCTTCCCGGCCATTCCGCCGTCGGGCTGGCGATGAAGGAACTTGTCCCACTCGATGATCGCGTGGTCGTCCTGGCCCAGCCGGGCGAAGGCCAGGCCCATCCAGTAATGGACCTCCACAAAATCCGGGTCCAGGTCCTCGGTTTCCATCAGGTGGGCGATCGCCTCTTCCATCGCCCCGGCGTGGTAGCGGCTCAGGCCCTGGGCGAAGGCCAGGGCCGCCGAAGGCGCCGACTCGATCTGCTTGGGATCGATCGGGGGCAGGGGCAGGGCCATCTGCTCGCCGAGGCGGCGGGCCACGGCCAGGGCCGCCCCGACCAGGTCCTCGGGCGCACAGGGGGCCTGGGCGGCGGCCACCACCCGCTCGCTGGCAACGTCGATGGCCTGCATGCTGACGATCAGCTTGCCCCCGTTGAGGAACAGCCGTCCGGTCAGCACCGTGTCGGCCGCCAGCAGTCGCCCGGCCTGGGCCGCATAGCGTTCCCCCGTCAGCCCCAGCAGGCCATGGGACTGCTCGGTGGAGAGGGCCGCCAGACGCTGCCGCTCGACCACGGTGATCTGATCCTGGCGGGAGAGCAATACGGCGGTCAGATCGCCCAGGCCGGCGGCGACGTCGTCATACTGCGCCTGGCCCGTGACGTTCTCGCACGGGGCGGCGAACAACGTCCGGTGCGCTGCGGGTTGCCCGCCAGGGCCCGCAGAGCCGGCCGGATCGCCCGGCTGGGTGGTTGGGGACGGGGACGAGTCTGTGGGGCCGGCCGAAAGCAGGCGCTGCAAAGTCCCCGGCGGCCAGATCACCAGGGCCGTGACGATGCCTCCCAGCAGCAGCGCCCCTCCCCATCGTGAGGCCCGGGACATCAGGGGCCTCCTGCCGGCGCCTGCGGCCTGGGCGCTGCCGGCGGCACAATGGCGGCCAGATGTTCGAGGATCTCCAGGGCGAGCTTGCGGGCAGCCAGGGTCAAAGCGGTCTTGGCGGCCAGCCCCTCGGCCAGGTCCACCGCCCGACCCGTCGCATGACTGGCCAGCAGGACCCGGCCGGTCGTGCGGTCCACCAGGTTGATCTCGACCCGGGCGGCGCAGCTGATCAGTTCGCCGCTGCGGGCCGCGAATTCACTGAAGGCCTGGCCGACCACGACATCTTCGGCCTTGGCCACGGCCGCCGGCCAGGGCGGCCGATTGCCCTGCATCATCCTGCCCGCCCACTCGGCCAGGTCGGTGGCGGCGGTGTCCACGACCGGGACCCCGCAGGCGGCCAGGCAGCCCTTGATCTCGGTCTCGGCCGCCGGGTCGAACACCGCGCGGCTGCGGTGCTCCTCGGCGATCACCACGGCCATCGCGGGCAGCTTGCGCCCGGCCAGCAGTTTGCGCAAGCGGTCCAAAGGATCGACCAGTTCGCCTGGCTTGGGCAACAGCCTGACGGCATCCTTGCGGATCACCTCCGAGACGTCCTCGGCCAGCAGTTGGATCGCTTCGGAGATCGGCTTGTTCATGTCCACTTCCCGGATCGTCCCTTTCAGCTGGCCGGTCTGGACACCGACCACCTTGGTCACGATCATCAGCCGGCGGTCCACCATGAGGACCTTGCCCATGACCAGCAGCTGGGCTCCCAGCAGGTGGCCGGCCTGCTGTGACTTCTCGGGCCCCAGCAGTCCGGCCAGGGCGGCCCGTTGCTCGCCCAGGACCTGGCCCATCTGGGACCGTTCGACCACGTCGAAGGCGTCGCTGACGCTCAGCCGCACGCTGAGTATATCAGAGATCTGATGCCCCAGATCCGGGTTGCCCTGCAGAGAGCCCTCGTAGTCCAGCACCGCCACGGTCACCCGGCCGGCGGCCGGCTGGGTGGCCGCCGGGTTAGGCGGCGGATCGGCGCCGATGGCCGCTGCCGAGACCAGCCCGGCCAGCAGCCAGGCGGTCGCCCACGTTCTGGAACCCCATATCGTCCTACCAGTCATGGCCTTCCTCCCTTTCGGCGACCCCCCGACTGGTCGTCTGTGTGATGGTATACCGCCAGAGTCCACAACACTACTTCGTTCGCGATCGTCCGATCGACCGCGTCATGCAGCGGGTCCATGGCCCGCATCCTCGGCGCGACCAGGCAGACCCAGCCTTTCCCCAGCGGGCGGGCTGCCAGCAGGACGCAATTGGCGGCCGGTGACCGATGCCCGGCCGCATCCTTGTTTCGATCCTGACACCAGGCGAGTGCCTGCCAGGATCGGTCGACCCTCAGCGATCCGGCCCACTGGACGGTGGCCAGATCCTCTGGTCGCAGGAACCGTCCGATGGCCGGCGAGAACGCCACCGGGGCCGACAACTCCTGCGGCCCGGCCGCGACCGACGCCCCCCACGCCCTGAAGGAGGGCGGAGGCGCCAGGATGACGGCGATCATCCCGTCCCGGATCCGCCCGGCGAGTCTGTGACAGGCCTCGGCCAACTCGTCAGCTTCGGCGACGCCGGACAGCAGGACCGCGCCCCCGGCGAAGGCGTCCTGTCTCAGGTCGCCGGCCAGATCTTCAAAGGCGACCTTCTGGTCGGTCAAGGCGGCCTGCAATCGGCCGCCGGCATCCAGGACGCCCAGTTGCATTCGGCCGATCAGCTCCGCGGCCTGGCTCAGGGGGCGGGCGGGAATCACCTCGATTGCGCGGGACGACATTCGCTCTCCGTCGAACAGCTGCAGGACCAGGGTCGTCCGCACCCGGACGTCCGGTTGGGTGACGGCGAACGGGCCCATCCCCTGGCCGTTCAGCAAGACCTGGCCCCCGCCGAGTCGTCGATCCCGGCACGCCAGGATCCACCGGCACGCCCGGTGCGGCGTGCTCACGGCCAGCACGTCCAGCGGGGCGCCGCCCAGGGCAGGGCTCGCCGGCGGCACATTCCGCCCGTCTGAAATCAAGTGGAGGATCAGGGCGGGCTGTCGTGCGGATTCCGCTGGACGGGTGGTCTGGGCCAGCACCGGCGGTGCCATCGACAGCACAGCGAACAGCCCCGCTAGATTGATTGATCGGTTGCCCATGGTCTCGGCTCCCCCCGATCCATCCCCTGTCCTCAGGTCGTCTCCGGGTCGACCTGCAGGGCCTGCAGGAAGACGGTGAGCGTCCGTTCGCCCAGGTGGAACTGGCCCACCTGGTGGGCGCCGGACTGCTGGGCGGGGACCCGGCCTGCCAGGCCCACAGATCCATCGGTTCCGGTCCCCAGCCGCAGACTGAGGTCCACGAACTGGCCGCCGGCTTGCAGCGTCAAGTCCACCGGTTGGTCCAGGATGCGGCAGGCGTCCGGCAAGTTCAGGGGCGTTGCCTGGCCGGCCGGCAGCAGGAGGCTCACCTGGGTCTGCTGACGGTCGTCTGCGACGATGACGCAGCGGACCAGTACCAGGCGTTCAATCCGCGGCGATTCGCTTCCCGCCGGCTGGGCGAGGTAGCCGAACGCCCCCACGCCGTCGGCCATCAGGACCCAGGGCCGGCTCTGATCGCCGGAACTGGCCACGCCCTGCCAGAGGGTCCGCAGGACGGCCAGGTCCTCGGGCCGCAGGTCTGCCACCACGATCGGCGCCGCGGGCTTGCGGTCGAGCTGCTGACGCAGGTCGACGGCCTGGCGGTGCCAGTAGAAGGTGAGTGTGGCCCCGGTCGCCACGGCCACAAGAGCGGCTATGCGAAACGGCCAGACGAGGCTGCGATAGATGCGGCGTCCCCCTCTACGCCGTCCCATCGCAGCCTCGACCCGGCCGGATTGGATCGTGCCCTGTGCCAACTGCAGGGAGTCGGCCCCCGCCGACTCAACCGCCTCAAGGCCCGCTGCGGCGCGGGCCAGCCGCTGGAATCTAGCCATCTCGCCGGCGAGATGGCGGGCCGCGTCGTCCCGTTCGATCCGCGCCAGCAGGTCGGCGGCCTGGCGCGGGGCCAGGGTCCCGTTGAGCAGGTCGTGGATCCGCGATTCCAGTTCCATCTGTCCCTGTTCGCTGCCCATGGTCATTCCTCACCGAAGGTCTGTCTGAGCGTCTCCAGCAATTGCCGGCGTGCCTTGTGAATGCGGCTGGCCACCGTGCCGGCCGGGATTCCGAGCAACTCGGCCACTTCCTGATAGGAGTGGCCGTCCAGCACCGCGGCGACCAGCGGCCGGCGCAGATCGTCGGGCAGCTGGTTGATCGCCATCCGCAGGCATGCCAGCTCCTCTTCCTTTTCGACCGCCTCGGGGCCCGTCCCGTCGCTCGGGGCGGCGACCGCCCACTCGTCCAGTTCCTCGGCCCTGCGGACGGAGTCGCGGCGGACCCGGTCGCGGAAGCAGTTGAGCAGGATCCGATGCAGCCAGGTCATCGGCAGACACTGCCCGTCGAACCGCTCCCAGGCCGCCAGGCCCTGGCAGACGGCCTGCTGGGCCAGGTCGTCCGCCTGGTCCCTGTCCCCTGTCAGCCGCAGCGCCGTCCGCACCAGCCGCTGATGCCACTGGGCCACCTGTTGTTCCGTGGGCCTGTTCACAGATTCCTGAATACCGCCCGCAAGGTGGTCTGACAATCTGTTAGTCCGGCCCTCCACCGGCCCTGCTGATTAGACGCATGGGCAGGGGGGAAATTCATGGGGTTTTCCGGGGTTCTTGGGGCCCCGGGCCGTGCCCGGCAACGCCGCGCCCGGCGGTTCGCCGCCCCTGGGGAGGTTCCCGGGGATCCTCCCGGCACGCATTTGCCGGGACGCGAGTGAAGGATCGGGCGGGCCGTCCGTCTAATCCCTAGACAGGCGGGAACAGGCCTTGGCCGGAGGGGAGGGCAGCCGGGGGAGCAGGTGTTTTGGGGACCGGGGGGATCGGCCGGCCGGACCCGGGACTACGCGACCCCCGACCCCGGGCTGATCCGGACCGGACGAGTCTGCCTGGAGTTACCCCGACGCCAGGCGGAAAGAGGGCGTCTGCGGCAGGTGTCTGTCGCGGGCGCCCCTTCTTCCATGTACGCTAGACCGCGGCGACGACAGTGCGACCAAGGAACGAAAGGACCGATCGAATGGACCTGCCGCCTCCCGGATCATTCGCTGGCCTCTGCGATCAGATCAGCTTGACAGTGGGATTCTGGCCGGGACAATGGAATGGAAAGCCTATTATGCATTCCGGGCCGATGGCCGAGTTCCATCGGGGATTCCCGAGGTCCGGCGTTCCTGCCTGTGGCCGGTGCCCCCCCTCACCAGGCCGCTCAGACGCCGGACCTCTTCTTGCAGGGGATGACCGCAACGGTCGGCCCGCTCGCCAGGGGTGGCAGGGGAGGGGCGGATGATACGCAGGAATCCGCTGCTCGAAATTCTGGGCCTGGCCCTCGCGTGCGGCCTGATCGGATGCCAGGGGGCGGGTCCGGCCTCCGACGCCTTGGCCCTTCGGCCGTTTCTGTCGGGCCCTTCCCCCCGCGGCATGACCGTCAGTTGGCTCGGGCGAACGTCCGATCCGGAATCATTCAGCTACCGCCCGGCCGACGCGCCGACGTTCCAGGGCGCCCGGGTCGAGAAATCCCTCCTGCCGGAAACCGATGATGGGGCGGCCGAGTCGACCTATGGCGACTGCGTCTGTCGCGTCCACCTGACCGACCTTCAACCCGGCACCTGCTATCGTTACCGGGTTGGGTCGGGCGGGACGGTGCGGGAGAGTTCGTTTCAGACCCCGCCCCTGCATCCCGAGCCCTTCCAGTTCGCCATCTACGGCGACTCCCGCGAAGGGGTGGCTGAGCACGCCCGGCTGGCCCGGGCCATGGCCGCGGCGGCGCCGGCCTTTGTTCTGCACACCGGGGACATGGTCGCCGCGGACGACCTGCCGACCTACCGTCAGCAGTTCTTCGGCCCGCTGGCCGGGGTGATCGACCACATTCCCCTCTGGCCCGTCCGGGGCAACCACGAGGGGCCCGCGAAGGTCTTCGGTTGGCTGTTCGACCGACCTGTCGATCGGCTCTGGTATTCGTTCGACTGGGGCGACCTGCACGTGGCCGTGCTGGACTCCTGCCGCGGCGGGGAGGCGATGGCGACGTGGCTGGCCCGGGACCTGGGCCAGGTTCCCGCGGGCCGCTGGAAACTCGTGGTCATGCACCACCCGGTCTATGACCTGGGCCAGAACCAGAGCCGGTGGGGACGGGAGGAGTTCGCGCCGCTGTTCCGCCGATACGGGGTGGACCTGGTCGTATCGGGTCACAGCCACTGCTATCAGCGGTTCCGGCCCCTGTTCACTCGCGGCGTGAACCCGCGGCACCCCATCACCTACCTGGTCAGCGGCAGCGCCGGGGCGCCGGTGCACCGGGTCGGCGACAGCCCCTATCTGGCCGCGGCCTCGCAGGAGCGGCACTTCGTGCTGCTGGAGGTCCGCCGCCATGAACTGGCGGGCCGGGCGCTGACGGCCGACGGGCGGCAGATCGATTCGTTCCGCATCGTCCGCAATGCCGACGGCCAGCTGGCGCCCGATGACCTGGCCCGCTCGATGGAAGAGGCGGATTTCGACCGGCTGCCCCTGATCCAGGGCCCGTACCTGGGGGCCGCGACCGTGGTGCGGCTGCCGGGGGCGGACGGGAAGATGACCGTGCGACTGCCCCTGGCCGTCGGGCCGGCGGAGATGCGCTACCGGCTCGTGCTGGGGGACCAGGAGGCGGCCGATTACCAGGCGGCGGAGGTGACCGGCGTGGTGGCGCCCAATACCTCTTGGACTATCCAGTTGCCGGTGCGGGCCCGCCGCGCGGTCAACGTCCTGCCCGACGGGCGACTGACGCCGCCAATGCAACTGTCGCTGGAGTATTCGTTCGGCGGCGGGCGAACGTGTCAGCCGGTCGGGCCGGTCCGCCTGGCGGGGCCGGGACCCTGAGGCGCCGCGCCCTCGGTCGTTCGCAAGGTGGCCTCGTGGAGCCGACCGCCGAAAACTTGACAACGGGGCGACCGGCGGCTTAGAAGAGGCGGCATGGGGGCCGGGCCGGGACAGGGGTGGGCCCGGCTCCGCGGTGATGTGTGAACGGGGAACTTTTCTTCGGGGGCTGACGATGTCCAGACGGGGATCCCGCAAGGCCGGTGTGCCCAAGCGTGCCCTGCCGCAACGCAAGGCGCCGGTGGCGGCGGTCCCGCCGCCGCAGGCCGCCCAGCCGCCTGTCATCCGGCAACGGTGGCGCTGGCCGCGGCCGTCGGAAGGATTCGCGGTCGTCCGGATCGTCCTTGGCTGCCTGCTGCTGGCGGCCGCGGGCCTGAAGGGCGTCCAGCTGTCGCGTCAGCCGGTGGTCGGCAGCGGGCTGATGGGCGTGCGCTGGGTTCACGTGCTGGAGGTGGAATACGAGATGGCCCTTGGAATGCTTCTGCTCAGCGGCCTGCTGCGGCGCATGGCCTGGTGGACGGCCCTGACCACCTTCGTCCTGTTCGGCGTCTGGATGCTCCGGCGGGCCCTGGCGGGCTACGCCTCCTGCGGCTGCTTCGGAACGCTGTCGCTCCATCCCTGGACGGCCCTGACACTGGACCTGCTGGCCGTGATGCTGCTGGCGAAGTTCCCGCCGCGGCCGAACCTGGCGCTGGACGCGGGGCGACGGAAGCGTCGACTGCTCAGCGGCCTGACCGCGGCCCTGATCATCGGGGTCGCGGGGGGCGCGGCCATGCTCAGCTATCATCCGGCGGTGCTGCTGGCCGACGGCTCGATCGCCGGGGCGGGGGAGTCGGTGGTCCTGGAACCGGAGACCTGGAAGGGCAAGCCGCTGCCGCTGGCCCAGTACGTCGACATCGGCAAGCAGCTGATGGTCGGCGAGTGGACGGTCCTGCTCTATCACCACGACTGCCCGCAGTGCCGCCAGCGGATCGCCGCCCTGGCCGACGGGCTGGCCGAGATGGAGAAGGCGAAGAAGGTCACCGCCCGCGTGGCGATCATCGAGATCCCGCCTTTCGGCGGCGAGAAGGACCCCCCGGTCACAGGGGCCGACCTGCTGGTACGGGGTCGGCTGGAGGCGAGCCACAAGTGGTTTGCCTCGACGCCGACCACCCTGACGCTCAAGGACGGGGTGGTCACCTCCGTGCAGACGCCCGACGCCCAGCAGAAGCGGGCCCCGCTGCCCGCCGACACGCTGCCGATCGCCAACTCGGTCTACAACTTCGGCTTCGTCAAGCCGGGCAGTCACCACCGGGTCGCCTTCCGGGTCGACAATGCCACCGGGTCGGACTGGACGGTCGGCAAGTGGCAGAGCGAGTGCCCCTGCCTGGGCGTCGTGCGGTGTCCGGCCCGGATCCCCGCCGGCGGCGCGGGGATCGTGGAACTCGCCTTCGACGCTCCGGGCGAGCCGGCGGAGGGGTATTCCAAGGCGGTGATGCTGCCGATCGCCGGCGGGCCGCAGCAGAGTGTTGCGCTGCGGATCATCGCCAACGTGGGCACGCCCCTGGCGGTCTCACCGGACCCGCTGGAGCTGGGAGCCCTGATCCTGGGCGAGCAGCGGCGGGGGGAACTGACCTTGTCCAATCACGGGGAGCAGGCCGTGCTGCCGATGTACAGTTCCCCCAGCGTGCCGGCCTGCACGGCGATGATCCGGCGGGAGCGGATCGCAGCGGGCGGACGGCTGATTGTGCCGGTTCGCCTGGAGACGGCCGGCAAGAAGCCCGGCGCCTACAAGGCGACGCTGAGCATCCAGACCGACAACCCGGCCCAGCCGGTCGTGCGGGCGGGCGTGACCTTCAGCATCTCGGGCGACTATTGCCTCTCGGCCGGCGTGGTGGATCTGAAGGCCCTGATCCCGGGTCAGAAGACAGAGGCGACCCTCGATGTGACCACGACCCGCCAGGATGCCGGGCCCTTTGTTCAGTCGGCCGAGCTGGCCGGCCTGGATCATCTGGCCGGGCAGGTGACGGTGACCCCTGGCGAGAAGAAGGCAAGCCTGATGCTCGAGCTGACGGCGGCCGCTGAGCCCGGGTCCGTGGCCGGCATGCTCCGCCTGCACCTGGCGGACTGGCCGCGTGTCGTCGAGATCCCCCTCCAGGGCCAGATCGTGGACCTCAAGTCGCCGTGAGCCGCCGCGGCGTGTCGCTCCAAGCGGGCCGGAAAGAATTCTTTCACGATTTTTCCGGTCTGCGAGAAGAAGCCTTTCACTCATGCGTCCAATCAAACGTAGAGGCGCTCGCTTTCGTCGGCGAGCGCCTCGGGCGGCATCGTCGCTGGATTCTGACTTGACAGCCTGCCGGTTGTTGCCAAGATTGGAGCAGGGCCGGGCGAGGCTGCACCCCGAAGCAAGTCAGCAGCAACATCCACGGACTCGCCCGGATCAGGGGACCGCCCTTGGGGGCGCCCACGTTCGGAAATGACTGGCCCTGGCGCGGGGGCTTTATGGTAGCGCCGTCATTTGGATCCAGGCCACGGACCGGACGCAAGTCCACGTTCCATCGAGCGAAAACCTCCGCGCGGCTCGTTCAGGCCAAGGCCTGAAGGCGGCGTTAATGCTGCGCCGCCCGGATCATGGCGGCTGGGAGGGTAAGGAAATGTCGGGGACTGATCGGCGCGATCAGTATGGTATGTCGAACACAAGCAGAAAGGATGCGGTCATGACCAAGCGGGCGAGCGTTCTGGCGGCGGCGGTCCTCTGGGCGGGGCTGTATGGCGGAGCGGCCTTCGGCCAGCCGGCCCCGACCCCCAAGCCCACCAACTGGCAGCAGCTCAGCGATGCGGACTTCGTCACCTGGGTGAACGACAAGACCGAGTGGCAGGGGCGGACGCCCTATGACCAGGTAGCGATGGTCGCCCGCCTGAACCGGCTGGGGCAGGCGGGCCAGGGGGCCCGCGACAAGATGAAATCCTACGTCGCGACGAATGATTTCGCCGACGCGGCCAAGGTGGGCAAGGTGGGGGTGGAGGGGGCGGGGCTGCTGGCCCGGGCCTTCTCCGGCGTCCTGACCGCCCAGGAGAAGACAGCCTGGGCCGGCAGCGTGCGGCAGGCCTTTGTCGCCGATGCCGCGGCCCTGGGCAAGCTGACTTTCAATCAGGTCGGCCATGTGGCGGCGACCCTGGATGAGCTGGGGGATGCCAATGCGGGAGACGTCTGGAGCCAGAAAGTTCAGCAGGCCGGCGGCTGGCAGGGGCTCTCCTCGGTCGAACTGCAGGTGGTAGCCGGGCGGCTCAAGGCGCTGGGGGCCTCGGGCAAGGCCGCGCGGGGCAAGCTGATCCAGCAATTGAACGACCATGAGCTGGCCGACGACGCGACCGCCAAGAAGATGGGCCTGCAGACCTGGCAGGCCGTAATCCAGCCGATCGACGCGGACGTCCCGGGCAAGATGCGGGTGGCATGGATCCTGCGCCTCAAGAATGCTCTCGCGCCCGGCGAGAGGGTATCGACGGGATACATGCACAGCCTGGAGGCGAGCCTGACCTCGATGAAGGATGTGGACGCCGCCGGTCGGGCGGAAGCCGCCCAGGCGGCCGGACAGCAGCTGGCCGACAAGGCGGTGGCACAGTCGGCCGGGCCGGAGCTGTGCCGCATGCTGGCCAGGTCGCTGGCCCCCGACCTGTCGGCCCAGGCCAAGGGGCAGTGGGCCGCGAGCCTGAAGGCCGCCTTTGTGACTGACGAGCAGGCCGTGGCGGATCTGGATCGGCTGGACGTGGCCAATCTGGTCGACGCCCTGCAGGTCTTGGACGACGCCGGCGCGCCGGCCGTCTGGTCGGCCTGGGTCGGCAAGTCGGCCAAGTGGCGGTCGCTGTCGACCGATCAGCTGACCGCACTGATAGGACAGATCAAAGGGGCGCAGGCCGCCTCCGCATGCCAGACGGTGGTGGCTTACCTGGACAGCGATCTGATCAAGGACGAGGCCAGCGCTGTCAAGCTGTCGGCTTCGCAGTTGTCGAATCTGATCACGCCGCTGGCGGCCGATGTCCCGGCGGCCAAGCGGGTGGCCTGGGCCCTGCGGCTGAAGAAGGCCTTCGGTCAGGGCGCCCCGCGCGTGCCCTCGGGCCTGTGGGCGGTGGAGTGCAAGCTGGCCCTGATGGAGGGGGCGGATGCGGCGGGCAAGCAACAGGCCGCGGGGGCCGTCGGCGGGTTGCTGGGCGACAAGGCCGTGGCCCAGGCCGCCGGGCCGGAACTCTGCCTGTTGCTGGTCAAGGGGCTGGCTGCGGACCTGACCGACGCGGTCAAGGCCCAATGGGCCGCCGGATTGAAGGCGGCGTTCGTGACCGACAAGGAGGCCGTGGCGGGGATGGAGTTTGCGGACGTCCAGAATGTCGGTTCGGCTCTGGGACTGCTGAATGACCAGGCCGCCACGGTCTGGCCGGCCTGGGTCGAGAACTCGGACAACTGGCAGTCATTGGCTGTGGCGCAATTGACCAGCCTGGCCGGGACCCTTCGGGCGCAGGGGGCGGCCGGCGCCGCGGCCCGCCAGAAGCTGATCGCTTATCTGACGGCGGCCCGGATGGCGGACAAGGCGAAGGTCCAGGCCGTGGGAATGTCTTCGTGGGAGGTGTTCGTGACCCACCTGGTGCAGGACATGAACGCGGGGACCAAGATGGTCTGGGCGACCCGGCTGGAGGAGGCGTTCAAGGATGCCCAGGGGCCCACCGCCGGCGCCGCCAAGGCCAAGCTGCTCAACGTGCTCAAGATCCTGCGGGCGCCCGCCAAGTGATAAGTGGAGAGAACTTGGCCGTGGTGGCGGACAATGGTGGATTCCAAGTCGATATCGGCTCTGTCGGGAGACAGGAGGCGAATGAACATGATCCGATCCGCAACTGGATGGTTGACCGTGCCGGCAATGTGCCTCTGGGCAGCCGCGGCGTGGGCTCAGGCGCCGACGGACCCCGGTGTCGCCGCGGCGCCGGATGTGGGGGTGCTCAAGGGGCTGGCTCGGGAGGCGGCCGATCAGGGCCCGATAGGGCAGAGCCGCCGCAAGCAGGTCGCCGCCCAGGTCCAGGAAGGCTACCTTAAGGACGCAGCCGCGGCACGCACGATCCCGTTGAGCGACTGGCACCTGTTCGCCCGGTGCGTGGGGCGGGACCTGAGCGCCGCGGACCAGACGGTGTGGCGACAGCGGCTGGAGTCGGCATTTGCGGCCGACGTCCTGGCCGTCCGCTCCCTCGATGCGGTCGCAGTATCTGATCTCATCGATTCGCTGCAGGTCTTGGGCGAGTCGCGAAAGGTGACGGCCGGGCTGGCCTGGCCATGGTTGAGCGACTATCCCACGCGCCGCAAGGCGTCGGTTGCCGGACAGGTGCAGGTGGCCCTGCGGACGCTGGGCGGAGAGATTCCCAGGGATCAGCAGAAACAGTTGGCAGACGATCTGGACAAGGAGTGGACGGCCGCACAGCAGAAGGCTCCGCTGTCGGTCCAGACCGGCGCCACGGTTGCCCGGTTCTGGACGCTCAGCGGCGACCGCAGCCGGCGGAAGGCGTGGGTGGATCGGACCTACCAGGCGGCCCTGGGCACAGCTGCGGCGCAAGCGGGAGCGGATATTGCGACGCTCTCCCAGGTCAGTGACATGCTGATGCAATACGGGCAGACCGGCGAGGGCCACGGCTACCCCGAGTTCGCCCAGGTCGAGGCCCGGCTGGCTCGCGAGGGCAAGCTGGACGGCCAGGTGGGATTCGTGCAGTACCTCTCCGTTCCCCTGGCGACACCCGCGACCCGGCAGGCGGTGCGGGCCGAACTGGCCGACGCTGCAGGCAACCCGCGCCTGGGCGTGGCCCAGATCCTGACCCAAGCCTACAAGGGTGCCGGCAAGGTGGAATTCAAGTCCTGGCTTGACCACTTGGACGGCCGGGTGGCCCAGTCGCCTCAGCCGGACCAGAAGGCGATGTGGCTGCTGGCGCGGGCCTACGTGGAAACGTTCAAGCCGACGATAGGCGGCCGGCGGGTGATCCTGGGCAAGACCTACCTGGACCGGGCGCTGGCCACCGCGCAGTCGGAGGCGATGCGGCTGAAGGTCGTCGGCAAACTGGTGGAATACTACCAGGAGATGGACCATCCCGAGGTCGGGGTCGAGGTGCTGGAGAGCATGAAGGGCCAGTTCACCGGGGAGCAGGGCGTGGCCCTGCTGACGATGCAGCAGGAATTGCGTGGCGAAGTGGCGGCCGTCCAGGCCCGGGAGACCCAGCGTCACGCGGCTTCCGAGCAGGTCCGCAGGCAGTCGCGGCTGGATTACTATCGAGACCGGCTCAAACGGGCCGAGTCGGGTGGGGATTCGACGACTGCGCAGAGGCTGCGGGGGCTGATCAAGGCCTTGGAACAGGAAGGGGTCGAGACAGGCGGCTGAGCAGGAAGGCGGCGCCAGCGGCTGGGTTGGCGGGAATGCGGTAGCTTGCGAAAGGATTCATGCATGCGCGGCCAAGTGCGTTCTGTCGTCCCCGTGGCGATGCTGGTCGGGATCACCGTGCTATTGATACCGAGTGTAGTGTTATGGGGTTGGTGCGACTGTCAGAACCAGTGCGTGCCATGTTCGCTGGAGTCGTTGTTGAGCAGTCGCAAGAACGTGGAGGCGGCGTTGAGGAGCCGTCCGCCGCGTCCTGCGGAGGGCAAGCTGCCGATCCGCTGCGAGGGTCCGCAGCCGCTGGAGTATGTGGACGGGGGTCCGACGTATTCGGTGATCAAGCTGACGATCGGGACCGACTACATCCAGCGGTGCTTCGACCGGGATGACGGGGGGGCGGGGACGAGCGGTGAGTATAAGAGCACGTGCCTTCTGACGGCCGGGCCGGTGAACTACCTTATCGGTGGGGGGGACTCGACGTATGTGTGGGAGGCGGCCACGGGTTACACGGTGCACTTCAACAGTTCGGGCGACCTGACGGACATCAAGGGCCCGAGCGGTGAGAGCATGTGGAAGGACGTGACCTGGACGCTGGGGGACCTGATCTCGCTGATCCAGAACGGGGTGCTGGTGCAGCAGGAGTATGGGTCGGGGATCCTGGTGCAGACGATGACGCGGGACGGGGTGACGGTGCAGGAGAGCTACTGGCACTACACCTACAGCGGGGCGACGCTGGTGCGGCAACGGACGACGGTCGTGACGTACAACAGCGACGGATCCAAGCGGTTGGAGACGACGATCTGGGGGTTCTGGGGCGAGGGGGAGGGGGACAAGAGCGGGCTGCTGCGGTATGTGGTCAACGGGGATGGGGTGGTGAGGTATCTGTCGGCCAACCCGGGCAAGACGGGGATCGATCCGACGGACCCGGGTGCGGCGTGCGACCTGGACGACACGGGGGCGGTGACCGACGCGGCGCTGGAGGCGTATGCGTCGGCCAAGTATCTGAACTACGACGCCGAGGGGCGGATCCTGCAGGAGACCAACAGCTGCGCCAGCTGCGGGGGCGGGGGGTTCGGGACGACGACGTATGTATACAGCGACCCGGACGCCAACCCGGCCTACCCGGCCACCCCGACGGCGGAGCAGCTGTACAACGTCTGGAAGACGTGGATCCGCCAGACCGACCCGTCGGGGCGGCGGCAGGTGCAGTTCCTGAACGCCTATGGGCAGGTGCTCACGACGGTGGCCCAGGAGATGAGCGGGACGACGATCACCAACCGGTGGATCAGCGACCAGATCCTGGACACCGAGGGGCACGTGACCGAGGACCGCAGCCCGGCGGCCTGCACGGTGTATGCGCCGACGACGGGAGCCGGGGCGGACGCGGGATGGACGACCGACCCGGGGCGGACCAGCACCGGGACGGTGGGGCTGGTGACGCTGAGCGGGTATGACGACAACGACAACCTGCTGTGGACGAAGGTGCGGCAGGGGGTGACCGACAACGACGCGATCGAGTATTACCAGCAGAAGCTGACCTACACGAGCGTCACCTACGACGAGGCGACGGTCTGGCGGGTCGAGACGTCGACGCGGTACCCCAGCCAGACGACCGACGCGGATGCGTCGGACCGGGAGGTGACGACCTTCAACTACACCTACTTCCAGGACGGGGAGGGGGCGGACACCACGGCGGTGGAGTATGCCGAGACGGTCTATCCGGTGGTGACGACCGACCGCAACGGGTCGGGTGTGGCCAGCCGGATGACGGCGCACTTCTACCAGGACGAGGATCTGCAGCTCTACTACAACGACTGGACGCGGCACGAGGACGGGACGCTGTCGTATGCCCAGCAGAACGACTTCAGCCAGACGGTCAAGACGATCACGGATGTGGACACGACCCAGACGGGCGAGTTCACGGGGCTGCCGGCCGGCTGGAGCCACGCGGGCGGGCTGAACCTGATCTCCACCATGGCCTATGACATCTACGGCCGGACGGCGACCAGCACGGATCCGGGGGGCCGGACGACGGGCTATGCCTACACCTGCCAGCGGTTGGTGGACAGCCCGACGGACGAGACGACGACGTCGCTGGTGACGCTGGTGACGCCGGAGGTGGATGAGAACGGCAACTTCGGCTACGCCCCGGCGTCGATCTCGATCAGCGACATGGCCGGGCACGGGATCCAGTCGGCCACGGGGATGCCGACGACCAGGACGGGCAACCTGTATGCGGCCTGGGACATGGACCAGACGTCGATCCAGTCGGCGTTCGCCGGGACGCTGTACACCTGGTCGGTGAGCACCTACAACGACAACCAGCAGTTGACCAGCAGCGACGCCTACTTCCTGATCCCGGCCAGCGGGTCCGGGGCCGAGGGGACCAACTACTACCGGACGAGCTACGCCTACAACGCGACGACCGGCTGGATGCAGAGCACGACGGGGCCGACCGGGTCGATCGGCTGGACGCAGTTCGACCAGCTCGGCCGCGCCTACGCCTCCTGGATCGGGACCGACGCGACGGGCGCGACCAACGACGACCCGTCCAACGGGGGCGCCGGCGGCAACAACATGAAGCGGGTGAGCCAGAGCTTCTTCGACGAGGCGACGCCGGGGTCGGGGACCAGCGGGGTGGGCGACGGGTACGTGACCAGCACGCGGGCCTACTACGACGCGACCGACGCGGGCCAGTACGTGCTGACGATCTACCGGATCGACTACCGGGGCCGCACGCGGGGGATCGAGCCGGAGACGGCGCCCTACAGCGTCAGCGACGTGGACAACATGGGCCGCACGGTGGCCGCCGCCCTGTACCAGGCCAACGTGACCTGGGCGACGGTGCTGACGGATGAGGACTACGCCGCGACGGTGGCCGGCGACGCGACGACGGGGGCCAAGCGAGGCAGCCTGTCCATGTCGTTGTACGACCAGATGGGCCGCAGCTACCGTAGCGAGACCTACGCGGTGGACCCGACCACCGGCGCCGCCGGCGACAAGCTGGTCAGCGACAGCTACTACGACGCCTCCGGGCGCCTGGCCGGCAGCACCTCTCCCGGCAACGGGGGGATGGAACTGGCCTACGATGGGGCGGGGCGGCAGACCGAGAGCCGCCAGGTGGTGGCCCTCAAGGACGACAAGTACGAGGGCGGGGCCTACGCCTATCGCCTGCCGCTGCCCGGGGCCACCAGCGGCGGCAACGACGGGGTGATCCAGATCAGCCGGACCGTCTACGACAACGCCTCCAACGCGATCAAGAGCATCACGCTCCAGGTCAACCACGACGATGCCGACGGAATCGACCTGACCGCCGGCCACGAGGACTACGTCCAGAGCGCGACCTTCTCCTGGGTTGACGAGGTCTATCGGCCGATCGGCACGGCTTACTACGGCAGCGGGGACGCGGGCAACCAGTGGAAGTACGCCCCGCTGCCGGCGCGGGCGGCGGCCCCGCCGGCGGCCAGTTCGGCCGGGGTGCTGGTCACCCGCACGGCCTATGCCGACTCCGGGCGGGTCGACAGCACCACCGACGCCAAGGGGCACGTCAGCAAGCCGTTCTACGACGACCTGGGGCGGACGACGGCCCAGGTGAACAACTACAAGGCGGGCAGCGCCTACTGGACCAGTGAGCCGCTGTCGCCCAAGGCCCGGGACGCGGACGTGAACCAGATCGTGGCGTTCACCTACGACGGGGCCTCCAACGTGCTGACCCAGACCGCGGTGGACCCCAACTACGATGGGAGCACGGCCGACAATCAGGTGACGACCTACACGTATGCCTTCGACTACAACCCGTCGGCGGCGACCAAGGTGCAGTATCCCGACTCGGCCGACAGCAGCTGGGACGTGGTCTCGATGACCTATGCCCTGGACGGGCAGATCGCCACCCGCACCAGCCAGAAGGCGGTGGTGGGGGACACGGCCAACGTGGTGACGTTCAGCTACGACGACACCCTGCGCCGGCCGACCAAGCAGGCGGTGACCACGCCGGGGACCGGGGTGGACACCTCGGTGCTGGCCATCGGGACCAGCTACGACAGCCTGGGCCGGTCCGAGAAACTGACCAGCTACGACGACGCGTCGGCCGAGACTGCTGGCCATGTGGTCAACCAGAACCAGTTCGTCTTCGACGATATGGGCATGCTGGACAAGGAATACCAGTCGCACCACGGGGCGGTGGACACGGGGACGACGCCCTACGTGCAGTACAACCGGGACCCGGCGACGGTGGCGGGGGCATATACTAAGGGATTGCGGACCAGCAGCGTGCGTTACCCCAACGGTCGGCTGGAGCACTACGGCTACGGGGCCTCGGGGAGTCGGGACGAGATGATCTCGCGGGTGGCGACCATCAACGACGACCAGCAGGCGCTCGGCGGCGGGACGCCGGGCCTGCCGGGTCAGGCGGTGACATCCTACGCCTACAACGGCGCCGGAATGATCGTGCAGGAGAACTATCCGGTCCCGGGCGTGAAACTGGACTACGCCGGCCCGACGCCGGGGACCTACGCCGGCTTCGATCGCTTTGCGCGGGTGGTGGACCAGCGGTGGGCGCGTGTCCCCTCTCCCTCCCAGGGAGAGGGTCAGGGTGAGGGTTCTTCAGTGGACCGCTTCGCCTACGGCTACGACTACAACTCCAACCGCACCTGGCGCGCGAACAAGGTAAAGACGGCCGGCCAGGACTGGTCCTATAGCAACGACGCCCTGGACCGGCTGGTGGACGGGGACCGCGGCACATTGCAGGCCAATCCCGACAACGGGCTGATCGTCACCAGCTACAAGCAGAACTGGGGACTGGACCAGGCGGGCAACTGGCCGACGTTCAAGTGGGACCCGACGGGCTCAGCGGGCTGGACGACCCAGAGCCGTACGCACGACAAGGCCAACGAGATCCTGACGATCACCGGGACCGGGGCGGCCTGGCCGGACCCGGCGTATGACGCCCGGGGCAACATGACCTTCGGGCCCAAGCCGTCGGACACCAGCGTGGGAATCCACATGACCTGGGACGCCTGGAACCGGTTGGTCAAGGTGCAGGCCGACAGCGGGGGCAGTCCCGGGAGCACCATCGCCGAATACCAGTATGACGGCGCAAACCGCCGGCTGGTCAAGCTGATCCCCGACGGGGCCAACTGGGACCGGACGGACTTCTACTACAACACGAACTGGCAGATCCTCGAAGAACGCTACGACGCGGGTCTGGCCGACAAGGTCACCGTGGCCACCACCGTGCACGTGCAGTACGTCTGGTCGCAAAGGTACATAGATGCTCCGGTCCTGCGGGACCGCGACACGGTGGCCGGCGGGGACCTGGGCAAGGCCGCCAGCGGACTGGACGAGCGGCTCTATTACACCAACGACGCCAACATGAACGTCACCTCACTGGTGGACGTCAACGGCGCCGTCGTCGAACGCTACGACTACACGCCCTACGGCGTGGTCACGATCTACGACGGGACCTGGACCGATATCCGCACCGCCTCCCTCTTCGACAACCAGGTCCTCTACTGCGGCTACCGCTTCGACCCGGAAACGGAACTCTATCAGGTCAGGAACCGATACTACCATGCGCCGCTGGGAAGATGGATATCCAGAGATCCTCTTGCTCTGCTGGGACTGATCAATTCCTTGTGTTTTGGATCGGATACCCCGGCTAATACTACAGATCCTCTGGGAATGCAGGAGGCCCGAAAGCTCCCGACATATAATAATTGGGACACGCTTCCAGCAGGAGAGAGGCCGTATGATGCCCTGACGCCCTTCCTGGTTGATAGATATCTAGGGCAGCTACGAGCGCGAGTTCAAGAGTTCACTAGATTTTGTCAGGATAAGTATGAGCCCAGTTTTGGGGCAACTGAACTAGTAATGCATGTAACAAAAGTCTCGAAGGCTGCAGTAACACAACTAAACGCCCCGCGTGGGAGCGGCGCGAGGATGGTCTATACTCTTAGGATTACCCGCAAAGTGATACGTTACAATGCGGGAAAGCCGGAGGAAGTCTCGTATACCTCGACGAAAACTACCCACGAGGTGCTTCCTGAAGCGATAGCTATAGAATGGGCGCATCTGCAATATGAAGTCTATTGGACCTATGTCTGTGAGTGCCCCGCCCCGAAGCCACTAGATTGGCTAAGTAACCGCCCCTCCAACGGTCGGCAGCCGGCCACAACTCAGCCCGAGCATATTCGACATACTGATGAGCGTTTTCCTCCTGAGAAGGGCAGAACGCTTGTGATTAATAGTACCCGTCAAGGTTACGGCCACAATCCGGCACACCAGTGGCAATACGCGCTTGCTATGTCAACGCTTAACGAGTTGGCGGAGAAGGAGGCGGAGGCGATGAAGAAGAAGGACAAGACAATTGTCGGAGTGGAGGTCGAGTCAACTGGGTACCTACATGAGGCCGGGCCAAGCGGTGTGCCCAGGGGACAATACCCAAGTGCGCCCTCGGGGTGGTATGAGAAGGTGGTCAAGGATGAGCGACGATAGAGAAGGACGAAACAACATTACGGCGAGTCTCTGTGGCGTATCGCGAAGGAGTGGCATGCTTGCCCGGGTGCGTGACTGCCGTGGTGCGGGATGGCGACTTGTATTTGCCCTGCCACTCATCGTTGTGGGGCTTTCTGGATGCAGGCCATCGCCAGAGGGCCTTCCATGTACCTCGCAGGATCCCCTGGTGCTTGCAGAGAAGTTAGACCTGGCCGTGGGGGAAATGACTTGTGAAGGACTGCTGAATGAGGCGGAGAGTATAGTTGCGGTAAGGGCAAGGCTTTCGCAGAAGGAAGATGTCATTCGATGTGAGATCGTGTATCGACTCAAAGGGGGGGTGGATGAGATACCGCCGATTACCTTGATACCTGAGGAGGGAAGTCTGCGGTACATTGGCGATTTTCGGGCCAAAGAGATTCAAGCGACGATCGAAGACCTGAAGGGCAAGGAGGCGAAGGAGTGGGCGACTTCCATTGCTAAGGGAAATGAATGTCACGCGGTCTATGTGTCGGCGATAGTCGGGATCGCGGGAATGGGTGTGCGTGGTCGATTTCTTTACATTGAACCGTATTGGTATGTGCTGGTACCTGTTGATTGCGGACGGGAGTTGCACATTCCGTGGGGCGGCGTACTTAACGACCGATTATGGTCGGGCTCTGCAGAGGGGTTCGTCTGGCGTGTACTTGAAAGGAGGTGGGCGATTGAGTCAAAGGAAGCGTTTGGTTCAATTCCGGACCGGAAAGAGGGACATCACTGATTCTTTGCAGAAGGCCGGGACGACATGATCTCGCGCGTGGCGACCATCAACGACGACCAGCAGGCGATCAGCGGCGGGACGCCGGGCCTGCCGGGTCAGGCGGTGACATCCTACGCCTACAACGGCGCCGGAATGATCGTGCAGGAGAACTATCCGGTCCCGGGCGTGAAACTGGACTACGCCGGCCCGACGCCGGGGACCTACGCCGGCTTCGATCGCTTTGCGCGGGTGGTGGACCAGCGGTGGGCGCGTGTCCCCTCTCCCTCCCAGGGAGAGGGTCAGGGTGAGGGTTCTTCAGTGGACCGCTTCGCCTACGGCTACGACTACAACTCCAACCGCACCTGGCGTCAGAACAAGGTGAAGACGACCGGCCTGGACTGGGCATACACCAACGACGCGTTGGACCGGCTGATCGACGGCAATCGCGGGACGCTGCAGGCCAATCCCGACAACGGGCTGATCGCCACCAACTACAAGCAGAACTGGAACCTGGACCAGGCGGGCAACTGGCCGACCTTCAAGTGGGACCCGACGGGCAGCGCCGGCTGGACCACCCAGAGCCGCACGCACAACAAGGCCAACGAGATCCTGACGATCACGGGGACCGGGGCGGCCTGGCCGGACCCGGTCTACGACGCCCGCGGCAACATGACCTTCGGGCCCAAGCCGTCGGACACGAGCGTGGGCATGCACATGGTCTGGGACGCCTGGAACCGGCTGGTGAAGGTGCAGGCCGACAGCGGCGGGGCGCCCGGGGCCACCATCGCCGAATACCAGTATGACGGCGCAAACCGCCGGCTGGTCAAGCTGATCCCCGACGGGGCCAACTGGGACCGGACGGACTTCTACTACAACACGAACTGGCAGATCCTGGAGAAACGCTACGACGCCGCCCTGGCCGACAAGGTCACCGTGGCGACGACCGTGCACGAGCAGTACATCTGGAGCCTGCGCTACATCGACGCTCCGGTGCTGCGCGACCGCGACACGGTGGCCGGCGGGGACCTGGGCAAGGCCGCCTCGGGCCTGGACGAGCGGCTCTACTACATCGACGACGCCAACATGAACGTCACCTCATTGGTGGACGTCAACGGCGCCGTCGTCGAACGCTACGACTACACCCCGTACGGCGTGGTGACGATCTACGACGGAACCTGGACCGACATCCGCACGACCTCGCTCTACGACAACCAGGTCCTCTACTGCGGATACCGCTTCGACCCGGAAACGGAACTCTATCAGGTGCGCAACCGATACTACCATACCCAACTTGGGCGATGGGTGGCCTGGGACCCGATTGGGTCCGAAGGCGGCATGAATCTTTACCAGTATGTGGAATCATCTCCTTTCCACTTTGCGGACCCCACGGGGCTCGTTCCGAGACTTGGTGCCTTTTCGGGAATAAACGCTCCTTATAACTATGTGGAGAGATGGATCGTTGGATTGAACGCTGGGTATCAGGTTGACCACAATCTGTCGGGCTTCAGCTACTTGTCGCAGGGACAGACAGAAATCAAGGACGCGCAAGGTAGAATAGTAAAATATACATTCTATCCATTCCATTGGGACATCAACAGGCACCAAGGAGAATACCGCGAGATCAATCCGGGGATAGATGAACCAGGTCAGCTTGACGCGGAAGCTGAGTGGTATGCCGCAAAATTCAAACAGGGCCAGTTCTGTGACGCGAATTGCAAGAAGCAACCCGTTCGCGTAATCATGATCGCACCCAAGACCCAGACATTGCCTCCGGATAAGAAGGACCGGCCCTGCTGTGATCCACTCGAGTTCGTCGTCTATTGGAGTCCTTGGGACGCGGTTCCGAATCAGGCAGTGTTGGCACCGAACAACTACGAGTATTGGACCAAGTGGGGTACTGTCCATGCCATACGCACCCGTTCACTCAAGAATGACATCTTCGCCCACGGGCTCTCGCAGTTCACGGCCCCCAATGCGATGGTGGTGAGGCATCATTGGTTGCGTGGATGGCAGGATAGGGGACAGGCTACCAAACTCAACGTTGCTGTTGATCAACAGCTTGCACGATGGATGAATCCGAATAATGGCGGTTATGTCTTTGTGTGCCACAGTCAGGGCTGCAACATACTGATGCATGTCATACAGAGAGCATGCCAAGCCAGACAGTTGAATAAGGGAGGACAGCCATGAAGTATGTAACGCAAGTTCTGATTATTCTGGGGCTTGGGCACTTTCTGGTGTATCTGTTTAGCGGGGTAGCCGGTCCACCCCGCCAGTCCACGCATCATGTTGCCGTCGCCGCCTGATCGTTGTCAAGCGTTTTTCCTTCGGTTGCATTGGGCGGTCGGCCGATAATCTTCCTGTC
>JAJVII010000057.1 GCA_022072085.1 Phycisphaerae bacterium
GACAGGAAGATTATCGGCCGACCGCCCAATGCAACCGAAGGAAAAACGCTTGACAACGATCAGGCGGCGACGGCAACATGATGCGTGGACTGGCGGGGTGGACCGGCTACCCCGCTAAACAGATACGAAACAGAAGGCAACACAGAAGCACCTTGATGACCTAAAGAAACAGTATCATATGTATTACAAGTATCTTGCCGACACTGGCCAGTTAGATGAAGTAAGACGAACCTCACTATTTCAGGCTGTAGCCAACGCACAGAAGAAGATACTGACAGACAGCCGCCAGCCCGTGACAGACTTCTTAAACCAAATACAAGAGGAAGTCAAAACAGCAAGAGCGGACTTAGAGAGGCCAAACACAGAATATGACAAACGCCTTACCGCTTTGTCACAATTAGAAGGCGTAAAAGACAAGGACATACTAAAGGCGGTTGAACTATTTGATGAATTGAAGAAGATTGATGATGAAAAGAAGAGGATTGCCGACATTGACTTGCTCAATCAGCAAGGGGCAAGCCTAACCAAGTCACTTGAAAGCCCAATTGAACAATACCAAGAGAAGATACAGGAACTACAAAAGTTGCTGGATGCTCACTCAATTTCTCAAAGAACATACCTGAGAGGCATAGCAAGAGCTGAGGATGAATTGGCCGGAAGCCTGAAGGCAACCGGAAAACAGTTTGAGCATACCGTATCCCGCCGTATAGACTTCCGCATACCTGACGCCTACCGGAAGGATCAACAGGCCGACCCTATAGAGACATTGGTAGGTGTATCCCGCCAACAGCTCACCGAAATAAGTAAAATCCCAAAGAGGCTTGACAGCCTTGTAAAGAAATTGGCGGATAAGACCCCATTGTAAATACTATGAGTGTAACAGCTTCATTATTGGAAACACTTAGCGGCGGGAAAACTATTGAGGATAAGACAGTCATCCTATCCTCACAAGAGGTATGGGCCGCGCATACCGATAATCCCTCTTCCACTGAACAAGACATTTTAGCTTGTGATGCTCTGCCGCGCCTCTGGTCAATCAGATTGAGGGATGGGGCGCAGGTAGTGAATCAACACGCCTCTGTTAGAGCTAAATCCAATGGGCTGATTTGGGATGTTACAATTTCCTATGAAACCCGTAAGGCTGGAACTGAAGGCGGGGCTGAAGCAGAGAATGAGGCTGGCCATTGGGATATAGGTTGGGATAAATCAACCGACAAAACTCAACAGGATCAGTATTACGCTTGGAAAGAAATATTGGGCTCTTTGTGTAATGTTCCCTTAGAGAACTCTGCCGGATTACCCTTTGATCCAGTCATCCAAGAAACCATTTATGATGATGTATATACCTTATCCTATAAGTATTGGACGCTTCCTGACGGCATAAAAGAAGCGCCGATAGGTAAAATGAATGATGCTGAAGTGAAAATAGATGTAAAAGGAACATCTTACACTTTCCCTAAATGGTCATTACTGTTGGATGATGTCAGCTATAGGATAGTGGATGATGTTCCCCCATCCTATTGGGAAATCACCATACGCCTGATTTACCGAAAAGACACCTACAAGACTTCCTTGCGGGATACTTCCAAGATGAAAGTTGCTGGTGGAAGCGACAGCGGGGATGTAAGTAGAGAAGCCATTACAGACAATGCCGGATTTACTGTTGCTTCGCCTGTTGATATAGGGGCTAACGGCTTGCCGTTGGGGGCCGGTGAAGGGCCTCATTGGCTTCATTTCTACCTTCACCCTGAAGCCGACTTTGATGAGGTTTTGAGTGGCTATATAGCCGCTGTCGGAAGTGAATAATGATAGATAAGAGAGACTTACCAAAGCTTAGGCAGGCTGTCCGATCCACCCGCCCCCGCCTTCAGGGCCGCAACATACAGCCAAGCCCGATTGACAGTTATATAGCTCGCGAGTTTTGGGCAAAGATTACAGGCGTAACGGAAGGGGTATATGAGTGGCAGGAAGTTACACCGGCATTAGATGAGACGGGGGATTTGAATTGGAATGAGGCTGACAGATCAGATAGTGACGGCCGTTGCCTGAATGGGGATGTTGAAGCGGAAACTGTAGTCAGGATGTATGCCGTCTATTTTTGTGGGGCCGTCTATCACCTATTCCTAAGCCCTAATGCGGAAGTGAAAATTGACGAGGATACGATAGTTGCCGACAGTGACGGGGTGATAAGTGTCAATGTCGGATGGGGCCTTACCAAAGACATTCACGGGCCGGGCGTTGAGGCAAACCCCGCAGACTTTGTAGGCGAGTCATACGGTTTGCTCTACAGTGACGACGAAATCAAAGCAAA
Source organism: Phycisphaerae bacterium (assembly GCA_022072085.1). GTDB lineage: Bacteria > Planctomycetota > Phycisphaerae > JAJVII01 > JAJVII01 > JAJVII01. The sequence continues at coordinate 2,312 of JAJVII010000057.1, forward strand.
GGTTGGCGAAGCAATGACAATAGACGGATCGGGTGCAATCAATTTAGGCGCGTTTGTGGAACCATTCACGCCTTATACCGTATCGGACAAAACAATTTGGTTAGACGCATACGGGCGAGTTGTAAATATATCATAAATAAGGATACAAATGGCTTTAGTAAAAACAAATGGGACACAGTTCAATACCTCAACAGGCGAGTTTCACGCCGTTCAACTCAACCTTGACGGAACAGAAACAGACTTAGGGCCGATTAAAACGGCTACACTCTCTGTTGAAAATGCTACTGTCAATGTTGGGGATGTTGGGTTGGTGGATAGTAATGAGGATGCGATAGACCCCGCAACTTCACAGGATGTTCAGGAAGTAACGTCGGCTCTTGCGGGGCTGGCCACTACTGAGGATGTTGAGGCTGTAACATCGGCGGTTGAGGCATTGGCTACGGTTGAGACAGTAGGCAGTAAGGCTGGGCTGGCTGTAAGTGTGACTGACGGCAACCGTCAGACATTAAAGACTGCTACGGAAGGAAAAGCGGCATACCTATTGAGTCTTGACATTACAGTAACGGCCAACGCCACTGTTGTAAGTGTATGTCAGGATGATGACGGGGCTGGAACAAATGAAAGTGTTATAGCCTCTTGGACATTTGCTCAATACGGTGGCTTGTCTGTTAAATGGGATGTTTCGCCCGCAACAGCCGCCGGTAAATACCTGACCCTGAAAGTAAGCGGCGGGAATGCTACTGGCTTTGCTACGGCGGGGGTTGAAATATGATTATACAAGGAAAACAACCATACGTATTGGAACTATACGCTATGGACGGAACGTATGATTATCTCGTTGCAAAAATAGACGTATCCCATATGGACGTTGATAAAATCACACTTAACAGTCCAATCCCATACACGGGCGATTTTGCGATTGGATTTGGGGATGGACAATATATACGGGAACTCAATTTTAATGCAGCGTCTTGGTCTGGTATCAGCGGGTTGGTTGACTGGATTAATGGGGCACCGCCCCATGTTACAATTGGGGCAATCACCGGATGCGAGGATTTAGACATTAACAACTTTGGGATTGAATACGCGACAATCGGGCAGTTCACATTTCCGCACAGCGTACAAGGATGCAGTTGGTTGGGTAGTTATTTAACGCAAACACAGGTTGACGGATTGCTGGCGGCATGTGTGAGAAGTGAAGCGGAATATGGGTGGTTAGATATGTCGGGGGGAAATGCCGCCGAACCGTCAACGTCTGGTTGGGCAGACGTTGACACACTTATATCGCGATACTGGACAGTACAAGTGGAAGGTAATCATCCTTAAATGACAAAAGGACAAAATGAATACAAAAATAATCGGTAATGGAACACTATATATGCCCGAAGATGGCGAAATGGTTTGCCTCTACAATGGCGATTTGGAAATCATAGCAACGGCGACACAGGGACAAACGGCGGGCGCACCATCTACGCTTACCGTCCTGTCGGGAACTGTTGCGTATGTGCAATCACAGATACAGGCGTTGGGACTCAAGACCCTATCAACGGCGGAACGATACAGGCGGATTAGACAACAGGGGGCATAATGACTAACTGCGGGGAAAAACATTTCAAGGTTGGTGTGTGGATACTTTCAATTTGCCTACCTGTTGCGGTTGCATTGGCAGGATTTACCTACTGGTGTTGGACAGAGACAACCGCACATGCCGATGTATTGGAAACACGGATTAATGACTTGGAAAAAACAAACGTTCAATTGCTGACTGAATTAAGGGCGTTCAGGGGCGAAACTGACAGGCGATTAGATGTAATTGAAAAAAAATTAGATAGACGAAACTAAACAAATAAAATTAAAAACCCCCGTCCGTGTTGGGCGGGGGTTTTTTTTGTTGGTTGAGGCGGGGATTACTTGGCGATGAACTTCATACCCCGTTTCGCGCCGGTTGTCTTAAAGGCGAAATCGGGGGCATGCTTCGCCAACAGCGTCTTGACGTTGCCGCAGTCAGGAACGGTCTTCTTGATTTCCAGCGTTGTTGCACCGTCCTTACCCGCCGCCTTGATTGCGGCAACCACAGAGGCGGCAACAGAGGCGTTCCCCTTACCGCCGCCCTTTGTCCGTTTGCCGCCCACAGGCATACCCGCCTCTGCATACAGGGCGTTCAATTCCGCTTCCTTTGCCTTTATGGTGTCGGCAAGCAAGACCCGCAGTTTTTCCCGTTTCTGTGCCGCCTCTGTTTCCAGTGCGGCGATTTCCTTACGCAGACCCTCAACGGTTGCCTCTGCCATGATTTCCCCTTTCAAGGGTTAGGTGTATAGACCAGTCAGGCATACCGTATCCGCCCCCCTATATCCCGTCAATACGTAAATCAAAAACTGCCCCTTAAACGCCCCGGCAAGGGCATTTGCAGGCGATTTGCGGGGGGTCAAAATCGGGCAGGTATCAGGGTGTGGCAATCCCCGTCCGTTTCGTTCCTGTGCCCGCACTGACCCTTTATTTTTGAATGCTGGCGGGGGTGAGGGTTAATAACGGGTTGAGGCGGGTTAATAACGGGGTGAATGCCTTTGGAATGCCCTTGACTGGCAACCCAATATAGACCACAATGTAAGGATGTTGTGCCCTCCGGCCGCCGCGATGGTCAGCGCCCGCTTGGCCGTCTCCTGCCCGCGCACGTCGGCGAAGTCGATCTCGTAGCGGGCCGCCTGCGCGAACAGTTCCTGCCGATCCAGGTGCGTCGGCTCGACCTCCAGTTGGCCGGTCAGGAAGCCGACGGCCTCGGCCAGGTTGGCCACAGGGATCACGTCAATGTCCTCGACGATGGCCGCCTCGGGAGCATTCTCAGCCGGCACGATCACGCCGCGCATCTTCCGCGACGCCGCCAGCATCGCCGTCGCCAGCACGCCCTTGACCCGCCGCACGCGACCGTCCAGGGCCAGTTCGCCGACGACCAGCCAGCCGTCCAGTTCGCCGGCCGGCGGTCCGGGGACCTGGCCGTCCGCCAGCAGCATGCCCAGGGCGATCGGCAGGTCGTAGGCGGCGCCTTCCTTCTTCAGGTCCGCCGGCGCCAGGTTGATCGTGACGTTGCTCTCCGGCCGGGCGTAGCCGCTGTTGGCTAGCGCGGAGTGGACGCGCTCCAGCGATTCGCGGATGGCGGCGTCGGGCAGGCCGACGACGACGGGGCTCTTGAACCCGCCGCCGTAGACGTCGACTTCGATCTCGCATGCGACCGCGTCAATCCCGCGCAGCGCCACCGACTGAAGACGTGCCAGCATGAGCATCTCCCTGATGGGGCGGACAACCGGCCTGCATTCTAAGCGGGTCAATGGAAAAAGCAAAAGCCAGGCCGAATCGGCGAGCAGCGAAACCGGAAACAGGAGCAGGCTGGGGACTGATGCGCAGCGTACGACACGGCACGCGACATGACGATTGCCCACCCCCCTCTCACAGGCGCCCGACCTCAGTGGCGGACGTCCTTCGTGAAGTCCTCCGTGTGATAGCCGGGCCAGTATCGCCGGCGGCGGTCGGCTTCGCTGTCGCCCGCCGGCGGCTGGGCGACGAAATCGCCGCGACTGACCAGGTCGCTTCCGCGGGCGGCCAGGCGGCGGATCAGCTCGGACCGCAGCCGCCCGCGATCGGCCTGGGCGCCCGGCGAGCCGGACAGGTCGTGCAGTTCCCGCGGGTCGCCCTCGATGTCGAAGAGTTGCTCCGTGCCGCCCTCGGCGTACCACATGAACTTCCACCGTCCGTCGGTGATGGCGGCGTATCGCTGCCCGGGCGTGCCGGTGGCTTCGAGATATTCCCGCCGGGGAACTTCGCCCCGCGCCAGCGCCGCCAGGTCCAGGCCCTCGACATCGTCTCCGCACCTCCCGCCGGCCGCCGCGACGCAGGTGGGCAGCACGTCAGCCAGCGTCACCGGCGCATCACAGGTGACGTCGTTCGGACAGCCCGCATAGGACATCGGCATCCGCAGCAGCATCGGCACATGGGCCGACGGCTCGTGGAAGAAGGTCTTGGCCGACGTCCCGTGGTCGCCGAGATATTCGCCGTGGTCGGAGGCGTAGAGGATCATCGCCTCGTCGAACAGGTCGAGATCCTGAAGCGCGGCGAGGACGCGGCCCATGTTGTAGTCATTCTGCGTGATCAGCCCGTAGTAGGCGGCCCGCGCCTCGCGGAGAACCTGCGGCGTCAGCCGATCGGTGCTCCAGCTCTGGCGGTGGCGAAGGAAGGCCGCGGGGCAACGGTCATCCGTGGCCCAGTCGCCGACGGCCGGCGCAGGGATGTCGCAGTCGCGATACATCGAGTAGTAGGGCTCCGGCGGGTCCAGCGGCGGGTGCGGCTTGGGGAACGAGCACCACAGGAAGAACGGCACGCTCGGGTCGCGCCGCTCGCGAATGTACTCGACGCACTGCTGGGCGATCCAGTTGGTCAGGGTGAGCGCCTCGGGCACGGTGGCCATCGTGGGGTAGAGTTCGTTCTGGCCCAGGCCATGACGCGTCGGCTGGGGCACGTCATAGCCCAGCCGCCGCATGTGCAGGTAGTAGTCCTGCGGCAGGATCATCTCGTCGAAGCCGTGCCGCACGCGCTGCGGACCGAAGTGCATCTTGCCGATGGCCGCGGTCTGGTAGCCCAGGGCCCGCAGCCGGCCGGGCTGCGTCGCATCGCGACCCATTACGTCGGCTGTCGGCCTGTTGCCGTTGCAGCCGTGGGTCATCGTCTGCTGGCCCGTCATGATCGACACGCGGGCTGGCACGCAGAGCGGACAGTCCGAATACGCCCGGCTGAACACCACGCCGCGAGCCGCCAGGTCGTCGAAGTGCGGCGTCCGCATCCACGGCGGCGCCAGCGGACGCGTCGTGTCGTAGCGCTGCTGGTCGGCGGTGATCAGGACGATGTTGGGACGGTCCGCGGGCATCGTCGGCTCCTTGCACGGGAGATCTACCTGCGGCGGATCCACGCCTCGGCGTCCTTCCAGTACTGGGCCGACTCCAGGGGAGCGTCGTCGAGCTGCCAATACTGGGTCATCATCCGTTCCTTGATGCGCGGGCGGCGTCCCATCCCGGCCAGATACGCCTTCAGGTCGGCAACGGCGATCTTCGCCCTCGGCTGCCAGGCGCTGCCCGCCACGCAGGCCGCCAGCGACTCGAACATGGCCGCCGCTTCGGGCCGCCCGCTCTCCAATCCCGTGAAGTTGAAGCCGCTGACCATCAGCCGCCCGCGTCCGACGCGAAGGTCGAATAGGTAGGCGAACTTCCGCATCGTCCAGTCCGGCTGCAACTCGCGCAGCTTGAAGGTGAACACGTCGTAGCGGTCGCGGACGGCCTTGTCGACGCCCTGAACGATCGGCGCCACGGGCACGGGGAAACCGTCCAGGCTCAGCTTGTCGCTGTCGTCGATCAGGCCCGCGAACTGGAAATCGAGGAAACCGTCGGTCGGAAACGCCGCGACCGCCGGGTGCGGCCGCAGGAAGCCGCCGAGGTTGTGCCCGCGGTCCCAGATGACGGCCTTGAAGCGGTCCCACGTCGCCGGCAGGTAGTACCTCTCGCGCCGGGCCGACCGGTCGCGGGTCTCGGGCACGCGGTAGAGCATCAGCACGTCGCCGCCGCGGGCGAGCTGGTCGAAGACCGCCTCGCTGAAGCGGTCGGCGATGAGCAATCGCTCGTGCCTTCGCCCCCCTGCCCCAGCCAGTTGCGGATAGCGCTTCACGAGGTTCAGCCCATCCATCGCGAGCGTCGCACGCCTGATCGCCAGTTCGGCGGGCCGGTCCGGATAGAGCCAGAGGTTCCACTCGTTGGCGACCGTTCGGCCGCGGGCGAGCTTCAGTTGCACCGACAGCGTCATCGCCTGGGCCGCCGCGACAGCCGGCAGCGTCAGCGTCACCGTCGCCAGCCGTGACAGGCCCGGCGGCAGGTTCACGCGATCGAGCCGGCCGCCCATTGCAACGGCCTTGCTCCCGTTGCTCGCCAGCCGCCAGGTCAGCGTGCCCTCCCCCGCCAGCCAGTCGGTGCAATTGCTCAGCCAGACGGGGATCGTGATCCGCTCGCCATCGAAGAAGGTCCGCCGCGGCAGGTCGGCCACCAGCACCGCGTCGCTGTTGAATTTCGCGTAGCCGGCGACGTCCACCTCGGGCTTGAGGTCGTCGAAGCAGTCGAGCAGGCCGTTGGCGTTCTCGTATCGTTCGGTGTCGGCGAGTTGGAGGAAATGGAAGCCGACGAGCACGGGGCTCTTGCGGATGCTCTCGAAGACCTGCTTGTGCCAGATGAACTGGTGGCGGATGCTGGCGGCCCGCAGGCGGTCATAGTCGCGGTTCAACCCCTTGAGCTTCCGCAGCTTGATCAGCTCATCGATCCACCAGGGCTCCTCGGCCGCCGCCCGGGCGCGGGCGGACTTGAACTTGCGCTTCAGGGCGTCCAGGTCGCGGAGGTTGATGTAGTGGCCGACCTCGTGGGCGACGACGGGATAACGCACGGGCACCTCGCGAGCGGTGGCTGCCCCGTCGCTGCGGGCCACCATCTCCTTGTCGGCGACCGAGCCGAAGATGGCCCAGTTGGCTGATGTATCGAACATGTCGTAGTGCGTTCCAAACGGCGCAAAGTACCCCATGTGCTGCACGTCCAGATCGACGCCGTCGCGGTCGGGCTCGCCGCGGGCACAGGTGTCGATGAACAGCCGCGTGTCGTCGAGGCGGCGAAGCTGGGCGGCCCGCTCGGCCACCTCGGGGTTGCGCCCGGGCTTGTTGATCTCGTTGCCCAGGCAGTAGACCATGAGCGAGGGGTGGTTGCGGATCCGCTTGATCGCATCGACCCAGTCTTTCCTGCGCACCAGCGTCGGATCGTGGTCCATCAGCTCTCGCTCGGCCTGGTACTTGCCGAAATACTTGCGGACCTCGACGTGCGTGAGCACGCCGAGGCGGTCCGCCGCGTCGAAATACGCCTCCGACGGCACGCGAGAATGGAAGCGGATGAAATTGAAGCCGAGCTTCTTCGCGGCCCGGATGAACTTCGCGTAGTACTCCTCTTCCGGCAGACCGAGCAAATTGGCGTGGTCGTGGGCTTCGCGGCCGCGGATGACCCCGCGGACATAGAACGGCTTGTTGTTCAGGTAGAGTTGGTTGCCGGCGGCGTGCACCTTGCGCATGCCGAAATCCTGGACGACGCGCCGCGACCCGCCGCCGCTCGACAGCGTCAGCGTCAGCCGATAGAGGAACGGCGCGTCGATGGTCCAGGGGGCGAAGCCAGGCAGCTTCGCGGTGAACTCTACGACCCGCCCCCGGCCCCCCGCCGGCACGCGCCCGCCGGCCACGCGCTTCCCGTCGGCGACGATCTTCCAGTCGCATCCGCGCACGTCCCGAGGCCGGGTGAAGGTCACCCGCACGCTGCTGTCATCGAAGTCCGGCGAAACGAACAGGTCGGGCAGGATGTCACGTCCGAGCGATGCCATGTAAGACTCCTCACGGATTCACGTCGACGTCAATCACTTGAAGAACTGCGGCAACCACTGGCGATGGGCTTCGAACAGGTCAGCAATCACCTTCTCGATCACGTCCAGGTCGCGATGGGCGGGGTGGGCCATGGCCGCCTGGAGCACCAGCTTGCGATCGCCCGACATGGCCGCATCCACCGTCAGCTTGCCGAACTCATAGGCGCACCGCACCATGCCCTGGACGCTGAAGGGCAAAGCGCCGGCTGCATAGGGGACGGGCCCGTGGCCGGTCATCGTCGCGCCGACTTCCACGATGGCGTCGTCGGGCAGGTTGGGCGCCGCGCCGTTGTTGACGACGTTCACCGTCTCCAGGTTCCGCACGTCATTGGCAATCGAATGGATCGCACCGATGGCCTGGTCGCCGTGGGCGGCGTCTTCCTCGTCGTGGGCCGAGATGCTCGCTGCTCCGCCGGCGATCTGGTCGCGGATGCCCTGGCGTTTCTCGGCGCCCAGGTTCTCCAGCCAGGTCGAACGGTGCTCGAAACCCGGGGCCAGGTGGATGTCCTGGAGCTTGCGGAGATTGTAGTAGTAGCGGGCGTAGTAGACCGAGCCGGGCAGGATGCCGTAGTAGCGGAACAGGCGGCAGGCGTCGGCCTCGACCACGTTGAGCTGCGGGTTGCCGTCGATCGGCTCGTAGCCGGCCGGGCCGGACAGGTCGGCGTCGTCGATCAGCCCGTCGAGAATCGGGTAGAGATCGCGGCCCCGATGGTAGAGCTGGAGGCACCAGGTATGGTGGTTGACGCCGGAGACATAGGCCTCCACCTCGTGGGCCCGGGCCGTCGGGATCTTCAGCAGCTTGGCGGCCAGCCATTTCACCCCCCAGACGCCGTCGCACAGGCCCAGGGTCTTCGTGTGCCCGGCCCGCACGGTCGCATCGCAGACCATGTTCGCGGGGTTGGTGTAGTTGATCAGCCAGGCGTTGGGGCAGTTGCGCTGGATGGCCTCGGCCAGCGCGACGACCTCGGGGATGCAGCGAAGGGCCATGAAGACGCCGCCGACACCGACGGTCTCGATGCCCAGTTCGCCGTATTTTTCGGGGATCGTCTCGTCGAGGTAGCGTGCCTTCAAGCCGCCGGTGCGGAAGCAGGAGAGGACAAAGTCGGCGCCCGCGAGGGCCTTGTCCTGGTTCATCTCGTAGCTGAACGTCAGCGGCAGCTTCTCGCGCCGGGCGGCCGCCTGGCCCCAGTCGCACATGAGCTTGACGTTGGCCTCGTTGACATCGTTCAGGACGACGTGGCTGCCGGCCAGACCGCCTTTGCGCGCGTAGTTGGCCAGGCTGGCGAACATGGAAGTCATGTACGCCGATCCGCCGCCGACGATGCAGATACGAACTCCAGGCATGCTTGGCTCCTTGGCAAAGCGGGGATTGTCGCAGACAGACGCACGGCCGTCCAGTCGCTTCACGCGGGCGCGGGGGCGACCAGGACAAGAGACAGATCGGCTGTGGTTGGGGTGTATCGCACCGCTTCAGTGGCGGCCGGCAAGAGGAACTTGGCGCCAGGGCGCAGGTCGATTCGGCGATCGCCCGCGACGGCGGCGCCCTGCCCCGCGGCGACGATGGCAACCTGCACGCGCGGCGGCTTGGGGACCGTCGCAGGCCCTGTGATGCGCAGGCGCGTGATGCGGAAGCAATCGGTCTGCTGCGGGCCGATGAGCAGTTCCTCGGCGAAGCCCTCGCCGGCACGGGTCGGCGCCGGCGTCACGCCGCAGCGCCGCCGCACGTCGGCCGCCGTCGGCAGCGGCGTGTAGTCGAATATCCGCATCGCGAAATCCGGGTCGCGGCCCATGAACCGCCCGGCCGGCGGAACGACGATGCCTTCGCGTTCGAATTCGCAGCGGACCACGAGGTCCGTCGGCTCCATCACTTCGACCATCAGCACGCCCGCACCGATCGCGTGCGGCAGGCCGCCGGGCACGACGAACACGTCGCCGGGCGCGACGGGGATCGGGTCGAAACACGCCATCATGGCCGGGATGTCCTGCTCGAAGACAATCCGACGCCACTCGGCCGCCGGCGGCGGGCGCTGGAAGCCCAGCAGGATCGTCCCCGCGCAGCCCGGCCGCACCGCCAGCACGATGTAGGTCTCCAGTTTGCCCCAGCGCGAGCCGAGATGTTCTCGGGCGAAGGCGGCCGTCGGGTGGGCCTGCACGTGCAGCCGCATCGACGAGTCGAGCAACTTGGCCAGGAAGCCGAGTTCCGGGCCCATTCGGGCGAAGTGGTCGCCGCCGACGTAGTGGTCGGGGTCGGCTGCGAACAGGTCGCGCAGGAGGATCGGCCCGTTGCCGGCGTCCACGCGGGCCAACCCCTCGCCGGGCTCGGGCGGCAGGCCGGGGTTGGCGGCGGCAACGGTGGAGGCAATCCAGTCTTCGGGCCGATCGGAGTCAGCCGGGGCAGCCAGGCCCTGGAGGCGGTCCAGCATGAGCCCGCCGCGGTATCCCCGGCGGACGCGATTGGGCGGCAGCGGCAGCAGCGGCGGCTTCACGCGGACTCCTTTGGCCGGACAGGATAGCACGCCGCTGCCGCCGGGCGGAAGGGGGTTGCGCCTCGGGGGGCGTCCCCTGGTGAAAAACGAGAGCCCCCCGGCGGCAGGCCCGGGGGGCTGGGTCTCAGGATCGCATCTGTGGCAGCGATTCGATTACGGGTTGTCCTTGGGCTTGTTCAGCAGCTTGTCCAGCGTTCCACCGACATCAGGAACCTTGGGCAACTCCGTCCCGCTGCCGTCGCCGGAGCCGGCCGGCTTCTCGAACAGATTCTTCAGCGTGTCGCCACCCTGCTTGAGGATGCCCTCGGCTGCCTTGGGGTCCATGACCTTGGTCAGGTCGCCCAGCCCGCCCTTGAGCACGTCGGCGGCCGGACCCAGCTTGTTGCCGGCCTCTTTGACCACCGCCGCCACGATGGCCGGCAGCACGCGGGCGACCACCTCGCTGATCACCAGGCCCTGGGCGTTCTCGTCGGTCAGGTTGGTCACTTCGAGCTTGGGGATCACGACCGTCGAGGTGCTGTTGACCAGGCCCTTGAGGGTGATGTGGGCCTTGATGTCGGTGATCGTGATCTTGTCGATCTTGAGCTTCTTGCCGCCCTCGGCCTTCTTCTTCTCGGGCTGGCTCGGCTCAGCCGACTCGAACTTCTTGAGGTTGTCCAGGATTTCGCGGACGTTGTTCTTGTTGCCGTCCTGCTCGAGATTGAGGTCAAGCCCCTTGAGTTCAAACTTCGTCACGTTGATGGTGTCGGTGAAGACGCTGCCGGTCTTGACAGCCACGTCAAACACGCCGGTCTGAACCAGGTGCGGCGTCGAGTAGCCCTTGGGGTTGGCCACCGTCAGCGTGTCCATCATCAGCGTGCCGTGGATGAGGCTGAGGTTGAGGTCCTTGACCGTGGTGTCCACGCCCAGGGCGTAGGTCGCGCCCTTCTCGACGCCTTTGCGGGCGATGGGATTGATCAGCATCCAGAGCACGCCGACGGCCACGATCAGCAGCAGCACGATCCCGATCACGATCTTGAGGATGAGCTTCTTCACTGGTGTTCCTCCCAGGGTTCGAGATATGCCCGATCATAAGAATCTATCTCAATTGCCACACGGGTCGCGATCCCGCGTGGCAATTGAGATAGATTCTAAACCCGCGGGCCGGCAAATTCAAAGGGCGAAGGGCCCGACCGCCGATCGGCCGGGCCCTCGCACACAGGCTCCGTTGCGGCGTCCCGCGACGCCGCGGGGGTCATTCGTAAATGTGCGTGCTCTCGGTCTCCTCGACCGGCGAACTCGTGTTGTCGCTGGTCAGGGTGACCTTGAAGCGGACGTCGCCGGCCTTGTTGCCCTTAACGGTGATGCGATAGACGGCCTTGTCCTTGGGGGCCAACTTCGGCAGCGCCGCGAAGGTCACGTCCTGCCCGGCGCTCTGGGCGTTGGTAGGTCCCTTGGCCGACACGAGCGACTGCTCAGCCGGCAGCGTGCACTTGATGACGATGTTGGTGTCGTTGGCCGACCCCTGGTTGGTCACCGTCACCTCATAAACCTCCTCGCCGCCGACCTCGATCGGGTCGCTGAGGTCCACGCACTCCAGCAGGACCGCCGGGATGCCCTGGACGTTGGTGGTCGCGACGGCTGTGCCCTGTCCGCAGACCGCCTTGGCGCTGACCGACGTGGTCACGTCGCCCATGGCCTCGCTGGTGGCGACCAGGCCGAGCTTCTTGGACGCCCCGGCCGCCAGGTCGCCCAGGCTCCAGGTGACCTGCCCGCCGGAGTACTTGCCGCCGTTGTCAGCCGACACGAACCGCATGCCGTTGCTCAGCGTCGCGGTCACGACGGTATCGCCGGCCGCCGCGTCGCCGCTGTTGGCGACCGAGATGTCATAGCTGATGGGTCGGCCGGTGTAGCGCATCTTGGGCGCCGTTGCGGCGACCTGGAGCTTGGGCTCGGTAACGCTGCTGACTGCCGACGCGTTGGCCGACAGGCCGTTGTCGCCGGTTGCGCTCGCCTGGTTGGTAAACCGACCGGTCCGAGTCGCATGCAGGACGAGGTTGAACTCCTTGCTCTGGCCGGCCGACAGGTTGCCGGCGTCCATCGTCGCCTTGGCGCTGCCGTCGCCCATCCGCAGGCCTTCGGGCAGGTCCTGGGTGACCTTCACGTTGCGGGCCTCGCCGGTGCCGGCGTTGGTGACGACCAGCTTGACCGGCAGCGTCTGGCAGCGCAGCACGTTGTCGGCGGCGGTCATGGCCAGTTGCAGCTTGGGCTGCACGATGTTCAGGGCCAGGCAGCCCTTGGCGCTGTTGGCGTAGGCGGCGGTGGCGCACTGGGTCGGGCGGCCCGGCTCGGAAGCGACCGCCTCGACAACGATTTTCTTGGTCTGGCCGGCCGTCAACTCGTCCAGCTTCCAGGTCAGCGTCTCGCCGTTGGCGACGGCCTGTGGGGACGAGCCGGACACCTTCAGCCCGGTCCCGACCGTGTCGGTGACGGTGACCGAGTTGAGCGGCCCCCGGGTCAGGTTGGTGACCTGGATCTCATACTGATACTTCATCCCGACCAGGACGGTGTCCGGCACGATCTTCTCCAGCATCAGCGTGCTGGTGCGCCGGTCCCCGGTGGGGGTGATGACGGTCAGGTGCAGCTTGCCGTCGGAGTGCGACACGCCGGCCTCCATCGGCTGGGCCGGTTCCGAGTCGCTCACGTCCGCGGCCATGGGGCTGGCGGGCGCCGAGGCAATCGGCGTGGCAGCCGCGGGAGCGGGCTGGGCCGCCGCGGGCTGGGCCTGTGCAGCCGAGGCGGCCGGGGCTTCGGAACTGCATCCCGCAGTCATCGCCAGCAGCAGCGAAGTGACAGTCAACAGCAGCACGGCTTGCATCCGGGGTTTCATGGTGATTCCTTTCAATGGTCCTGTTGGCTTGTGGCGACCTGATTGGTCCTGTTCAGACGAACGCTCGAATCGAAACGGGACCGGGGCGCGGGACCGTCGGCCGACAGCCGACCGCCCGCACCCCGGTTCCGCGGGGATCATTCGTAGATCCGGGTGCTCTCGGATTCCTGCGCCGGCGCGGTCATCTGGTCGCTGGTCAGTTCGACCCGGAACCGGGCGTCGGCGGCCTTAGTGCACTTCACGTTGACCTTGTAGACCACCTTGGCGCCGGCGGCCAGGCTCTTGAGCGGAGCGAACGTGACCACCTGCCCGTTGGCGGCGGCCCGCGTCGGACCGTCGCCGGAGACGTAGGCCTGCTCAGCCGGCAGCGTGCACTTGACCACGATGTTCGTGTCCTCAGCCGAGCCCTGGTTGGTCACGGTGATCTCGTAGGTCTCGTTGCCGCCGACCTCGATCGGGTCGCTGACGTCGATCATCTCCAGCAGGATCGCCGCGATGCCGGTGACCTTGGTGGAGACCTGCCCGCTCTCGGTCGCGCAGTCGGCGGTGACGGTCGCCTTGTTGGTGGCGTCGCCCATCTGCGTCAGCGTCAGGGTGACGGTCACCGTCTTGGAGGCGTTGGGGGCGAGTTGGCCGAGTTGCCAGACCACGTTGCCGCCCGAGAGCGTCCCGCCGTCGCTGGCGTTGACGAACTTGGCGCCTTCCGGCACGGCGTCGACGACCTTCGTGTTCCGCGCAGCCGCGTCACCCTTGTTGGTCACGGTGATCTGGTAGGTGGCCGGGCGGTTGATGTAACGCTGGGCCGGACCGGTCTTGGCCAGCGTCAGGATCGGCTGGCGGACGACGGTGTTGGCGGCCGGGGTGTCGGCCTTGAGCCCGCCATCGCCGGTCGCGGTGGCCTTGGCGGCGTACTGCCCCGCCTTGGCGGCCTTGGCCTTGAAGCTGAGCGGCTGGCTCCTTCCGGCGTCCAGGCGCGAGATCGTCTCGCTCACCGACGAGCGTCCGCTCTCGGTAGTCAGCCCGTCGGGCAGGTTGACGGTCACCTGGACGTTCTGGGCCGGCGCCTTGCCGGTGTTGGAAACGTCAAGCCGGTACTCGACCAGCTCGCAAATGAGGCACTCGGGTGTGGCCGTCAGGCCCAGCTTCAGCGCCGGGGCGTTGATTGTCACATCCGTGCAGCTCTTGGCGCGCAGGCCGTAGTCGGCTGCCGTCTCGGCGCAGTTGGTGAAGGTCCCCTGCTGCGTGCCCTTGACCGTCACCGTGATCGTGCGGCTGCTGCCCGCGGGCAGCGTGCCCAGCGACCAGGAGAGGGCCTGCCCGCTCACCGCGGCCGCCGGGTTGCTGGCGACGTAGGCGATGCCGGCCGGCAGCGTGTCGGTCACCTTGACGTTGGTGGCATCGACGACCTTGGCCGGGTTGCTCACGACGATGGTGTACTGGAAGTTCTGGTTCACGCCCTCAAGCTCGGGCCCGGTCTTGGTGATAGCCAACTGGGGCGCAACCCAGGTCTTGTGGACGATCTGGTGGGCAATCAGTTCGTTCTGGTGCGAAGCGGTGATCGCAGCCGGACGGTAGACCTTGATGTCGATCTCGTTGACGCCCTCGGCCGGCGTGGTCTGGTTCAGCGTCGCGGTCGCCATCCCGTCGTTGCCGGTGGTCAGGGAGACCTCGCTCTTGTCGCCCGGGGCGAACGTGCCGGCCGGTCCGCTGAGCAGTTTGTAGTTCACGAGGTAGCCGGCCAGCGGCTCGCCCGTGCTCTGGCGGGTCACCTTGACCGGCAGCGGGTGCGGCGTGCCGACGATGTTCTGGGCGTCAGGCGGGAACTTCGCCTCGCAATCCACCCAGTGCTTGACCACGAAGACCTTGTGCTTGCTCCAGTCGTAGATGGCCGGGCAGTAGGCGATGACGTGCGTGTCGCCCTCGATCGGGCTGGTGATGACGCAGTAGGTCTGTCCCTTGCCAATGTGAACGTCGTCGGAGGGGTCGTCGTTGCCACGGGTGATCGTGTTCTCGACGCTGTTGGTGTGCGTCACGGCGTAGTCGTTGTCGACCTTGTAGCCGCGCGTGCTCAGCCAGCCGCTCTCGTCGACCTCGACGATTTCGCCGACGCTCCCTTTGGCGATCAGCCACTCCACGCGACGCCACGGCAGCGGGTTGCCGTCCTTGTCCTTGACGGTCGCGACGAACACGTGCTGCGTGCGCACGGGGTTGGTCGCCTCGACGGGGATCACCTCCAGCGTCGCGGCGTCGGAGTCGAAGTTCATCCAGTAGCCGCCCTCGCTGGGCTTGGCGTGGCTGCGTTCAAGCGGCCCGCCGTGGATGACGTACTTCGTGTATTGCTCCGAGTGGCACCCGACCAGGGCGATCAGTCCGAATACGAATATCGCTGCAAGCTTGAGGGCCTTGTACATGGTCGGAATCCTCCATGGATTGGCGACGATGAAGCGTCAGTGAGCACAGGGGCGACAGTTGTTCGCGAAACCATATGTGTCCGGACCAAGATGCACAGCTTTACCGAACACAATGGATTGTTAGCTGGCAGACATTGAATGTCAAGTCAGCGCGGGGGCCTTTCTCGCGGCCCATCTTCTCACAGCCCTGAGAATCCGCCCCTGCCAGCGCAGCAAAAGGGCCCCCCGGCAGACGCCCGGGAGGCCCAAGCTCGCGTCATTCTCGCGACCGCTCAGTTATCCAGCGGTGGAAGGTCGACCGTAGAGCCTTGTCCGCCATCGCCTTCGCCGGCGCCACCCTGGCGGCCGCCGTCGGGATGCTCGGCCTGCGGCTTGTCGCCCTCGCCCTGCCGGGCAGCCGGGTTGTCGCCCGGTCCCTTCTTCACGCCGGGCTGATCGCCTTCGCCGCGCCTGGCGCCCGGATTGTCCCCCTCGCGCGGGCCGACCTTCGGGCGATCGCCTTCCCGGTGGCCGCCGCGCAGCGCCGTCTTCTGCTCCTCGGTCAGCACGGCCTTGTAGACGAACTCCGAGACCTTTCGGCTCGCCTCCCACTTGGCCTTCTCGTCGCCGGGCGCGACGCCCTTGACCCGGTCGGCGATCTCAGTCTGGATCTTGCCCAACTGCTCCTCGGTCAGGTTGGCCCGGCGGAACTGGCCCTCAACGATCGCCGTCACCTGCGACCCGACCAGGGTCGCTTTTTGCTCGTCGGTCAGGGCGTCGTAGACCTGCTGCTGATACTTCATCATGACCTCGCGGATCTCCTTGTCCCGCGCGTTCAGCAACTCGTTGATCTTCTGCTTCTGGTCGTCGGTCAGGTTGCACTGGGCAGCCATCCGGTTCACCTCGCCGCGCATCGGCGCCGGCCTGGCCGCATCGCCTTCCCGCCGCGGCTCCCCCTCCTTCCGGGGCTGGTCGCCGTTGACACGCGGGGCTTCGCCGTCGCCCGCGGCGTTCCACGCCGTCAGCCAACCCGCCATCGCCAGCACCGCCAGCAACACCCACATGCGTTTCATGGCCGTTCTCCAGAGGGGCTATAGAATCCCGGCGGCGACGCCCCTTCGCCCGCCGATCACGCGTTCAACCAAATTGGCCCGGCAGCCCGTCAGCCGCCGAACGACCCCCATTATACTTCGCCCGGCCCCGCGGCGACAATCAGCCGACCGACCTATGGTTTCTCCGGTGCAATGGCCTTAAGCGACTTCTCGGCCGCGTAGCAGACCTCCGGGCGCGGGTCGCCGGTGGCCGTGTCGGCCAGCACTTCACGGATTGCGCCGGTCGGGTTGACCAGCCCTCCCAGCGCCGTCGCCGCCGCGGCCCGGACCGCGTAGTCCTTCGAATACAGCAGCAGCGACACCGACTGGGCCGTGAACGACTGCCCGTTCGGATCGAGCCGGATGGCCGCTTCGGCCGCGGCGATCTGAACGCGCGGCTCCTTGTCGGCCGTCAGGGCGATCAGCCTGCCGACAGACGCCCGCGCGGGCTCGCCGATGCAGCCGAGCGCCTCGGCTGCCCCGCGGCGGACGGCTGCGTCCTTCGAGTCCAGTGCCTTGACCAGCGCGGGGACCGCCGCCGCACCGATGCCGGCCAGCGCCTCGACCGCGTGGATGTGCAGGTCGTAGAGCGCGTTCCAGTTGCCCGAGGTCTCGGCCGACAGGGCGGCGATCAGGGCGTCGGTCGCCGGGGCGGCTGCGGCGCCCATGCGCGACAGGGCCCAGGCGGCTGGTCGGCGGGCCCAGAGGTCGCGGCCGCTCAAAGCCTTGGCCAGTTCCGGCGCCGCCAACTCCCCGGCGTCGGGCCCGACGCGCCCCAGCGCCCAGACTGCAAAGCCGCGCGGGTTGAAGTTCCACTTGCTGTTGACCACTTCCCAGTCCTTGCGGACCACGGCCAGCAGCGCGGGCACAGCCTGTTTGGCCTGCGGCCCGCCGATCGCACCAATCGCCCAGGTCACGAAGCAGGCCTTCCGCTGGTCGTCGGTCGGCATGGCCTCCAGCAGCAGCGGGATCGCCTCGGCGGCGACGGCCGGGTCCATCCGCGACAGGTTCAGGATCGCGTGAAAACTCGCCCGCGTATCGGTCTTCTCACGCTTCTGGTCCTGGCTGACGATGTCGGCCACCAGGTCGGCGATCGGCTTGCGGGGCTTCTCGAACACCTCGGACGCCGGGACCGGTCCCGGGCCGGCTCGCCGGGCGTCGGCGGCGCGGGCGGCTGATTCCAGTTCGTCGGCCCGGCTGTTGATATAGCACTCGATCCAGGTGTAGCCCTTGTGCCGGTCGCCCTCGGTCGCACCGGCCGGGACGGCATTGTTCGCATCGGCCGGCTCGGCAGGGTCGAGCCCGTGGGCCTTCTCCCACGCGTCGGGCATGCCGTCGCCGTCGGCGTCGGGAAGCGGCTTGCGCAACGCATCCAGGCCCGCCCCGGCGCCGCCCGGGGGCTCGTGGCGGCCCCACGACCCGGTCCCGGTGCGGACCTCGTAGACGGTCCGGGAGGTGACCGCGTCGCGCGGCAGGGCGCCGGCCGACCCCAGCACCAGGTCGCACGCCTGCTGGGCGGGGTGGATCTTCAGCGGCGTGGTCTTGAGCGGCGTGTCGGTCAGGGCCGGCGACGGTTCGGCCGGCGCGTCGAAGTAGCCGCCCGCCCAGCCCAGCCAGTTGCCACGCATGTAGACCGCGGCCTTGGCGTTCTTGTAGGGCGAGCAGTCGGGCATCGCGATCGTGGCCGGCGGGTGGTAGATTCGCGGGAAGCCCCAGACCGCCCCGGGCCCCGCGAGGCATGTGTTGCCGACCAGGTTGCCCATCGGCGTCGAGCAGCCGGTGGCGAAGTCGTAGAGCACGTTGTCGACGAAGTCGCACTCCTGCTTGAGCTTCGTGTAGGCCGGCGCCCGGTCGTGGTGGTGGGCGAACAGGTTGTGATGGATCGTGTAGTGCCCGCCGGTGTAACCGATGATCAGCGCGAAGTTGTGCGGCTCGTCCCCGCCCTCGAACTGGATGTCGGACTCCTCGATCGTGCTCCACTGAAGCGTGATCTCGCGCGAGTTGATCATGTCGACCAGCTCGTCGCAGCCCCACGAGACGCTGACGTGGTCGACGATCGCCCGCTGCGCAAAGTTCACGCCCAGCGCGTCGGTGTTGACGGACGGCCCGCCGGGGGCACCGGCGTAGCGTGCATCCGGGCGAAACCGCATGTGGCGGATGATCACGTCTTCCAGCAGCTTCTCGGGCGTGCCTTCGACGCGGAGCAGGCCCTCGAAGACCACGCCGCCCGGCGACGT
Source organism: Phycisphaerae bacterium (assembly GCA_022072085.1). Classification (GTDB taxonomy): domain Bacteria; phylum Planctomycetota; class Phycisphaerae; order JAJVII01; family JAJVII01; genus JAJVII01. Next base: position 20,861 of record JAJVII010000057.1, read on the forward strand.
CTGACCGGCGATGGTGATCCGCCCGTCGCGAACGTGGATTTCGTGATACTTGCGGTTGGCCGGCCCGGGGATCACCCCGCTGACGTCGAAGACGACGATCCGCGGACCGGTCTGCACTTCGCAGGCGTCCAGGAAACTGCCCGGCCCGGAGGGGTTGAGGTTGGTCACGTGAACGACGCGGCCGCCGCGGCCGCCCACGGCCGCCGCACCGTAGCCTTCGGCCCCGGGGAATGCGGGCAGCGCGTCGGCCGCCCAGGCGGCCGGGGAGAACGCCATCCACGCAGCCGCCGCGAGCAGAACGCACGTGATTCTCATTGCAGCACCTTCGATATGAGTCGCCGCCTGACGGGCGTGCTGAGCGACCGGGGGTTGAACAACCGGCTGCACGCTGACATACTATCTCTCTTAACCACGGGAGAAAGGAACGGTTTCATGAAACGCGGCAGGATTCGCGTGGCCACGTGCCAGTTCACCGAGGGGTCCGACGCGCGGGCCAACGGGCAGGCGATCCGCGACCTAATGCGCGACGCCAAGCGCCGCCGGGCCGACGTCGCGGTGTTTCACGAGGCGGCACTGACCGGCTACCCGCCGGGCATGGGCTACAAGGACTGGTCCTATCTCGACTGGGACACGGTGCGGGAAGAGACCGAGGCCATCCGCGCCCTGGCCGCCCGGCTGGGTCTCTGGGTCATCCTCGGCAGCGCCCACCCGCTGACCGGCGATCACAAGCCGCACAACTGCCTCTACGCAATTTCGTCAGCCGGTCGCATCGTCGATCGCTACGACAAGCGATTCTGCACCGGCAGCGACCTGGAGTATTACTCGCCCGGCGACCACTTCACGACGTTCAGGATCAACGGCGTCCTGTGCGGCATGCTGATCTGCTACGACGTCCGCTTCTTCGAGCTGTATCGCGAATACGTCAAGCTGGGCGTGAAGATGATGTTCCACAGCTTCCACAACGCCCGCAGGCGCGAGAGCGGCGGCGGCATCTGGCGGGTCATCATGCGCCCGACGCTCCAGGCGATGGCCGGCGCCAACGCCATGTTCATCAGCGCCCCCAACTCGTCGGCCCGTCACCAGAGTTGGCCGGGGGTGTTCATCACGCCGGACGGACGCATCGCCTCGACGCACCGGATCGGCCGGGCGGGCGTCATCGTCGACACGGTCGACACGGCCCGCAATTACTACGACGCCCCGGGCCGCTGGCGGGACCGGGCGATTCAGGGGGTGCTCAACAGCGGCCAACTGGTCGACGACCCGCGGTCGCGCAATCGGCGGGCGCTGTAAGAGCGTGTTTGAAAACCTACACGGGGCGGACCCGATTTCTGCGCCTTATCCGCGTCTTGGGCGGACACAAACCGAGGATGTTCAACGATGGACGAGATTCGTGCCGGGCTGGTCGGGTTCGGGGGGTTTTGCAAGGGCGTTCACCTGCCCTGCCTTCGCCGCATACCCGACCTGCGGATCGCCGCGGTCTGTGACCTGGACTCGGCCCGCCGCGACGAGGCCCGCCAGCAGATCGGACCCGACGTCAGGCTTTACGCCGACCTGGGCGAGATGCTGTCAGCCGGCGGTCTGGACGCCGTCTATGTGATCGTCAAGCCGTCGGCCGCTCCCGCCATCGTGCCGCAAGTCGCCGCCGCGGGCCTGCCCGTCTTCTGCGAGAAGCCCCCCGGCGTGACCGCAAAGGACGCCCGGGCGATGGCCGACGCCTGCGCCGCCGCCGGGGTCATCAACCAGGTCGCCTTCAACCGCCGCCACGGCCCGTTCGCCGCGCGGATGGCGCAGTGGATGAACGAAGCCGGCACGCCCGGGCGGATCGACGTCCGCTTCGGCCGCACGTTCTCCCCTTCGCCCGAGCAGATCACCGGCTCGGGCATCCACGCGATCGACAAGATGCTCTCCATGATGGGCCCGGTCCGTCGCGTGATGGCCGCCCGCGCGACCCCGCGGGGAGGCAAGGGCTTCGGCCATTTCGTCGCGGCCCTGGAGTTCGCCAGCGGCGCCGCCGGAACGTTCTGGCTGGACAATCGCATGCCCACGCCGATCGAGGAGTATCACGTCAGCGTCGTCAGCGCCGACACGCTGCACGTGCAGTTGCTGTCGCTCTATTTCCCGCCGCCGTCGGTCAACCGCAGTCAGCGGTCGCACGTCGTCCGCCGCCGCCTGGATTACCGGGAATGGGACCCCACGACCGGTCCGATCATGGATGACCGCAGCGAGATGTTCGAAATGCCCGAACTGAAGGACCTGGACGTGCTGCTGATGGGCGGGGGCTACCTGGGCGAGCACGAGGCCTTTGCCGAGTCGCTGCGCCGCGGCCGACCGGCCAGCCCGACCTTCGCCGAGACGGTACATTCGATGGAAGTGGCCGAGGCCATCCAGGCGGGCGTCAGCCGCGAGTTCTGATCCTTCCGCTCGCCTGCTCTTGCCGCACTCCGACGCATCAGGCGGCGGTGGGGGAGGCCGATCCGCGAACGCCGTAGATGGCCCAGAACGCCACGCCCCCCAGCGCCCCGCCCAGGTGGGCGAAGTAGCCGACGTTGCTGGTGCCCTGCATCTGGGACGTGGTCCCCATGAGTTGCATGCCGATCCACCACGCGAAGGCGATCGCCGCCGGCATCATCAGGATGGCCCGGACGTTGACGAACATCCGCAAGGGAAGCAGCATCCAGATGAAGACCATGATCCGGTTCTTCGGGAAGCGAAGCGAGTAGTAGGCCAGCAGACCGGCGATGCCGCCGCTGGCGCCGATGGAGACGGTCTCGCTGCCGGGCGCGGCGACCATCAGGGAGAGCACGTCGCCGATCAGGGCGGCCATCACCACCAGGGCCAGCCAGCGTTTCCAGCCCAGGTCCTCCTCCACGTTGTCGCCGAAGATGAGCAGGAAGTAAACGTTGCCGATTAGGTGCCACCAGTTGCCGTGCAGGAGGAACGACGTGATGAAGGTGATGCCGCCGTAGCGGAACGGCGCGCTGTTCTTGAGCCCCAGGCCCAGGATCACGGCGTAGTTCTCGGAGAGGAAGCCGATCAGCGAGAAGGAAATGATGACGATGGCCATGATCCAGGTGCCCCAGGCCTGGCGGAATTCGCCGGCCCCGCCCTTCTCGACGGGCAGCCCCATGATAAGCGGAATCCAGAGGGCCGGATGGCCTGGGCCGGAGAGGTCCTCCTCGGCCTCGTCGATGAGCATCTCGCGGCGGACGCGGGCGATCTCCTTCTGGTCGGTCGAAGAGAGCAACGCGCCAGCGGCGGCCGCATCCTTCGAGGCGACCGTTTCCAGTTCCAGCGCGTCGAAGAAGGCCACCTTGCACGTGTTGCAGGCATCAAGCGGCGGCGTGCCGTCGGCGGCGCCGGGGACGAGCGTCATCGCCCTGTAGCAGAAGGGACAACTGCGCCGGCCCGGGCGATCGCCCTGCCCGGCAATCTGCCAGAGCCGCCGCAGGCAGGCAGGATCGACCATGCGGTCGAGGGCCTCGGCTTCGAGCAGCCGGCCCTGGCAGGAGTGGCAGAGCCAGTACGCACCCAGGCTGCTGGGGCGGGCTTCCATCGATTCGCGGCAGTTGGGACAGAACATCGACAGACCCCCGGACTACTGGACAGATCGCCAGTCTAATCGATGCCTCCAGCAACGGCAATCGGCAACTGGAATCTTGAAAGGCCGGCTACTCCGGTTGGAGCATGCCTGCCCCCTTCCCGGGGAGTTTCCTGGAGGGTTCCCATCCCACGCCGTGCCTGCTCTGCACCGGCCTGCAACTGCCTGTATTGGCCTGTATCCGGGGCATTCGCCCGCGGCCGAGCCCGGCCGATGCGATTGGCCGGGCGCAGCCGGCGGACCCCGGTCCGGGTAGGGGTCGATCGGCCTCTCGCTTGCTGCATGCCTTAGAATGCGGCCAAACGCATTCTGTGATGGGGGTCGGCCCTGGAACCCGGGGGGGCTCGCAAGCCGGTCGGCCGGGCTACATCGCCAGCTTGTCCTTGCTCAGCAGGATCACGCGGCCGGCCTGCACAGTCGCGGACATGTGGCCGTGGACATCGAACGGGCCGACGCCCTTCTCAGCCACCGTGCCGAGCAGTTTGCCGTTGGAGCGATCGAAGACCTTGACCTCGAAGTTCTGGCGGTCGCCGATGCGAGCGACGAGGCAATCGCCGTAGAGGCGGCCGAGCAGGCGGACCTCCGGCCTGGCCTGGTAGCCGACCTGCTCGGTGCGGAACAGCAGCTTGCCGGTCGCGCAGTCCACGATGCGCAGGTAGAAGCCCTGCCCGGGATGATTCTCGATGCCGGAGGCCCGCTCGCCGTCGATCAGCACGTCATACATCGGCTGCGGCCCGCGGGCCTCCTTGGGATCGCGCTGCCAAAGCACGGCCCCGCTGCGGGCGTCGAGCATGTAGATCATCTTCTGGTCGTAGTCCTCCTTGGTCACGGCCAGGTACTTCGGGCTCAGCGCGAACCGCATCGCGGGCTCGCGGGTCATGTCGTTGCTGTCGATCAGCCGCTTCCAGAGGACCGCCAGCCGGTCGGTGTCGACCATGATGTAGTAGAACCCGTCGCTGACAACGAGCAACTCGCCGCTGTGGGCGACGGGCAGCTCAGCCGGTCCGTTCTCCAGCAGCGGGTGGGCGGCGAACATCGTCAGGTCGGGCAGGCCCAAGCGGCCGATCAGCTTGCCGGTCGCGCGGTAGCGGACGGTCACGTTGAAGGGCAGCTTGCGGACGCTGACGATGCGGTCGCCGCGCGTGTAGAGCGGGGCGTAGACGTCGCCCAATTCCTTCACCTGCCAGACAACCTCGCCGTTGGCGCTTTCGGTGGGGATGTAAAGAGCCAGCGTCTCGGTCTGGCCGGACAGCACGAGCAGGTCGCCGCTCATGACCGCGCGGGCAATCTCGAAATCGAACGGGACGCGATACTGCCACTTCGGTTCGCCGGTGGCCACGTCGAACGCCAGCACGTCATACAGGCCGTGCACGACCACGATGCCGCCGCCCTTGCCGTCGCCCAGCACGAACGCCTCGAAGAACCCGGCCTCGGCGCCCGTCCCGCGCAGCCGCATGTCCACCCGCTCCCAGGCGATCTTGCCGGTTGACAGGTCGATCGCGGTCAGGTTGAACTTGTTGTCCAGCCGCTTGCGGACCCGGGCCCCGATGAACATCAGGTCCGACCGAACACTGCGGTCGCCGCGGCGCTCCAGCACCAGCCGGGCGGCGCCCTCCTCGTCGGTGAACTCCATCGGCCGCGACTTGATGGGCGTCAGGACGGTTTCCGCCGGCGGATCGGCCGACGGGGCCAAGACCATCGAGCGGTACTTCTCCGGCACGGCCAGCCCGCTGATCCGGGCGGCGTCGGCCAGCCGCCACATCCGCATCCGCGACTCGGGACCGGGCCGAGCGGCCGCCTCGCCCATCAGTTTCTCCAGCGTCTGCTGGGCCGCCTGCGTCCCGGGGAACTCCCACAGCCGTTGGAGCAGTTCATCGCCGTCGCCGACACCCAGCTCGCGGGCAGCCGCCTGTGACAAGCTGGCGGCGAACTCAGGCGCGGCCTTCTGCAACTGCATCAGCCGCGCCGACGCCAGTTCGCCCGCCCGCGCCGTCAGCGTCCGCGGCAGCGGCGAGACCGTGCTCAGGTAGAGCGGCAAGCCCTTCTTCATCAGCGTGACGGTGCGGCCCAACTCGCGGCCGAAGAAGTCCTGGTTGATCAGAGGCTGGGCCCGGTCCAGGACCTGTGCCGCCGTGGCCAGCACCTTGTCCCGCTCGGCCTCGACCAGCGGCGAGACCGGATATTCGTGGTTGCCGTACGTGGAGATGATCGTCCGCAGCGCCCGGCCGGCGCCCTCCAGGTCCCCTCGCCGCTCGTAGGCTTCGCTGACGGCGAAGAGCGTTTCGATTTCCTCTGCCAGCGTCGAGCAGGTGCGGCTCATGCCCAGGGCGTTGTTCAATTCGTCCTGGCTGCGGCCGGAGCGGATCGCCTGGCGGGCCAGCCGCTCGTGAACGCCGTAGAGCTGCTGGTTGACCGCGGCGCGGAAGTCGAGGTCCTCGCTGCTCATCGTCGCCAGGCAGGTGTTCAGCAGCGCAGCCGCATCGGCGTAGCGGGCGTCAGCGACGGCCAGTTCGGCGCGGGCGAAGTCGGCCTCGGGACCGGTCCGCCGGGCCAGCTCGGCCTTCACCTTGTCGCGGTCATAGACCATCTGGATCGAGCGCGGGTCCATCCGCAGCTCGAAGGGCACGCCGTATCGCTCGAAGGTGACGCGCGAGAAGGGCATGAACGGGCCGTAGCGATTCTGCGGGACCACGTCGCCGATGACGGCCTTGCACTGGCGGATCTGCTCTTTGATCTGATCGTTCTTGTTGGGGACCTCCTCCAGCGACTTGAGCGTGTCGGGGATCAGGCTGGAGATGTAATAGGAGCTGACGGCGGCCACCTCGCCGGTGAGGTAGCGGCGATCGGGCAGGACCTTGCGATCCTTGAGGTCCACGACGCCCATGTGGTAGGCCCAGCCGATGGTCAGGCCGTAGCTGCCGATCCGCAGGTACCCGTACGTGGGCACGTAGACCTTGTTGTCCTGCGTCAACGTCGGCCTGGCCGCCAGCGAGAACCAGCGATTGTTGATGCCGATCTCGGCCCATGCGTAGGGGCAGTAGTTGCGGTAGCTCATCACCGGCGAGTCGTCTTTCGCGATCAGATCCGGCGAGACCCAGGTCTCCTTGCCGGTCGCGGGGTCCAGCAGGTGGACCGGGCTCCAGCGCTGGCTGTAGACGAAGACCAGTTCGCCGGTAGCCGCCTGGCCAAGCAGGTAGGCGACGCCGCCGTTCTGCGGGCGGCCGTGTTCGTCCTTGCCACCTTCGCGCGGGCGGCACCAAACGACCTTGCCGTTGCGGCGGTCCAGGCAGAGCATCAGGCTGGTGTCGACGGGCAGGAAGTAGACGCGGTCGCCGATCAGCAGCGGCCGCTGGTTGTACCAGAACATCGGCATGTGCGGCTTGACCGGGTAGTACTGCTCTGTGCCGCCAAACTGCCGCGTCGCGTCGTGAATTCCGGGCCAGTAGGGGTAGCGCATCAGCCACTTGACGCGCCCCGAAAGGGAGTCCATCGCGCAGATCGCCCCGGCGTTGGTGCAGTAGTAGACCGTCCCCTGGTGGTAGAGCGGCGGGCTGGTGAAACTGCGGATGCGGTTGCGGCGGTGCTCGGCGAACCCCCCGGCGAACTTGCCCGGCGCCAGCGTGCAGACCGGCGTGCGCCACTGCACGCGCCCGGTCGTGCTGTCGAACGCGATCACGCCGTATTCGCTGTCGGTGTGCGTCTCGCCCTCGATGTTGTCCAGCACGTAGCCGGCGAACACCGTCCGCGGGCCGCCGGCCGGCGCCGCCTCGAAACGCATCTTCGCCTCCTCGGGCGTCGAGGCGACCATCGGACCATAGGCCCACTTGAGTTGGCCGGTCACTTCGTCCAGCGCGACCAGGCTCGGGCCGGCCTTGCTGATGACGGTGAAGACCCGGCCGTCCTGGACCAGCACGTCTTCCTGCGGGTACTGCCGCTCGTTGAAGTTCTGCCAGACGGCCCGGCCGCCCAGGTCGTTCGTCCAGCGCAGCTCGCCGTTGAGGATCGAGCGGCAGTAGACGATGTTCTTGTGGCGGTAGATCACGCTGTTGCCGGTCATGACGGGCTGGCTGTAGACGTAGAGGTCGCGGCGCGAGCCGGGCAGCGTGAAGTTCCACGTCGGCGGGGTCAGGCCCAGCGGGTCGGTCGTCGGCGGCATCAGCGTGTAGTCGTCGCTGGCGACGTTGGGGTCGCTGGCCAGTTGCGACTCGAAGGGCTGCGGCGTCAGTGCAGCCTCCGAGACGACCTGCCGCAGCCGCTGGAGTTGGATGGGGTCCAGTTCCCCCCGTCCGCCCCCCCCCGCAGCCGGCTGGGGCGTCTTGTCGGGCGGCGTGCTCAGCATCCGGCGGCAGTAGGCGATCTTGAGGTCCAGTTCCGGCGTGTGCAGGCCGGGGTCGGGGAAGAAGTCGCGAACCGTGGTTAGATATTCCAGGGCCGCCAGGTAGTGCCCCGAGTCCAGGGCCGCGTTGCCCAGTTCCGTGACCGCCCGCCCACCGTAGCTGGTCGCCAGCATGTTGTCGATGACGTCCGAAAGCCCCAGCAGGGAGTACTGGCGGCGGGCCTGCTCGAAAGCCTCGGCCGCCGGGGCGTCATACATCGTGCGGTAGTAGCCGAGTTCCTTGGCCGGGAAACCGAGAATCCGGCGCTGGCAATACTGCGAGGTCGGGACGAAGACGCCGTACTGCGAGACGCGATAGAGCGTCCGCGGATACTTCTCGATCACGAGCTGGTAAATCTTCAGGGCCTCGCGATACTGCTTGTCCTGCTCCTTCTTAAGCGCCGCCTCGACCAGGGCGATGGCCCGCGTGTCCTCGTCAAGGTTGGTCAGCGTGAAGAACTCCGGCTCGGACGAGAGCTTCATCTCCTCCGGCTTGTCGGGGGTCCAGCCCTGGAACGGATCGCCGTAGCCCCGCTGATTCCTCAGCAGATTGATGAAGGGCGGCACGTAGCCGGCATAGATGTCCTTATACGGATCGCGGGCTGCCGGGGCGGCCGGCTGGGCCCACAGGCAGGCCGGCAGAGCCAGAACGGCCGACAGAGCCAGCGCCAAGGCCCTGCCGGTCACGGGCGAGGACAGGCGGCGAAGCATCAACGGCCCTTTCGTCTGCGGGCGAGGCGTTCAGCGAGGAACTTGCTCAGCGAGTCGTCCAGGCGGGCGTCGGTGTCGATGCGTTCGACGTCGAAGCCGAACCGCATGGCCATCTGCCGCAGTTCCGACTCGTGGCGGCGCTGGGCGCGGATGTAGGCGTTGCGCAGGTCGCGCGGCTCGCAGAGCAGCCGACCCTCCTGCTCGGGCCCGATGAAAATAGTCTGGCCCCGGAACGGGAAGTCGCGCTCCTGCGGGTCGCGAACGTGGAACATGCTGACATCGTGGTTGCCGAAGCTCATCTGGCCCATGCCCAGGTTCAGGGCGTCGGTGTCGGCCAGGAAGTCGCTGATGACGAAGACGAGCCCGCGGCCCTTCATCTGCGGGGCCAGCGCGGACAGGGCCTTGCCGATGTCGGTCTGCCCGCCCGGCTTGGCAGCCGACAGCAGGCCGGTCAGATTGCGGAAGTGGCTGTGCGACCCCTTGGGGGGAAGTTGTGCCCGGACTTCTTCGTCGAACAGCAGCAGGCCGAAGGTGTCCTTCTGCTGCATGAGCAGGTAGGAAATGGATGCGACGAGGGTGGCGCCGTAGTCGAACTTGCTCATGGCCGCCCCGTCGCCGGCAAAGTGCATCGAGTTGCTGGTGTCCAGGAGGAAGTAGACCCGCATGTTGGTTTCCGCTTCATACTGCTTGACATAGAAGCGGTCGGTCTTGGCGTAGACCTTCCAGTCCAGGTGCTTGGTGTCGTCGCCGGCGACGTACTGGCGGTGCTGGGCGAACTCCGTGCTGATGCCCAGCAGCCGGCTCTTGTGCATGCCGGCCATGTAGCTTTCCACCAGGCGCAGGCTGCGAATCTCGAAGTTCTTGATTCGCCCGATCACATGCGGATCAAAATAATCAGCCATGCGGAGATCTCCATCACCGATCTAACACGAAGGGACACTAAGGAGGAACGCGAAGGGACACGAAGACGGCGTTGTGATACTTCAAGAGAAGATCGAGTTGCCTTCGTGGTCCTTCGTGTCCTCCATTCGCGGCCCTTCGTGTTGATCCTTCGGTCCTCGTGTTGAGCGTCGCCTACGCGACCACCTTGAGCAGTTCGTCGACGATGTGATGCGTCGTGACGCGCTCGGCCTCGGCGGCGAAGTTGGGCAGGATGCGGTGTCCCAGCACCGCGTGAGCCACGCCCATGATGTCTTCGCGCTTCACCTTGTTTCGGCCGTCCAGGATCGCCGCCGCCTTGGCCCCGATGACCAGGTTCTGGCAGGCCCGCGGGCTGGCGCCCCAGGTGACCCACTTCTTGACGACCTCCGGCGCGCCGGCCTCGGTCGATCGCGTCGACCGCACCAGCCGCAGGATAAAGCTGACCTCGTCCTCGCCGATGGAGACGCGGCGGACCAGCTTCTGGAGGTCGAGGATTTCGTCCTGCGTGAGTACCGGCTGGACGTCTGCGGTGTAGCCGGCGGTCGTCATCGCCAGGATGCGGCGTTCCTCGTCCTCGGTCGGGTAGCCGACGTTGATGAGGAACATGAAGCGGTCCATCTGGGCCTCGGGCAGCGGGTAGGTGCCTTCCTGCTCGATGGGGTTCTGTGTCGCCAGCACGAAGAACGGGGCGTTGAGGTCGCGGCGGACGCCGCCGACGGTGACCTGGCGCTCCTGCATGGCTTCCAGCAGGGCGGCCTGCGTCTTGGGAGGCGTGCGGTTGATCTCGTCCGCGAGCAGGATGTTGGTGAAGATCGGACCTTCCAGGAAGCGGAAGTGCCGCTCGCCGGTCGTCTTGTCCTCCTGGATGACCTCGGTGCCGGTGATGTCCGACGGCATGAGGTCGGGGGTGAACTGGACGCGGCGGAACTTCAGGCTCAGGCTGCTGGCCAGCGTGCGGACCAGCAGCGTCTTGCCCAGTCCGGGCACGCCCATGAGCAGGCAGTGGCCCAGTCCGAACAGACCGAGCATGGTCAGGCGGACCACCTCGTCCTGGCCGACGACGGCCTTGCGGATCTGACCCAGGATGCGGTCGTGGGCTTCCTTGAGATGTCCGATCCGCTCCAGTTCGACGTCGGTCCAGGGCAGTTCCTTGGGGACCACGAAATCATCGCGCTGACTCATCGCTTACCTCGCTTTCAGGCTTGTGCTTAAGGGCTTAAGGAGTGACCGGGTCCAACGGGACACCGGCCCTAGCGTCTTGGCATGCGCCCGCTCGACCAGGGCGCCCAGCAGTTGATCCAGGGTCAGCCCCTCCGCGGCCGCCCGGAAATCCAGCAGCAGGCGGTGGGCCATCACCGGCCTGATCACATCCACCACGTCCTGGCGGGTCACGTGCCGACGCCCGCGTGCCAGGGCGATCACCTTGCCGCCCAGCAGCAGCGCCTGGGCCGCCCGCGGCGAGGCGCCCAGCCGCACCGAATCGCCGACGTGCTCAGCCGCCCCTTCTTCGCCCGGGCGGCTGGCCCGCACGATCGCCAGCGCGAAGTCCTTCACCGACGGCGTGACGGGCACTTCGCGGACCAGCCGCTGCATCGCCAGCACCTCGGCCGCGTCGCTGACCCGCTGGGCGGCGGTCCGTCCGGTGCCGGTGGTCATGTGGACCATGCAGCGTTCCTCTTCCATGCCCGGATAGCGCTGCTCGATGCTCATCATGAAGCGGTCGACCTGGGCCTCGCCCAGCGCCCAGATGCCCTCGGTGTCCAGCGAGTTCTCGGTGGCCACGAGCATGAAGGGCTTGGGCAGGAAATAGGTCTGCCCGCCCGTGCTCACCTGCCGCTCCTGCATCACCTCCAGCAGCGCCGACTGCGTCCGCGACGGGCTGCGGTTGATCTCGTCGACCAGCAGCAGATTGGCGAACACCGGGCCCTTGAAGAAGCGGAACGAACGCTCGCCGGTGGTCATGTTGTGCTCGAGGATTTCCGCGCCGATGATGTCCGTCGGCAGCAGGTCGGGCGTGAACTGGAGGCGGCTGTAGTTCAGCCCCAGCACCTCAGCCAGCGTCTTGACCAGCAACGTGCGGCCGAGCCCCGGCATGCCGGTCAGCAACACGTGGCCGCCGGCGAAGACCGCGACCAGCAGGTGCTCGATCACCCGGTCCTGCCCGACGACGATCTTGCCCAGTTCCTCGCGGATGGCGTGAAACCGCGCGTGGAACTGGTCGGCCGTCATCGGCTCGGCCAGCATCTCATCAACTCCAACTTTGACTTCGGCTTCCACGACTCTGCCCTTTCTCGGTCAAGGGGCCGCGGTCCCGTTCGGGGCCTTTGCGCTATCGCCCGACGGGGCCGGCTTGTCCTTGTCAGGGTCCTTCTTCCGGTTGCGGTCCGGATCCCACCCGATCTTCTCGAACTTCGCCTCCACGTGCTTGTCCGGAGGGTTGGGAGCCCATCGCGAGTAGTCCAGCTTCTTGCCCGCGAAATACCTGTCGAACAACTGCCGCGACGGGGCGAAGACGATCTCGTCGCCGGGATGCCACGGGCAGTACGGCGACCCCCAGGTCAGCAGCAGCGGCACGGTCTTGTTGTCCTGGAACCCCCCGACCGTCTTGACGATGTCCTGCGACCCGTAGTCGCCCTGGAGCAGGTCGAGCATGACCTCCTCGTTATCCAGCACGCTGCTGCCCAGCGCGTCCAGGTCCTGGTCGCTCACGTCGATCAGGTCCACCACGTGCGTGCCGGCCCGGTGGTCGCGCAGGCCGAACCCCGTTCCCGTCAGCGGCGCGTAGCTCTCGAAGGTCAGCTTCAGGCTGAAGCCCTGCATCATGTCCTTGAAGACCGGCTGAAGCTCGCGGTAGATCTGGAGCTGCCGCGGCGTCGGCCCGGGCGTCGCGGGATTGTTCTCGTCCCGCTGCGGCTGGTTCTGCGGCGGCTTGAGCAGCTTGAGCGAGACGGCCATCTCGCCGGCAGTGCCGACGTAGTTGCGGCTCTTGAGCAGCGGCACCATCTGGAACCGCACGACGTTGTTCTTGGCATAGTCCGCGAAGGCCAGGAACGGCGAGACGTAGCGCAGCTCGTTGAGGTCGTCAACGTGGAAGACGGCCGCCGACTCGCGGGCGCCCTTCTCGGCGTCCCGGACCTCGTGGCTGACCAGCGTGACGCCCCTGCCCATCTGCTTCATGCGGTCCAGGATGGCCGCCTTCTCCAGCAGCGGAGCGAGCTGAAGGTCGCCCCCGGCGCTGCCCCCGAGGTCCAGCAGCCGCCGCGAAAACTGAAGCCGCTCGGTCACCGTGGCGCCGCCGCCGGGTTCCAGCAGCACGTGCAGGTCGAGCTGGAGGCAGCCGCCCAGTAACAGCAGCGCCGCCATCGCCGCCAGCCAGGCACAGGATGTCGCAATCGGCCGAGTCATCCGCTTACTCCGAGTCCTCGCTCTTGCCCGACTGGTGATCGCCCTTGTAGCCGTCCTTGTTGAAGTCGGCCGCCCGCGGCGGACCGGTTCGCTTGTCGAACGTCAGCGTCTTGGCCTTGCCGTCCTTGTCGACGAAGTCGCGGTCGAACAGTTGCCTGGACGGGCGGAAATAGATCTCCGGCACGCCGCCGGGATGAAACACCGGCAGCGTCGAGTTGGTCCCGTGCTCCTTGACGTTCGCGACGACGTTGGGACCGGCCAGCTTGCCCTGGAGCAGTTCGAGCATGACCTCCTCGTTGTCCAGGAAGCCGTAGCCGAACTGGTCGAGGTTCTCGTCGGAAAAGTCGATCAGGTCGAACCGGTGCGTGCCGGCCCGCATGCCGCGGTAGCTGTAGTATTGGCGGAACCTCAGCGGGGCGTACGTCTCGAACGTCAGCTTGATCTTGAAGTCGGTCATCATGTCGCGGAAGACCGGCGCCAGGTCCCGCAGAATCTGCTGCTCCTGCGGCGACGGCGGCGGAGGCGCATCCTTGCTGTCGTTGCGCTGCTCCTTGCCGCTGAGTTTCACAGCCACCGCCATCTGGCCGGCGTGTCGCCCGTACCACGTGTCCTCGACGACCGGGAACAGGTCGAAACTGATCGAGCTGCGCTCGGTGTAGTTGCCCGTGGCCAGGAAGGGCGACACATAGCGCAGGTCGCGCAGGTCGGGGATGTGATACACGGCCGTCGCCTGCCGGGCGCCCTTTTCGACGTCCTCGACCTTGTGGCTGACCAGCGTGATGCCCTTGCCCATGTGCTTCATGCGTTCGAGGAACGCGGGCTTCTCCAGCAACGGGGCCACCTGGAGTGCCGCATTGTCCGGCACGTCCAGGTCGAGCAGACGCCGGCTGAAGCGGACCTTCTCGGTGACCGTCGCCCCGCCGTCGGGGTCCAGCATGATGTTCACGTCGATCTGGAGGCAGCCGGCAAGCGGCGCCATCGCCGCCGCCAGCAGGACCAGTCCGATGCGTGTCCCTGATCTTCGCATATCCATTCGGCGGAGAGGACAGGCCTCACCCGCCCTCCTTCCTGGGGGCGCCCGGGTCGCCCTTCCAACCGATCTCCTCGAAGCGGGCCGGCACGTCACCGATGCGGTGATGGTAGAGCGTCTTGCCCTCGAAGAACCGCTTGAACAGCGGCATCGACGGCTGGAAATAGACCGCCCCCTCGCGATGGAACACCGGCAGCGTCGCGTTGGTCGTCCAGTCCTTCAGGTGATCGGTGATCGTCGGGCTGTCCAGTCGCCCGCGCAACAGGTCCAGCATGATCTCTTCGTTGTCCAGCAGCGGATAGCCGTACTTGTCGCTGTCGCGGTCCGGCGCAAAGTCGATCAGGTCCACCTTGTGCGTGGCCGACCGGCTGTCGCGCCAGCCGAACGACGACTTGAGGATCGGCGCGTAGCTCTCGAAGTTGATGCGGATGCTCAGGCCCTTCATCATGTCGGCGAAGACCGGCTGAAGCGTGCGGAGTACCTGAAGGTCAGCCGGCGTGGGCTCGTCCGGCTGCGACGTCGGCTCGCGGCGGCGAGTCGCGGGGGGATACTGCGGCTGGAACTGCACGCCCATCCACCCGCCCAGGTATTCCCACGAGCTGCCGTCGCGCATCGGGGCGTGCCAGGTGAACTTCATCGCCGGCACGCTGCTCACTTCCTGCCGCGGCAGGAACGGGGCGATGTATACCAGGTTGCCCAGGTCCGGGATGTGGTAGACCGCGACGGCCTGGCGGGCGCCCTTCTCGGCGTCCTCGACCTTGTGGCTGACCAGCGTAACGCCCCCGCCCATGTGCTTCATGCGTTCCAGGAACGCGGGCTTCTCCAGCAGGGCCGCGAGGTCTTTGCCGCCCAGGTCGAGCAACTGGCTGGTCAGCAGCAGCCGCTCGTGGATGTCGGCGCTGCCGTCCGGGTTGAGCACGATGTGCGTGTCCAGTTCCAGGCAGCCGCCCAGCGGGCAGAGCGTCCCCAGGATCGCCGCCAAGGCGATCAGGCCAAGCACCCGGGATGTCGCTGCCTTGAGCCTGAGCATGAACGTTCCATTCAATCCGGCCGGATCACCCGGCCTGCCGTTGAAATCACCGCAACACGCGGGCTGCGCCCCAGTTGGCCACGTCGCCCAGGTCCAGATCGCCGGCATTGGTCACCTCCAGCGTGAGCGTCTTGACGTCTGCGACCGGGACGCTGACATGGATGGGTTTGTCGCCGGTGCCCTGGATGACGGGGCTCTTGTAGAGCTCCTTGCCGTCGCCCAGGACGCGGTAGACGACGCTGCCGCGGTCGGCCATCCGCGAAGCGATGCCGATATCGCTCTGGAACTGCTTGAAGCGGCCCTTGAGGTCGAACGAAAGCGAACTGTCGGCGTGGACGCCGATGCCCCACGGGTAGCGCTGCCCGGCGATGCTGATCGGGTCGCCCTGGGCGCTCTGGTCCATTCGGAACGGCTGCGGTGGCGCCAGTACGGTGCTCTCGGTCGCCGCGGTCGGAGTCAACTGCGAGAGATACTGCACGCGGCCGCCGAGGATCTGCACCTGCGAGATTTCCTCCACGTCCACCTTCAGGACGGCCTTGCTGTCCCACAGCGGCTGGAGATACCACTTGCCCAGGTGGACCCGCTTGAGGTAGCCCTGGATCACGCTGTCATCGCGGCCGGTCAGACGCACCTGCACGTCGCCCTTCCAGGGCACTTCGGGCTGCCGAGCCGCGTCGGCCAGGCGGACGCCCTTGACGTAGAGAATCCGCAGCGGAACCTTCTGGAGCAGGACCTCGTGGTCCAGCGTCAATTCGGTCCGCTCCAGCTTGCGCACCACGCCGGGGTAAACCGACCCGCGGTGATCCAGCACCTGGTCCAGCGACGGGCTGTTCTTGCCCAGTTCGCTCTCGACCAGTTCCTCGGCTTTTCGGCCGGAGAAGCCGGCCAGCGGCAGCGAGACGAAACCCTTCACGAACGCCAGGTCGATCTGAACCACGCCGGCCATCGCCGTCTCGACAACCACAATGTCGCCGTCGTTGTGCAGGATGCGTCCACGGAGATGCCCGCCGTTGATGAAGCGGAACTCCTGCGTGCCGCTCTGGACCAGCAGCGGATTTCGGCCGAGGAAGCGGATGGCGATGATCTGCTCCATCGGAACGTCCTGCTTGTCGCCGGTGGGCAGCAGCACTTCGAGGCTGGCCCCGTCTGCGCTGACGCCACGCACCAGTCCATAGACGCGAGTGTTGTCGTACAGCCAGATTTCCTCGGCGTGGGCCGCGGCCGCCCACAAGCCGACACCCGCCGCCGCGACCAGCAGCGCCGCCGTCAATCGCCTGCCAGGGAACGCGTTCAATGCTGGCCCTCCTGCTTGTCCGGCTGGGTCGTCGGGGCCGGTTTCTTGCTCTCCTGCTTGACGAACGACGCATAATACGCCGTCAGCAGCTCGCGGTAGCGCTGCGGGAACTTGTCCGCGTTCTTCAGCGCCTCGACCATCCGCGTCCGCATCTCTTCCGGAAGCGAGGCGTCCGCCTGGATCAGCCCGATCAGCGCTTCAGGCCGGGTCATGCGGACCCACTCCTCGGCGCTCATCTGCTCGGCCTCGCCGGCCACCGGCGCCGGCGGCGGCTTCACCCGCGCTTCCAGCAGGTCCTTGAGGTCCTGCACCGCCGAGCCCAGCACCGTCAGCGACCCGACCTGGATCACCTTGCCGGCGTCGTCGCGCTGGCCCTCGAGCTTGAGGATGATGGCCCGGTCGGCGTCCGGGGTGGCGGCCTGGAGTTCCTTGACGTACCCGGCGAACTCCGCCTTGAGGTTCAGCAGCGCCCCCACGCCGCTGCCCTTGATCGCCCCCTGCACCTCGGGCGTCATCCCGTTCACCTTGCTGACCGCCTCGTCCAGGATGGCCGCGACGGACTGCTGGAAGCCGGCTGACCGGCCCCGGTCCGCCTTGTCGATCGCCGTCGCCGTCGGCGACGCGCCGGCCTGCTCGGTGAACCGGTGCAGCTTGCGCAGCACGTCCTTCTGGAGCAGGAAGGCCTCGTTCAGGCGGTTGATGACCGACTCGGCCAGTTCGAGATCCTGACGCTTCTCCTCCTTGCTGTCGCGGATGAGATACTTGCGGTCGAACGCGTCCACGCCGTTCTGGCGGCGGTTCTCGGCGGCGGTGTCGGTGACCGCCTGCTCAAGCGCGATGTACTGGAGCAGGTCCTCCAGCGACCGCACGTTGTCGGACTGCAACTGCTGGGTGACGGGCATCACGTCCTTGGCCGCGATCAGTTGCGTCGACTCGCCGAACTCGTCCTTGATCTTCGCCAGCAGGCGCTGGACCGCCGGCGAGCCCTGCGGCTCGTTCAGATCCTTGCCGTCGGCGTCCTTCTTCTTCTCGACGGCCTTGGCCTGGGCATCGGCCAGGGCGGCGTTGGCGTCGGACTGCCACTCGGCCAACCGCAGCAGCTTGAGCCTGATAAACCGCGGCATCTCGATCTTCGGGTCGCTGTTGGCGGCCAGGTAGACCGAGCGGCCGCGGACGCTGTCCTCGATCTCGGCGGTCCTGCGGATGGCGCCGGCCAGCGTGGTCACGGGCTCGGGCAGGACCTCAGGCCCGACCGGCGGGGCCACGGGTTCCTCGCCGCCGTTGCCGGTGTTGTCCGGAGCAGTGGTCGTCTGCTGGCCGGTCGTGCTCGGCGGCTTGGGCTTGGTCGGATCGATGTCGATCTCGGGGTTGACGTTCTCGCGCTTGGCCAATGCGACCTTCAGGTCCAGCGGGGAGTCGCTCTCGACGCTCTGGCCGGCCATGAGCAGGCCGGTCACCACCTTGTTCAGCGTCGCGATGACCTCTTTCTGATTGTCGATGATCTGGGAGGGCTGGTTGTTGGCGATCAGCAGCGAGGCGTTCTTGAGATTGTCGTTGACCCGTTCCTTGCGGAGCAGGCTGAACGCCGCCAGCAGCGGGTCGCGGATGCCGGTGCGGTTCTGCTTGTCGGCGCGGCGCATCAGGAAGTCGATCTGGACCTCCAGGCTGGTCTCCTTGTCGAAGACGGCCTTCTGCCGCTTGCCCAGGGTGATCAGTTCCTCCTGCTGCTTGTCGGTCAGGTCGTAGATTTCCTTGCCGATGTAGACCGGGGCGATCTTCTGAGTGACGTCCAGGACGTCCTCCTGCTCCTGGCCCATCATCTTGGCATCCACGGTGCAGGTCTGGAGGTCGCGCCAGTCGAAGACCTTCATCACAATCCGCTGGGCGATCAGCACCGACATTTTCTGGCGGTCGTGGGCGTTCCAGCCGTCGTCGTCGACGGCGTCCAGCGCCGCCATGCGCATCGCCTTGAGCACCTTGGGGTCGGCTGCCGCCGAGGTCCGCGGGCGGGCCTTCTTCAGCCCGGCCTCGACCTTGACCATGTGGCCCTTCTGCTCGTCGATCAGCTCGGCCAGCAGGTCGGCGATCACGTTCAGCTTGGCCGCCATGAAGTCCACCTGCATGCTGTTGCGCTCATACTTGTCGCGCAGCACGGTCATGTGGACTTCCATCGTCCGGGCCGCCAGGGCCGCCCGCTCCTGGGCGTCCATCAGCTCGGCCCATATCTTGTCGTTCTCCTCTCCGGTCCCCTTTGCTTTCCACTGTTCGGCCTGCTCCCACGCATTGAGCTGGTTGGACCAGGTCAGCAGGGCCTCGGTCAGGATGCCCTTGGCCTGCTCCAGCGCCGCGAACTGGAACTCCACCGGATTGACCAGCTTGACGTGGTAGACGTCGGCCGTCGGATACCGCACCATCGGGCGCGACGGGTCGGGGTTGTTGTCTCGGGCCCGGATGTAGTAAGTCAGGTTGCCGCTCTCGGGCAGATCCTCCATCTTGGCCAGCTTCCATCCGAACCGCGCCGCCACCAGCTTGGGGCGCGGCTGCATGTTCTCCAGCGTCGGGTCGATCGGACCGGTGATGCGGTTGCTCAGCACCGCCTCGGCCGTCTTGGTCGGACCCTCCTCGACCTGGTACACCACCTCGACCTTGTCCAGGCCGTAGTCGTCGGTCACGTCGAAGACCATGTTCAGCATCGCGTTTCGCGTCTCGGTCAGGTCCGGCAGCGGGCTGACCATCTCGATCCGCGGCAGGTTGTCCTCCTGCACCGTGATATCGTTGGCGATCGGAATCGCCTCGCGCATGCCGCTCTTCTCGTACAGCTCCACCGAGTAGTGCCCGCCGCGGCGGAGCGTCATGTCCTTGTAGAATTCCGTGTCGCTGTTGCGGGCCATCTCCTCGCGCTTCTGAAGGATGTCCCGCACGGCCTCCAGCGCGTCAGACGCCTTGCGCAGGTCGCCCGCGGCATCGCCGGCATGACGGGCAGCCAGCGCATCGCATGACGCCTGGAGCCGGTCGGTGATCGGCTTGCCGGCCCAGCCCAGGGCCTCAGCCGCCTCGACGGCTGCGCCGGCCGCCTCGGCCTTGGAGCGATCCAGGGCCACCGCTGCGTGGGTCACATTGGCTGCCACCAGGTCCGCCTGGACCACGAGGTCGGCGCCGGCCTGCCGAAGCGATTCGCGCTGCTGAACCTGCTCGGGGGTCGGCTTGGCGTCGGGCTTGGACAGCGCCTGCGCCAGCGTCCCGGCCGCCGCCGAGAGTGCGTCGGCCTGGGCGACCAGGCCCTTGAGGGCGTCGGCGGCGTCGCCGACGTTCTGACTGGTCGTCTTGTCGCTGCCGCGCGGAGCGGCGGCCAACTGGCCGGACAGCGGCCGGACCTTGTCAGCCAGCGACTTGAGGGCGGTCGCCGCGTCGCCCAGTTGGGCCGCCTTGAGGGCGTCGGCGGCGCGGGCCACGTCGGGCGCGAGGCGGTATCCCGGCACGCCGGCCAGTTCGCCGGCCTTGCGCATCACCGTGCTGTTGTCAGCGTCGCGCTGGGCGTATTCCTGCGCCCCGGCAGCCAGCAGGGCCAGCGCCGACCGCAGATCGCCGATCAGCAGGAGCTGGCGGTCGCGCAGGTCGCTCATGCGGGCCGATTGCGCGTCGGAAATCGGGGACTTGTCCTTGCCCGTGGGCAATTCGCCGACAAGTTGGCCCAGGTCGACCTGGGTCTCGCGCAGCTTGGCCAGGATGCGGACGACCTCGCGGTCGGCCACCGACAGCGGATGCTGGTCCGACAGTTCCTCGTCCAGATCGAAGATCGCCTTGGTCAGGGGCATGGAGGTCAGGAAGACCATGTGGACATTCGTGCCCTGGGGCCCGTCGATTTCGCCGCGATCGACGCCCTTGCGGTCGGGTCGGCCGACGTAGCTGGGATAGTCGTAGTCGACCAGCACCTTGGTGACGTAGGGCTGGGGGGTGACCAGGACGGTCATGATCGGCGTTTCATAGTCGCCGCCGCTGACGCGGAACTCCAGCGACTCCTTCACCTGGTCGAACTCGTAGGTCGCAACGCCGGTCCCGGCCGGCCGGTCCGGCCTGCGCTCGACCAGCAGCTTGACCGGGGCGCTCCATCGTCCGTCGATGGAACGATACTGCAACTCGACGCTGGGCGGAACCGTGCCCGACACCTGGATCTCCAGCGGCATCTTCTTGAACGCCGCGACGGACCAGCCGCCTTCGGGCATCGGGACTTCCTGGACGCCGTCCTTTGTGATCACAGGGCGATAGACCGCAATGTCGGTGTCGTGGGGCCAGGCGTAGCGGCTGAACGGGTTGATGAACCGCACGAGGCCGGCCCGGGCGTAGTTGGGCATCGTCCACGACGCCCCGGCCAGCACGACCACCACGCCCAGCGTCGCAGCCAGCCATCGGAGCATGACCCGTCCGGACAGCCCCTGCGACGGGCGGACCTGGTCGGCAAGCGGCTCAAGCCGGTCCAGGGCTTCGCCGACCAGTTGGCGTCCGGTCTCGGTCTGGGCCTCCTGGATTTCATCCTGTCGGCCGACCAGTTCGTAGAGGTCCAGGAGCATCGCCTGGCCCTGCGGGGTGACCGCGTCCATGTAACTGAGCACTTCGGTGTTGTTCCATCGACGGCCCAGCGGCCGCAGGACGCTGAACCAGACCGCGCTGCCCATGGCCGCAACATAGAACAGCAGCAGGACCAGGCGGACGGGCCAATCCAGGTGCTGCATCCAGTCCAGCGTCATGATGACCACGGCGACGACCAGCGCGACGACGACCACGCGGGCAACGCCGGTCAGCAGATGGCGCAGCCGCAGTTGCCGCCGGAAGGCGTCGCACAGGCGGTCCAGACGCTTGATGTGGCTGTCGCGGTTCTCGCCCATGTGCCAACCCTCAAACTTGAACTCAAACTCGTCTTTCGACTTCATCCCCAGCCGCCGGCCCTATTCGGGCTCGCCGGCGGACCCGGGATCACCTCTCGAAAATCGGCAGATAGCCGCGCGGGGCCAGCAGCACCATCGCGGCCATGGCCGTCGCGTAGGCGGTGTTGTCCGACTGGTCGGCGAACTCGCCGTCTTTTCGCTGGATGTGGGCCAGCACGTTGGCGGCCTTGTGGTACCAGGGCTGCCAGTATTCGTCGCCGCACATGTACATCGCCAGGGCGGCGTAGAAGCAGCCGTAGACGTAGTAGCGCCGCTCCTTCAGGTCGTCGATGGTGTAGCGGGTGTACTCATAGCGGATCTGGTCGCGCGTCTTGGGGATCATCGGGTGGTCGATGCGGCCCTGGTTGACCAGGGCGATGATGCCCGTGCCGGTCAGCCCTTCACTGGCCGCCATGATGCCGTGATAGCGGTAGCGGAAATGCTTGCCGTCGGGCATCGCGCAGCTGACGACGAAGTCCACGCCCTTCTTTATCGACTCGGCGTTGACCGTGAAGCCGCACTTCTTGGCTGTCCGCAGGACCCACAGCATGTTGGCCGTCACGGACATGTCGCTGAAGCCCTCGCGGCTGAACTGGTAGCGCCACCCGCCGTCGAGCTTCTGGCTGCGGGCGATCGCCTGCACCGACTTGGCGATCACGTCGCGCGTCTGGGGGCGCCACGGCATGTCACCGTAGGCGAACAGCAGGGCCAGCGTCGAATAGGCGTGCTCGTAGGCCGGGCCCAGCTTGTTGGCCCCCTTGCCCGAGATCACGCCGTTGGTCTGGACGTTCTTGAGGATGAACTCCATGCCGCGGTCGATCTGGCGGCCGTAGGGACCGATCCGCGGGCGGGAGCCGTCGGCCATGAACGCCAGGCAGGCCAACGCGGTCACGCCGGTGTTGCCGGGATACTCGGGGTCGGACCAGCCGCCGTCGGGGTCCTGGGTGCGGGCGAGGTAGGCCAGCGCCTTGTCGGCCATCTCGCGCGGGGAGGTGGTCCGCGTGCTGCCCTCGGGGGCGTTAAGGTCGGGCACCTGGAGATTCAGAAGCTGGGCCGGCAGATCGCTGCGGTCGCCCTGCCGCGGCATGACCAGGAACGCCGGATCCTTTCCGGGATGCAGCGGGCCCTGCTGACGTTCGCGCATCGCCAGCAGCCGCTGGGCCTGGGCCTCGGAGTCGGGCTGCGTGGTCGGCGCGACGGCCGGCCTGTTGTCCGGCTCGGCGGCCGGGGCGTCGTCGCCGACGGCGGCCGGGACGATCACCCATCCCAGCGCCGCGACCGACAGGGCCAGGACGGCCAGCGCCATCGCGAGCATGCGGTTGGACATAACGGGTCGACCTCCGAAGCAATTGACCTACAGCAGGCCCCACCACTTGCGCAGGGACCACTCGGCCGCAGCCAGCACCAGGAACAGCGTCAGGAACGTCCAGCCGTCCCACAGATGGGTCGTGAACTCGCGCGGGACCTTCTGCGGATCAGCCGGGATCAGCGAGGGCAGCTTGGACAGTTCGGCCATGTCCTTATACGGGAATTCCTTCTCGCCCTTGGCCAGGACGGGGCGCTCGGCAAAGTAAATCTCCCCCCCGGCAGGCTGGACGAGATCGGCCATCGCGTTGGGATAGGCGCTGGTCTTGAGGCGTTCCAACGACTGCATCGCAACGGTGAACTCGGTCTTGACGTCGAACAGGGGCTTGGCTTCGCTGTCGGCGTCCGGGGCGCTCTGGCGGGAGCGGATCTCCATCTTGCCCAGCCGCCGCGTGCGGTACTTGCCGCGGAAGTTCTGGGCGCCGGACGCGTCGCGCGTCATGCGGACCTTGTAGTCTTCGCTGGGCCCGGTGACGGTGACGTAGATCACCTGGTCCTGCAACTGCTGCCACAACGCCGGATCGAGGATGCGCAGCGTGATGCCGACATCCTCACCGGGCGGGTAGCTCACCCGGTCGGTGCCGATGCTCACCTGCTGCTGCGTGCCGGTCAGCCTGGCCTCGCCGAGGTGGCGGATCGCCCGCGTCCAGAACCGGTCGTAGTCGTAGCTCTCGTGCGGATACCGCCACAGCCAGAGGCTGTCGATGGCCGAGAAGAACACCGCCCCTTCGCCGTAACGTTGGATGGCCATCAGGATGTCGCCGCGGCCGTCGTCCTCGCCTTCCTTCTTCATCAGCACGATGGCCTTGGGCTTCTTGCGCAGCACCGGGTGATGCCAGTAGAGTTCGGGGAAGGTCGCCCAGACCGCGTCGTTGGTCGGCTCGTAGGTGCTGATGGCCATCAGCGGATGCCGGGCCCCCTCGGGGGTCCGCTCAGCCTTGAATGGCTTCTCGAAGTGCATGTCCAGGTCCGGGTGAACGTTCTTGTCGACCTCAACCGGCAGCAGGCCGCGCACGGGGTTGGAGTGGACCTGGATCAGCTTGGCCAGTCCCTGGTTGCGTCCGGCAACGATCATCAGGCCGCCCCCCTTGGCGACCATGTGCTCCAGCCCGCCCATTTGCTGCACGGTCAACCCGTTGGGGTCCACGTCCATGAGGATACAGACGTCGTAGAGGGACCATTCGTCCAGCGTCGAGGGCAGCCGCTCGATGTTCTCGTTGCCCTGCTGCGTGTAGTCGATGTCGGCCGCCTGAAGCCACGTGCTCATCTGGACGATCGGGTCGCGCATCAGCGCGGGGACCATGTAGAGGTATTCGCGCGACGGCTCGCCGCAGATCAGCAGCACGCGCAGCGTCCGCTTGATAACCCGGATGGTCACCTCGGCCACGTTGTTGCACGCGCGGTCCAGCGTCGGAAGGAGCATGCCGTTGCCCTTGTCCTTGCCGGCCAGGGCCTCGTAGTCAGCCCAGTCCAGTTCCCGCTTGTCGCCGTGGACCACGATGCGGAACCGCCGGTTGCCCTCGATCAGCGGGATCATCGGGATCTCGATGTCCCGCTCGCCGCGGGTCAGTTCGTCGGCGCCCTTCAGCTCGCGGGTGGCCTCGGGAATCTTCTCGAACGGCTCGTCGGGCTTGTCCGCGTTCTTTTCGTACAGGTCTACCGTCGTGGCCAGGCGGTCGTCGACCTCGTTAGTCACGCTCACGTGGAAGGTCAGCACGTCGCCCAGGCTGGCGTCGGAGGGGACGTTGATCGGCGGGTTGATCCGCAGGTCGCTCAGCTCGTGCGGCGAACCCAGGACCACCGCGTCCACGCGGACGCCGCGCTCCCCAGCCGCCCGGGCGGCAGCCGCCAATCCGGCCCCGCCGGTCTGACGTCCGTCGGTCAGCACGACCACGCCGGAGACCTTGTCGCCGGTCAGCCGATCCAGCGTGCCGATGATGCCGTCGCCGATGTTGGAGTAATCGCCGTGGGGCTTGATCGCTTCCAACAGGTCGCCCTTGAGTTCGTCGGGAACCGCGGTGCCCTCGTACTGCGGCACACTCTTGACACGCTCGGGCGCCGCCGAGAAGTGAAAGACCTGCACGTTGTGGTTCTTGGCCAGTTCCGTGGTCAGCATCCGGACGGCCTGGCGGGACGAGTCGAACCGCGTCCTCCTGGCGGCCGTGCTGTCGGCCAGCAGCGGATCGCGCGTCGACGCCGGGAACGACATGCTGTCCGAATCGTCCACCAGCAGCGCAACCACGGGCGTACGCTCGGTGGTCACGGTCTGCGTGATGGTCGGCTTGGCCAGGGCAACCAGCACCATCAGCGCCACCAGGGCCCGAAGCGCCCACAGGCCGATCTGCTGCCCGAAGGTCAGGTGGTGCGCCTGGCGGGCCTCACGTCGGTAGAGATAGAAGTAGAAGACAGCCAGCGCCGCCGCGCACACCAGCAGGAAAGGCGCCAGTCCCTGGGCCGAAAGGGCGAACTTCACAGGCTCACCTCCCCGCCGCGACGGACGGCTTCAGCGGCCGGGTCGGCCGACGGTCCGCGGCGGCGTCCGAACCGCCACGCCAGGAACGACTCGACGCCCAGCATGATCGCCAGGATCCAGAACAACAACGATGCCAGCTCGGTCACCGTGTGCAGGTTGGCCGCCAGCTCCTCGATGGACCGGCCGGGGCTGACCCACGTCCACGACGACCCGCCGAAGGCCGTCGCGAAGCTCTCCTCGGTCAGCCGCGACAGATCCCCCTCCCCGCTCCGCGGATCGATATTCACGACGAACCGCCGCCGCGGGACGCGTTCCTCGATGGTGTCCACCTCGTAGACGCCGTTCCCCTGCGTGTCGCGGAAGCTGAGCTGATAACTGCTGGCCTGGGCGGCCTGCTCGGACCCGGCCGAATTGGCCGGCTGCGTGGTCGTCGCGGACGGGTCCACGTCGCGGAACGATCCGACGCGGTCGTGCGGCGTGGCCAGGACCGGCGAGCCGTCGGGCAGTTTGATCATCACCTGCTGTTTGCTGATGTAGACCGGCTGCTCGAAGACGTCGCCGACGGTCAGGTTCACCGCCGCGTCAGGCTGGTCGACCATGTATCGCAGCAGATCCTGCACCATCACCAGGTACTGGCCCATCGCCGGCAGCCAGCTCCACTGCGGACCGGCGGTGCAGTTGGTGAACAGCACCCGGCCGCCGACCGTCGAACTGGGATACCGCTTGGCGACCACCGCCGGGGTCCCGTCGCTGAGGCTCAGCAGCACCTGTCCGCCGCGCACCTCCACCGGCAGGTGGTGCATGAAGACGGCCTCCTTGGCCGATCCGAAATCCGTCAGGTCAGCCAGGCCGGCCACGGGCTCGTCCAGCTTCAGGTAGGGCGGCTGGGCGCCGGCCGGCGCGGGCGTGTCGGTCTCGATCAGCCGGACCGGCATCAGCCCGCCGCCGTTCTTGAACAGCAGGCGGTTGTAGTCCAGGCGGTTGACGTGGTCGCTCATGAATATCCACAGCGTGCCGCCGTCGGTGACGTAGCGTTCCAGCTTGGCGACCATCGACTCGTCGCTCAGGTCAACGCCCGCCAGCACGACCACCTGGTAGTCGTCGATGTTCTGGTAGACCAGTTGGCTGGACGGGACGGTCCATGTGGTGAAGTGCGACAGCCGCGGTCGGCTGGGGTGGTTGGGCGGGGCAATGGCGTTGGCGAAGGTGTGGCTGTCCGCGGACCCGGACCCGCCGGCCGAGTCGTCCAGGATCAGCACCTTGACCGACTCGGGAACCTTGCACAGGAAGTAGCGGCTGTTGTCCGCGCGGTAGGAGTCGCCGTCGATCACGGCCTGCACGAGGTATTCGCCCGGCTTGGCGAAGCGGTAGGTGAAGGTGTGGTGGAATCCCCCGGAGGGCAGATTGGCCACCGGCTGGGTGTCCTTCACCTCGTCGTTGACGATGAAGTTGAGTTTGGATTCAGGCGCGGGGCTGGGCACTTCGCCCACGCACTTGACCGTCACCTGGAACTGCACCGGCGTCTCGGTGGACATGACGTACTCCACCGGGTGCAGGTCGGTGACCATGTAGTTGAACTGCGGCGTGCCGCCGCAATCGACCATGAAGACTTCGCATTGCTTCTGAAGCCTGGCCAGAACCTCGGCCGTCGGTCCCGTCTTCTTGTCAGGGATCCAGGTGTTCTGCTGGAAATCCGAGAAGACGTAGACCTCCGCCTTCCTGCCTTCGAGCATCTTCTCGATGTCCGCCAGCCCGCCGCTCATCGGGGCCGATGAGCAGGTCGGGCGCAGCGAATCGATCTCGGCCTTGGCGGTGTGCAGGTCCTCCTGGTTGTCAACGATCGTCCGGGCCTGGTCGCCCAGGAGGATCACCGTGACATGCGTTCCCTTGGGCAGACCGGCCACCACGCCAGCCGCCTTGCGCTTGGCCAGCCCGAAGCTGGTCGTCTCGGTGGTCTGCTGCTGCATGCTGGCCGTGCCGTCGATGAGGATGACGACGTTGCGGCTCTGCTCGCCGCTGCCGGTCTGGTGGCGGATGATCGGGCGGGCGATCGCCAGAACCAGCAGGACGATGGCCGCCGTCCGCAGAATCAGCAGGATGCGGTCCTGCCGCTTGATCTTCTCCTGCTCCTTATTGTCCAGCAGGAAGCGGATCGTCGGCAGTTCGATCTGCCGCTTGCGGCGTCGGAAGAGCCACTCGATGATGATCGGGATTGTCGCGGCGGCCAGGGCGGCCAGCATCCACGGATTGAGAAACAGTGCCGATGGCGACAAGGCATCACACTCCGTTACAGGCTCATTCGAGTCCGGTCCGCCGCGTCTGGCTCAAGCGGTCCGGCCGGTCGCAGGCCGTCGGGACGGCCGCGCCGCTGTAATCCAACCGTCGGATCGAACGCTTCAACTCAACTTCAACGTCAACTTCTGCTTCATGGCCGCCAGAACCTGGCCGGGCGAGGGGACTCTTCGGGCAACCGCCGCCTAGCACCTTCCGGCTCAACACGGAGCGCCGCGGCGCCGCAACGCGATTCATACCAGATTACAGCATCCCCGGACAGCCCATTTGCCCGCGAGGGCAAGGCCATGTCTGCTTATAACCCTTCCTCCTGCTCCAAGTGTCGCTCGCGACAGGTATTTTGGACGACGTGGATTACCGGTGCAATCTGGATGCGAGGAAGGCGACAAGCGCCCGCCGACGAGCACGCCGACTGTCCAGACAAAGGGCCTTGATCCGCCGCCCGCGCCACACCCCGCCGCAACGATAGAAGACCTCGATAAGCCGCAGCATCCGTTCCTGTCGGCGCCGGTCCAGGGCCTCCTCGTCCGCCCAGCGCGGGTCGGGGCTGCCGCTCAGCACGCCGGCAAGCAGCATCGACAGCGCCAGCACGCGCCGGTACGCGCACTCGGCCGCCAGTTCCCGGGCCCGCCGCACGCCCGATTCGTCCATCCGGGCATTCAGCAGCAGCAGGTCCAGCAGCGAGATCAGCGAGGTGAACTGGTGGTGGTATCCCCAGTGCCCGCACAGGTGGACCAGCGAGTGCGCCGGCGAGAGGATGCGGCAGGCCCGCCCGGCAATCTCGGTCCGACCCGCCTGTTCCCAGACCTGCTCGCCGGTCAGGATCGAGCCGTCAGACCAGGAGGCCGACACGTCGCTCCAGTGCAGGTCAATCTGCACCTGCGGGCGAGCCGCGTCGTGAAACTCGACGCTGTTGAAGTATCGCAGCCGCCGCCGCACGCTCATCCTCGTCGAGGGGACCATGCCCATTTGCAGCAGCATCGGCTCGACAAGATCGTACTTCTCCCGGTCGATGAGCAGGTCCAGATCGACGAACGGACGCCACGCCGGCTGCGGGTAGATCGTCCCGGCCAGCGCCGCCCCCTTGAACAGCAGGAACCGCACGCCCCGTTCGTCCAGCCCCGCCCCTACGGCCGCCAGCGTGTGCTCAAGTTGCATCACCAGCGCCGTCTGGGCCAGCGCCATCGGGTGCAGTTGCTTCGCCGCCGACGCCGCCAGCCGCAGGCGTCCCTCGCGATGCAGGCTGTGCATCAGCGGCAGCAGGTTGTGTCGCCGGCCCATCGACAGCAGCACCGGCTCGGGCACGCCCTGGGCCGACGCGACGTACGACGGGTCAGCCGCGGCGCGGATCACGTCCACCACCATCGCCAGCGGCGCGGGCAGCGACAGGCCGGGCAACGTGGCGGGCTCGCTCATCTCCTCAGCGCCTCCGCAACCCCCAGGGGGCCGTCGCCCAGCACCAGTCGACGGACCTCGGCTTGCGCCACCAGGTCGGCCAGCACCTGGAAATGAGCCTCAGCCGACGCCGGGTTGATCAGCGACAGGTTCTGCTCCATCAGGGCGTTCAAAGCCTCCGTCCGCGTCGCCGGCTCGAAACGCGTGGGCCCCTCCCCTGCGATCCGCGGCAGCAGCACGCCGTCGACGTCCGCCGCGCTGAGCACACGTCCGGGCCACGCCCGCAGCGGGTCCAGCGAGTACTTGAAGCGGCCGTCCGCGCCGGGGCCCTCCGCCGCGACGGGGCCCCCCTCGCACAGCGGCGCCAGTCCCGGCAGCCAGCGCATGCTCGGCGGGCGCAGGCCCACGCGGCTGGGAAAGCCGTGCGCGACGATGCGGCCGTCCTCGCGACCGAGCAGCACCCAGTCGTCGCCGAGGAACTCGCCGCCAGCCTCAGCCAGCGCCGCCGCCACGGTCGTCTTGCCGCAGCCGCTCGACGCCGCCAGCAGCCAGCAGCGCCCGTCGACGCGCACGCCGGCTGCGTGCGTCGGGAACAGCCCGAGGCTCGACAGCGTCCAGCAGACCGGCAGATCCACAAAGAAGATCATCCCCAGGCGGCCGTCGAGTTGCTCGCCGTCCGCCACGAGCCCGCCGATCCGCCGCGACGGGAAGTCGATCCAGACGTGGCCGTGGCAGCCGTAGTCCAGCAGCGCCTGTTCGCCATCCCCGCCGGCGCGGCGATAGCCGACGACGTCGAATCGGCCGTAGATCAGGGGTTGATTGCTGCGGGTGTGGTGAAAGAACAGCTCGCCGCGGCGGAAGTCGTCCAACTCCGCCGGCGACAGAGCCCGTCGGCCCGACAGGTCGATGACGCCGCCCCCCCGTGGCCCGGCATTGCCCTCGCCGGCTGAGGCATTGCGGGCCCACCCCAGCCAACGATCCACCTCCGGCAACAGCGCCGCCGGCAGGCCGACCAGGTCGAGGGTCACGCCGTGAATATCAAATCGATGCAAAGGCATCAGCGATTGCTTGACTGGCCGCGACTTACGGCTGGCTGAGGCCAGCCAGGAGACCGACGTTGCCCCGTTTGCTGACTTGCGGCTTGCTGTAGGGTCGCATAGTGAATTGCTCCCGCCACGGGTGAAAATGCGTCCTGCGAAAGCCGGGCGACGCCCCCGGCGGACATCTTCCTCATACACAATACAACCGCGCCATTCATCGTCAAGCCCCTGCCGCTGGCCGAGAGGCTCACGAAGCTGCGATCAGCCCGCGGACGTTCGACCGGGTCACGACGCGAGGCTTCTCGTACTTCCGCATGATCAGTTCCTTTGGCATGACGCGCGCCGATCGGCCTGGGTCAACTCATACATACTTATCGTCCCGCAACCCGTCAATCAATAAGCTGCCGTTCGAGCGGGCGTCACGGATAGCGGTGCAGTTCGGCGAACCGGCCGTCCGGGTCGGCGGCCTCGAACAGCGGCCGGCCTTCCAGCTCGACCCATGCGTGCCCGTCGCCGGCGAAGTCGGCCCGGCTGATCGCCAGGTGGACGCTGGCAACCAGCCCCATCCGCCGCGCCCAGCGGAACAGGACCAGGCTCCGCGGCAGGCAGCGGCGGCGGTTGCCCAGCAGAACCGCCAGGAAGATGTTCGTCCACCGGCGTACGAGCGCCAGCGTCGCCAGTTCGTCGGGCCTCGCGGCGTGCGAGCCCTGCCCGCCTTCCGGCTGGTCCCAGCCTTCGCAGAGCCGCTCCAGCGGCAAGCGGGCGATCCGCCGTCGCGCCTCAAGCAGGTCGCGCCATGTCCGCCACGCCAACGGCCATCGCCGCGGCGACAGCAGGCTAGCCAGCCTGCCCAGCCGGCTTCTGTTCCGATCGCAGTTCAATCGCGCCCTCGGCGACCAGTTGATCGATCAGTTCGCGGAGGTCAGCCGACGCCGTCGCTTCGTCCACGTCGTATTCGGCCAGGATCGCCGCCAGCAGGTCGCTCACGGGCCGCCGGCCGTCGATGCGGTCCCAGACGAACGTCCCCACCTCGTTGAGCGAGAAGAAGTCGCCGCTGACCAGATTGAGCACAACCCGCTCCTGCTCAACCTGCCGCGCGCTGACCCGGCCGAGAATCGTCGGACGGGAGCCCCAGAATGCCGCGTCGTCCTGCGCCATGGTTGCCTCCGGTCATTCGAGCCGTCAGACATGCTACCGGCCGCCAGGCCGCGCAGGCAACAACGGATCGCCGCACCGGCTCACCTGACCGACGGGGCGTAAGCGTCCAGGGACTGCATGTAGGTGATGAGCAACCATATCTGCTCGACGGCCAGTTCGTCCTTGAACGCCGGCATGACCAGGGCCCGGCCGTCAGCCGCTTTGGCCCCGCCGTCGTGGCCGTCGTGGATCTTGCTGAACCAGGAGCGCGGCGCGCCGCGATGGATCGTCACCGCGAACCGCGTCCCGAAGGCGTGCCAGTTCATGCTCTCCACTACGCGCGGCATGTCGGGCCCGCGGCCGTCGGCGTCCGGGCCGTGGCAGCGGGAGCAGTAGTTCTCGTAGAGCACGGCCCCGCGGCTGACGGCCTCGGGATCCTTGTTGGCGTCGAAGGGGTTGCGGGTGTGGCTGAGGGCGGCGTCGGCGGCGGTCGCCTGCTCGACCGATTGGCCGGTCTCCCTGGCACGCTGCGCGAGGAAAATGTCGCGCGGCGTTCTGCTCGGGTTGGCCGCCACGGCCGCGGACCACGCCTCCTTGTCCGCCGGCCGAATGGCCACGCCCAGCGGCCGCGGCCCGCTGCACCCCCACACCCCGCCCGCGACGATCGCCGCCAGCAGCGTCGCCCCGACCAGCACCCGCACCCGCCTGCTTCGTTCGTTCGTCCGCATGTAGTCTCCCATCTGTCAGGACGCCGCAGCCGACTTCACATGCA
The DNA here is from genome assembly GCA_022072085.1 of Phycisphaerae bacterium. Classification (GTDB taxonomy): domain Bacteria; phylum Planctomycetota; class Phycisphaerae; order JAJVII01; family JAJVII01; genus JAJVII01. The sequence continues at coordinate 52,621 of JAJVII010000057.1, forward strand.
GATTGTAGGCCGCCGGTCAGCGCAGGGTCAGCCGCTTGTATTGGCTGCGGCGGTGGGCCAGACGGTCGCTGCCCGCATCGGCCAGCGACTTCTCGTAGGCCTCGAAGTTGCCCTCGAACCATCGTGTCCGCCCGCCGCCCTCAAGGATCAGCAGGTGCGTGCAGATGCGGTCCAGGAAGAAGCGGTCGTGGCTGATGACCATCGCGCAGCCGGGGAAGTCGATCAGGGCCTGCTCCAGCACGCGCATCGTGCCGACGTCCAGGTCGTTGGTCGGCTCGTCCATCAGCAGCAGGTTGCCGCCGCGGCGCAGCAGCTTGGCCAGGTGGACGCGGTTGCGCTCGCCGCCGGACAACTCGCCCACGTGCTTCTGCTGGGCCGGTCCGCGGAAGTTAAATCGCGACACGTAGGTCCGCGAGCTGATGCTCAGATCGCCCAGCTTGAGCTGATCCTTGCCGTCGGTGATTTCCTCGAAGACCGTCCGGCTGCCGTCCAGGGCGTCGCGGTGCTGGTCGACGTAGGCCAGCGACACCGACTCGCCCAGGTGAATCTCGCCGGCGTCGGGCGTCTCCTGGCCCATGATCATGCGGAACAGCGTCGTCTTGCCCGAGCCGTTGGGCCCGATGACCCCGACGATCCCGCCGCGCGGCAGCTCGAACGAGCAGTCGGCCAGCAGCGGCGTCCCGTTGTAGCCCTTGCTCACGCCGCGGACGCGCAGCACGTCCTGGCCCAGCCGCGGACCCGGGGCGATCTGGATCACCGCGTCGCTGCGGGCATCCTGGGTCTGCTGGCCGGCCAGTTGCTCGAAGGCGCTGATGCGGGCCTGGCTCTTCTTGCGGCGGCCCTGCGCGGATGTGTTGATCCACTCCAATTCGCGGGACAGCGTGCGCTGCCGCTCGCTCTCGCGCTTCTCGCTGACGCGGAGCAGCTCGGCCTTCTGGGCCAGCCAGCTCGAATAGTTGCCCTCGAACGGCAGCCCGCGCCCGCCGTCCAGTTCCAGGATCCACTTGGTGATGTTGTCCAGGAAGTAGCGGTCGTGCGTGACGATGATGACCGTGCCGGGGTATTCGCGGAGCTGGGCCTCCAGCCAGGCCACCGTCTCGGCGTCCAGGTGGTTGGTCGGCTCGTCCAGCAGCAGCAGATCGGGCTTCTCCAGCAGCACGCGGCAGAGCGCGACGCGCCGCCGCTCGCCGCCGGAGAGCAGCTTCACCGGCATGTCGTCCGGCGGCAGCACGAGGGCGTCGGCGGCGATGTCCATCAGCCGGTCGAGCTCCCAGCCGTCGGCGGCGTCGATCTGCTCCTGCAATCGGCCCATCTCCTCCATCAGCTCGTCCATGCGATCGGCGGCGGCGGGATCCGACAGTTCCTCGGTGATCTTGTTGAACCGGTCGATCAGCCCCTGGATCGGCGCGACGGCCGCCAGCAGGTTCTGGCGAACGGTCGCCTCCAGGTCCAGCGCCGGCTCCTGGGCGACGTAACCGACCCGCATGCCCTTGGCCAGGCGGGCCTCGCCGTGGAAGTCCTTGTCCACGCCGGCCATGATCCGCAGCAGCGAGGTCTTGCCCGAGCCGTTCTCGCCGACGACGCCAATCTTCGCGCCGTAGAAGAACGACAGGCTGATGTCCTGGAACACGAGCTGGTCGCCGTAGCGCTTGGCGACGTCGCGCATCTCGAAGACGAATTGGGGCGGCATGAGTGCAAGTCCTCCGGTCCGAGCCTGGGTAATGGCCGGGCATTATAGCACGGCCCGGCTATGTCGAATGATTCTCCACCCGCTATGCAGGTGGAAAATCATTGGCTACGCCGGTCGGGCCAGGGACTCGGGGACAGGGGGGTCGAGCAGCGCGGGCAGGCGGAACTCGCGGGCCAGGGCCCGGTAGCGGAGCAGGCACTGGCTGACGAACTCGAACAGGTCCGGCGGCTCCATGCCGAAGGTCGTCCGGGCGATCTGCGTGAGCTGGGCGCAGAGATCCTGGCGCTGGCTCACGATGCAGTCGCTGACCAGGGCGGCGAAGAAGACCATCCCGGGCAACAGGGGCGTGACGGCCTGCTCGATCGCGCCGGGCAGGTGGTGCTCCAGCGCCGCCCTGACGACGACATCGGGCAGTTTCCAACGCGACAGCACTCCGGCGGCCACCTGTGCGTGGGTATAACCGAACCGCTCCTGCTCGGCGACGAACAGGTCGAGGCACGGCGCGGTGGCGAACTGGCGCAGCAGCCGCTCGTACTCCGGCTCGAAGCGGGCCATCACCAGCACGCCGATCTCGGACAACAGCCCGGTGAGGTAGGCCTCCTCGACCTGGCCGGGGGCGTGCTGCTGACAGACGAGGGCGGCGGCAACGGCGATGAGGATCGAACGGTCCCACCAGTTGAACGCCTCGAAGCCCGGACTGGTGTAGGTGGCCAGCGACCGGCGCAGCGACTGCGAAAGGATGATTGCCCGGACGCGGCGCAGGCCCAGCAGGACGACGGCCTGCTTGAGCGAGGCGATCCGCCGGGGCATGCCGAACAGCGGCGAATTGATGGTCTTGAGGATCTCGGCCGTCAGCGCCGGATCGCGCTCCAACTCGGAGCAGAGCGAATCGACGTCGACGTCCAGTGATGCGAGCCGGGCGTGAATGCGGATCAGCGCCTCGGGCAGCGCCGGCAACGCGCCGGGCGTGTCGAGGCTTTCAAGCCAGACTTCCGTGCTCATGAAACACCTCCTGGTCGGGGTTCAGGGGTGCAACGTTCGACGGCAATCGACAGCGGCGTGGCGATGGCATCGCCCGAACTGCACGTTCTCTCTTCACGCGGTCGTCACGGTGTACAACATGCTCAGCCGGCTTCGAGCCGGAATGTGCGGGCGCGGATGCGCGGACTGCCTTCGGTCGGTCAGGAGACAAGAACGCCGATCTCGCCGGATCGTCTAACGCGACATGAACTCGCTTCCCCCGAAGCATCCGCAGCCAAGCCTCCGCCCCCCTGGCCCGCTGATGGCCTAACCCGGCCACGCCGCGGGAGTTTCGGCGGAGATAGGTAGAGTCTGCGAATTTCCTCGTCCGCGACTAGGCTCTGTCTGACGAATCGCTCTGGCTTCGAGCGGCTGCGTTCGCGGCTGGCGGCGTTGGCCTGCATCGGCGATACGGAGGAGTATCGCCTGCTTCGGCCGCCTTGCCAGCCACGAACTCGCTCGCTCTCTGGCCGACGACCGATTCGTCAGACAGAGCCTTGTGCGGTCATCCCCCCAGCCGAGCCAGGTCCGCCTTCACGCCGGGCTCGTCCGGATTCAACTGAAGCGCCCGCTTCAGTTCATCCTTGGCCAGATCGTTCCGACCCGTCTGAAGATAGTATCGCCCCAGCGCCGCATGCGGAAACGCCAGGTTGCCGTCGACCGCAATGGCCTCCTGGAACCGGCGCTCCGCCTCATTCTGCTGGCTCTGGCGTGCGTATTCCTCGGCCATCCGCACCAGGCCCATCGCCCTCTCGCGCTTGTCGCTGGCCGACAGATCGGCGCCGACGTCGGCGGCCGTCTGCGGAGCGTCCGCGCCGACTTCGCGGCGGCACTCCTCCAGACCCTCAGACGCCCCGCGGTGGCCGGGGAAGTTGGCCAGCGTGCGGCTGTACCAATACATCGCCTCGCGCGGGTTGTGCAGGCGCTGATGGCAGCGGCCCATGAGGTAGAGCACGTTGGGGTCGGCGGCGTTGTAGTCCAGCGCCTCGGTCAGCGGGCCCAGCGCGGAGCGATACTCGCCCTGCCAGTAGTAGGTCTGGGCGGAGTAGAGCAGGTCTTCCTTGCTGGGCTTGTCGCATCCGGCCAGCGTGCCGGCAAGAAGTGCGAATGCAACGATGATCGCTGCCCTGATGCCGGGATGTGCAGAGAGTCGATTCAAGTGATCTCCACGGGTTGCGGACGGGATCAGGCGAGCTTACCTGCCGATGCCGCCGACACTTAGAGGCCCACCTGCGCATCGACCCGCCAGTCGAGTCGAGATTGAATCTACATCGGCAGAAAGCTCATTTCAACTCAAAACTCAATCGTCCTCCCCCCGCGCTGAGCGCAAGGAAAGAGGTGGGCGAGTGTCCCCCGACGGACACCCACGGCTTGCGCACGCGAAGCCTGCCCACCTCATATCGGACCGGACGCGGGACCGCGACTAACGACCGGAAACGCCGAAAGACCCCGGCTGAAAAGGGGGGCCGAGGCGCAAGCCGTCTTCGTCCGTCAGTCCGCCGACGGACCAGGATTTCGGGGGACCTGGTTCACTCGACAAAGCTTGAAGAAGAGGCAGACCCTGTCGAACACCGCTTCGCGTGCTACCTGAACTATAGTGAAGCTGCGACCCGCCTTCAATTCAAAAGTCGCGTGAGCCGCCACGACCCGATGGGCAATGTTCACCATTCGCAACAGCGATGTTGACAAAAAACAACATTCTTCTAGTCCCAAATAGGTCCTTGACATTCCCTGTGAATTGCCGTAAATCTTGGAGGTGTAAGTTGTCCGGGCACCACGGATGGATACTTGCCGCTCTCCTGGCATGCCTTTTGCATGCACACTCCCATCGGAGGGCGGAACACGCCCCGACCCCAGAGCCATCAACACGACGCTCAGCAGGTCATGACAGGCTTTGAACTGGTCTTTGATCGGCTGCGCTGATAGACTTCTGCGTCTTCGCCAGTGAGATGTCGGGCGCCTTGGCCGGGCGACCCGATCGCATGTGAGTCGTCCTGCCCTCCCGGGCTGGACAAAAGAGAGAGGGAATCCCCATGCGTTTCTTCGCCGGGTCACCCCTGCGCTGGGTGGCTATCGCCGTAATTGTCGTCGCCGGTCCCGCCTCCGCTGTCGCCGCGCTGGTCGACTCGGTCACCATCGAGAGCGCCGGCAACACCGCCGACGGCAACGGCCGCGGCGCAGTCGCCTATCGCTACAACATCATGACGCACGAGGTCACCGTCGCGCAGTACGTCGAGTTCCTCAACGCGGTGGCCGACAGCGACCCGCACGGCGTGTTCACCAGCAAGAGCGACGCCTACGACCTGATCACGCGCACCGGGTCGGACGGGTCCTATAGCTACGCCGCCAAGTCCGGCGCCGGCAACCTGCCCATGCAGCGTGTCTCGGTCTTTAGCGCGATGCGCTACGTCAACTGGCTCCAGAACGGCCAGCCCACGGCGCCGCAGGGCATATTCACGACCGAGGATGGCGCCTACGACATGTCCCAGGCCAACCCCACGCGAGACGTGGGGGCGTCCTTCGTCCTGCCGACGATGGACGAGTGGTATAAGGCCGCCTACTTCGATCCCACGCTCAACAGCGGCACGGGGGGCTATTACGACTATCCCACCTCCAACAACCTGGCCCCCACGGCCCAGGCGCCGGCCGGCGGGAGCAACTCAGCCAATTTCAACAACGTCCTCTCTTCGCCTCCCTACAACAACGTGGGGGCCTACACCGCCACAACCAGCCCCTGGGGACTCTATGATGCCGCCGGCAATGTCGCCGAGTGGACCGAGACCCTCGTGAGCACCAACACCTACGCCGCCATGGGCGGCAGCTTCAACGCCTCCACCGCCAACGCGTTCATGGCCGGGGCCTTCGCCGGCAGTGGACCGACGATCACCTACCGGGACGTCGGCTTCCGCGTGGTCGAGGTGAACATCGCCTCCACGTCGGCCCCGGAGCCCGCGACGCTGGCGATTCTGGGCCTGGGCGGCGCGGGCCTGGGCCTGATGGCCCGCCGACGCTCCCGTCGCAACCGCGCGTAACGCATTGTCCAATGACGCCCCCCTCCCCTCCTCCGTTCGAACCGCGAACGGAAGTTCGCGGATAGTCGGCTGCCTCCGCGGTCGGCTGGGAGTCAACCAGTGGGGCGCCCCCCTCTCTGCCTCTGCCGCCCCCGGAACCACGCCCCTCCGGACGCATACGGCTTATCGCATTGACCCTGTCCGTTCGCGGACGCATAATGGTCGGATTCGTTTTACCCGACGGAGAGGATCCGCATGAGTTCCGCCCCTGCACGCTTCAACTATCCCGCGTTGTCCGACCTGCTGGCGGACGCCGAGCGGCTCGGCGTGCGGCTGCCGGTCAGCGACGACCTGTCGGTGCTGGGCCGCCCGGTCGCGTTCGGCCGACTGACGCTGCCCAACCGTTTCGCGGTCCAGCCGATGGAGGGCTGCGACGGCGACCTCCAGGGCGCCCCCAGCGAGCTGACCGTCCGCAAGTACGAGCGGTTCGCCGCCGGCGGCGCGGGCATGCTCTGGTGGGAGGCCTGCGCCGTCGTCCCCGAGGGCCGCGCCAACCCACGGCAGATATGGCTGCACGACGCCACCGCCGACGCCTTCGCCCGCATGGTCCAGCGGACGCGCGAAGCAGCCGCCTCGGCCGGCGTCAAGCCGGCGCTGGTCCTCCAGCTCACCCACTCCGGCCGCTACAGCCGCCCGGGCAAGAAGTCCGCGCCGATCATCGCCCACCACAGCAAGGTTCTCGACTCGCGGCACAACCTGGCGCCCGGCTACCCGCTGATCAGCGACGAAGAACTGGACCGCCTCCAGGAGGCCTACGTCGTCGCCGCCCGGCTGGCGGCCCAGGTCGGCTTTGACGCGGTCGACATCAAGAGCTGCCACCGCTACCTGCTCAGCGAACTGCTGGCGTCATTCACGCGCGAGGGCTCGCGGTACGGCGGCTCGTTCGAGAACCGCACGCGCATGATCCGCGAGACGGCGGCCAGGGTCGTCGCCGCCGTCGGCGATCGACTGGTTGTCTCCACGCGGCTGAACTGCTACGACGCGATCGAATACCCCTTCGGCTGGGGCGTCGCCCGCGACGAGGTGAAGCCCGACCTGGCCGAGCCCATCGAGTTGGTCGGCCAACTGGCCAAGCTGGGGATGCCCGGCGTGAACGTCACCATCGGCAACCCGTATTTCAATCCGCACGTGAACCGGCCCGCCGACTGGACCATCGCCAACTGGCCCGCGGTTCCCGAGCACCCGCTGGTCGGGGTCGGGCGGATTCTCGACGTGGCCCGCCAGATGCAGCAGGCCCATCCGAAGCTGACGCTGGTGGGCAGCGGCTATTCGTGGCTGCGCCACCACCTGCCGCGGATCGCCGCCGGCCTGGTCAAGGAGCGTTGGATCAGCGTGGTCGGGGTCGGCCGCGGGGCGCTGGCCTATCCGACGTTCGTCAAGGACATCCTGACCCGCGGGTCGATGGACGCGTGCAAGGTCTGCGTCTCCTGTTCGAGTTGCACGCAGATCATGCGCGACGGCGGGCGCAGCGGCTGCGTCATCCGCGATCCCGAGGTCTACGAGCCGATCTACAAGCAGGGCCGCCACCGCGACCCGCAGGTGATGCGTGAGATGGCCGAGCAGTGCCGCCAGTGCGCCGATCCGACCTGCGTGTCGGCCTGCCCGGCGGGCATCAACATCCCCGAGTTCCTGGCCCGCGTCGCCGAGGGCGAGTTCCACTCCGCCTACCGCGTGCTCCGCCGGGCCAACCTGCTGCCGGAAATCTGCGGCGCGGTCTGCCCCGTCGAGGTCCAGTGCCAGGGCAACTGCATCCGCCAGTACCTCAGCGACGAGGGCGCGGTGCAGATCGCCGAGATCCAGCGCTGGGTCAGCCGCATGGCCGTGGACGAGGGCTGGGCGGCCCTGGAAGCCCCCGACGCCCCGACCCGCCGCGAGATCGCGGTCGTCGGCGCCGGACCAGCCGGTCTGGCCGCCGCCGCCCGGCTGCTGGAGCTGGGCCACGAGGTCACCGTCGTCGAGCGCTCGTCGCGCCCGGGCGGCAAGGTGAACTCGGTCATCCCGGTCACGCGGATGCCCACCGACGAAGCCGAGTTGGAACTGCACGCGATCTTCGACCCCATCGGCAGCGACCGGCTGCACTGGCGGCTGAACACCGCGCTGGGGCCCGATTACGACCTCCAGGACCTGCTCGCGGAGGGCCATGACGCGGTGCTGCTGGCGTTCGGGCTGGGCAACACCACCGGCCTGGCCGACGCCGCCGGGCGGCCCGAAGGGGTCATGGACGCCCTGGCGTTCCTGGAGCACCTCAACCGCAACGCCGACCATCGCGTCACCGGGCGCGTCGCGGTCATCGGCGGGGGCAACAGCGCGATCGACGCCGCCACCATGGCCGCCCGCCGCGGCGCCAGGGACGTCTACGTCCTTTACCGTCGCGGCTACGGCGAGATGCCCGCCTGGCCCGGCGAGCGCGACGACGCCCTGCACGCCGGCGTCAACCTGATGCCCTTCATGCAGCCGGTCGGGTTTGTCACCGACGGGACCGGCCGTGTGCGCGGCCTCAAACTGCGCCGCACGGCGTTGGGCGCCCCTGACGGCTCGGGACGGCGCACGCCGGTCGAGATTCCCGGCAGCGACTTCGACTTCGACGTGGACCTGGTGATCGAGGCCATGGGCGAGGTCGTCCCCCAGGCCGTCCGCGAGGTGCTGTTCAACCTGGAGATGGACCGCGGCGGGCGGATCAAGGTGGACGAGCACTGGATGACCAGCCTGCCGGGTGTCTTCGCCGCCGGCGACCTGGTCAACGGCGGGGCGACCGTCGTCCGCGCCATCACCGAAGGTTTCAAGACGGCCGATGCCATCCACGCGTACGTGACGCGACCGGCCACCACGCCCTCACACTGGTAGGCCGGCGGCGACGCTTCACCGCCCCGGGCCTGCCAGCCGCGATATCGCCTGCCGACAGGCGAATGACTCTGGACCGCCATGCTCCTGCTCAAGACCGAACATCCTGTCGTCGAGACGCCGCCGGCTGACCAGGCCTGCCCGGCCCAGGCCCCGCCCTTGTCAGGGGAATCCGACGCCGTCCACGAACGCATCGCCGCGACGCTCCGCCAGCCCGGCCACCTCTCGGTCTGGCAACTCTGCAAGATCGTGATCATCCTGGCCGTCCCCGTGTTCGGCCAGCAGGTGCTCATGCTCATGCTCAACCTGTCGGACTTCATTCTGGCCGGCCGCAAGACCCCCAACGTGGAAGTCGCCATCGCCGCTGTCGGCATCGGCGGGCAGGTGCTCTGGCTGATCAACGTCGCCTTCATGATGATCGGCGCCGGGGCGACGGCCGTCATCTCCCGGTCGATCGGCCAGACCGACCGCCCGACCGCCGACCGCACCGCCCACCAGGCGCTGCTGCTGTCGGTGCTCATCGCCGTGGTCGCGACGGCAGCGGGGTTCGTCTTCGCCCCCCAGATGCTCCACGGGCTGGGCCTGAACGACGAGGCCCTGTCCGCCGGCGTCGTCTACGTCCGCATCATCCTGCCCGGCCTGCCGATCGGCGTGCTGATGTTCATGGGGTCGGCCTGCCTCCGCGGCGCCGGCGACACGCGCACGCCGCTGCTGGTCATCGCAGTGGCCAACGTTGTGAACATCGCCCTGTCCTGGATTCTCTGCGTCGGGCTGATCGGCCCGGCCCTGGGACTGACGGGCATCGCCATCGGCACGCTGGTCGCCTACCTGCTGGGCGGGGCGTTCATGCTCGCCCTGCTCCGCATCGGCCGCGGCGGGCTGCACGTCCGCGTGCGTCCGCTGCGCCTGGACCCGGGCCTGATCGGCCGGGTTCTGCGCATCGGCGTCTTCTCCGGGCTGGAGGGGCTGCTCATGGCCGGCGCCTCCACGGCCGTCGTCGTGTTCATCACGGCGCTGGACCCGGCCGGCCAGCCGCCGGTCAACTACCCCGCCTACGTCGCGGCGCTGCGGCTGGAGTCGATCAGCTTCCTGCCGGGCTTCGCGTTCGCAATGGCCGGCGGCGCGGTGGTCGGCCAATCGCTGGGCGCCGGACGACCGGACCGCGCCGTCCGTTGCGGCTGGTGGTCCTACGCCCTGGGCGGCGGCGTGATGACCGTGGCCGGCCTCCTGTTCGTCCTGTTCCCGACCCAGCTTGTGCATCTCTGCGTCAGCAAGTCAGCCGACCCGGTCATGATCTCCCGCGCCGCCACCATGGTCCGCATCTGCGGGTTCGAGCAGCCGTTCCTCGCGGCGATCCTGATCTTCGGCGGACTGCTCCGCGGGGCAGGCGACACGCGATTCCCCGCGACCATCACCGTCGCCGGCGTGGGCGGCCTGCGCGTGCCGGGCATCTGGCTGGCGACGAGGCGGCTGGGCTTCGGCGTCATCGGCGCCTGGTGCGTCATGTGCGGCGACCTGGTCGTCCGCGGCAGTCTGATGGTCTGGCGCTTCGTCCACGGCGGCTGGAAGAAGACCCGCGTCTGAGAACGCCCCCCGCCGCCCGGACCGGCGACGCGGCCCGGGTGGCGTCCGCATCGGTTCCGATGTAATATCAACCCCCAGGTCGCCCGCACGATCGCCCTTCTTGCACATCCGACGGGGTGCAACATGAAACGATGGCTTCCAGTCGCCGTCCTCCTGCTCACCGCAGCGTCATCCTCCCGGGCCGACCAGGACTACGTCCCGATTGACTCGGGCGACTACGCCTCGGCCGACGCGGCCCGGGCCGCCTGGCAGCCGAGCGATCGCGGCAGCGGCCGGATCGACGTGGCCGACGACGGCGGCCAGCGGTTCCTCCGCCTGCCCTGCAACTTCGCGACCAACGACAACTGGCGGGTCGCGTGGGACAAGACCGGGCGGTGGGACCTCTCCCGCTGCCCGACGATCGAGATCGAGGTAGCCGCCCGCAACGGCCGGGCCGCCGACATCCTGCTCTACTTCCATAGCGGCGACGGGTGGTACAGCGGCCACTTCGCCGCCGCGCCCGGCCGAAGCACCGTCGCCCTGGCCCGCAAGCAGTTCGGGCTGGAGGACAAGCCCGGCGCCTGGGACCGGATCGACCGCGTCCGCCTCTGCGTCACGCGCGACGTTGCCGCCGACCGCGAGGTCCTCGTGCGGAACATCCGCGGCGTGGTGGCCGACGCCAAGGTGGCCGTCTATCGCAACGACGACGGCATCAAGGCCGAGAGCGGCGTGCCCGAATACGTCCGCCAGATGGCCGACCGGCTCGACCGCATCGGCGTCGCCTACGCCATCGTCGGCGACGCGGAGGTGGCCGCCGGGTCGCTGGCCGGGATGAAGCTCGCCATCCTGCCGCTGAACCCCGTGCTGCCCAAAGCGGCCGCCGACGCGATCGAGAAGTTTGTCGCCGGCGGCGGCAGGCTGATCGTCTGCTACAGCCTGCCGCGCCCGCTGGACAGCCTGCTCGGCATCAGCAACGCCGGGGCGACCGAAGGCAACCGCAAGAACCACGCGTTCGAATTCACTCCCGTCGGCGCGGATAAGCCGTTGAGCATCCTCCAGAATTCCTGGTGGGCCCACGACGTGCGGGTCGCCGACGGGACGACCGTCCGGGCCGCGTGGCTGGACGCCGACGGGCGCGACACGAAGCGGCCGGCCGTCACGAAGAACGCCAACGGCTTCTTCATCGGCCACGTCCTGACGCCCGACGGCCAGGCAGCCAAGGACGAACTGGCCCGCGAGATGATCGGCGAACTCTGGCCGGGCATGTGGGAGGCTGCCTACCGCGAACTGTCCCGTCAACTCGCCACCGGCGGGCGAATTGAAAAGATTCTCGGCGCGATCACCGCCAACCTGCACACGACCGACCAAGCGGAGGACGTCGCCAACCTGAAGGGCCAGGCGATGGCGGGCTTGGAACGGTCGAAAGAGTTCGCCGAGGCTGACAACTTTCGGGCGGCGGTCCAGACCATGAATTGCAGCTTTGACCTGGCGGCTCAGGCCTGGGCGACGAGCATTCCGCCCAAGCCCGGCGAGACGCGCGCCGTCTGGTGCCACTCGCCGACGGGCGTGGCCGGGCTGACCTGGGAGCAGGCGATGGCCAAGCTTGAAGACGCGGGCTTTGACGCGATCATCGTCAACATGCTCTGGGGCGGGTCGACGGCCTACCCCAGCAAGGTGCTGCCGCGGGCGCCCGGCTTCACCGGCGACGTGCTGGCCGACTGCCTGGCCGCCGCCGCGAAGCACCACATCGCCGTCCACGTCTGGAAGGTGAACTGGAACCTCGCCTGGACCTGCCCGCCGGACTTTCGCCGCAAGCTGCGGGCAGCCGGCCGCCTCCAGGTCGGCCCGCGGGGCGAGCCGATCGACTGGCTCTGCCCCTCCAACGACGAGAACCAGAAGCTGGAGTTGGACTCGATCCTCGAGCTGGTCCGCAACTACGACATCGCCGGATTCCACTTCGACTACATCCGCTACCCCGGCGGCGAGGGCTGCTTCTGCCCGACCTGCCGGCGGAACTTCGAACAGCGGATCGGCCACGCCGTCGCACACTGGCCCGACGACGCGACCGACGGCCCGCTGCGGGCGCAGTGGCTGGACTTCCGCCGCGACAACATCACGCGGCTGGTCCGCGCAGTGGCCGAGGAGACGCGGAGGATCAAGCCGGGCGGCCAACTTCAACTCTCGGCGGCCGTCTTCCGCAACTGGCAGACCGACCGCGACAGCGTCGGGCAGGACTGGAAGCTGTGGGGCGACCGCGGCTGGCTCGACTTCGTCTGCCCGATGCAGTACACCGACAGCCTGGCGATGTTCACCGCCTGGACGAAGACCAACCGCAGCCTGATGCAGGGGCACGCCCGGCTGCTGACGGGGATCGGCTCGACGCTGGGCCTGTCGCCTGACGGGACGCTGGAGCAGGTGATCGAATCGCGTCGCGGCGGCGCCGACGGCTTCGTGCTGTTCAACTACTCGCCGGAACTGCTGGACCATCTGGCCCTGCTGAAGCGGGGGGCGACGCGTCCGGCGGCAGCCACCCAGCCGGACCGCCCGTGAGTTCAATAGCCCCAGCCCCGTGTTGATTCAGGGCAACGCCCGGTGGGTAAAATGTCGCGTCCGGGCAACATAAGTGAAGTCCCAAGAGGTCCGGGGCGGCCTTCAGGAATATCGCATGCCGTTCACGGGCAACACCTTAGAGACAATTGCACTTTCCTGACCTGTCAGTGGCACGCGGTTTGCATATCCTGTGAAATGCCAGTGGAGTATGGTGGACGCCCGGAACCGCAGCCACGGTCCGGGCATTTTTCTTGCGCATGAAGAAGCCCGGTCTCCCCTCCGGGGACCGGGCGGGCGCGCGACCGGCACGGGCAACCGCATGCCCGAGCGACGGCAGGCCGTCACTCCACGGTCACGCTCTTGGCCAGGTTGCGCGGCTTGTCCACGTTGCAGCCGCGGATGACGGCCGCGTGGTAAGCCAGCAGTTGCAGCGGCACGACGTTGACCATCGGCGCCAGCGGCTCGGGGACCTCGGGCACGGGGATGAACTCGTCAGCCAGGCCCGACACCTGCTTGTCGCCTTCGTTGCCGATGACGATCAGGCGCCCGCCGCGGCTGCGGACCTCCTCCATGTTCGAGATCACCTTCTCATACTGCTCCGACCGCGTGGCGATGAACACCGCGGGCGTGCCCCGGCTGATCAGAGCGATGGGCCCGTGCTTCATCTCGGCTGCCGGCATGCCCTCGGCGTGGATGTAGGAAATCTCCTTGAGCTTCAGGGCGCCTTCCAGGGCGACCGGGTAGTTCAGCCCGCGCCCCAGGAACAGCCAGTTGTTCCGCTCGACGTTGCGGGCGGCGATGCCGCGGATGAGGTCGCTCTGCTCCAGCGCCCGGGCGATCGCGTCGGGGATCTTGCTCAGGCCGTGCAACAGCGACTCGAACATGCCGATGCTCATGTGGCGGCGCCGGCCGAGCGTCATCGCCAGCATCGTCAGCACCGCGAGCTGCCCGGTGAAGGCCTTGGTCGAGGCGACGCCGATCTCCGGGCCCACGTGCAGGTAGACGCCCGCGTCGGTCTCCCGGGCGATCGTCGAGCCGACCGCGTTGACCACGCCCAGCACCAGGGCGCCGCGCTCGCGGGCCTCGCGCAGGGCCGCCAGCGTGTCGGCCGTCTCGCCCGATTGCGAGATCGCGATCACCACCGTGCCCGGCTCGATGATCGGGTTGCGATAGCGGAACTCGCTGGCGTAGTCCACCGCCGCCGGCATGCGGGCCAGCGACTCGAACAGGTATCCGCCGACCAGACCCGCGTGCCAGGCTGTCCCGCAGCCGATCAGCGTGATCCGCCCGCTGGTCGCGAGCTGCCGCAGGTGGGCGGCCACGCCGCCGAGCTGGATGCGGCCGTCGCGGACGTCCAGCCGCCCGGCCAGGCAGTTCCGCAGCGTCGCCGGCTGCTCGCAGATTTCCTTGAGCATGTAGTGCTCGTAGCCGTCCAGCTCGATCTGCTCCAGCGACAGCTCGACGCGGGCCTCGGTCTTGTCCACGGGGACGTTGTCCAGTGTCACGGTGCGGACCGCGTCGGCGGTGATCGACGCCATCTCGCCGTCGTCCAGGTAGATCACCCGGTCGGTGTGCGGGACGATGGCCGAGGGGTCGGAGGCGACGATGTATTCGCCGTCGCCCACGCCAATCAACAGCGGGCTGCCCTTGCGGGCCGCCACCAACAGGCCGGGCTCGTCGGCGCTGATCACCGCGATGCCGTAGGTTCCCTGGACGCGTCCCAGGGCCGCCCGGACCGCCGACGCCAGGTCGCCGTCGTAGAGGTAGCCGACCAGTTGGGCCAGCACCTCGGTGTCGGTCTGCGAGCGGAACGCGAGGCCCTCGCCGACGAGGAATTCCTTGAGCGAGGCGTAGTTCTCGACGATGCCGTTGTGAACCAGGGCGATTCGGCCGCTGGCGTCGGTGTGCGGGTGGGCGTTGATTTCGGTCGGCTCGCCGTGCGTTGCCCAGCGGGTGTGGGCAATGCCCAGCGAGCTGGGGTCGTCGCCACGGGCGGCCAGCCGCTGCTGGAGATTCCCGATGCGTCCGACGCTGCGCACGACCGACAGCCGGGTTCCATCGCACAGGGCGACCCCGGCGGAGTCGTACCCGCGATACTCCAGGCGCTTGAGCCCCTCGATCAGGATGGGCTGTGCGGGCCGCTTGCCGAGATAACCGACGATGCCGCACATGCGCGGATCCTCCGTCCCTCCACCTGATGATAGGTCGGCCGGATCTCAGGGTGGCTTGGGTTGTTTCCCGGTAGCATTGGACCGGCCCGCAGGCGGGGCGAGCCTTGACAGGGAACCGGCGGCGGCGGAACATGGCCGCCGGTGAGCACCATCGCCTCCATCCTGGTCTTCCTGGGGCTCCTGGGCCTGACGGCGTGGGCGGTGGGGGCCTGGTGGCTGGGACGGCGGCGGAGAAGACAATTGCGCGACCTCGCCCGCGACCGGAACCTGCGCTTCGTCGCCGGCGACCCCTTTGACCTGCCGGACCAGTTCTTCCACGTCAGCCTGTTCACGCGCGGCCACAGCCGGCTGGCCTCCAACATCGTCCACGGGCATCTCGGCCCGCTGGCCGTTCGGCTGTGCGACTACCAGTATGAAACCGGCACGGGTAAGACCCGCCGCACGCACCGCTGGCAGGCGGCGCTGGTCCAGACCGAGACGCGGTTTCCCGGGCTGATCTGCCAGCCGCGTTCGTGCCACGATCCGCTGGAGGCGATCTTCGGTTTCGACGACGTGCGGTTCGACGCCGACCCGTTCGCGGGCATCTTCCATGTCTGGGGCGAGGACGCGCAGTTCGCTTATCGCCTGCTGCACGCCAAGATGACCGACACCCTGTCGGCCCACCCGCACGTCACGTTCGAAACGCAGGGCCAGACCGTCGCCGTCTACTGCGAGGGCCTGCTCGAGCCGGCCGAGGCGATCGAACTCGTCCTGCTCGCGTGCGATCTGCTGGGCCTGGCGCCCGAGCAACTCCGCCGCGACCTTCGGCTGGAAGCCGCCCCGCCCAGCCGACCGTAGAAGACCGGCCGGGCGCGGACGTCCGCGGCCGCGCAAGCAAGGCCATTGGCCGTGCCGGGTCAACCCGGTAGAATGAAATGTCCGGGGCCATACTCGTTGGAGAAACCGATGCCTCGCAAGCGAATCGCCGACGCCAGGGGGGCCTTCACGCTCATCGAGATCCTGACCGTGATCGCCATCCTGATGATCCTGATCGGCATCCTGCTGCCGTCGATCGAGCGGGTCATCTGGTCGGCCCGTCGCAGCGCCTGCGCCAACAACCTGCACCACCTGGGCATAGAGATGAACCACTACGCCCTGAAATACGATCACTGGTACCCGCCGCACAACTCGGGCAATCCGACACAGGTGTCGGCTGAGTGGAAGGACTTCTTCGAGAAAGAGTCCACCAGCAGCGAAATCCTCTTCTGCCCGGCCGCCCATCCCGACGACCTGGCCGACTTCGCCCGCACCGCATGGGCCGACGCCACCCCGACAACCGACTACGAGATCCCGGCCGGCGACACGGCGCTGAGTTCCCTGCCCAAGGGGCCCTGGACCCAGGTGGAACTGATGCCCAACGACGAGATGATGGCCGGCGACCTGATGGGCAAGGAGTCTGACTGGGTCGGCAATCACCGCACGCCGGGCACCGGAACCCAGGGGCCGGTGATCGGCCGAAATGTCCTGTTCGGCGACGGCCGCGTCATGTGGATCGACAAGTCCGACAGCGACTCGCGCAGCTACGCGACCGACGGCTCGCGCACCTACTACCTGCCCGATAAGCCCTGAGCTACGCGTCCTGCACTTCGATGATTTCCAGGCGGTCGCCGGGCACGTCCAGCAGTGCGACCGTGTGCCGCCGCGCCCGCTGGAGAGCGCCGGGGTTGATGACCCGCGTTCGGCCGATCCGATCGTCGCGCAGTTCGTGCGTGTGGCCGTGGAAGACGTAGTCCAGTTCGCCGCCGCGGATGAGTTGCTCCAGCAGGCGGGCGTCGTCGCCGTGGGTGACGGCGATCCGTCGCCCGGCCACTTCCGTCCGCACCGCCGGCTGGCCCACCACCCCGCCCAGCGCCCGGATGTAGCGGACCAGTGACGCCCGGTCGAAGTCGGTGTTGCCCAGCACGTAGGCGACCTCCCGCCCGGCCAGCGCGTCGACCACGCCGTCGCCGCCGATGTCGCCGCAGTGAAACAGCCGCCCCGCCCCGCGGTCCGACAGCAACTCGGACGCCCGCCGGGCCCGGTCGGCCCGGCCGTGGGTGTCCGACAGAATCCCGATCACGCCCGGCTGGCCCATCGCACGCTCCTCAATCCCTTTGAATTCGCCGTGCCCGGGCGTTAGGATAGCCGGTTCGACTGTCGGCGGCCATCGGGGCGCCGCATCCAGAGGTCCATCAACAGGGAACCTGCAATGAAGAACCCAGCCAACTCGCCCAGCGGCCTGAGCCCGCAACGCAAGAAGGAACTCGCCGCCAAGGCCATCCTCATCGACCGCTACGCCGTGCTGTCCACGACGCTGGCCGGCAGCGGCCACCCCTCCACCGCCACCAGCATCGGACACATCGTCGCGACGCTGATGTACGTGCAGATGCGCTGGGACCCGTCCGACCCGTGGAACCTGGCCGGTGACCGCCTGGTCCTCAGCGAAGGCCACGCCGTGCCGATCGTCTACCCGGCCTACGGCGACCTGGGCGGACGCGTCGGGCCGGACAAGAAGCGCAGCCGCAAGCTCAAGCTCGACGAGGTCCGCACGCTGCGGCAGGCCGACTCGGTGTTGGACGGGCATCCCAACCCCGCGCTGGGGTTCCCGTTCTTCGACGCCGCAACCGGCTCGCTGGGCATGGGCGCCAGCGTCGGCGCGGGGCTCGGACTGGCCGCCCGGCTGGATGGGACCGGCCGACGCGTCTACGTCATCATCGGCGACGGCGAGAGCCGCGAGGGGCAGATCTGGGAAGCCGTCGACTTCATCGCCGAGAAGAACCTGACGAACGTCACGCTGATCTTCAACGCCAACGGGCAGGCCCAGAGCGAGCCGGTGGCCGGGCAGCAGTCGTATCAGACGCTGGCCGCCAAGCTGAAGGCCTACGGCCTGGAGCCGCTGGTCATCGACGGGCACGACATCGACGAGGTCTACGCCGCGCTCAGCCGCGTGGGCAAGGACAAGCCCGTCGCCATCGTCGCCCGCACCGTCAAGGGCTGGGGCGTCAGCGCCCTGCGCAACGGCAACTGGCACGGCAAGCCGCTGCCCAAGGCCGACCTCGCCCAGGCCGACGCCGACCTGGACGCGGAGCTGGCCAAGGGCGGCCTGCCCGACCCGACCAAGGTGAAACTCGCCCCCCCCAAGCCCGCGAAGAAGGTCGCCCCCGCCCGGCCCAAGGCCGTCTCGCTGGGCGACGCGGACTTCGCGAAGATCCTCGGCGGGCATCCGCTGCCGGCCATCCGCAAATTGCTCGGCGGTTTCGAGAAGGGCAAGCTGGCGACTCGCCGTGTCTACGGCGTCGCGCTGGCCGAGCTGGGCCGAAAGGACAAGCGCGTCGTCGCCCTCGACGGCGACGTGAAGAACTCGACCTTCGCCGAGTATTTCGCCGAGATGTTCCCGGACCGCTACTTCGAGTGCCGCATCGCCGAGCAGAACATGGTGTCGGCCGCCGCCGGTCTGGCTGCTGCGGGCAAGGTTCCCTTCGTCTCGACCTTCGGCAAATTCTTCGCCCGGGCGCTGGACCAGATCGAGCTGGCCATCATCAGCGGCGCGAACATCAAGATCGTCGGCAGCCACAGCGGCACGACGCTGGGCGCCGACGGGCCCAGCCAGATGTCGCTGCCGGACATCGCCTACTTCCGCAGCTTCGGCCATCGCAACGTCGCGCTGGGCGAACCGGCCACGCCGGGGGCCGTCAAGGTCAAGCCCGCCGACGCCGCCTGCCCGGTCTTCGTTCCGGCCGACGCAGTCGCCACCTGGAAGCTCGTCGAGCTGATGGCCAACCACATCGGGCCCTGCTACATGCGGACGCTTCGGCCGGACACGCCGCTGCTCTACAAGCCGGCTGAGACCTTCGAACTGGGCGGACACAAGGTGGTCCGACGCGGCGGCGGCAAGGGCAAGCGGCTGGTGATCGCCTCCAACGGCTACACGCTGTTCGAGTCGCTCAAGGCCGCCGAGGCCCTGGCGGCCAAGGGCGTCTCGGCCACCGTCGTCGACTGCTACACGCTGCCGCTGAACGCGGCGCCGGTGCTCAAGCTGGCTGAACGCAACGGCGGGGTCATCCTCACCGTCGAGGACAACTACAACGGCGGGCTGGGCAGCGAGCTGGCCGAGGCGGCCGCCGCCTCCGGCAAGGTCCGCGTCCACGCGATGGCCGTCCGCCGCATCCCCAAGAGCGGCGACACGCCCGAGGAGATGCTGGCCATGTCCGGCCTGGACGCCAAGTCCATCGCCGCGACCGCCAGCAAGCTGGCCGGGCGGTGAGCGCATCACGCGCCCCCGCGTGCAAGGAGCAACGCCCAGGGAAGATCTTCCCTGGGCGTTCTTCTTGCGCCGTCCGGGTCGCCCGCGGTTCACGGGGAGATCGTCTTGTTGCCCGAGGCGATGGTGAATGGGCCGACGGTCGCGAACGTCGTGTCGTAGGAGGGCAGGTTGTCGCAGAGGCTCTTGAGCCAGCCGGCCATCGCAGCCCCGCCGTTGAGGTCGATGCCCGTGGTGATGTCGTAGGAGACGCCGGTGGCGTTGCCGGCCTGGGCCTTGGTGTGCGCCTTGACCCAGGGCTTGACCTCCGCGTAGGGCCCGGCAATGTAGTAGATGTAGGCCGACACGCGGAACGGCGCCGACGCGGTGGCCGTCGCCTCCACCTGGGCGTTGGCCGTCAGGCTGTTGAACTGGAGCGACTTGCTGAAGCTGGAGGACTTCGACCAGCCGCCGTTCTCGTACTTCACCGAGAGGTTGTTGGTCACCGTCGCCTTGGCGCCGCCGCTGACGGCGATGACGCCCGAGACCGTCGCCTCGGCGCCGACCTTCAGCTTGGCCTCCAACACGATCCAGACCGGCACGCACACGACGCTGAAGCTGAGCGTCGTGTTCTTGGTGATGATGTCGGCGGACCAGTCCTTGGACAGGGCCGCGCCGGAGGAGACCGCAATGCTCGCGTCCGCGCCGGGCGTGACGGTCAGCTTAGCCTCGAACTTCTTGAGCTTGTACTGCCACTTCCACCAGCTCACCTTGACCCACTGGTGCTCCCAGGTCAGCGTCGCGCCCAGGTTCAGCGACAGGATGACGCTGGGCGTGACGGCCAGCGTCTGGTGCGTGAACGACTTGGTCAGCGTGTGCGAGAAGGTCGTGCTCCACGTGCCCGAGAAGTCCAGCCCGCCCTCGTAGCAGTCGGCGGCCGCCAGCGATTCGCCGGGCTCAGCCGGATCCGCCTGCGCCTGCGGCTGGCTGTATCGGATGATGAAGCTGCCGCAGGCCCGCAGGTCCTCGAAGACCTTCTCGTTCTTCTCGACCAGCAGCTTGTCGGGTTTCTCCTCGGTGACGGTGACGGTCTCGGCGTATGTGACCGTGCCGGCCTTCTCGTCCACCTTCAGGCTGCCCTCGATCAGGTTGCCGCCGCCGAAATCCACCTTCCAGCTCCTGTCGGCCAGCTCCTTGAGGTTCTCGATCTTCGCCCCAGCCGGCAGGTGGTAGACCGCCGACGCGTTCCCCTTGAGCGTCTGCTTGCCGTCGAACGCCGACAGCATCGCGCTCTCGAGCATCCGCGAGTCGAGCACGCCCTCGAAGTACGCCAGCAGCCGCTTCTCGTCGCTTTTCTCGTCGGGAAACTGGCGCACGCTGATCATCCTGACCTTCTTGTCGTCAGGGTCCGTGCGGGCCAGCCGGCGGAACTCGCCCTTGATCCGCCGCGTCAGCGTCTCGTCGCCGACGGTCTGCTCATCGAGCTTGAGCTTCGGCTTGATGTTGTAGAGTTGCTGGTAGTAGCGCGTCGCTTCCGAGAGCAGGTTCTCGCTGACCTTCTTGTCGCTTTCAACCGCCTTGGCATGCTCGACGTAGAGCTTGCCCAGCGGCGACCTGGACAGGCTTTCGACGCGCGTGAACTCGGCGTTGCCGCTGCTGTCGAGGGTGAATTCCTCCTGGACGCTGCGCGGCAGGTCCTCGCCGAACAGCCCGCGCGCCGTCAGCGCCAGCAGCAGCGCCGCGGACAGTGACACCAGGATCGCTCGAACGGCAGGTTTGGGGCGTGTGAACATGATGATGCCTCCTTGTTGCTGTAGCCGGGGTGCGGGATGTTCACGGAGAGAACGACCGAGCGGGCCGAAAGAAATGGCGGCCCGTGCACGCAGTATACCATGCCCCGGGCGCACGGCCAACCGCCCGCCGCGATCGGGCGGGGGACGGCCTCAGACAGGCGTTCGATCACTCGTCAGGTTGGCTGTCATCGCCTTCGCAGACGTCGGTCAGCCAATCGACGCCCTTGGCGGCCGCCGGCGTCAGTTCGTGGCGGGGGTATTCCTTGCAGAACCGCCTGTAGAGTTCCAGGGCCTTGCGGGCGTTCGCGTCCCCAGCGGCGAACCAGTATTCGCTGTTGTTGACTTCCACGTCGGCCAGGTGGCAGTAGCAGTTGGCCAGCATGAACAGGGCCTTGGCCGCCGAGCCGCTGCGGGGGGCCTCGTCGAGCACGCGTTGGTAGAGCCGCCCGGCCTGCCAGTAGCGGCTCTGCCGCTGGTGATATTCCGCCGACTCGGTGTCCAGGTAGTAGCTGGATATCTGCCAGATGAAGGTGAACCCGTCCTGACAGACCATCGCCCCCGGCGGCGCGACCGGCGGGTGCTTGTAGATCAGCGACGCCAGCCGATAGAGGCTGTCACCGTCGCGCTTGCCGGCCAGCGCGGCGCAGGCGTCGCAGAACTCCGCCTCGGGCCCGGCCTGCTTGGCGATGATCCAGGCCATGTTGGGGCACGGCCGCATCGCCGGCGGCCGGATGGCATATCGCTGCGCCTCGGTCTCCTGCGGGCCCTGGTCGCGGACGGGCTCAGCCGACCTGGCCGCCAGACGATACTCCGCCGCCGCTCCCGCGTAGTCGCCGCTGCGCCGCAGCTTGCGGGCCAGCAGGTCATGCACCACAGCCGCCAGGTGGGCCGCCGGGAAGATCAGTTCGCCGTCCGGCCGCTTGTCCACGTCGAAGGCATGCTGCACCGCCTGAACGCCCCGGGCGTCCATCTTCACGTCCATGATGAACACCAGCCGCTCCAGCGACTGCTGGTGCATGTCGCCGTCGGGATACGCCAGCCGCAGCCGGGCGCAGGCCTCGCCCAGCCGCCCCTGCATCTCCAGCGCCCGGGCCAGCCGATAGTTCGCGTCGTCGGCCCCCTCGAAGTCGGGATACTCCTTCAGGAACTTCGGCCACTCGGCCAACTCCCGCTCCGCGTCGATCTTCATCGGTTCGCGGCCGGGGTCGTCCTCGTCGTCGCTCGGCCAGTGGCAATACTCCTTGCGCCGGGCGATCTGGCAGTAGCGGGCCCGCGGCGCGTAGAACCCTTGCGGAAATCGGGCGAGGTAGTCGGCGAACTCGCCCGCGTCGTAGATCGTCTTGCCGGCCAGCGGGCTGAGCGGATGCCGCTGGGCCAACTGCTTGAACTCGCCGGCCACATAGAGCCCGAGGTCCGACGCCTCGTAATCGGCCTTGGCTGCGTCAGCCAGCCGGTCGCCCACCCATAGCAGCAGCTTGTGGGCGTGCGCGTCGTCGGCCAAGTCCGGGTCCGCCGACACCGCCGCCGCCAGCCGCCGGAGCACCCGGGCGACGTCCACGTTCTTCTGCCCGTCCTCGCTCAGCAGCGCGTAGTTCGGCATGCCGCGGCAGAGCGCCTGGGCCGCCGCGATCCGCTTCCGGCGGTCGGGCGAAGCCAGGTCGGGCTGCTCGGCCTGCGGACCGATGGCCACCAGGATGTCCTTCGCCCGCTGGCGGACCTCCTGGTTGCCGGTCCGCGCCGCCTCGCGCACGGCGGCGGCCGCGGGCAGGCCGATCTCGACGAGTTCGCTCCCGGCCGACTCCCGATCGGCGTATCGTTCGGCGTCCAGCCGCCCGACCAGGTAGCGGACCCTCTGCTGCAGCTTCGGGTCATCCTGGCCGCCGGCCGGCTGCGGCGGCAGGCCGATCAGAATTAGAACGAAAAGGGACAGGATGAACGCGACGGATCGGGCCTGGGCCTTCATGGGTTCCCCGCTGTAGCGCAGCCGACGAGTGCCGCGAACGCGAGTATACGGCTATGAGGGCAGCGCAGGCAAGCCGCGCGGCAGTGCGTGGACTGCAATCGAGTCGGTCGCGACGCCTAGCGGCGCACACCGGGACTACTTGATCGGCTCGCTTTGGCCCGGGTCCTTGCTGCCGTACTTCTCCAGCACGGGCTTGTTCCCGCAGACCAGGGCGTCGTCGATGCCGATCCGCGGCAGCCAGACGTCGGAGTATTCGCCGACCGACGTGCCCTCCAGCGGCAGGCCCAGGATCGACCGCAGTTCGTTGGCTCCGCTCTGGACGGCCTTCACGTCGGCCTCCTTGGCGTTGCGGTCGACGACCTGGCGAGAGAGATACTTCTGGGCCCACTCCCTGGAGACCTTGGGGCGGAGCTTGTCGGACGCGACGTTGCCGGTCGCCTCTTCCAGCTTGTCCGAGTCGTCCTCGATATCAGCGACCTTCATCTTCGTGTCGAACTCGAGGTAGTCGCCCTGGAGGTTGACCACGAACAGGTTGTTGTTGAGCACGAAGCGTTTCGCCTGCGACGCGTTGTCCACGCCGTAGTAGTCGCCGAACGCCAGCACGTTCCATTCCGCGGTCACCCGCGTCGCGGCATCGACCTTCAGCCCCGAACCGCCGTGGGTCGCGCCCGGGTCGGGCTTGCTGGAGAACGCCGCGACATTGTGGCTGAACTTGAACTGCGGCATCCGCTCCAGTTCGTCGGGGTAAAACGCCGTGTGCAGGTAGAAACCGTAGCCCGTGTTGTTGCAGGCGATGTTGTTCTCGACGGTCACCTCGCTCTTCTCGCTGCCCCAGACCGAGATCGCCCCGTTGCCCGACGACGCCGTGTTCAGCACGACGCAGTTGCGCACGACGATGTCGCCCAGCTTGGTCACCGCAACCGAGATGCCGCCATACTCCGGCGTCGGGTTCTTGCCCGTCTTGGGGTCGGCCATCCGGACGATCTTTGAATCGGTCTTGTCGGCGTAGCGGTTGCGGTCGCCGTGATCGACGATCAGCCCGTCCACCACGACCTTGTGCCTGGCCCGCAGGTCGCGCCGCTTGCCCAGGTCGATCGACAGCCGGTAGCCCTGCACCCAGTTCTTAGTCGTGTTGCTGCCCGACAGGATCGTCTTGTGCACGCCCCATGGGTCGCGCTTGGAGAAGTCGTCGGCGAAGCCGCCGTAGATTTCGACCGCCTTGTCGATCTGATCGCAGCCGTTGTCGCCCCGGCCGAGGTACGTCCCCTCGGCGATGAACACCCGGTCGCCATCGCCCAGCCGGCTGACGATGCTGCCCAGGTCCTTGACCGGTTTCTCCGCGGTCCCCGTCTTGCCCGCCCCGCGGGCAGCCGACACGTACCAGTCCCGCCCCCACGCCTGCGGCGCGACCCACGCGCACGCGTACGCCGCCGCGATCACCCATGTCGCTTTCGCTTTCATGGCCTGCTCCTTTCCTGTTTCGGTGCAGAGAATCGGTCAAAGAAGACGCGAGGTGCGTCGGCCCGGGTGTGCGGCTCAGAGAGGCATTTCTCGGAATTCTATGGACGCCATCTCCGTCGTTCCACCCATCGGCCGGGCCTTTTCGCCCGGACTCCCCCGCCTTACAATCCGACCGGGAGGTCGCCGTGGACGATCGCACCGATATTGTCGTCGCCGGGCACATCTGCCTGGACATCATCCCCGCCCTGCCGGCCGGCGCGGGGCTGGCCGACATGATCGTGCCCGGCCGCCTCACGGCCGTCGGGCCCGCGGTCACCTCTACCGGCGGCGCAGTCTCCAACACCGGGCTGGCGCTGCACCGGCTCGGCCTGCCCGTTCGGCTGATGGGCAAGGTCGGCGACGACGCGATCGGCCGAACGATCCTCGACCTGCTCGCGCGCCGCGACGCGTCGCTGGCCGGCGGCATGATCGTGGCGACCGGCCAGGCCTCCAGCTACTCGATCGTGCTCAGCCCGCCGGGCGCCGACCGCGTGTTCCTGCACTGCCCCGGCGCCAACGACACCTTCAGCGCCCACGACATCAACTACGCCGCCCTGGCCGGCGTGCGGCTGTTCCACTTCGGCTACCCGCCGATCATGCGCCGGATGCACGCCGACGGCGGCGGGTCGCTGGCGTCGATGTTCACGCGCGTCAGGGAGTTGGGGGCGACGACCTCGCTGGACATGGCCGCGATCGACCCGCACTCGTCGGCGGCCCTGGTCGATTGGCCCGCCTTGCTGGCGCTGGTGCTGCCGTACGTCGACCTGTTTCTGCCCAGCATCGACGAGATGCTGGTCATGCTCGGCCGCGACGGGCCGCCCGTCACCGGCCGACTGCTTGGCGGCGTCGCCGCAAACCTGCTGGCAATGGGCCCAGCCGTCGTCGCGCTCAAGCTGGGCGACCAGGGGCTCTACCTCCGCACGTCGTCCGACCCGCGGCGGATTGCCCGGGCCGGCCTGCCGCCGTCGTGGGCCGGGCGGGAACTGCTGGCCCCCTGCTTCGCCGTCGAGGTCGCCGGCACAACCGGCGCCGGCGACTGCACGATCGCCGGCCTGCTGGCGGCCGTCGTCCGCGGCATGGACCCGGGGCCCGCGCTGACGTTCGCGACGGCCGTGGGGGCGTGCTGCGTCGAGGCCCCCGACGCGACCAGCGGCGTGCCGACCTCCGATCGTGTGGCCGCACGGATCGCTGCGGGCTGGCCGAGGCAGCCGGTTACGCTTGACCTGGCCGGCTGGGAGGGAGAGGATGAATCGGGCCTGCGGACGGGGCCGGGGGACTCAACCGCGCGGAGGTGATCGCATGGTGACATCGAGTCAGCTTCGGGCCGCACGCGAACGGGCCGCCAGCATGCTGGAACAGGTCGGCATCGCCCTGACGCCGCAGGAGCGGGAGACGATCGAGGTGGCCGACTTCGGCCTGGGCGACCTGGAACGCACCGGGCTGGAGATCGTGACCTACGTGAACACGGACCGCTACTGCGCGAAGGAACTCGTGCTCTTCCCGCGCCAGACCTGCCCGCAGCACCGCCACCCGTCGGTCGCCGGCGGGGCCGGTAAGATGGAGACCTTCCGCTGCCGGTGGGGCCGCGTGTGGCTCTACGTCCCCGGCCGGCCGGCGGCCAATCCCGCCTGTGCCCCGCCGCCCGGCAGCGAGCCGCACTACACCGTCTTCCACGAGATCGAGCTGAACCCCGGCGACCAGTACACCATCCCGCCGGACACGCCGCACTGGTTCGCCGCCGGCGACCGCGGCGCGGTGGTCAGCGAGTTCTCCAGCACCAGCCGCGACGAGAGCGACATCTTCGCCGACCCACGCATCCAGCGAGTCCCCGATAGCACGAACGATTGACGCGCAGCAAGTCTGTCGTTTACTGCATCCTGTATAGGAAATATTCACCACAGAGGCACAGAGACACCGAGAGGATGAGACCGAAAGCGTGAGGAATCAGGACGGCATTCCTTCTCTTCTCGGCCTCTCTGTGCCTCTGAGCCTCGGTGGTTAATGAGGATTTCTCTTGATGGTTTCAATCAGCGTTTTGCCGCTACCGTCAGGGAGCGCGGCAGAGACGAAGCCCCCGCCTCGCCCGCCGACCTCCCCTATGGCCGCGGGTGAAACTTGCGGTGGATTGACTTGAGCCGGTCGCTGTCGACGTGGGTGTAGATTTGCGTCGTGGCAACGTCCACGTGGCCGAGCATTTCCTGCACCGCCCGCAGGTCCGCGCCGCCGGCCAGCAGGTGCGTCGCGAAGCAGTGCCGCAGCGTGTGCGGGCTGATCCGTCCGCTCAGGCCGGAGTTGCGGGCGGCCCGTTTGACGATCCGCCATACGGCGGTGCGGTCGAGCGGGCGGCCGCGCGTCGAGAGGAAGAGCACGTCGCTGGGCTGGCCGGGGGCAGCCAGTTCCGCCAGCTTCGGCCGAAGCTGCTCCAGATACTCCTGCGCCGCGGCGATGGCCGGCCGACCGACCGGCACGACGCGTTCCTTGCTCCCTTTGCCCAGGCAGCGGAGGTAGCCGATCCGCAGGTTCACGTCGCCGACGCCGACGGTCGCAGCCTCGCTGGCCCGCAGGCCCGAGGCGTAGAGCAGCTCCAGCAGGGCCCGGTCGCGCAGGTAGAGCGGGTCCTCGCCGTCCAGCCCGCCCAGCAGCGACACGGTCTGCTCGCGGCTGAGCACGTGCGGCAGCCGTTGCCAGCGGCGCGGGCTGTCCAGGGCGTCGGTGATGTCGCGCTTCACGCGGCCTTCCAGCACGAGGTAGCGCAGGAACATCTTCACCGCGACCAGCGCCCGGCTGATCGAGCTGATCGCCAGCCCGTCGGTCTTGAGCTGCCGCAGATGGTTCTGCACGTCCAGCGGCGTGAGGGCGTCCAGCGCCCGGCCGGACAGGCTGAGGTGGGCCAGGAACCGCGTCAGGTCGCGGCGATAGGCGACGACGGTGTTGTCGGCCAGTGCGGCCTCGACCAGCAAGTAGTCCAGGAAGTCGGCCAGCCAGCGGGCCGCGCGGCGGTCGGACTCGGAGGCGCCCGGGCTGGAATGAGCGACGGCGTCGATCATGCGAGGGTCCGAGAATGCTCCCCGGGCGCCGGCGGGATGCGGCGTCAGCCTGGCCATTCGCCCATTGCCCCGATCAGCCGGCCTTGAGGACCGCCGCCGGAAGCACCGGCAGATGCGACGATTGTTGCCGCTCGATCACACGCTCAGCCAGCAACTGCGTGTGAAGCGGGCAGGCGTGATGCCGACCGAAGCAGTATTGAAACGCCTGCTTGAGATTGTTCAGGCTCAGCCGCTGGGCACAACGACTGTCGGCTGAATCCAGGAACGGACAGGTCATACGAAACTCCACCCCCGGTCGCGCCGGGGGAATGGCGATAGTAGGCCGCCGGGGCCGGCGACCCGACTTTGGAGTTATCGGTAATCGGGCGTTTTCTTCTTGAGGGGACCGGGGACCGGCGACTCAGGGGGCTGAAGGCGGGGGCGGGGTCTCGGCTGCGGGCTGGGCGGCCTCCCAGCGTTTGCCCGACGTGCGAATCCACGCGACCAGGCCCTGCCCGACTGCATCGCTCAACTCGGGCACGACGTTCTCGGAGTTGCTGGGCGTTCGGCCGACGATGTTGGCCTCGCCGACCAGCCGCACGCCGTCGTAGCAGCGGAACCGCACGATGGCTTCGCTGACGGCGCCCAGCAGTTGGCCGGCGGTTGTCACAGTCTCCAGGTGCACGACGCTGCCGACCAGCCGCAGCGGCCGCTTGCCGCCGGCCAGTTCGCCGGCCGACTCCGCCTGGCTGCGGGCGTACTGCGTCAGCTTGCTCAGCCATTCCGGCGAGACGCGGTCGCCCAGGTCGCTGCCGATCGGATCGACGGTCACCGGCCCGGGCGTCGCGAGGGCCTCGATCTCCTGCACCTCGACGATGACGTAGGGCAGCGACGCCGCCTGTCCCGGACTGACGGCCTTGCCGTCGCAGCCGGTCCCCAGCGCCCCCAGCGTCAGCACGATGCCCAGCAGCAACACTCGCCTCACGACCGAACTCCCTTCGACAGATGGATCGCTTCGACCGCGGCCGGCCGCGGCTGCATGATTCTATCACGCCGGCGGCGAATCAGCGGGCCCGGTCTGCAACGGATCGGCCTTTCGGCTGCGCCGCGTCGGCGGAAACGCCTCAGCCACCGCCGCCGCCAGTTCCGCCGTCGATTGCCCCTGGTAGCGAAGGAACAGGCCGCGGTCCTCTTCGCTCTTGAACTTAAACAGGTAGTCAGCCAGCAGACCGGCCTCGTCCGCGCGAGCCGCCGCGTCGGGCGGCGGAGCGACAAGCCGCGACCACGCCGCCAGCCCGCGGGCCGGGGCGCTGCGCAGCAGCCGCGGCCCCTCGCGCAGCCGCCCAGCCAGCGCCCGGAACGTCCGCAGCTCGGGCTTCTTGTGGCCCGGCTGGACGATGAGGAAGTCCAGCGCCTCGGCGTCGGAGAGCCAGCGGTGCTTGGGCGAGTCAAACTCCCGGCCGCGGGCCAGGTGGGCCTTGATGCGGGCCGCCAACTCGAAGTCCAGCGCCGCCGACGCCGCCGCCATCGCCGCCGCCCGCCCCCCCTGCCAGCGAGCCCGCTCAGCCGCGTCGGCGGCGAAGGCCATCGCCTCGGCTACGCGGCGGCGGTAGCCGGCCATCGGTTCGCTGCCGTCGCAGGGCGCGGGGCATCGGCCCATCTCCTTGTAGGCGCAGGCCGTCCCGCCCGGCGCCTGGGCGAGGATGTGCGGGTAGCGGCAGAGGTCGAACAGGTCCACGAGCAAATCGCACAGCCGGTTGGCCGCGTGCTTGTCGGGCAGCGGCCCGACCCGCCGACCCGCCGCCGGGTCGAACCGCGCGGTCATCGCGATCCGCGGGAACGGCTCCGCCGGGTCGGCGTGGACCATCCAGCAGTATCGCGGCCGGATCAGCCCGTGATAGCTTTGGGGGTAGAGCGCCCGGGCGATCCAGAGATACCACAGGTCGTTCTCGAAGGCGGAGTAAGTGGCCTTGAGGTGCAGTCGGCGGACGATCGGCCGAAGGTCCGCCCGCCTGGACCGCCGCAGCCGGGCGTCATGCACCCCCTGCTTTTCCCCGCCGACCCCCGCCCCCCGATCACCGCCCCCCGCATCTTCCGTGATCGGCTCGCCGAGCCGCCGCCGCAGGATCGACCGCACGGCCAGCCCCGACGCCAGCAGCACCGGGCGGTCATCCTCGGTCGCCAGCAGGTAGACCGCGGGCTTGTCGGGCACGGCCCGGAGTTGGCCTTCCACAGCCGCCGCGTCGCCGGGGTCCAGCGGCAGGCAGAGGTCGAACAGCGTGCTCAGGTAGGCAGCCATGCGGCCATCATAAGGGATGTCCCGCGCGATGGGAAAGGACATGCGGGCCGATGCCCAGAGGCTCAGTCGTCCACCAGTCCCAGTTCTTCGCGGATGGCTTGACGGAATCGTTGGCAGCGTCGTCCGGCGTCAAGGGCGGCCTCCCTCGTGGCGGACTCACCCGGATACCGGAAGGCAACGGCGAACTGGCTCAGATATGCCAAGTCTACGCGGGACCCGGTCAAGGCCGGCGTATCAGGAAGCAGCGGTTCCAGAAGGTTGACCAGATCATGCGTTCTCGAAAACGGAATACCGGCCCGAAGGAGAAGGGCCTTCAGATACTTCTCCGCGCATTGCTGGGCATGAAAGCACGCGCTGTCAGGGTTGGGGTCCTTCCGTGCGCGAATCTCGCGCCGCATGGTCGCGAAGTCCCCCTCAGCCTTGGCCACCCACTCAGAGACGATCCGCTTCATACAGCACCTTCCCGTGCTTGACGATGTTGCGGATGAAGGGATCGCCGATGGCGATTCGACGCCGAACGGCTTGGGGAGTGCGAACCAGCAGGTCCGTCGGGAACGGCGGGCGGACCTTCAATCGCATCTCGACGGCCTTGTCGACCGGATGCCCCTTGAAGGGCATGACCACCAGCAGGTCCACGTCGCTGTCGGCGTTCGCGCCACCGCTCGCATAGGACCCGAAGAGGATGATCCGCTCGGGCGAATACTCACGAGCGATCCGCCTGCCGATGGCCTTGATGTCCTTCAAGCTCACCATACGCGCCTGCCTCGCTCCTCCTGATTATACCGCGGCGGCCCCGCCTTTCGGCAGCTATTGGACGACCGTCCACCCTGACGGGTCGGCCAGGTCGTCGCGGAGCGTGACGCCCTGACCCGGGGCGTCGGTCAACAGCAGTCGGCCGTCGCGGCAGTCCAGGCCTGTCGCCGCGTCGCGTGCCAGCAACACGTGTCCGTCCAGGTCCGCCAGGTCGCACAGCGGAGCGAGCTGGGCCCCGGCGGCGATGCCCACCGAGGACTGCACCATGCAGCCGATCATCACCTTCAGCCCGGCGGCCCGGGCGGCGTGGATGAACCGCAGGCCGGCCGTCACGCCGCCGGCCTTGCTCAGTTTGAGGTTCACGCCGTCCACGCAGCCGGCCAGCCGGACGACGTCGGCCGCGTGGTGGCAGCTCTCGTCCACGTAGATCGGCAGCGGCGAGTCGGCGTGCAGATCGGCCAACTGGTCTTCCTGCCCGCGCGGCAGCGGCTGCTCGACCATCTCCACGTTGTGGTCGGCCAGGAACCGGCACATCTGCCGGGCCCGCTCCAGGTCCCAGCCCATGTTCGCGTCCACGCGCAGCGGTGCGTCGGTGCAGCGGCGCACGGCCTGGATGATCCGCTCGTCGTCGGGCGTGCCCAGTTTGATCTTGAGCAGCGGCCAGGCGGCTGCCTCAGCCACCTTCCGCTCGATCACGCCGATCTCGTCGATGCCGATGGTGAAGCTGGTGACGGGCATCCGCCCGGGCGAGACGCCCAGCCGCCGCCACGTCGGCAGGCCCGCCAGCCTGCCGGCCAGGTCGTGCAGGGCACCGTCGATCGCAGCCACCGCGGCGTATTGCCCACGGGCCGCCGCCAGCAGTCGGTCGGCGTTGACTTCGAATGCGAAGGGGTCGTCGCCCAGCGCCGCCGCCAGCCGCGGCAGCGCCTCGACGACCGAGTCGGCTGACTGGCCGTAGCCGCGCGACGGGGCGGCCTCGCCGCAGCCGACGACTCCGCCATGCTCGACCGCGACCAGCACATCGTTGCGCTCGGTACTGGTTCCGGTGGCGATGGTGAACGGGTGCAGCAGCGGCAGCGTCACGCGCCGATAGCGGAGCTTCATGCGATCAGACCTTTACGAACTTGTCGGCGCGGGCGCCGCAGATCGGGCAGGCCGACGGCGGGGCGCCGAACTCGATGTGCCCGCAGATCGGGCAGAGGTAGACGTTGGTTTCGTCCAGGTCCGCGCCGCCGCGGACGAATTCCAGGGCCTTTTTGTAGAGACCGGCGTGGACGGCTTCGGCTTTCATCGCCAGGTCGAACATGCGCCCGGCCTTGTGGCCGTCCTTCTTCGCCTCGGCCAGCATCGGCGGATACATGGTCGTGAACTCGTAGGTCTCGCCGTCGACGGCGGCCTGGAGGTTGTCGGCGGTCGTGCCCACGCCCTCCATCGCCCGCAGGTGGCCCAGGGCGTGGATGGTCTCGGCCTCGGCGGCGGCGCGGAACAGCCGGGCGACGTTGGGGAACCCGTCGGCCTCGGCCTGCTTGGCGAAGGCGAGATACTTGCGGTTGGCCTGGCTCTCGCCGGCGAACGCTTCCTTGAGATTTTCGCTGGTGCTCATCGGTTGCTCCGGTGTGCGCGACAGGTTGAAGCTGAACCCAAGACTACGACCGCACGCCCAGTATACGGCCCGGGCCGCCGGCGTCCAAGGGAGCGGTCATTTCCAGGCGTCGGCCAATGCAATCAGCCGGTCAACAATCGGCCCGCAGCCGGTGCGGATGGGATCGAACGCCGGCAGGCCGGTCTCGTCCGCAGCGGCGTCAATGGCGGCGCGGGCCGATGCGGCGTCCATCCGGTGCGTGTTCAGCGCGACGGCGACGACGCGGGCCTGGTAGTCCGGCCGAACCCAGCGGGCCGCCGTCTCGACGATCTCGATCATCTCGCCCAGCGATTTGATCGGCACGGGCGAACTCATGTGCACATCGCGGCCGGGCACGTGGCAAAGCACCATCCAGTCGGGCATCGAGCCGTGAATCTGCCCCAGCGTCACCGCGGCGTAGCCGGTGTGGTCCAGCGACCCCTGCCCCTCGACGAACGCGAAATCGTGGTCGGCGACCTGCTCGACCAGCCACTCCGACGCCCCGGCGGTGAAGTCGCAGATCGTCCGGTCAATCGCCAGCCCCCAGCCGGCGATCATGATGCCCGTCTGGCCCGTCGGCACGAACGCCGAGCGCCGCCCGCGCCGGTTCATCTCCGCGCTCAGCTCGATCGACGTGACCATCTTGCCCGCGTTGCAGTCGGTGCCGACCGTCAGCACGGGGTGAACGCGGAAATCCGCGGCCCGCCCGCGGCCGATGGGAAGCTCCTGCGTGATCTGGCGGACATCGTATATCTTCCCGCCGTGGCGCGCCGACAGGTCGGCCAGTTCCGCGTCGGACGCCAGCGGCGTGTGCAGCCCGCTGATGACGTGCAGCCCGGCCCGCAGCGCCGCCGCGATATGCCGCCTCATCGCCGGCGGCAGCCCGCCGCCCGGCGGAGCGATGCCGATCGCCAGCGCCGTCGGCCGCGGCGAGAGCTTCATCGCCTCCTCGACCGTCGCCAGGATGGGCAGGTCGCCACCGACGCCGACGGCCGTCCCGCAGGTGCCGCCCGCGGCCACGCTGTCAATCAGCGCGACGACGTTGTCGCGGCGGTAGCGGACGACCGAGACGGCCGTCTTGGCCCGGAACAGGTCGAGTTGCCCCTCGGTCAGCAACAGCATCCGAAGGTTGCGGTCGGTCAGTTCGTTTCGCGGGATCATGGCAGGTTCGCTCCCGGCCGGTCGGCCGGTTCAGTGCTCCAGCTTCGCCAGCAGGCCGCGGAGATACTCGGCCTCGACGACCGCGGTCTGCCAGACGGGGTGATGGTAGGCGTGCTCGACCGAGACATACCCGTCGAACGGACCGGACGCGCGGACGGCCCGCAGGAAGGCCTCGAAGTCGTAGCGCGTGCCGCGGCCGAGGAACGTCGCCCGTCCGTCGGCGCCGGCGTTGTTGGCGTGCAGGTGGATGACGTGCGGGCCGACCTTTCGGGCCGAGGCGACTACGTCCTCCTCGCCCTCCAGCGGCACCTGGAGATTGGCGCCGAGATTTTCGCAGCCGACCTCGGCGATGAATTTCACGATCGCGTCGCTGCGGTCGACCAGCGTGCCGCGGTGAGTCTCCAGCGCGAACCGCACGCCGTGCGGCGCGCCCACTTCGCATATCCGCCGCATGCCCTCGACCGCTTCGGCCCAGGTCCGAGGCGGGCAGTCGGCCGACGGCACCAGGCCGCCGCCGCTGATCGGCCCGGTAAAGACGCGCACCAGCGGCGGGGCGTGCGGGCATTCGCGGGCGAGGTTGACGTACTCACGAGCCAGCTTCACCGACGCCTCGACGCCCGCGGGCCCGTGCACGAGGTCGAAGTAGGGGCAGAGCTGGGCGACGCTCAGGCCCGCGTCGGCGACCGCCGCCCGCAGCATCGGCCAGCGGTTCTGCTCGACCTGGCGCTGCCAGATTTCGACGCCGTCGTAGCCCAGCTCGGCCAGCCGGTAGCAGGCGGGGATCAACTCGTCGTTTCGGAATACGTTGATGCAGAATGAAATCTTCATGGCGGCCGGTTCCGTTGCGGCGCCGTCGCGGCGCCCGGGTGCGCGTGTCGAGTCGGAGCGGGATTATAGCGGGGGCAGGCGGCGA
This sequence comes from Phycisphaerae bacterium, assembly GCA_022072085.1. Classification (GTDB taxonomy): domain Bacteria; phylum Planctomycetota; class Phycisphaerae; order JAJVII01; family JAJVII01; genus JAJVII01. Next base: position 86,814 of record JAJVII010000057.1, read on the forward strand.
TCACAACGCGGCCGCGAATCTTGCCTGTTGGCAAAGGGCCGGCGTTGGATTAGGCTCGGCTCGACATCGCAAGCCACGTCCTGCCGCGGAGAACAGGCCATGCTCAAACTCATCGTTCCAGTCGTCGTCGCGGGCATGATGCTCGCCGGCTGCGCCTCGTCGCCTTCCGCGCCGTCGGGTTCGGCCGCCGGCGTCAGGCCGACCGGCGGGGCGTTCAACCTGCGCGTCCTGAGCGACAGCGTGCCGGACTTCAGCAGCCGGAAGAATTTCGTCCACTCCGCGCTGTCGGGCTGGCCGACCGAACAGGAGAAGGCGACCGCCCAGTTCCGCTGGATGCACCGCTGCCGCCGCGTCGGCCCGTTCGCCCCCGAGGACAGCCGGCCCGTGCTCGACCCGGTGCTCTTCTTCAACAGCTACGGCGTCTTCTACTGCTCGATGATCTCGCAGGCCAACGTCTCACTGTGGGAAGCCCGCGGACTGAAGGGCCGCTGTGTCGACCTGCCCGGCCACGTCGTCAGCGAGGTCTACTACGACGACGCCTGGCACCTCTTCGACAACGACTTCTGCCAGTACTACCTCAAGTCCGATGGCACGGTCGCGTCGGCGGCCGACCTGGCCGGCTCGCGGATTCACGGCAACGTGAAGGACCTCAAGCCCGGCGAGTATTACGTCTTCGACCACTGCGCCGCCTCCTCCAGCCCGCGCGGGCGCGTGCTGATGGGGCCCAGCTCCTGGTCGATCCTCGACGTCGCCCGCGACTGGTACCCCGATCCGCAGCGTGTCCGCCCGCGGCTGGCGTTCGGCACGGCCCACGCCGGACATCGCTACGTCCTGGGCATCCGGCCGGGCGAAAGCTACACCCGCTACTGGCAGCCGCTGGGGACCGGCCCGCTCTACTGCCGCCCCTTCGGCGACGGCAAGGACCCGGCCGCCGACGGCACGGTCCTGCGCAACAGCCGCTCCAACGGGCGCTGGTCCTGGTCGCCGGACCTGTCGGACCCGGGCGTCTACTTCCAGACCCGCAACGTCACCGTCGGACCCCACGGCGTCTGCGCCACGCTGCCCAGCCAGCCGGCGTGGGTCGTCTTCCGCGTCGCAGCGGCCAACGCGGTCACGTCGGCGGCCCTCGCGTTGCAGGGGTTCGGCAGGCTCCAGGTCTCGGCGTCCGGCAACCACGGCCTGTCATGGATGGCGGTGCGAACCGAGCCCAGCGTCCGCGCCGGCCGGGTCGGCGCGATCGCCCAGCCGATCGCCGGGCGGCTGGACTACCTGCTGCGCGTGGACCTCTGCGGCGGCGACCGGCTGACCGGGCTGCAACTGGAGACCGTCACCCAGGTGAATCCGCGGACGCTGCCGGCGCTGCGTCTGGGCGCCAACCACATCGCCGCCGTCAGCGACGGGCACTACCAGAGCGAGGTCTTCAACCCGCGGCTGGCCGGGGGCCTGGCCGCCGCCGAGGTCGTCAGCATGGAGGGCTTCCAGTCGCTGGTCAACCCGCACGACGGCGAGCCGTCGCTGCGATCGACCGGCCCGGCCCGCCTGATGCTGGCCGCCCGGGCGCCGCGCCCGATCGCCTCGCTGCGGATGGCCGCCACCGTGCTCATCCCCGAGAGCGGCGCGGAATTCTTCATGAAGGTCTCCTTCGACGGCGGCAAGAGCTGGCGCCAGGTGAAACACGAAATCTTCGGCGGCTGGCCGGCTGACCATCGCTACGACGTCACCGTCGGCGACGTGCCGGCCGGCTGCCGCGAAGCGCTGATGGCGTACTCCTTCGACTCCGGCGGCGCGGGCCTGGTCGAGGTGGTGGCCGAGACGCGCTACCCCCCCGACGGGCCCTTCATGCCCTACGACGTGACCTACTGCTGGAGCGAGTATCGCGACGGGGCCTGGGTCCAGCGGCAGCACCGCCAGCGCGTCGCCGGCGACGACCTGCGATACGTCATCGACGTCGGCGGCACGCGCCCGCCGCGGATGCACTGGGTCCGCGTCGGGCCGGCGGGCGATCGGCCGACGGGCTACCGCGACGGCCAGGACGTCGGCGGCGCCGCCGCCCGGGCGAGATCGGAAGAGC